>CAJUAM010000020.1 GCA_910584615.1 uncultured Dorea sp.
TTGTGTAAGTTAATTCCGGCTCAATCACATAATGGCAAGATGATTTTATTTCATCTTTCAATTCTTCTGCACTTTCATCTTTCAAAGCATCAATATATGCATTCAAAGCAATTTTTAATGTTTCTGGTTTTTCATCATAAATCAGATCATAGACCTTTATTAAAAAGGAATCTGATAAATATTTATAAAAAACAATCCCTAAAAGATAGTCTTTATATTCATTTGCATCCATTTTTGAACGCAATATATCTGCTCCGCTCCATAATACGCTAATCAAATCTTTACTGTTTTCCTGCTCCGCCATTCTATTATCCTCCATACTATGTCTGCTATTTTGTTCTAATCTTGTCCTTTCCCAAACCGTACCTCGCAATCCTTTCGGAAAAATGATATCCCATAACAATCAATCTTACGATATCCTTCCGCACACAGTTCTTCCATATATCTTTTATCATATATTTGCTGCAACGCCTTTTCTGCATCAATTTCCAAATCAGCGATCGAACCAGATACTTTCAATTCTAAAACAAATGATCTTCCTCTAAGAGACGGGCTTTTCACCATAATATCAGAACGCCCATTCCCCGACTCTCGGTTAGACTTCACCAGATAATTCTCACTCTGGCTTAATATTCCTGTCAGAAATCCATGATAAAAATTTTCCGCACTATCATAAAAACTAATGGTACGAAAAAGCTGACTATTTAATATATCCGTCATCCTATGGGCGTCCCCCTCTTCCATTGCCAGGTACAAATCATGAAAATCTTCTTTCTTTATAGCGGCTTTCAGCCAATTCAGAATCGTATTCTGATAAATTGTTTTTACTTCTATATTAGGTATACGCGCCCGTAAAAAGATAGAAGATTCCTTAAAATATTCACTCTCTTTTGTAAGATACCCTGTAAAATAGAGGAAATTCCACAAGTTCTCACCGTTATTGTACATATCCCCATAGGTAACTTCTTCATGGACCTGAATTTCTAAAATCCCGCCGCCTAAAAGCGTTTCAATCTGACCCTTAGTTTCCCGGTCTGCTCTAACAATCAAGTCCTTTATAATGTCATTAGAACTTGTATTAATCCAATAGGGATGCGGGAAGGCTCCTACATCCGAATATAAATCATACAAAAACTTAATCACACTCCATGGATTATAAACTTCCGTATCTCCAAACAAATATCCGTCATACCACTCTTTCATTGTCGAAAAACGGCTTTCTGCTTCATAATAAGACATCATCTGGATAACTTCCTGCTCTGTAAAGCCAAAATGCTCGCTGTATTTTTTATCAAGTACAGATATAATATTCAGATGATTCAACCCGGTAAATATACTATCCTTTGAAATCCTCAGACACCCGGTAATAACAGCAAACTGCAAATAATTATTCGTTTTCAACGCTGATTCAAATAATGAACGGATAAAATCCACCATTTTCTCATAGAATCCTCTGAAATAAGCATTCTCAAGCGGCACATCATATTCATCTATCAAAATAACCGTCTTTTTATCCGTCGCCTCGTAAAGACATTTACTTAAGAACTCCAATGCTCCGGAATAATCATCATATTCTGCCTTCCGGTCGGCAATCTTCTGAAAGAGTCTCTTCTCCTCTTCATTCAATTTTTCGTTCGCCAATATATACCGATGTCTATGGAATTCGTCTGCAATTGCTCTTTTCATCTTACCATACGCGGATTCAAAAGTGGGTTGCTTTGCTGATTTCAGCGTTAAATCAATAACCGGATAGTCTCCCATATGTTGCGTATATTTTTCGCCTTGCCCCATAATCTTTAAGCCTTGAAAGAGCGATTTATTCTCATTATTTTTCTTCGCATCCCCTGTATCCTCAAAAAAGTAACGAAGCATACTTAGATTCAATGTCTTTCCAAATCTTCTTGGACGTGTAAACAAATTTACTTCTCCTTTTAAATCCAACAATTCTTTGATAAACATAGTCTTATCTATATAGCAATAACCATCTTTTATTATTTTTTCAAAATTATCAACACCTATCGGCAACGGTTTCTTCATCATCATCTCTCCATCATAATGTTGTTTTCTATATTATACCCTATCTGCCTCGGTTTCACAATCGGATTCCTTTGAACGGCAACAATGCCACCTCCTGAATACTGCCGTATTCTCAGAGATGGCTCATGATATCTATTTGATTCTCCATATAGAACGTTCTATTTTGTTACTACCATATGTATAGTACTCTTGCTAACGCCAAATTTTTTCGCTGTCTGCCGTACTGTCGCTTTATGCTCAATAATATAATAAGCGATTTCTACCGCCCGCTCTCAATATAATCTTTCATAGAAAACCCCTGCACTCATTGTTTTTACAATGTATGCAGGGGTTTATTTTCATATTGCTCTTTTCAGATCTTCTTCGTCATGCCCTTTTGTTCCATCCTAAAGCATAATATATTTAGTATTGCAGTTCAGATAAGCAACATCAAATACAGTCTCTATGATCACTTTCTTTAAATTCCTGTTATAGATTTATTTCCCGGATGCTTTCTGGATACACTGTTTTGAAAGCTCTGCTACCACAATGTTATTGAGGGCTGTTGCCTTAAGTTCTTCCTCTTCTACCTGTTCCTTCAATGCTTCTACACTTTCATAGCCATATGCCTCAACAATTTTCTGCAGTTCTTTTTCATACGCTTCATCGCTAAGAGTAATCTTTTCTTTTTCAGCAATCGCATTTGTAACCATCTTTGATTTTACACTTTGCTCTGCTGCCTCTGCTGCCTGTTTATCAAAGTCCTCTTCACTCATGCCCATCTGGCCTTCCAAAAAATCTTTTAACTCCATGTCATAAGTGGCTGCAAGCTGCTCGTAGCGTTTTTTCAAAGCTTCCTGTGTCTTTTTCTTCTCACCATCAGGATACTTTTTCACTTCCGTATTTTCAAGAACCGCCTGCCATACTTCTGATCCAAGTGTTGCGTCATAACTTTGCTGGGCAGTCGTCTCCAACTGTTTTTTCACTTCTTCCTTATATTCTTTTACATTCTTCGCATTCTTTGAAAGCTTCGGTACCAGTTCATCTGTAAGTTTTGGAACATTCCGTTCCTTGATACTATTCACTACAATACTGAAAACAACATCTTTTCCCGCATAATCTGTATTGCCATAATCTTCTGGGAATTTTCCTTTCCAGTCAAATTTATCACCCTTCTCATGACCGACGATACTATCTTCAAACCCGTCAATAAAGCTGTCAGAACCGATTGTAAGATCGTACTTTTCAGCGGAACCCCCGTCAAATGCCTTTCCTTTTATCTTCCCGACAAAATCAATATTGACGATATCACCGTCTTTGATCTTACGGTCCGTGACCTCCTTTTCCTCTGCCTGCGCATCAAGTGCCGCCTCGATACTTTTCTCTACATCCTCATCCGTAACCTCTGCCGGCTTCTGCACCTGATCTACTTCAACCTGTTTGTACTGTGTGATCTTTATCTCGTCTGTCTCCAGCCCCTTACTCGCTTCACATGCAGTTAAAAATACTGCAAAAGCTGCAATTCCTATTAATAATGCTGCTATTTTCTTTTTCATAATACACCTCTTAATCTTAAAATGTTTTCAACACTGATTGAGTATATCACAATCCTTTCTGCATTAAAACCTTTTTCACAGATATTTCATCCTTTTGCTTTCTCAATATCCTCCGGCCGCAAACCTTCTGTTATTCTACAAAACAGGAGAAAGCAGACGGCAAAATTGCTCTTTTACCCTTATGATCCAGCTTCTCTGGCTATATTGCTTTCTTGTAATGATCGTGCTTCTCAAAATATCACTCTCAAATTCTTCCTCCAGCTTCTGTGTAGTCCTCGCGCTGTAGATGACCGCATTTACTTCAAAATTCAACGCAAAGCTTCGGATATCCATATTGGCAGTTCCCACACAACTCACCAGTCCGTCTATACACAGACACTTACTGTGAAGAAAACCATTATCATAAGTATAGCATCTTGCTCCTGCCTCAATCATTTCACCTATATAAGAACAGGTTGCCCAATATACAAATGGATGATCCGGCTTACACGGTATCATGATGCGCACATCAATGCCAGACTTGGCCGCGATCACAAGCGCTGTCTTAATATCGTCATCCGGTATAAAGTACGGCGTCTGAACATAGATCCTTTTTCTCGCCATATGGATCAGCCTTAGATAATTGTCACGAATCTTCGGATATTTAGAGTCTGGCCCGCTGGTGATGATCTGTACAGGATCCCGTCCATCCCGCACATATTTCGGAATCTCAAACAGACTGTCGTCTAAAAACAGATTCTCCTTCGCGGCATAATTCCAGTCCAAAACAAATCTGACTGCCAGCGATGTCACAGCCGACCCCTCAATACACAGATGCGTATCTCTCCAATACCCAAACTTACGGTTTCTCCCAAGATATTCTCTTCCAATGTTGAATCCTCCAATAAAGCCAAGCCTCCCATCAATAACTACAATCTTTCTGTGATTGCGGTAATTGACCCTTAACTGGAACTTCCCTAAAAGCGCCGGAAAAAATTCAGCCGCTTCCACTCCCGAAGCCCGAAGTCTCGCCCAGTCAACACTTCTCATTCCCCGGCAGCCCATGCTGTCAAACAGTACCCTGACCTTTACTCCTTCTTTCACTTTTTTAACCAGCACCGCTTCAATCTCCTGCCACAGCTCGTCATTGCGGATAATATAATACTGCAGATGGATATATCTTTTCGCGTGTTCCATCTCATAAAGCAAATCTCTGAATTTATCCTCACCATCTGTATAGATCCGTATGTCGTTATTATCTGTTAAAACCGCCTCACCTTCATTCAGATTATACAAAATCAGCCTTTTAAATCTTTCAAGTTCAGGATCTCTAAGACGCAGTTTTTTCCGGAAGATTGATTCTTCCTGACGTCTGACTGCGTACTTTAGTTCTCCTTCGATCTCCTTCATCTTAAACATCCTGTCTTTATGAAAGTTCTGTGCCAGAACAAGATACAAAACGAAACCGATGATCGGAATATAATACAAAAGCAGGAGCCATGCCCATACTGTAGTTGGATTACGTCTCTGAAAAAAGATGATCAATAATGAAAATATAATATTTATAATAAAAAGATGTTCAAAAATCCATCTATAACCTTCTACAAGGCTGTCCTTTATCAAATCAGGCACTCTTTATCACCCCTATCCTTATATCATTATATAATCTTTCTTTATAAAAGTAACCCCTAAAACTCCAAATCGCTTGCACTCGTTCTGAAAGAATGATACAATATATCTCGTGAAAATGAGATAGACAGGAGGTTCCCAGTGAGTAAAGTAACAATCATATTATTGGTGATTTTAATCGTATTAATTATTGGATGTATTGTATTATATTTTCTCGGGAAAAAGGCGGAAAAAAAGCAGGCTGACCAGCAGGCACAGTTACAGGCAGCAGCGCAGACTGTATCCATGCTGATCATTGACAAAGGCAGACTGAAGCTTAAGGATGCTGGTTTCCCGCCTATCGTGCTTGAGAATACGCCAAAGTATCTGCGGCGTTCCAAAGTTCCGGTTGTAAAGGCAAAGATAGGTCCCAAGGTTATGACTCTGATGTGTGATGCTGAGATTTTTCCGATGATCCCAGTCAAAAAGGAAGTAAAAGCAACGGTCAGCGGTATTTATATCACATCAGTAAGAGGAATACGCGGTCCTTTAGAGACTCCGCCTAAAAAGAAAGGTTTTTTTGCCAGATTGACCGGCAGATAATCGAATCATTTCATTAATTTCAAATTACGAAAGGACAGGCTTTTTAACCTGTCCTTTTCTTATGTCTACCCCGGAGCATTGGCCCGGATATTCATCTTAATATCACAATCCGCGATTTTTTCACTGTTAATATCCAGCTCATAGTTTACTCGGACATCAATGTTCCTATCCGTTACATCAATCAGCATATATTTTGTAAAAATGCCGATCATCAGCTCGCCATACGGTGTCTCATACTGAGTCATATTAATCTTGTCTTTTTCAAAAACCATCTTTGTATTGGCCAGCCCGCTTTTTTTGATCTCTAACAGATTATTCCCCGCAATCCGGATTTTATTCTGAATGGTTCCAGGCATTCCCTCTACCATCTCATCATAGACCACATAATGCTTCCCGTTTTTCAAATAATATGTGGCCGGTGTGATCACCTCTATCGGCTCGCTCTCATTATATTCTTCTCCCGGGAATGTATCATAATGCAGTCCCGAGATGGTCAGTAATACCTCTTTCGTCATATTATCCACCTTTATATAGTATAATTACAGGGCAAGTCTCTGCGCGATATCATACTGATATTCCGGGATCTCTTTCTTCATGCTCAGTGCTTCATCAATATCAAAATCTTTATACTGCCCGTGCTGATAACCTACTACACGGTTCGTCTTTCCCTCACAAAGAAGGTCGACTGCCATTGCACCCATGATAGAAGCATATACCCTGTCTTTACATGTCGGACTTCCGCCGCGCTGCATATGCCCGATGATCGTTGCCCTTGTTTCCATGCCAGTAGCTTCTTCGATTCTCTTTGCCATATTCATGGAATCGCCGATTCCTTCCGCATTGATGATAATATAGTTTTTCTTACCGCGCTTTCTGCAGGCCTGAATATCCTCCACGATCATCTGCTCATTGTAATCATGCTCTTCCGGCATAAGGATACGCTCCGCGCCATTGGCAATCCCGCACCACAATGCAAGATATCCCGCGTCTCTTCCCATAACCTCAATAATGGAGCATCTTTCATGGGAGGTAGATGTGTCACGTACTTTATCAATTGCTTCCATTGCTGTATTTACTGCTGTGTCAAACCCAATCGTATACTCCGTACAAGCAATATCAAGGTCGATGGTTCCCGGAATACCGATAGTATTGATGCCGTAATACGCAAGCCTCTGTGCTCCCGCGAATGAACCGTCTCCTCCGATAACTACCATTCCGTCAATACCGTATTTTTTGCAGATCGCCGCCGCTTTCTGCTGCCCTTCTTCCGTACGCATGGAATGACAGCGTGCTGTCTGGAGGATCGTTCCTCCCCGCTGGATCGTGTCAGATACATCTCTTGCAGATAAGTCGATAATCTCCTCATTCAAAAGACCTTGATAACCTCTGCGGATACCTCTCACTCTAAGTCCTCTTCCTAACGCAGTTCTTACTACTGCACGGATCGCCGCATTCATTCCCGGCGCATCTCCGCCGCTTGTCAACACACCGATCGTACGAATTGCTTTTTCTCCCATATTAATCCCTCCATTCGTCTATACTAATAATCTGTAACTTAACTCGGCAACATTGTACATGAATTATCACTAATTTTCAATGGCTTTTTCTATCAGTTTTACACAAGATTCACCAAGATAATTCGTCAACCTGCTCAATAGCCCAGGCTCCGCGCGAACGCTCCTGTTCGCGCCAAGACGCTTCATCGCCCGCTCTGCTTTACAGTATATCACAACTGTATCTTCTCCGTCGGAGGAACCGATGATGTCATAAAGCTCCTTCTCCTGTTTCTGAAAGATTTCCTTACTGTCAAACTGCAGCCATAGTTCCTTTTTTGTCTGGTTAAAAGGAATCACTGTTTCACAGATCAACCTGCTTGGCGCATCATCCTCCTCTGAAACCCGTCCTTTGACAAACACCTTATTCTCTTCCTGCAGATATGGCCGGTTCCTTTCATAATCTTTCGGAAATACAATAACTTCTACTGTTCCCATCAAATCTTCTATGGTAAGAAATGCCATCATCTGGTTCTTTTTTGTATATTTGATCGTTCTCCCCGCAATCATCCCGCCTATAGTCTCTTTCGCGCCGTCACGGACTTTTGTACACCCGCTTTCTTCATCTACCTGAAAATCAAGAGTAGTCTTTGTAATATTCTTTCTCCATTTATCTTCATACTCTTCCATCGGATGCCCGCTTAAATATACACCTAACACTTCCTTTTCAAAAGCAAGCTTTTCCTCTTTTTCATATTCTCCCACATCAGGCAACGGAATCTCAAACTCTGCTTTCTGTTCATCGCTTACCATATCAAAAAGTGACATTTGGCCCGTCATAGAATATTTGCGTTCCCGGTTCACCTGATCCAGAATTTGTACATACACCACCATGAGCTGCTTTCTTGTACCGGGAAGACTGTCAAAAGTACCAGACTTGATAAAGTTCTCTATCGTTTTCCTATTCAGCTCTTTCACTGACATACGCTCAATAAAATCTTTAAGATTTGTAAATACACCGCCTGCTTCTCTTTCTTTTAAAATCACATCAATGACCGGACGGCCTATACTTTTGATCGCAGAAAGCGCATACCGGATGTTCCCCCTGTCTACCGAAAATGTACCGATACCTTTATTAATATCCGGTGTGAGTATATCAATTCCCATCTGCCGGCATGTATATATATATTCTGCAACTTTTCCCGGATTATCAATCACAGATGTCATAAGCGCTGCCATAAACTCTACCGGATAATAATATTTCAGCCATGCTGTCTGATAAGATACAACTGCATATGCCGCCGCATGGGACTTGTTAAAAGCATACTTGGCAAAATCTATCATCTCATCATAAATCTTATTGGCAATCCGTTCGTCTATCCCATTGGCAATACAGCCCGGCACTCCTTCTTCCTGATTCCCATAGACGAAGCTTTGACGCTCCTTTCGCATGACATCGCCCTTTTTCTTTGACATGGCACGTCTTAACAGATCACTTCTCCCAAGCGTATATCCTGCCAGATCACGTACGATCTGCATAACCTGTTCCTGATAGACAATACAGCCGTAAGTAGGCGACAGGATCGGTTCAAGCTGAGGGCAGTCATACTTGATCGTCTCAGGATAATTCTTCCCCCTGATATACTGCGGGATAAAGTCCATAGGACCGGGACGGTACAGCGATATCCCTGCAATAATATCCTCCAGGCTCTTCGGTTTCAGCTCTTTCATAAAACTCTTCATACCGCCGCTCTCAAGCTGGAAGACCCCATCATTCTTTCCAGTCCCAACAGCAGCAAGAACTGAATTATCATTATAATCTATCTCATCAAGATCAATTCTTAACCCGCTGCTTTCGCTGGCAAGCTTCACCGCATCCCGGATAACTGTCAGTGTACGAAGACCGAGAAAATCCATTTTCAGAAGTCCCAGTTCTTCAAGCGTAGTCATTGTAAACTGTGTAGTCACACAGCCATCCGCGCCGAGAGATAATGGTACATACTCATCAATTTCCTTCTGACTTATTACTACTCCAGCCGCATGCATGGATGTATGCCTTGGAAGCCCTTCCAGACGCATGGACGCATCGATCAGTTCTTTTGCCTGTGGATCTTCCTCATACAGCTTTTTAAACTCCAGACTTTCCTTAAGCGCCCGCTGAAGTGTAATATTGAGCTCCTTGGGGATCATCTTTGAAATCGAATCCACGTACGCGTAAGGCAGATCCATCACTCGTCCTACATCCCGGATCACACCCCTCGCTGCCATCGTACCGAAAGTGACAATCTGTACTACCCGGTCTGAACCATATTTGTCCACAACATAGTCAATAACTTCCTGCCGTCTCTCAAAGCAGAAATCCACGTCTATATCGGGCATAGATACTCGTTCCGGGTTCAGGAACCGCTCAAACAGAAGCTGGTATTTAATCGGATCTATGCTTGTGATCCCAAGACAATAAGATACAATACTTCCTGCTGCCGAGCCGCGCCCCGGCCCTACCATGATCTGATGATCCTTAGCATATTTAATAAAATCCCATACGATCAGAAAATAATCCACATATCCCATAGATTTGATAACAGAAAGCTCATACTCAAGCCTCTCTTTAAGCATATCGTCAGGAGCCGGATATCTCTTTTCCAAACCTTCATAGCACAGCTTATTCAAATATTCCCACGATGTATACCCTTTGGGCACATCATACTTTGGAAGCTTTGTAACACCAAATTCTATCTCCACATTGCATCTATCCGCAATTTTCTGCGTATTTTCGAGTGCCTGAAGCGCATATGGGAACAATTCCTTCATCTCCTGCTCGGATTTGATATAATACTGTCCTCCTTCATAGCGCATACGTTTTTCATCAGACAGCTTCTTGCCCGTCTGGATGCACAAAAGCATATCATGGGGCTTCTCATCCTCTGCATAAGTATAATGAATATCATTAGTCGCCACAAGCTCAATCCCTGTCTCCTGAGACATCCGAAGCAGCGCCTGGTTCACCTGCCGCTGCTGGGACAGCCCGTGATCCTGAAGTTCCAGAAAGAAATTCCCTTCTCCAAAAATATCCTGATAACGGATCGCTGCCTCTTTGGCCTCCTCATACATTCCTCTTAAGATATTCCGCTGAACTTCTCCGGCAAGACATGCGCTCAAAGCTATCAACCCACCATTGAACTTCTTAAGAAGTTCAAGATCTACACGCGGTTTATAGTAATACCCTTCCGTAAACCCCCTTGACACAATCTTCATGAGATTGTGATAACCAAGGTCATTCTCAGCTAAAAGAACCAGATGATAATATCTGTCATCCCCGCTCCCGACAGCCTCCTTATCAAACCGGGAGCCGGGAGCTACATACACCTCACAGCCAAGGACAGGCTTAACCCCTGCCGCCTTCGCCGCGCGGTAAAAGTCAATTACTCCATACATAACACCATGGTCCGTGATTGCCACACTATCCATTCCCAGTTCCTTTACTCTTGCTACACACTCTTTGATTTTATTGGAACCGTCCAGCAGACTGTACTCCGTATGGACATGTAAATGCGCAAAACTCATACTAAAACCCCTCTTTATCATCTTTCCGTGCTTCTTTTGTTCATCTTCACAACAACTTGTCATTTAATAATAGCATGGATACCTTCTTTTAGCAATTTACGGATTCTTTCATCTTATTTCTATTTTTCTCCTTTCTGTTCCAGCCTAAGATTCACCACCAGCGCAAACGCGATGATCCCGTAAGCCACAAAGCTTCGGAAATACTCGCCCAAAGACGCATTAGCAAAAGCATTGCGGCCGGCAAGAGGCGACAAAACAAACAGCGTATGAAGGAGCACTACCCCGATAAACGCATTTTTTACCCCTGCTCTGCGGATACTGGCGCCCCCCGCCAAAAGCGCTGCGCAGGCAAACTTCTCCGTGTCCAGATGTTCCGTATAGACATTGAGCGAGCCTATGTTCTGTAGATACACGAACTGCCCCAGCGCCGCAAACACCGTAGACAGCACGATAACGATGATCCTCACCCGATCAGTGTCGATACCGATATTGGCCGCTTTCTCCTCACTCATACCTACCGCCCTTATCTTCTGCCCCAGCGGTGTATGTATCAGGTAAAATACAAAAAAACCGCACACCAGAATCATCACCAAAAGCAGCATGGAAATCTTTGCCTTCCCGATGCTGAATACACCAAGATTATCAAACACTTCCTTAAAGGTCTTTAGATCCACCATATTTTTCACGCCGATTCCGGTAGAGAGCACCAGCTTTTTATTAAATACGTGGATTACCGTGCCAAAGCCTGCCACGAATATAAGCTGGTAGATATAGTTGGCAAGAAAGCCCACAACAATGGAAGTCACCATCTCCCTGCCCCTGACTTTATTGAGCAGATGTCCGATCACTAAGCCTACACCGGCTGCTGTCGCAAGAGAGACAATCAGCACAAGTGCCGCTCCCTTACCTCCCGTGACGTTAAAATTCAGCACAATGATAAAACATGCCTGTGTGATCATCGTTCCGATGACCACTGCAAAATTCAGCCCCATGCCCGCCATGATCGGGAAGATCAAAGCCAGCACCAGTATGATGTTCCGGATAAACCTGAGCGCCACCTGCTCCGCAAGGAACAAAAAGCTGATTCCTGACAGAAAAAAACAGAGAATACTGAATACAATGAATGTAGCCGGTACAATTAACTCATCCCTGCAAATTTTTTTCATCATTGCCGTCTCCTCCTTTCCTGCTTTAAAAATGCGTACAGAATGATCCCGTTTGTAATGATCATCCTCACTATCTCCGACATCTGCGGTATCAGGATCGCATTCGCGATAGGCGCTGACAGAAGATAGATCGTCTGGTACAGATAGGTTCCCAGAACCGCATGGGAAATCTTTGCCTGTTTTCCTATACACCCGCCGATAAGGATTGCCGAAACTGCCGGAAAACTGTGAGACAGCGGCGCATTGTAAAGTTCTACAAATCCATAAGTCTGAGCATACACACAGATTCCAGCCGCCCCGATAACTGTAGACAGAACGATCGCCATCGTCCGCACCCTGTCTATCCTGATCCCGGAAAGCTGGCAGAACTTTTCATTTTCCCCAACTGCCAGCATCACTGACCCTCCCTTCGTCTTAAAAAACCCGTACACTAAAAGGCACACTGCGGCGTAGGCAAGAAACAGCCCCAGAGGAACAGATATCTTCCCAATCTTAAGAACCATAAGCTCATTCAGCACATTTCCGAAATAATTTTCCAGGCTGATCTTCGGCCGCAGCCCTTCTGCCCCAACCGGATAGAGCATCTCCCGGTTGGTAAAGGGAATCACTGTCCACACGAAGTTCATGATCGGGATGAAGGAGTATCCGATAAAGATAGCCGCGATATCCTCCTTACCCTTCACCATATTCAATATCTTCGCATATATCAGACCGAGGATCACTGCCGGAATCACGGAGAGCGCCACGGCCCCCAAAAAACCTGCGATTCCTGTCATGCGAAGCTGTATCGCCATACACATTCCCAGAAGCCCTGCTACAATCCCGACCGGAAGACCGAAATTCATCCCCACCCCGGCGTTGATCATCGGAATCATGGCAAGCACAAGAACACCGTTCATGACAAACTTTATAAAAGAACCGCTCACAAGCTCTGGAATATCCATCCCCAAAAATCCCGCAAGGACAAACAATGCCACCATAAAAGCGGTAATGATAATCTGCGGTAGTTTTATCTTACTATCCATCCCGTTCCTCCTCTCCGGTAAATGCAAAGGCAAATTTCTCATCCGGCGCATCCGGAGGCAGGATCTGTGAAAGCTTTCCCTCGCAGAATACTGCGATCCTGTCACTGATTCGCTTTAATTCCTCCAGTTCGCTTGACGCCACCACGATCGTCGTGCCCTGTTCTCTGTTGATCTGCACAAGCATATCCAGAATCTTCTCTTTCGCTCCGATATCAACGCCCCTGGTAGGCTCCATGACAAACAGCACCTTCGGAGCGACTAAAACCGCCCTGGCAATACACACTTTCTGCTGATTTCCACCGCTTAATTCCTTCACCTTCTGATCCGCGCTCTCGCACTTAATCTCCAGCTTTTCAATCTGTTCTTCTACATACTGCTCAATCTTTTTTTTATCTTTGACCGGAAAAAAACCTCCCGCTTTTTTCTGAAACAGATTTTTCCCATAAAACCCAGAAAAAACGATGTTGTCCCGAACCGAATGTTCCAACAGAAGTCCCATATTCTTCCGATCGTCAGGTAGAAGAAAGATTCCTCTCTCTATCGTCTTCCGAACATTTTTCACATCTACTTCCATACCGCCGCAGGAAAATTCCCCCCTCACAGGGAACTGACCTAATACTCCGTACCCAACCGCAAGCTTTCCGTGACCGGAAAGACTTGTAAGTCCCAGGATTTCTCCTTGATATACGTCAAGATCAAGCCCGTTTAAAAATTCTCCCGGCATATACACAGAAAAGTCCTTAAACTTTAAAATCTCTTTTTTCTCCTGTCTGAGATGCTCTTTTTTTACCGCCGCTACGTCATACCCGATCATGTCTTTGGCAAGCGTACGCATATCCAGCTCGTCTCTTTCATAATCAGAAACAACCCGTCCATCTCTTAACACCGTCACATGATCGCACACCTCACAGATCTCATGGAGCCTGTGGGTGCAGAAGACGATTGAAGTCCCTTTTTTCGCAAGCTCCTTCAATACCTTCATAAGCTTTCCCGCATCCTCATCACCTAAAACTGCCGTAGGCTCGTCCAAAAGCAAAAGCTTTAAATCTTCTTTATTCACTTCTCTGGCAATTTCCACAAACTGCTTTGCATTCACCGAGATATTCTTAACCAGATAAGAATTATCTATCTCAAATCCAAGCTGCTCCAACACTCTCGCCGCATCCTCGTTATCCTTCTTTTTGTCCACAAAAGAAAACTCAGGGCTTAACGCCTTCCTGAATATGCTCTTTGTATTCTCCCTTGTAAGCTTTATATTTTCTGCCACGGTCATCTCAGGAATCAGCATAAACTCCTGATAAATCATTCCGATTCCCCGTCCAATGGCCTCTGTCGTGGAGCGAAGCTTAACCTTTTCTCCTTCAAATATCACATCTCCGCTGTATCCGCCTGTTCCGGCGATGACACTGTTTCCAAACAAAATATTCATCAGGGTGCTCTTTCCAGAACCGTTGGCTCCGATAAGACCGTAGATCTGCCCTTTTTTAACCGACAGATTTACTTTGTCAAGAACCTTGTTCTGCCCATAATTTTTTTCCAGATTACTAACCTCTAACACGTACTCTCCCATGATCCTTCACCTCTGCCGTATCATATGCAAACGATATTCATTATAACAAAAAGGGCAGAAGAGTTCATCTCCTTCCGCCCCTTTTTCTTACTCAACGCTTAATAATAGATAGATTCCATAATAAACATATAGTAGTTCTCATAATCCATATACTGCTGGAAATCCACGTCCAGGCCGAACTTGTCCTTTGCCAGCTTACCAAGATTCTCTGCATTGTTCGGGTTAAAATCCGGATTGGCAATCATCTCTCTTGCAACCTCAACACCGAACTTTGGCAGGAAGATCGTTACCGGTATCGGCCATCCGGAAAGTCTTCCTTTCATTTCCTGCGCATCAACCTTTTCTGCTATCATCTGGTTGATCTTATCAAAGTTAGTCGCGTCCTCCTCTGCAATCTCCAGACCCAATACGGTAGGATATGCCTGCGTCGGTGTCGGGCAGCACTGCTCTGCAACTGTGAACTTAAGCTCCAAAGCTTTCGCGATGATCACATCATACATCGGGCAGTTTGTACCGAAAATGTTCGTTTCCTTACCATACTTTTCAATCTGTCTCGGGATATCCTCCTGAAGGAACTGCTGCATAGCTTCCGGGCCGTTTCCTGTCTGCGGGTCTGGCGTGATCACTTCGACAAACTCAAGTCCAAGCTCTTTACAAGTCTCTTTCATCTTGTCCCTTCTGGCTGTAATAGTAGGCTTTGCAAGATGGGTCGGAAAGGAGTAATGGATAAATGTCTTTGCTCCCATTTCCTTTGCCTTTGTGGGGATAGTCTCTCCCCTTCTGATGGCATCCATGTCAAGATTCACATCGATGTTTTCCGACATCATATCCGGCTCGTCATAAATCGTTGACGCGATGGTGATAATATCGGGATTTTTCTCCTTGAGCTGCTGGAATGCCGGAATAAGCCCGGACTGTCCGGAACTTACGATAACTGCTCTCATCAGTGGATCGTCTGCCGCGGAAACGATGGTGCTTATGCACCCTTCAATCTCTGTGTCAAACTTTTCCGGCAATACAAGATGCGTTACCACATCCGGATATTCTTCCATAAGCTGCTCTCCCGCGCGGAATTCATCTTCACTTACAGATAACGTAGGCGTTACGACTGCGATGTGATATTCCTCGCCTTCTTCTTTTGTCTCTTCCTCCGTTACAGCTGTCTCTTCCTTTTTCTCCTCGGTTTCCTTTGTCTCATTGCTGCCGCATGCCGTGCATATCATCGTTAATAACATAACGGCAACGAGAAGTACTGATAATCTTCTTTTCATACTTATCCTCCTGTATATTCTTTCTAAAATAAAGTATAGGTTTGAAAGCTTACATTTGTCAAATCACTCATTTCTATAATACAATCTTATTTATTTATATCATCTATAAACAATGACTTTATGCCTTCTAAAAACAAAAATCAAAAAGCATCTGTCTTGAAAACCAGCAAAGTTCATGTTAAAATTATCATGCAATAGAAATATATCTTATCATCTGAAATCCATTTCTTTATTGCAGGAGGAATCTTATGAAATTTCTAGTAAACAGAAAGCTTGCGACACGCATCAGTATTATCACCACGGCAATCACCTTTGCGGGCATGCTGCTGCTCTGGTTCGTCGTATCCAGCCGCGTTTCTTCTATGGTTAAAGGCAATATTACTAACCAGATGACTGACGCTGTAGAATCCAGAGCCGCCATCATAAATGATTATGTAGCCTCCGCAGAGGAATATATGGCTGCTTTTGCTCTCGGAAGTGAAGTCAGAGATCTCCTTGAAGATCCCGAAGATCCTTATCTGTTAAAAAAAGGTCAGAAGTATACAGAAGATTTTGCCGCGGTCAAGGGTGTCTTTGAGGGACTTTACATCGGCACTCCCTCCACTTACATACTGACACACACCTCTCAGGGCGCCATCGGGATGACCACCCGTAAGGGAGATTCACTGGATGAATTCCGTGATACCATACTGGCAAAGCCTGAACTTACCAACCTTGGTATTATGAAATCCCCTGGTACCGGAAGCATGATTTTATCCATGTACTACCCTCTTTTCGACGGCAAGAATTGTATTGGTTATGTAGGCGCCGGTGTTTTTGCCAATCGGCTGATGGACGCACTGCTGGATTTGGACATCGAAGGGCTGCCTAACAGCGAATATGTATTTTTAAATGTGGATACCGGTATGTACCTGTACCATGAGGATGAGGAACTTTTGAATACCCGGACAGAAGACAGCGGCTATCTGGAAATTCTTAAGCGTATCAAAAAAGACGGCAGCACACAGGCAGGTACATATTCCTATAAGGATGAAAACGGCGTAGAACAATTAGTTGTCTATAAATACTTAAAAGACCGCAACTGGGTCTTCATGGTCCGTGACAATGTATCAGAAGTTTACGGGGAAGTCGCGACCGTACGTATCACAGTTGGTATATTATGCGCGGCTGTAGCTGCTGTCATCATGCTGGTCACGCTGCTGATCCTTTACCGGGAAGGCAGAGAGCTTATGGTCATGGAAAGAGCTATCCGCCGTCTTGGGAATCTGGAACTATCTGTTGATCGTGAATTGAAACCTTTTTACGGAAGGGAAGACGAGATTGGTATGATAGCCCAGACAATCCATCATGTGTGTGAATGCCTGCGGAAAACAATCGACGATATCGGCAGGATACTCGGAGAGATGGCCGATGGCAATATTGCAGTGGATGTACAGAAAAATGAAGATTATTATATCGGAGATTTCCGGATTCTGGCCGAGAGCTTAAAGAGTATCCGCACTCATCTGACAAGTGTCATGCGCGACATTACTCAAGTAGCCAATCGGGTAGATAGCGGAGCAAATCAGGTGTCTGAGGGTGCTCAGGCGTTGTCTCAAGGAACAATCCAGCAGGAAGCCTCTATGGGCGGACTCGTATCCAATGTCGCGGATATGACAGAACAGATCCAGAGCAGTACCGTCCGTTGCAGCAATGCCAGCAACCTCGTTGATAAAGCTGCAGGCTTTGCGGCTGAAGCTGACATGAAGATGGAACAGTTGATGACAGCTACAAAAAATATTGACCAGTCCTCAGTCAAAATTGTCAGCATCATAAAAACTATCGAAGATATTGCTTTCCAGACAAACATCCTCGCGCTGAACGCCACTGTAGAAGCTGTCCGGGCAGGCGAGGCAGGAAAAGGATTCTCTGTAGTGTCAAATGAAGTAAAAAGCCTCGCGGCCAAGTCTTCCGAAGCTGCCAAAAATACAAGCAGTCTGATCGGCGATTCCATCAATGCCGCAAAATCAGGCACGGAATCTTCAAACCTTGCTATCTCTGCAATGCAAGTCATTAATGAGTGTATCCAATCTATCAAAACTTTGATGGATGAGATTTCTCTTGCCAGCGTCCAGCAGGCAGAGATGATTGCTTCTGTTGAAAGCAGAATCAAAGAAGTATCCAGGGTAATACAGGAAAACTCTGCCGCTGCTGAAAAGAGCGCGACGATTTCCAATGAGCTATCCAATCAGGCAAAGACACTGAACCAGCTTCTCAGCCAGTTCCGCATCAAGTAAATGCCTGACGAAAAGATAAAATATATTATCAGGTGAATAAATCTATAAAAAGTTACGGCAGACAGGATCTCCTCCCGTCTGCCGTAATTATATCCAACTCCTATATCTTTCCTGCCGATTAGCCGTTGATCATAAAAGCAACCAGCTTATCAATATCCTCTTTCTCATGTGCTACGATCTCAAGTTCAGGAATCTCTCCATTAGAAAAAATATTCGCAAGAGATACATACTGGGATAACTTAGACTTCAGATTCAGTCTGTCTCCTTCTCCTGTCACAAGCTCTACTTTTCCTTTACAACTATCTACTACGCTAAAAAACTTCTCTACATCTGTAATATTCTGTACCTTCATATTACGCTCTCCTTTCAAAACTCTCTTTTCTTCTTACGCCATCAAGTATAACTTATTTTTCCAGAATTTCAATACCTTTTTCACTAATTCGTATTTTCTGTTCTTTTAACAGCCTTCCGACCGCACGTTTAAATGCATTTTTACTAAGCCCCAGCTCTTTTTTAATTGATTCTGCGTCAGATTTGTCAGTAAATGGCAGTTTTCCGCCGTTCGATTTCATCTTTTTTAACAACATCCGCGCATCTTCATCCATTTGAAGAAATGCCTTTTTACGCACACTTAAGTCTAATTTTCCGTCTTCAAGTACCTTTGTGATTCGTGCTGTTACCATATCGCCTACTTTCATATTACCAAAGTCTTCCCGTTTGGGGATCAATCCTGAATACCTGTTCTCCACCGCCACAAATACACCAAAATTATCACTGATCTCATAGACCGTTCCCCACACTTCGTCATCCTTCTTGTAATCGGAATCCGTACTGAGTCTTTCATATAGTTTCATTGTTGCGCAAAGCCTTCCGGTCTTGTCCACATATAAAGCTGACAACACCTCATCCCCTTTGGAGACCTTAGCAGTCTGCTCCTTAAACGGCAGCAGCAGATCCTTTGGAAGCCCCCAATCGAGAAACGCCCCGATTCTTCCGGTATCAACAACTTTAAGCACTCTAAGTTCTCCCAGCATGATCTTTGGCATCTGTGTCGTCGCGATCATCCGGTCATCCGAATCTTTATATAAAAACACTTCTATAGGATCTCCAATCTCTATCCCCGCCGGAACCTGCTTTTTCGGGAGCAGAACCCGTTCTTCCTTCGTTCCCAGATATACTCCAAAATCTACCTTTTTTACAACCATCAATGTTCTTTTTTTTCCCAATTCTTCCTGTAGCTTCATTATTTTCTCCTATGTCCTGAATTCTACTGCCGCAAAGGTCTGCCCTTGTTCACCGCAAAGTTCCACAACCGTCCTGTTCTCTTTTCTGCCGATCTTTAGCACTATAATATCTTTATATACTGCTGATTTCTTATACTCTGCACGAATCTGCCTGATTGGCTCCTCTCCCTCATATACCTCTTTCGCCATCTGCACATACTGGCAGTTATTAACGTGTTCATTCGTATCAATATGATATTTACGTACCGGAAACGATGCTGCTTCTATCATTTTCTCCGGAAGTTCTATCTTTCTGGGTGCATTCTCCATCTTAAGAGGTTCTGATACACCGTAAGCTTTAATCTCATCTGGTCCCGGTTTTATAGGTCTTCCTTTTTGAATGTCCATATAGACCCACAAAGAATTAGCACAAGCGGTTATCTTCCCCGCTTTATCCCTCATACAGAAGTTCCGGTCGCCGCAGATCCCTTTGAACCCGGATGCCCATGTACTGATACTGATCTCTTCTCCCATTTCAGGATATCTGTCAATCACAATCTGCCATGCGGAAAGCATCCACGCTCGTTTTTGTCTGGTGAGATATTCCAGTCCATATCCGATCTCTTCCGACTGAAAAATACTGCAATCCTGAAAATAATTGATAATACCTGGAAGTGTCATCTTCCTCGTATGATCTATCTCGCTAAACCGGACTTTACTTTTGATCGTATACTCATTAATTCTTGTCATTTGTTCCATCCCCAAAGAAAAAACTTTTAATCTTAAAATCTGATGTGGCTGTTACCATTTCATATTCTTCATCTGTCAGTACTTCTTTCAATTCCTCCTTTCCCTCCTCATCTACTACCGCACAGGTAGAAGAGGTAAAACAAAGATTAGGGTACAATACACACCACCAGTTATGTCCCTTCGCCTTGCCGAGCTTTATACGCAGCGCCTCATAATACCCTTGAGGAAAAGTAATATCCCCATACCGCTTGTCCGGAAAATAACAGACAGACACCTCTGCTTTCGCTCTGTAGGAATAGCCTTCTTCTCTGATCACTTTCTCAGCAATATCCTCTATCTCCCGCAGATGTTCCTTCGCCCATTTTTTCGTCTGGCTCGCTGATACCATATCCTCATTGCCAGGCAGCGTCTGTTTCATATATTCCAGCACCTGATCTCTGACCTTTAGCTTAACCTTTTGTGCTTCATCGCTGTCACTGTCTGCAAGCACATGAAAACGGAATACTTCTTTTGAAAGGTTCCCCTGGATCCTGGAAATCCTTGCGTCTACTTCCATAGCTCTCTGAGAGACATATACGCCTGTCAAAAGCGAACCAATACAGATTCCCAGTATAACACAGATTATCTTTTTTATCCTGTATTTTTTATCTATATTTTTGTCTTCTTCAATAATATCTTCCTGAGTAATATCTTTCCAGATCATATTTTCTTCCACCCTTATGTACCTCCTTATACTCATACAAGGAGTCTTGACAGATTCTGGAAATGATATACACTTTAATTTTGTTTTGTCCGGATAACATCCATAACTGCATTTACCTGATTATCAATGTGTTCACACACTCTCTTTGCAGCTTCTTCTTTCTCTCCCTTACTGATCCTGTCTATGATCTCTTTATGCTCTTTAAGGAGTTTTGGATACACTTCTTCATTTTTCAGATATTCGATCCTGTACCGGTACATCTGTTCATGAAGGTTATTAAGAAGCTGTATGAGCTTCTGATTTTTTGTAGCTGTATATATAACATCATGAAAGCGCACATCCGCCTCGGCAATTTCTGTAATGTCCTTACTCTTCAATGTCTTCCTAAAATTCTCAGCAGCCTGTTCAAGTTCTCCTATTTCCTCTTTTGTAATCCGGTCACAGGTAAGCTTTACGGACAATTCCTCTAGTGCCCTCCTGACTTCAAGGACATCTTTAAGGCTTTTTTCCGTGATGTCTGCCACTTCGGCGCCTTTTCTCGGAATCATAAGAACCAGACCTTCAAGCTCCAGTTTTCTAATAGCCTCGCGAATCGGGGTACGGCTGACTCCCAGCTTATTGGCAAGCTGAATCTCCATCAGCCGTTCACCAGGCTTTAATTCCCCTCTCAAAATTGCCTGACGCAGTGTATTAAACACCACATCCCGAAGCGGCAGATACTCGTTCATTGTGACATTAAAGTTTGGTTCCACGATTATTTCCTCCTTGCATTGTGTACATTCACCACATACACCTGCTTTGCCAATTGTATTTCTTTTATCTTCTGTGCTGTCATCCTGGCCTGATTCCGGTCATCAAAAATCCCAAAGACTGTAGGTCCGCTGCCGCTCATCATAGCATTTAAGGCACCGCCTGCCTTCATGATATTTTTAATTTTTTCAATCACCGGATACTCCTCAATAGTAACTCGTTCAAGCACATTTCCCATGTTAGACGTAATTTTTGAGAGATCCTGTATCTTCAGTCCTTCCATGATCCCATCAATATCCGGATGCTCCTTTATTTCCTGAGAATCAATCTTCTCATATACCAATTTCGTAGAAACTGCCACCGGCGGCTTTGCCAGCAGTACATAACATCTTGGCATGGGGTCTAACGGTGTCAGGATCTCTCCGATCCCCTCTGCAAGGACTGTCCCCCTCATGATACAGTACGGAACGTCTGCCCCCAGCTTCACTCCTCTTTCCATAAGTCCTTCCATCGTAAGGTCAAGACCGAACATACGGTTCATCCCAAAAAGAACTGCTGCCGCATTAGAACTTCCCCCTGCCATGCCTGCTGCTACAGGAATATGTTTATCAAGATAAATGTTTATACCTTCCTCTATATGAAATTCATCCATCAAAAGCTTTGCTGCTTTATATGCAAGGTTATTCTCATTTGTCGGAAGATAGTAAAGATTTGTCTCAAGACCAATCCCTGGATTTTTACGCTTTTTTATTGTAATCTGATCATATAAGTAAACTGTCTGCATCACCATACGTACATCATGATAACCATTCTCTCTTTTCCCAAGTACATCAAGCCCCAGATTAATTTTCCCCAGCGCCTTAAGTTCTATTTTATCCATATTCTTTTCTCCTGATATGTGTATTCTGCATTTTGTATACAATGTGCTTATAGTATACTCATGTTCTCTTTAAAAATCAACAACTTTTCACCTGGTTTAATGTCAGAATTTGTCTTTTCATTAATTTCCATAATTCCATCTATTGTTGTGCTGTAATGTTTCGCCAGATTCCATAACTCATCACCTTCTTTTACAATATATCCGATTATACCAGGACGTTTTTCCAGTTCTTCTAAGTCAATCGGTTCTTCTTCTATTTCTTCAATATCCGCAACAAATACCGGCTGCTTTACAAAACAGTTAAAAGCCAGGACTGCCTTTACCTCTATTTCTCCATTGCCAAGAAGTCCGATACTTAACTGCTCAACTGCGCTGACAAGATCAAACAGCATATCTTTTGTCGTCTCATTGCTCTCAAGCAGATAAGAAAACGGCACCATACCCTGCCATACGTCAAACGGGATATTGTCGTCCGCTTTGATATACAGGAAAAATACATGCAGCACTCCCTCAATCTTAATTCCTTCTGCAACCACTTCTGTATGCTCAAGCTGAATCCTTGCATTACTATGACAAATCTGCAGAATATCATCCTTTATTTCCGGAAGAAGGAGCCGTTCTGCTATTTTACACTTTGAATGATTCTGCATCAACGAGCGTTCCAGAGATTTATTGGAAAGTCTGGGGCGGCAGACTCTGTCAAGCGAATATACATCTTCCAAAAGTTCTATTGTTTCTTCCTCGTACACCACGATACGTGCCTCTAAAGTCGCCTCTATCCCAAGAAGCCGCATCTCTCCATCCTCATCCATGCGCACATCAATTGATACATCCGTAACCGCTGTATATACCTGATGGAACATCCCCTCTTTTACACCGTTGATCTCCATACGTCCCTCATATGGTATGGACTGCTCAAACCAGTCTGTCTTTCCTTCCAAAGATTCATAAAAGCAGAATAGTAAAAGTTCTCCCTGCAAAAGAAGTTCATCCTGTGAAATTCTTGTATCCAGTTTTCTCGGAGAAACCTCTGTCCAGAGTAACACTCCGACAGTTTCTTTTGTTCCTCCGATCGTAATCTCTTCTTTGATCCGGTAAGTATCTTTTTTTACTGTAAAAAGCTTCAAAATATCTTTCTTCACATATTTTTTATACAGACTTCCCTCCCCTTGCGCATCCAGCGTAAGCTTCTCCTCCTGCCTTCCTTCTGAACAAAGTGAGAACTCTACCAGCGCTTTGATATTCAGCTTCCGAGAATGGATCATAGTAACATTCACATCACAATCCATTGCCTTGATAAACAGATTCTCTTCCGGCTCCTCCTCTACATATACCATCTCTTCAAAAGGAATACGCCCTTCTAAAAATGCCAGACGCATCTCCCCTTCGTCCGTAGCATACAGTACTTTAAAATTCATCTTTCCGGAAACGCGCACATAATTTTCCACACGTTTGATATCGTCAATCAATAGGTTACCCTCACCCAGGATTACCTGCTTCACATCATGCTTGGCGTCCGGCACATTGTAATCGTCATCAATATAAAACTGATCCATGATCGTCCTGCCCTGACGATAGACAAGAAACTCCTTTTTCTCATATTCCATTGTCTGATTCCTCCTTCAATTAAATATAACATTTTTGTCGCTGTATTCCATTTTGACTATTACATACGGGTACGTCTTTCCCTCTATAATCTCCTCATCTTTTGGCGGTCCTAAAAGATTGGTCTTTAAACAGATCGCATCTTTTGCTTCAAAACATTCCTTTACTTCTACGCTGTAACCGCTCGTATCCTGACTGCCATATCCCCGTGCTATATACAGATAACCGTTATCCGCATAGCTGATCTCAAATGTCTTTTCTTTTTTATCATCAATTTTCTCCTGAAGCTCCTCGGGAGCGTCATAAGAATCCACTACCGTAAACTCAATATCCCGAAGCTTCTCCTTATCCTCTTTTTTCACAGAACACGCACACAGGAAAAGCATGCATCCTGCCAGAAGTATGTACAGACCTTTCTTTTTCATCTACACTCCACAGACACATTCTCATTAATATCATACACAGGCTTTCTGTGAAAAATTCCTTTTTATTATGTAAACTGAAAATTTATATGTTATACTATTGACATGATACAAGTAAGGAGACTATAGAATATGAGCAAATTAAACAGAATGTCCGGCATCCTTATGCACCCGACATCCCTGCCCTCCCCTTACGGAATCGGGGATCTTGGAAAAGATGCATATGAATTTATTGACTTTTTAGAGATGTCAGGTCAGCACCTCTGGCAGATCCTGCCATTGACACATACAGGTTTCGGAGATTCACCTTATCAGAGTTTTTCTGCCTTTGCGGGACAGCCGCTGCTTATCAGCCCGGATCATCTTGCGGACCTTGGGCTTTTGGAGAGCTTTGAATTGCAGAATTGTCCGGTCACTGACGAAAAACAGATTGATTACGGCGTGATCATCCCGTGGAAACAGCTGATCTTCAGGCTCGCCTACGACCGCTTCCTCACAAGAGATACTGTCGATGTTAAGCTAAAAAAAGAATTTAATGATTTTTGCGAAGAAAACAGCTACTGGCTTGACGATTATTCTCTTTTTATGGCATGCAAAGATATCAACACTGGAAAAAGCTGGCTTGAATGGGGAGAAAAATACCGGATTCCCACAATAAAATTAAAAAATGAATTGAAAGAAACACTTTCCCTGGATATTGGTTACTACCAGTTTCTTCAGTTTTTGTTTTTTATGGAGTGGAAGGCATTGAAAAAATATGCCAATGAACATAGTGTACAGATCATCGGCGATATCCCGATCTTTGTATCTATGGACAGTGCTGATGTATGGGCAAATCAGGAGCTTTTCCAGCTGGATGAAAAAGGTTATCCGCTGTCTGTTGCAGGAGTTCCGCCAGACTATTTTTCTGTCACAGGACAATTATGGGGCAATCCTTTGTATAACTGGTCAGTCCACGAAAAGAACGGTTTCTCTTGGTGGATCAGAAGAATCAAAAGTCAGCTTTCCAATGTAGACATTCTCCGAATTGACCATTTCCGCGGCTTTGAAAGCTATTGGTCCATTCCTTACGGGGAAGAGACTGCGATAGACGGCAAATGGATTAAAGCGCCCGGCGAACAATTATTTGAAGCAGTCGAACTTGCTCTTGGAGAAAATCTCCCGATCATCGCGGAAGATTTAGGTGTTATCACAGAGGAAGTTACGGCTCTGCGTGAATCTTTCCATTTCCCCGGCATGAAGATCCTGCAGTTCGCCTTTGAATCCACCGGTGAAAGCGATTATCTCCCACACCAGTTTACATCGCCTCAGTGTGTATGCTACACCGGTACCCACGATAATGACACCACCTGCGGCTGGTACCGGACTCTTAACGCGGATTGCAAAAAGAAAGTACAGCTTTACACTAATACCGAACCCGGGAGGGACATCAGTCGTAATTTCATAAAGCTTTGTCTTGGAAGCATCGCGGCATATGCCATCTTTCCTCTGCAGGATGTCCTTGCACTTGGAAGCGAGGCACGTATGAATACACCAGGTGTTGCTGCCGGCAACTGGAACTGGCGTTATAAAAAGATGGCCCTTACCGCTTCTCTTGCAGAAGAACTAAAAGAACTCACCATTTTATATGGTAGATACTAAGATAATGAGAGGTTACTACGAATGTTAAGATTTATATGTGTTGTTTTCTTTCTTTTCTCGTTCCTTCTTTTCGGTCTCCCTGTGTTAGGAATTGAATGGATCATCGGGAAATTTAATAAAGAAAAGTCAGATTACCAATGTCTGCGCATTGTACAGTGGGCATTTAGAAATCTTCTAGCAATTACAGGTGTCACAGTTACTGTGATCGGTGAGGAAAATATCCCTGACGAACCGGTACTTTTTATCGCGAACCACCGAAGCTATTTTGATATTCTGCTTACCTATTCACGGTGTAAAAGGCTTACTGGCTATGTAGCAAAGAAAGAGATGTTAAGATACCCTGTACTGCGCACTTGGATGCTGCGGCTTTATTGTCTGTTTCTGGACCGTGAGAATATGAAGGAAGGGCTTAAGACGATCCTCCAGGCAATTGACTATATAAAGAATGGTATCTCTATCTGCATCTTTCCAGAAGGAACCCGCAATGACGGCGAAGAATTAAGTCTCCTGCGCTTTCACACCGGCTCTTTCAGAATCGCTGAAAAAAGCGGCTGTGCTATCGTTCCCATCAGCCTGAACAATACCGCCTCTATTTTTGAAAATCAATTTCCAAAGATCAGGAAGACACATGTTGTTCTGGAATACGGGAAACCTGTATACCCAGGCAGCCTTGATAAAGAAACCCGCAGGCATCTTGCTTCATACTTCCAGAATATCATACAGGAAACTATCAATAAAAATAAGGAACTTATATAACTAAACAGTTAGATATTTATTATTTAGCATACAAATGATATAATAGACTAAAATCAGATAAAGGAGATAATAAAAATGAACCGACAGGATCTAACCTTGTTAACAGATCTATATGAATTGACTATGATGCAAGGTTATTATGAACAAGGACAAAATGAGATCGTCGTATTTGATGTGTTTTTCCGCCAAAACCCATGTAATAACGGCTATTCCGTATGCGCGGGGCTCGCTCAGGTAATTGATTACATTAAAAATTTAAACTTTACTTACGAAGATGTAGATTATCTGCGGAATCTAAAAATTTTCAGTGAAGATTTTCTTCAGTATTTGAGCGGTTTTCATTTCAGCGGAGATATCTATGCTATTCCAGAAGGAACCGTGGTCTTTCCAAAAGAACCTCTTCTGAAAGTAATTGCCCCTATCATGGAAGCACAGCTCGTTGAGACCGCTATTTTAAATATCATCAATCATCAGTCACTTATTGCAACCAAGACCTCCCGGATCGTCTTTGCCGCAGCCGGAGACGGCATCATGGAATTTGGCTTAAGACGCGCGCAGGGTCCCGATGCAGGTCTCTACGGCGCAAGGGCCGCTATGATCGGCGGATGTGTTGGTACTTCTAATGTACTGGCAGGAGAGATGTTTGATGTTCCAGTCATGGGAACGCATGCTCATAGCTGGATCATGAGTTTTGAAGATGAATATACTGCTTTTAAGACTTATGCCAGGCTTTATCCCGATAATTGTACACTTCTGGTAGACACCTATGACACATTAAAATCTGGCGTCCCGAATGCGATCCGTGTTTTCCAGGAATTCAAAGAAGCTGGAACACCTCTTAAAAAATATGGTATCCGCCTCGACAGCGGCGACCTTGCATATCTTTCAAAAGAGGCCCGCAAGATGCTTGACGAAGCAGGATTTTCAGATGCTTCCATCTGCGCTTCTAATGATTTGGACGAGTATCTCCTGCATGATCTTAAAATCCAGGGTGCCACTATCAATTCATGGGGAGTCGGCACAAACCTGATCACTTCAAAAGACTGTCCGTCTTTTGGAGGCGTCTATAAACTTGCTGCTATCATGGACAAAGATGGTACATTTGTCCCTAAGATAAAGATTTCTGAAAATACAGAAAAAATAACTAATCCGGGCAATAAAACGATCTATCGTATCTATGATAAAAACACAGACAAAATAAAAGCCGATCTGATCTGCTTTGTTGGTGAAGAATACGATACTTCTAAGGATCTGCTTCTTTTTGATCCGGTCGACACATGGAAAAAGACAAAACTTCCCGGCGGCTCTTACATCATAAGGGAAATCATGGTTCCGATCTTCCGTAAGGGAGAATGCATTTATCAGTCTCCTTCCGTCACAGAGATTGCCGAATACTGCAAAAAAGAAAAAGATACATTATGGGAGGAGACAAAACGTCTTTTCTACCCTCATAGAGTACATGTAGATTTATCAAGAAAGCTTTATGATGTCAGGAAAACTTTGCTTGACCAGATGAATAGACCAGACTAAAAGGAGAAGAAAGATGAAAAATCTTACTCTGGAAAATATTACAAAAGCTTGCCGGGGAACTTATCACGGTGATCCAAAAAAGCTTGGATTGGAAGTTTTAGATGTTGTCATCGACAGCCGAAAGGTAAAAAAAGATTTCCTTTTCGTAGCTATTGACGGCGAAAAAGTCAATGCCCACAAATTTATTCCGGATACGATCAAACAGGGGGCGCTTTGCGTCGTGTCCCATGAGGATCTCGGTGTAACTGATTTCCCATATATTCTTGTAGAATCCACAGGGCAGGCCCTTCTTGATATTGCTAAGCTTTACCGTGATTCCTTTGATCTAAAGGTTGTAGGAGTTACCGGAAGCGCAGGAAAGACCAGTACAAAAGAGATGATAGCCTCTGTCCTCTCTCAAAAATACAATGTACACAAAACTCTCGGTAATTTTAATAACGAATGGGGACTTCCTATTACTATTTTCGAGATGAATGAGTCCCATGAGGTCGCTATTTTAGAGATGGGTGTCAACCATTTTGGAGAGATGCGCCGTTTGTCGTCTGTTGCAAGTCCGGACATCTGTGTTATCACTAATATTGGGATCGCCCACCTTGAATTTTTTAAGACAAGAGAAGGTATCCTGCAGGAAAAATCCCAGATGATCCAAGACATGAAAAACGGCGGAACTATCATTTTAAACGGAGATGATGACCTCCTCTTTAAAATGGGTCCCTTAAAAGGCGTAGATCCTGTCTTCTTTGGAATCAATGATTCTTGTGAATTTTACGCTTCTGATCTAAAATCGGCGGGACTTAAAGGAACTGAATGTACTCTCCACCTTCCCTCTGGCGAGAGTTTCCACTGTTTAGTTCCGCTTCCGGGTATCCATATGGTATCCAATGCTCTTGCGGGGGCCGCAGTTGGATATTCTCTTGGCCTCACTTTAAACGAGATTAAGCAGGGTATAGAAAGTCTTCCTTCTATCCCGGGCCGGAATAATATTATTTCTACCGATAAACTCGTCATCCTGGACGACTGCTACAACGCGAACCCGATTTCTACTAAAGCCGCCATTGACGTACTGACTATGGCAATCGGCCGTAAAGTCGCCGTTCTCGGAACTATGGGAGAACTTGGAAAGGATGAGTCTCAGCTTCATTTTGATACCGGTTTGTATGCGGCAAAACAAGGTATAGATCTTGTCTGCGGTATTGGCAGACTCGGAAAGGAGATTGCTTATGGAGCTTCCAAAGAAGGCTCTTCAACAAAAGCGCTCTGGTTTGAGACTAACGCGGATTTCATATCCTCTATGAGAGATATTATAAAAGAAGGCGACAATGTGCTCGTCAAAGCCTCCCACGGCATGAATTTCTCAGAACTTGTAGAATCCCTGAGGGAATTATAAAGTATCTAAAAGAGGCTGTCGGTTAAAATTGATCCGGAAATTAATATTCTTGATCAATCTTGTACCGACAGCCTCTTTTATTTGCTTTTCTTACTCTCTGTCCCAGATATCTCTCCAGTCTTTGGCACTTTCCCACAAAAATACCTGTCCTTTAAGCAGCCTGAAATTTCTATCTGCTTTTTTAAGTATTTCCATCTCTTTATCTGTTAAAAAATCTTCTGTAGTACATTTAAGATTTCCTACATACTCATTCTCAAACACAGAGAACGGAATCGGAACCTGACCCCTTTGCACTGCCCACTTTACACAGATTGTAGCAGGATGGCAGTTATGCGCTTTTGCAATCTCAATAAGTTCCGGCATCTCAAATGTAACGATATCATCAGGCATTGTATCCCGTTCAGGACGACATGGAGATCCCAGCGGACTGTATGCAATCGGAAGGATACCATGTTCTTTACAATACTCAAAAAGCTTTGGCTGTTGGAAAGTCGGATTGATCTCCACCTCAAGCACTACTGGTTTGATACGGCAAAGCGGAAGAATCTGTTCCATCTTTGTGATTGTTACATTCGACATCCCAATACCCTTGACAAGTCCCATATCAACCAGTTTTTCCATCTGCCTCCATACAGTCATATACTCATCTAAAGAAAATGGTACATGATTTGGATCCCTTCCATCCAGATGTGCCCCTGGTTCATGATGATTCGGAAACGGCCAGTGGACCATATAAATATCTACATAATCCAGCTGGAGATCTCTAAGGCTCTGCGCGCAGGCTACCAATACATCTCCTTGTCCATGCATATTGTTCCATACTTTCGTCATGATCGTCATATCTTCCCGCTGCACGATCCCTTCTTTAAAGGCACGGGCATAGACTTTTCCAATCTCTTTCTCGTTCCCGTAAGCCGCCGCGCCGTCAAACAAACGGTATCCTGCTTTAATCGCTCCATACACAGCATCTGCTACTTGCCCGGAATCGTATTTATCATTTCCGAAAGTCCCCATGCCAATCCCCGGAATCACCATGCCATTACTTAATTTTCTTTGTGGTATCAGAGTGGGATTTACTTTTTCCATCATCATAATCTCCTTTCATTTGTCACCTTATTATATATAATAGCATAAGAAATATAATATGTAAACTAAGAAATCAAAATTACTTTCGTACGAAAGCAATATTATTAATTTCATGCTGTGTATACAATAAAAAGCTGTTGGAATAACATTTTCCAACAGCCCTTTATTTGAACCATTTTGATCAGACGTTCATCTAAAATCCGACAAACTACTGTCTTTCACTATAATGATGAGCTTCCTCAAGCATCATATCTTTTACTTTCATCAGACGAATCTGTGAACTTCTTTCATTCTCATCCAGTTTCATCGTGATATATTTAATCGTCTCCTGTGCCTCCGGAATTGTCACGTGCTCTAACGCATTTACACGGCGTCTCGTCTTCTCGATCTCAGCCGCCATAAGCTGACACGCTTTTTCCGTCTCCGCAAGTCTTAACATATCCGGCAGGATATCTGCTAATGATTTTACAGCACCGTCAAGGTCGCTGGACGTAAACGCAAAACCGTAAGAGTATATATCATTTACATCCGCAGTCCTTGTTGAAGTATTAAAAACTGGAATATTAACACTCATGACATTCTTCTGTCCTACTTCAAGATTAACCTCCTGTTTCGGTGCCATCAATGCCGTATTCAATGTAGCTTCATCCATTCCGGCTTTCGCTATGACAAAATTCTTATTCGCAGAGAAGATTCCGGCCTCTACCTTCTGACGAAGTGCCATATTTTCCTTAACTAACTCAAGGAACTGGCGCATAAGCTCATCACGTTTATCTTTGAGGAGTTTGTGTCCTCTTCTGGCTGTGACAAGCTTTTTCTTCGTCTTGGTAAGCTCCATACGGGTAGGAGTTATCTGCTTAGATGCCATCCCTCGACCTCCTTCTTACTGCTTTCCATAGTACATGTCTAAGAACTTGTCATCGATACGTTTTAACTCTGCTCTTGGCAGCATAGAAAGTAACTTCCAGCCAATGGCCAGCGTCTCTTCTATAGAGCGGTCATTGGTATAGCCCTGAGATACATATTCTTTTTCAAAAGCTTCCGCAAACTCTGCATATTTAAGATCGATCTCTGTCAATGCTGCTTCTCCGAGAATCGTCATAAGCTCTTTTGCATCTTTACCGCGGGAATATGCCGCGAACAACTGGTTCATAGTATTCGCATGGTCTGCTCTTGTCTTGCCTTCACCGATACCTTTATCTTTCAGACGTGAAAGTGACGGCAATACGTCGATCGGGGGCTGAAGCCCTTTACGATATAATTCACGGCTTAAGATTACCTGTCCCTCTGTGATATATCCTGTAAGGTCAGGAATCGGATGAGTCTTATCATCCTCCGGCATAGTCAGGATCGGAATCATCGTAATACTTCCATTCTTGCCTCTCTGACGTCCTGCTCTCTCATACATAGTCGCAAGGTCCGTATACATATATCCAGGATACCCGCGGCGTCCCGGAACTTCCTTCTTCGCTGCCGAAATCTCACGGAGCGCGTCTGCGTAGTTAGTAATATCTGTAAGGATTACAAGCACATGCATATCCTTTTCAAAAGCAAGATATTCTGCTGCTGTAAGTGCCATACGAGGCGTAGAAATACGCTCAACAGCCGGGTCATTCGCCAAGTTGATAAACAGTACTGTTCTGTCAATTGCTCCTGTCTCTTTAAAAGACTCAATAAAGTAATTAGACTCTTCAAAGGTAATACCCATAGCAGCAAATACAACGGCAAAATTCTCATCTGTTCCTCGTACTTTAGCCTGTCTTGCAATCTGCGCGGCAAGCTGTGAATGCGGCAGACCGGAACAGGAAAAGATCGGCAGTTTCTGTCCGCGGACTAGCGTATTCAATCCGTCGATAGCGGATACACCTGTCTGGATAAACTCCTCAGGGTATACTCTGGCTGCCGGATTCATAGGCAGACCGTTAATATCTCTTCTTTCCTCCGGCAGAATCTCCGGACCGTCATCAATCGGACGGCCAAGTCCGTCAAAGACACGGCCAAGCATATCTCCGGATACTCCAAGTTCCATACTCCGTCCCAGAAAACGTACTTTACTATTACTTAAGTTGATGCCGGCAGCATTCTCATAAAGCTGTACGACTACATCACTGCCGTCTACCTCAAGTACCTTGCAGCGACGTCTTTCGCCGTTCGCAAGCTCAATCTCTCCAAGCTCATCAAATGCGACGCCTTCTACTCCTTTTACCATCATCAGCGGTCCGGCAACTTCCTGTATTGTTCTATATTCTTTTGGCATTAGAAGTCCTCCTTCCCGAATGTATTGGCAATCTCCGCGCCTAATTCATTCATGATCTTTTCATATTCTGCTTCTATATTCTCAGTTGTTGTATATTTATAACGACCGATTCTCTCTCTTACATTCATAACAAGAAGTTCTTTCATAGAAGCACCTTTGTTAAGCGCCTCTGTAGCCTGCTCATAAAAAGCAAGCACCAACTTCATCATCAGATACTGCTTTCTGAGAGGTGTATAAGTATCTACCTCGTGGAAAGAGTTCTGATGCAGGAAGTCTTCACGGATAGATCTTGCAGCTTCCATTTTCAGACGGTCTCCAGGAGACAGAGCATCCATACCTACCATCTGCACAATCTCTTCCAGAGCCGCTTCCTCTGTTAAAAGGCTCATCATCTTCTGACGGTCTTCCATCCAGTCCTCTGCAACTGTGCCGTTAAACCAGTCATGCATATTGTCAAGATACAAAGAGTAACTTGTCAGCCAGTTGATAGCCGGGAAATGTCTCTTATACGCAAGCGCAGCATCCAGTCCCCAGAATACTTTTACGATACGAAGTGTTGCCTGTGACACCGGCTCAGAAGTATCACCACCCGGAGGCGATACGGCTCCGATAACTGAAAGCGCTCCTTCTCTTCCGTCTTTTCCAAGAGAGATCACACGTCCTGCCCTCTCATAGAATTCTGCAAGACGGGAACCTAAGTATGCCGGATAACCTTCTTCACCAGGCATTTCCTCAAGACGTCCTGACATCTCACGAAGAGCCTCTGCCCAACGGGATGTGGAATCCGCCATCAACGCCACAGAATAACCCATATCCCGGAAATACTCTGCAATTGTAATACCTGTATAGATAGATGCCTCACGGGCTGCGAAAGGCATATCTGATGTGTTAGCGATCAGAACGGTTCTTTCCATAAGGGAACGTCCCGTTTTCGGATCCTTCAGTTCCGGGAACTCGTTAAGAACGTCCGTCATCTCATTTCCACGCTCACCACAGCCAATATATACTACGATATCAGCCTCTGCCCATTTAGCAAGCTGATGCTGGATAACTGTCTTACCACTTCCGAATGGTCCCGGAACGGCTGCGACACCGCCCTTCGCGATTGGGAAGAAAGTATCGACAACACGCTGTCCTGTAACAAGCGGAGCATCAAGCGGAAGCTTCTTTACATAAGGACGGCCTTTACGAACCGGCCATTTCTGCATCATGGAAATCTCTTTGTCGCCGTCTTTTGTCGCAACTACCGCAACTGTTTCCTCTACAGTAAATTCACCTGCTTTGATCTCTTTTACCGTACCTTCTACTCCGTAAGGTACCATGATCTTTTGTGTAACAACGGCCGTTTCCTGAACGGTACCAAGCACATCACCTGCTTCTACTTCATCTCCGGCCTTTGCCACTGGAACAAACTCCCATTTCTTATCTCTTTTCAGGGAAGCAACCTCAACACCACGCTGTAAGTTATTCCCCGAAATCTTCATAATGTCATCAAGCGGACGCTGGATACCATCGTAAATGCTTGTAATAAGACCAGGCCCCAGTTCAACAGACATCGGAGCGCCGGTAGATTCTACCGGTTCGCCGGGTCCAAGACCTGATGTCTCCTCATATACCTGAATGGATGCCTCATCTCCGTGCATCTCGATAATCTCTCCAATCAGACGCTGCTTGCTGACACGCACAACGTCAGACATATTGGCATCACGCATACCGGATGCGATAACCAATGGTCCCGCTACTTTCTTAATCGTACCTGTACTATTCATTTGAGCGAATCAACCTCCTTATTGGTTACTAAACAGGATATCCGAGCCGACTGCAACCTCAACAGACTTCTTGACACCCGCAATACCTGCTCCGGTATTGCCTGAAATACCTGGAATCTGGATGATCGCCGGTGTAAGCTGCTCCTGATATCTTGAAATTTCATGTTTAAGCTCCGCCGCCCAGGCTTCCGTGATATAGATCACTCCATATCCGCCTCCTGCAAGCTTTGTGAGCGTCTCTGTAGCTTCGTCGCGGGTATTTACCGGGAATGTGTCAAGACCCAGTGTAGCGAACCCGTAAATGCTGTCATAATCGCCCAATACTGCAATCTTATACATACATTTCCCTTACCCTTTCCCGGATGGAATCATCCGGCAGTTCATTCAGCTTACCGGAAAGTATGATTCGTACCGTCTTTATTTCATTCTGTCTCGCAATCACATAGGCGATCACTGGTCCTATAGTAAATGCGTTATATTTCTGCGGACTGATAGTCTGGATAATGCGGTTATCGCACCACCGTTCAAATGCTGACGGTGATATCCGAAGCGCCTCTGCTCCTTCTGCATACGCAGTTCCGAGCAGATATTCACTGATAGCATCCGCACCGGCAAGAGCCGCTTTCGACAGCTGGTCTACATTCACACTGCCGCACTCAGCCATTGCCCGTTTCATAAATTCAATTGATTTTGCGGTTTTCTGTGATCTGACCGCAATCTTGATATCTGCTACTGCCACTGTAGATTCAGCATAATCCCGGATAATATTTACATCCGTTGCCTTTCCCGCACAGTATATAGCATCAAGAGCTGCCCTGTCGATGATCACATCGCATAACTGACCGTCTTTTGTATGAAGAAGTGTCTCATACGCTTCTTGTGCCGCATGCTGCATATGGTCCGGAAGCTTTCCGAAATCGCGTTCTTTTACGATCTCAAGCATAGTACTTCCCGGAATAGACACATCTTCATAGAAAATATGTCTGTTCTTTTCCTCTGTACACACTTCCTTGATCGCAGCTTTCAGGTTATGATAAAGCTTCGGATAAGAAAGAACGTCAAAATTCTTCATATCTATTGAAAGCTCTTTCACCACCTCCCAGATCTTCTCCTCTTCTCTGGTCAGTATTGCTTCTGCATTACCTGACGTCTCGTTGTCTCCCCAGCCCTTCTCTTCCAGAAACTGCAGGCATTGCTCATAACTCTGGCATGCGATCAGCTGGTCAATCGTACTGCCTGAAAACAACGACACCTCCAAAGCCCGTATGCGTGCAACCGCGTAAGTATACTGTTCACTCATGTAACTCCTCCTACTTTGCACTACGAAAATAATATACGATAAACTTTGTCAGATAACTCATCTTTTTTTGCTTCAAACATTGCCCTTAATGTGCAGTTTTCTTCAACACCGCCATAGGCAAGAATGAATCCATTCGCAATATTTCTGCCTTCCTTGGATACTTTAAGGCTGCCGCCTTTTTTCTTTGCAGTTTCTTCAATCCTGCCCGCAAAGCCTTCCGGCAATCCTGCAAGATCCGCAGGTGAAAAGAATATCTCACCCTCCTGCGGCTCGGCATACTTTTCAAGCATCTTAATGAGCATATCGAAATATTCATTCTTTTCCATGCTCTCAATCTGGCTGTACGCTTTGTCTAAGACCTCGGTGATCATCTCCTGTTTCGCCGCAAGAAGCTTCGTTCTTCTTTGCAGGTCATTAGAAGATGTTACACGTTCTTTATAACTTGCGATCGCCCTCTCAGATTTTTGGGAGATGCTTTCTGTACACTTTTCTGCCTCTGCCTTGGCTTCTGCAAGAATCTTGTCAGCCTCTGCTCTTGCCGCAGAAAGTTTACTCTCGGCCGCAGTTCTGGCTTCATCCAATATCTGGCTTTTCATCTTTTCTAATCCAGTCATATTCCTGCACTCCTTATATGAAATCTTTTTAAGGTTCCGTCAAACCTATGTTTTTAAATTCCTTAGATCTGTACTGCATTTACAGCCAGAATGGAAATCAGAAGTGCCAGAATCGCATATGTCTCAACCATGGCCGGGAAAAGCATAGCTTTACCGAACTGATCCGGCTTCTTAGCTACAATACCGATAGAAGCTGCAGATGTCATTCCCTGATATTTACCGGAAATAAGTCCTACAATACCAATCGGCATACAAGCCGCAAGAATCAAAAGACCTGTCTGAGGCTCTAAACTTGCTGCTCCTCCGCCTAAAAGTCCAACCTTGGAAAGTGTGATAAAACCAACAAGCAGTCCGTATATTCCCTGTGTACCAGGAAGAAGCTGCATGATAAGAACCTTGGCAAATTTGCTTGGATCCTCTGTTACAACACCTGCTGCTGCCTGTCCGGCAATACCTACACCGATGGCTGACCCTGCTCCTGCAAGAAATACAGCTACTGCTGCGCCAAGTAACGCATAAACAAGTCCTAAATTACTCCAAATACTCATGATAAAGTCTCCTCCTTAATATCTACATATTTTGTATCTGATTTGAATGGTTCAAAAGGTTTTCCTCCGCCTTCATAGAATTTACCAAAAAACTCCACAAACTGCAGACGATTTGTATGAACATACGCGCCAAGCAGATTGATTGCCAAATTCAGCGTATGTCCCACAATAAATACGATCAAAAATCCAATAATCCCTATAATGCCTTTTCCGAACATACTTCCCATCTGATTAACTACAGACGCGATAACTCCGGTTGCAAGACCGAGCGCCAGAAGACGTGAGTATGACAATACGTCACTCAGCCACCCCGTAATGTTATATACATCATATGCTCCCAATGCAATTCTGAGTGCCGGATTCTTATTCTCACGTCCGGACATCAATACAAGCCCAACTACACCGATAATTGCAAGAGCCTTCGCCAGCATATTAAGAAATGGCGGGAATACTATCTTTGCCTGCGCAATAGATGCAAAAATATCTGTCGGTATCAGCATCAGCAACAGACCAATTAAAAATGCGTACCACAAAACGACATCACAGAAAAAGTCAAGAGGCTTACCGTCTTTAAGAAGCATATATCCCTTGATTCCAAGTCCTACAAACAGGTGGATCACTCCAAATGCCAATGAGTACACCAGTAGTCTCATCGGATCATTTAACGGCACAAACCAAAGCGCTGGTACGGTAACGGTTTTTCCAAAAAATGTCCCCGATACGATATCCACCACATTGCCAAAATATCCTCCAAACAGGATTCCCCACACAAGTGTAGAAATACCGCAGAACATGAACATCTTCAGAGATTTATGCATACTTTCTCCCATCCTTGGGAATTTCTTTAATACTATGAAGCACGCAATCGCGATAATCGCACCATATGCAGCATCCGATAACATCATTCCAAAGAAGAACACATAAAAGAACGACATGATCGTTGTCGGATCAAATTCACCTTTGTGCGGCAGTCCGTAAGATTCAAGGACTCCCTCCATACTGGATGAAAATCCGTTGTTCTTTAAGATCGTCGGCGCTTCTTCATCTTCTTTTAAATCTTCAACATCAATGACACAGTCATAAACTTCACCAATAGCCTTTTTTACTGCATCTACGGCTTTTGCAGGAATATAGCCGCTCACAACAAAGGTTCTCTGGGATTGTGGAAGAGTCCCAAGGATCTCATACTTGTCTGCTCTCATACGGAAATAATCACCAATGATCTTTAAATCTTCCCTGCATGAAACCAGTAAGCGGATCTCTTCCTCTTTTTTAATGATTTCATTATTCAGTTTTTCAATCTCTGCTTCAAGATCCGCCTTCTTCTCAGCTGGTTTCTTATCCACCACCTGTGAAGGTCTTGCGAATCCTCCTGCCCTCAGAGCTTCTTCCACCGCTGACGCATCTTCCCTCAGACAAAAAACAACCAGATAAGTCGCATCCTTGTCTGTCCGGATAATCTCCACATCAATGGCATCTTCTGCCTCCCGGGCATGTGTAGCAATCTTAGCGTAAACCGTCTCCGGCGCCGTATCGGCTGCCATTGTTCCCAAAAGCATTGCTACTTTGTCTGTACCTGTATAATTCATCGGCACATCCAAACCAAGCCACGGACTTAACGACTCTATCTGATTTGACAATTTCAGAATATTCGCTTTGTACTCTGCTATCTCTTTATTCAGCGCAATAAGCGTATCTGCTTTTGCAACAATCGTCTCTTTTGCCGCAACTGCGTTGTCAAACTTCTTTTGTCCGATCAGCGCCTTGCCTTCGAGACTGGACAGCAGCGACTGCTTCTGGGGAGCGTAAGTATCAAGAATCGCCAGGGCATTCTCTGAAAGCTGCGCTTTCTTCTCGAATCCAACTCTGGCATTCTGCGTATCCATCTTCTCAAATCCATCACCTTCACTGGCAATCTGGTTCATCTCAATGACACCCATAGCCTGAAGATCTTCCAAGATGGCTTTACGGTCTCGCTTTAGCGCGCAGATACTAATTCTTTGCATCTGCAATACTGCCATAGCCGTATCCCTCCTTTATCTTATTCTAAATTAATTCTGCAATCACAGAAGCAATTGCCTCGTCTTCCTTTACTTTTGCAGCCTTCCTCAAGGATTCGATCTCTGTCTCCACTTTAGCCAGAGCATCAGAAATAGCTTTCTCCTCGATTTCATTCGCTGCTTTCATATCGGCATCTGCTTTTGCCTTTGCATCTGTCTCAGCCTGCTGTTTTAACTCTCCTGCACTCGCAGCAGCCTTCTCAAGGATCTCGGTGCTTGCCTGAGCTGCCTCTTTTACTATCTTCTCAGCCTCTCTCTCCGTCTCCTTGATGGTCTTAATGGTCTCTTCTACCATTGAGTCATCACCTCTCTCTTTTACCTAAAACCTTTCCTGCATTATAGATTATAATATTATTTTCGCTGAAAGTCTACCAATTTATACTATTTTAGTACTTTTATCGCCATTTCAATCTATGAAGCTTTCCTTCCCGTTCCATACCCTCAAAACCATTCTGCCTGAGAGCCTCATAAAGCACCACTGCCACTGAATTTCCAAGATTTAACGAACGTATCCGGCCTGCCATCGGAATCCGGATACACTCCTCTTTATGGTCTGTCAGCAGCTCTTCCGGTATTCCCGCGCTCTCCTTTCCGAACATAATATAACAGTCCGGTTCATAAGAAACCTCCGTATATACGTTAGGCGCTTTCGTTGTTGCCATATATATCTTTGCCCCGGGATTCTTATCAAGAAAATCATCATAATCAATATATGTCGCTACATCTAATTGTTCCCAGTAATCCATTCCGGCACGTTTAAGACTCTTTTCATCCAACCGGAACCCAAGAGGTTCAATGAGATGGAGCTTTGCGCCGGCCGCCACGCAAGTCCGCCCGATATTTCCAGTATTGGCCGGAATTTCCGGTTCTAAAAGCACAATATTTATCATTTTTATCTCCTTTTCAATCCAATAAACTATTTCTCCGAAACATGCAGTTTCCATATCTCATCCGGAGCGGGACGATCAATGTAGCGCACATCGTCCTCATTTCTTATGATCTTATCCTGCCCGCTTGTCGTTCTTCCAATAACAGCAGCCATGATCCTCTCTTTTAAAAGCGCTTCTTTAAGCGCTTCCCCATCTTCTGTCACAAAAAGAAAACTTCCTGTTGATGCAAGCTGGTACGGATTCAGCCCGTAATACTCGCATACTTCCACTGTCTCCTGCAGGATAGAAAAACGCCTAATATCCAAATTAAGTCCCACTCTCAATTCCTTTGAGATATCCCACAGCGCGGCAAAAATGCCACCTTGCGTAATCTGGCACAGATGTAAGACACCCATATCCCGTGCAATTTCCAGTTCTTTTCCTGCAAACAGCTCTTTTTCATAAGACAATATCTGCCTGATAAACGCAGGGGTAAAACGTTCTTTGAGCATGTCTGTCCTCTCCCTCACTGCCTGAAGCATGCCATCCATGCCGACCCATTTGCTCAAAACAATTTCTTTATCTGTAAAGCCTGCCAACCTTTCCTGCTCTGACCCGACATTCTTTTTGCATACTCCGCTGCCGTTCTCTATACTTTCTCCATTCAATGCAGCAATTCCGTCAATCACAACAGACGGAACCACAACCAGTGGGTTTTCAAATATCTGCGACTTTAAAAGTTCTGCCCCTCTCCTTCGGCACTCTTTCTTAACCACTTTTTCCATTGCATAGATTCTGGTCCTGTCTGAGCGGACCGGATAGGTAATCCTGACTTTCACCCCGATGTCAAACGCGCCTGCTGCCATCAAAGAATTCATTACGGATGCAAGCGCATGAATCCCTATATATTCTGACCGCCCATAAACGATTGCTGTCTCACATAAAATCTGTCCGTTATCTGTCGTTAGTCTCATAACATTCCTTACTCCATTGTCTTTGCTTTGCTGATCGCTTCATTTATTTTTGATCCATCCTGTGTAGCGATCGCGCAGCTTACGATCCCTGAGGCTTCTGCATTATCACACGCTGTCCCGACCTTGATGATCTCATTCGATTTTTGATACACACTGTCATTGATCTTATCGCGGCTTTTTTCTTTACCGTTTTCTTTTACGATCTTCCACAATCTGGCAGTTTTTCCCGTATGAGGACTCCCTTCATACCGCATGGACCCCAAAGCGGCAGATGAGTCTTCTTTATAAGTTCTTCCATACTCTTCTACAGAAGTAACTTCACTTTCATACTCTACTGTCCTGCCTGTTTTACGGGTTTCTTTACCGTAAACTGTGAATGTAAGCCGCCCGTCTTGCTCAATCCTTCCTTCAATATAAATAGGTGTCTTATAGTTGTTTTTGAATCTGAAATCCTTAGTATCTCCGGCAATAGCCGCATCTCTGGATGGATCAATATATGACACCAGCATAGAATGGGGATGCCGCTCAGTAACTTCAAGCTCAGCAAGCAATACCGCATTATACAGCGTCGTAGATACCTGACAGATACCTCCGCCATAAGTTTCCACCACCTGCCCATTCTCATAAGAGCCCGCTGCCACATAGCCATGTTCCTTATCATAAGGAGCCGTCGCGTCGTGAACAGATATTTCTTCCCCGGGTCCTAACACTGTGCCATTAAGTTTCTTCACTCCTGTCTTAAGATTCTGAAGCCGCTCACCTCCTCCGGCATCAGTAGAATATGAGCCAAGCTCATCCTTTACTGTCTCAAGATCAGCCGCTTTTACCGAAGGTTCTTCCGTCTTTTGGATCATTTCAAGAGTAAAATCCTTCTGGTCCCACTTATTATTCAGATGTCTAAGGATTGCCGTGGCAGATTTTTCAACATCTACGGTCTTTCCCTGCTTCTCTTCTATAATTATGAATTCATTTCCTTTTCTTTCCATCGCGGCATTTTGGGCATGATCCGCCAACGGGACGATCCTCTCGTTCATAAGGTTTTTTGCCTGCTTTTTGCTCAAGATATAATTCTCATCAAAAACCTTCCTGCTTTTAGAAAGATCTTTTAGCTGCCAGAATCTTTGCCATAAGCTTCCCGTCTTTCCATAGTCATAAGCTGCCTTTACTTGCTTTTTTATATCTTTATAATGAAGTCCTACCTCCTCTAATGGCACAGACACCTCTTTCTTACCTACTTTCATTTTAACCTTTGCCTGTCTGCCAAAGTTCAAGCGCTGTTCCATCTCTTCTTCCGCTTCCTCTTCTGTCAATCCGGAAACATCGACCGGACCGATATAAATATTCTTATATATTTTGCCCTGCGGATACTTTGACACAAATGTCTGAAAGAAAATGTATGAAATACCAAGGATCAAAATAGAACAAAACAATAGGAGACCAAGTAGAACCCGCATCCTTCTCCGTCTCTGATTTCTCTTTCTTTTGCTCCGTCTTCTCACTGGAGTACCTTTACGACTCCTCTGTTCCATATTCCTTTTCATTCCCTCTGTCTGTCATCAAATAGACATATCATCCAAGAACCGGCAGGATCGAAGTCGCGACCATCGCAACAATAATCACCATAACTACGATCGCTATAATTCTTCTCGTTTTTTTATCATTAAAATTCATCATTCTTACCTTCTTTTTAAAATTATATTTATCATTCTATACTTTTTGTCCTCATTTTACAAGAAAGGATCTTCAAGATTTTTTATTTTCACGTTTATTGCATTTCATAAGTGTATGCTTCGTAATTCAGGGGATTTCGATGCATATAATCGAACAGTACCGTCTTTTGTAATACCGGAAAATATTCCAGATGAGTCATCTTACGTATCTGGTTTTTGTCATATGCTTCATATCCCGAAAGATACTTGTGCCTTACTGCCTCCTCCTCGTAAAACCGACGCTTCTTCTCCTTCCCAAGCGGATTCTCTCCCGCAAAGGATGGACGTGTCTTAGCATTCTCCCTCAAATAATAATCATAAATCAAAAGTTCCCTGACATACTTTGCATGTATACCATCATCCTTTTGTCCACATACATGCTTAACAAAATCAAGCAGGATCTCATATCTTACACTTCTTTTGTGCTGTATGCTATGAAGTTCTTTCTCTTTATAATATTCCCACAGCTTTTCATACAGACGATACGGAGAAATAAACATCTTCTCCAATTCAGGCAAGGTATGTTCAAACTGCCCGCTGTTATAATATATTTCGACCATCTGTTCAATCCCCTTAAGCTTTAATATATCTTCATAAGACAGCCAATTTGTATACAGCACCTCATAAGGCGGTTCACTTTTATATACCAATCCATAATCCGCCTTCTTTTCTTCCATAAAAGACCCTTTTAATACTTTCAGGAATCCCAATTGAAGCTGGTGGGGCCTTAAACTGTAAACATCGTCAAAAGATTTAGAAAAGCTTGCTATATCCTCAAAGGGCAGCCCCGCGATCAAATCCAGATGCTGATGGACATTTTCCATACGCCGCAAATTTCTTACAGACTGCGACAGCTTCTCAAAGTCCATCGTCCTCTTAATTTCCTGTATTGTTTTTTTGTTAGTAGACTGTACACCGATCTCCAGTTGAATCAGCCCCACACGCATGGTCTTTATCAGTTCAAGCTCTTTTTCATTCAGCAGATCCGCTGATATTTCAAAATGAAAATTTGTAACACCGTTATCATGCTCTGCGATAAACTTCCAGATTTCCATTGCATGTGTGTGGTTACAGTTAAAAGTACGGTCAACAAATTTGACCTGTGAAACCTTCTGCTCCAGAAAAAACGCAAGTTCTCTTTTCACGATCTGCACGCTTCGAAATCTCAGCCTCTTATCAACAGAGGAAAGACAGTAGCTACAGGAGAACGGACACCCCCTGCTTGATTCATAATAAACAATCTTATGTTCGAACTCTTTCATATCCTGATATACAAAAGGAACTTCATCTAAATCCATCGGCTTGCGCCATTCATTTTCACATATGCCCCCATCCTGCCTCCGAAATGTAATACCCTGAATCTCATCAAGCGGCCGCCCCTTACACAATTCCGCAAACGTACGCTCTCCCTCTCCCCTCATCACGCCTTTCACTTCTGGAAGTCTTAAAAGCACTTCTTTAGCGGCATAGGATACCTCCGGCCCTCCCATCCATAACAATGCTTTTGGTAAGACCTTCGAAAGATCGTGTATAAGTGACTCAATATATACCTGATTCCATATATAACAAGAGAAGCATATCATATCCGCCGCCCTTTCATAAATATCTCTCAGAATTTCATCCTTTTGCTGGTTGATGGTATACTCCGCGATTTCAATCTCCAGCCCTTCCCTGTGCACACTTTTTTTGGCATAAGCACACAGAGTACGTACAGCCAGATTGGAATGTATGAATTTGGCGTTGACCGCAGCCAATAAAATCTTCATCCCGCAAAACCTTCTTCCATCGCTTTCTTTTCCAAATAACATAATACTGCATGTTCTAATTTTTTACTCAGATAATATGTCATAATATACTCCTCCCTCTATATACTATGAAAATCAATTTTTTTAATATAATTTTCATACCATTCTTTAGGCGCTTCACTGCTGTTATGGGCTTTATCAAACTCCCTATAAATCTGGGGATATTTCACACCCAGTCTGAGCAGCTCGGTTAATTCTGATGTCTGTATCGGCAGTATCTTCATTCCCCTGATGAACTTTGTACCGGACGAATCATAATATTCCATGTTTTTTCTCGCTCTGAAATCAGAAATAACATTTGTGTTAAGGAACGTAGTTACAAATATACAGTACGCTTCATCATCAGGATTCGAAAGGCAATGCTCACCCAGATGTCTCGATACTGGTTCCATCTCCATCCTCCGCTGATTAGATCCATCTGCAAGTGTTGCTTCAATTAACAAAGTATGTTTAGGATACCAGTCCTTTTTCTTCTCATATTTCCAGACAATATCTGCTTCTCTACCTCCGGCGTGCGTCTTTGGCAGCAAGTCTGCTTCTAAGGACAGATTCATATAATCAAGTACATCTCCTTCGCGGTCGCTTATTACATACCACGCTATGCCAAGAACATACTCAAAAATAGTAGGTATATCAGCATTATCTGTAACCATGGCTCTTATTTCATCATCATTGCGGCTTTCAAAATGATTAAGTAAAGCCATAAGTGTATCTTTATCAAATTTTTCATTTATAAGCTTATTGAAACGAGCATATCTTTCATCCTTAATAACCCTGTGGGCTGATTCTTTATCTGTAACTTTCTTTCCGAGTACCCGTCCCAATTTCTGATACAGACTGTCCGCTTCGATCTCCAGACAAGGATGTATCTCTTTCAGCCCCACATTTTCTGATAGTAATTCCGTTTTCCTGAACGCAAATCCCATCAAATCATCAGCAATGGTCTGTATATAACATTTCGGAAGTACATCCAGCTTAACTTTATTATCTTCAAACAGTACAATATCTGTAATCTTTATGTACCTTCTGTTGAGATCAAAATAATCTGACAATGTAGCTTTCGCTTTAAACAAATGCATGATCCTGAAAAACTCTTCATTAAACTCCTTCTCTGATTTTGCCTGCAATACCGGAACTGTATTTAATACAGATAATCCTTCTCTCGCTATTACGCTTCTTGTATTGCTGCAAAAAAAATATTTGCGCCATGCACCGCCGACTTTATTATTTGTCAGCTTCTTTGTAGCCTCATAAAACTGAAGCACTTCATCATCACCGGAAAACACTATATTCCTTAACAATGTATATAAAGTATAATATGGTCTGTCATACCGCGCGCTCTTACGATTGAACCCCACACTGCAGATCAGCTCCTCTGTCACTTCTTCCTTCTGCAACATCTCCAGAGCCTTTTGATAATTATCCATTCCCATAAGAACAGATAAAATAATATCTTCATAGTTTAAATTACCGCTGCGCGAAAAAAGAATGCATTCAACTATCTTGTCTGTCGTATCCCTGTCAACACACAATGGCAGCAGATATGTGAATTCATCATAAGTAAGATATTCTACCTTATTTACTACATATAAAAACACGACAAATGGTCTTACATTTCTGCCGTCCACATTGTTAGAAGTCTTTAATAGCTGCTTAAAATACAGGTAACTGTCTTTAGGTATCTCAAACAGATTATCCGACGAAAAATCTCCCGATCGCGCAATCTGAATCAATGCCTCGCCTGCTTCCGTTATGTTTCGCTCATCATCCAGCAGACCAATATCTCTTAACCCTGATGTTTTTTCTCTTGCATCCTTATCTGCTCTGGGAGCATCGCCTTTTACAAATCCTCTGTTTTTTAAGAACTTGTAATATTCTGCCTGAAACGCATTATTTCCGGTCCATAATCTTCCTTTGTTTTGGGGAAGCTCTCTGAACTCCTTCATCAAAGACATCTGCTGCTCAATATTCATATTAAATTTATCTGTTCTGTAACTGGTCGTCCCAATCGCCCAGCAATAACTTTTAAAGCCGATATCATACGTCATATATGCCCTTTGTCTCCTTATCAGTAATTCACTACCAGCACCTCTTTGGTAATACCCTTCCGCTTCGTGTGGTAGTTTGAATTCAAATAATCATAATCCAGCGCTATAACCTTGAAATTCTTATGTTTTTCTATCCATGCAGCCAGTATATCATTTTTCTTCCCCTTGCTTTCAAGTACATTAGACAGGGCAAAACGGATCTTATGTTTATCCAGCTCTTCCAGATATGACAACAGATCATATTCGTCTTTTTTTGTCCATCCAGCCTGCTCATTATATGTAGCACATGTAATCAGGTACGGAGGATCCGCGTAAAAAAAACTTTTATCAGTATAGCCCTCCGGCTTTATCTCCCTAAAATCTTTATTTGTAAAATCATAATCCCCGCTTTTGATCCGGCAAAGAAATCTCTCTAACTTTTTCTGCATCCTGGCATTGAAATCTCTCTTGCCCACAGGCAGATTAAACTCTCCCCTTTTGTTAAACCTTATCTGATTATTAAACGAATACACGATCAGCAGATACAGCATTAAATAATATTCATCATCCTGATTTTCTTTTCTGTTAAAATCCCCCTTCAGTCTATCATACCCCTCTTTATTATAAGCTCCTAAGCCCTTTGAACTTTCACAGCCATAATATCTGTAACCGTTTTTACTCACAAGTGAAAGACTATATTTATCGATCGTGCTATATAACCATTCAAACACCTCATCTTTAGAGAGCCTTTTAAATGTGTCTAACACTCCCATCAGATACTTGTTAGCATCATTAAATTGAACTTTACTGCAATCAAGGTTGATCCCGACATTGCAGCCGCCGCAGAATAAGTCTACCGCTTTATCCGCATCCTTCGGAAAAAGGGATAATATCTGAGGAAGCAATTTATATTTACCGCCTGTATAATTCAGTGCCGAAGGGATCATTTCCTTTTCTGTCTCATAACAGGTACATAAGAATAACCGTTCCTGATGCTCTTTAATATCCGACTTACCTGTTGAAAATGCTTTATAATCTTCCACAAATACATTCACAGTACCCTTTTTTTCTAATATACGCATAATATCATCATCACTTATCTTCGCATTTGAGCGGTCATTTCCTTTCTCCGCCATATTATTATAGGAAAGCATGATATATCTGGCATGAACAGCTTCTATAAGCTTTTCAAACGCTGCCGCCGCTTTTTGAGTACAATAGTCGCTTTTTAAAGACGTCCTGTCCATCTTTTTGGCAACTCCAAAAACCTCCGGCTTATTCCAACGCGCAACATTCTCAAGCAGGTGGTACGCATCACAATACTGTCTTGAATTATAGGGCGGATCAATATAAACCAAGTCAGCCGTTATATCTGCTGCCAGCTCATCTGTATCCATATTGTAACATACGTTATTTCCATTCAGATCCGTGTCCGGCTGGGGAACCGGCAGTTCAAGTCTCTTTTCAAATCCCGCCCCTTTTCTGTATGCGTCATAATGTCCGCATGTATTGGCAATCTTATCCATGCCATATAATAAGGAAGTTATCAGCAGCGCTCTTTCTCTTGAATTTATCATACCGTTGTTAAATCTATCTTCAATGTCCTGTCTTATAAATCCAATCTTCCTGCAATCCTCCATCGAAAAATATGTATCCCCAAAATTCTCACTCATATAGTTGTCCTGCTCAACAGTCAGATCATTGTATTCCATTATCCGGTCTATGATCTTTTCTTCCGAATAAGCCTCACTGCTAAACCATGCCAGATGGCAGATATAATTACTATACAAGATATCATTTGTAATTATCTTTTTATCTGTGAATGCCGAAGCTACGGCACCTGTTCCTGCAAATATATCCGCAACCGTATTGACATTCTCACATTCTTCTTTGACTACCCTTGTTATGAATGGCAGGAGCTTATATTTATTACCCAAATACCGTCTATTATTAATTTTTATTATTCTGTATGGCAGTTCAGCCGCCTGCGCCTTTTTTACGGCATTGCTTTTATTGATATATTCTTTTAACTGATGATAGACCGACTCTGTCCACATCACTCTTCCATTTTCATTAACTTCTACTTCTACAACTCCATTATCTTTTAAATAGTATAAATACGACCTTGAAATGTCTAATTTCTTTGCCATCTGCGTTGCCGAATAATTCATATTTTCTTCTCCGTTTTATGCAACTTATTTTATCTCTTATTGGACATTTTTTCATTCTATTATATCATCGCAGACAACTATTTCAATATATAATCACAATAATCCGCAAAAAGTGGATGCTAATCCAAAATACTCTCTATTTTGAACTTAGCATCCACTTTCTATTTTCCGATCATTGTCTCTTACCCATGTCTGTAAGCTAGTTGCCTGTTATATTTAAAGTATCACACGTTTATTAAGAAAAATTTCAATTTTTTTAAGCAGCAAAAAGCTTCATTTTCAATCATATGCGACATATCATAATGTACGATCTTCCCGTCTTCAAAATATACATATACAGAATAATCCCTCATTGGAATATACATTCGGGAACACTTTCCGCAAATATTCTATATATTCATCTGACACACTATACAGTTTAAATTCTTCCATCCTATCCCTTTCTAAGAATTTGTCAGTTACCCATAATGATTTTGATAAGATTTTCACTCCATATCTGCCACAAATTTTTCATACCACTTCGGCACATTATGCGAAACCCTAACCGGGTTTCCATTCTTATATATCGCAAACCTGCGAAATTCTATTGTGTTATCATAGAATACTGCCAGATTGCTTTCCAGCAAAACCTTTTTCAAATTATCAAATGTCTCCACAAATCTTCTTTCTATATCCTGCTCTGCAATACCATGACCGCCCTGTTTTATACGCCTAGCTACTCTTTCTTTTGCAATATCTGCATTCTCAACCCCGATATAATGAGTTCGATAAAATATCCTCTTTTCTTTGCTTTTGCTATATTGCTTAAAATGGATTTCCCACATAATGTAGTCTCCTGATTAAATGCAATGCCCTCATTAAAATACCTGGCAATTTTCCTTACCGCCATTTTTCCCGCAGCCATAACGTCAATCATATTTCTCCAATCACCAAATTCTCTCAATATTTCATCTGTATTCACTCTTGGTATGTCATGCAGACTTTGCAATGACTGATACAAAGTTGATTAACCTGCCCCATTGACTCCTGCTACTGAAATACATTTTTTCACTAAAAGAGATTTCTTTCGATTACCTGCCTCTGCTTCTTTTGCAGAAGAAAATCACCAACCATTTCATAAAAATTTCTTTGTTCTTCCGTTTCAGCCTCCAGTACAAGCTGTAAAGTGTCTTCCGGCTGCAGTTTTTGTATATCTTCATAGATTTTTTCATACTTTTTAACATCACACATAACAACACCTCCATAGTTCGTATTACATTAAATTTATTATACCCCTATTCTCTTGAAAAGTTAAGATAAAAACTCCGCAGGAAAACCTGCGGAGTCCATATTCTTGAATCTGTATAATTTTTCTGCCTATCTCTTGCTGAACTGCGGAGCGCGACGAGCCGCCTTGAGGCCGTACTTTTTACGTTCTTTCATACGTGGATCACGAGTAAGGTAACCAGCTTTCTTAAGTGCCGGTCTGTAATCTGCATCTGCCTCAAGAAGCGCCCTGGAAATACCATGACGGATCGCTCCTGCCTGTCCTGTATATCCACCGCCCTTTACGTTGATCATCACATCAAACTTTCCCTCTGTCTCTGTAAGAACTAAGGGCTGACGAACGATAACCTTCAATGTCTCAAGTCCCAGATACTCATCAATATCTCTGCCATTTATTGTAATGTTGCCTGTTCCTGCTGTCAGATACACTCTTGCAACTGATTTCTTTCTTCTTCCTGTTCCATAGAATTTTGCTTTAGCCACTGTAATATCCTCCTTTCAACCTTTCCTTAAAATTTCAGCTCTACCGGCTTCTGAGCCTGCTGCTCATGATCCGGTCCGGCATATACGTGAAGCTTCTTAATCATCGCTCTTCCTAAAGGTCCCTTCGGAAGCATACCCTTTACTGCAAGCTCAATCACCTTCTCAGGCTTCTTAGCCATAAGCTCTGCCAGTGTAGTCTCTCTCATACCGCCTACATACTCAGAGTGGTTATAATAAATTTTCTGATTCATCTTCTTGCCTGTTACTTTCACCTTCTCGGCATTCACTACAATCACATAATCACCTGTATCTACATGCGGTGTAAATTCCGGCTTGTTCTTTCCTCTCAAAACCTTAGCCACTTCAGATGACAAACGTCCTAATGTACATCCGGCAGCATCAACTACATACCATTTCTTCTCAATCTTATCTGGATTTGCCATATAAGTTTTCATTGGTTTACCTCCTGTGAATCATTCATAAATTCATAATCAATTATATTAGAATCAGTAAATCTCCGGGGCTATGGCGGTTTACTGTTTCTCCTTTTGTCATACTGACTTATTATATTATACGGCTCCTGGTGTGTCAACTGTTTTCATCCATTTTTTTCACTGATTTTACCTGTTTTTCCATTCAGTCTATGTTATAATATTTTCACTTTGATTCTGCTGATATATTTGGGGAGGAATGCTATGCAAAAGAACATAGATCTGATAAATGGTCCCGTTCTCCCATCTCTTACCAGACTTGCCGTCCCGATCATGGCAACTTCTCTGATACAGATGGCTTACAATCTGATCGATATGATATGGATCGGACGTATCGGAAGCGACGCTGTCGCTGCCGTCGGCGCCGCCGGCATGTTCATGTGGCTTTCCAACGGTCTTGTCGCCCTGCCCAAAACGGGAGGACAGGTAAATACCGGACATTCCCTCGGCGCAGGATATTCCAGAGAAGCTTCCAGATACACACTAAGCGCTCTCAGGCTGGCTGCTGCTTTAGGTCTCACATTCGGACTCATCTGCTTTGCTTTTGCTCCTCCTCTGATTGGCTTCTTTAAGCTCAACAGTCCTTTTGTTATCGCCGATGCGCAAAACTACCTTAAGATAACCTGCGGCCTTGTCATTTTTTCTTTTCTAAATCAGACATTTGCAGGTATCTTTACCGCTATCGGCAACAGCCGCGCAGCGTTTTTATCAACAGCCAGCGGACTGGCCGTAAATATTTTTCTTGATCCTGTGTGTATATTCGGTATCGGACCGCTGCCGCCCATGGGGGTAATGGGCGCCGCAATCGCTACTATCGCTGCACAGTTAATCGTAACTTTAATGTTTTTATACTTTGCTTCCAAAGACAATCTGTTGTTCTGCAATATTAAAATTTTGGAAAAACCGAGCCTGCGGTACGTAAGATCAATCATTAAAATCGGACTTCCCACCTCAGTCCAGAGCATGATATTTACCGGAATTTCCATGATCATCGCCAGGATGATCGCAGGCTACGGGGATGCTGCAGTCGCCGTACAAAAAGTAGGTTCCCAGATTGAATCCATCTCTTGGATGACGTCTGACGGTTTCGCTGCCGCTGTAAATTCATTTATCGCGCAAAATTACGGAGCCGGAAACCGAGTCCGGATACGGAAAGGATACCACTGTGCCATGGGTATTGTACTTATATGGGGTATCATCTGCACACTGCTTCTTATGCTGTGTCCCAGTTTGATCTTCCGAATATTTATTACAGAAGAAGCCATTCTCCCTCTGGGGGTTGACTATCTGGTAATCCTCGGCGTATCGCAGCTTCCTATGAGTATCGAGATCACGACAGCCGGCGCATTCTCCGGATATGGACAGACACTTCCGCCGTCTGTTATCGGCATCGTATTTACTACATTGCGCATCCCTTTAGCCATGCTGCTTTGCCATACATCCCTTGCTCTTAACGGTATTTGGTGGAGCATTACCATATCCAGCATTCTAAAAGGTATCTTCTTGTTCATCTGGTTTTTGGCTTTTCTTCGAAAAGAATAGCATAGCAGCTCATTATTTGCTATAATGGAACAGGCAGCTTTCGTTGTACATTATTTTTAAAAGGAGAGTTTTAATATGTGGGCATATAATAGTGTATTTTATCAGATCTATCCAATTGGATTCTGCGGAGCACCTGTAAGCAATGACGGCAAATGCGTTCCCCGAATCCGCAAACTCATGGACTGGTCTGAATATCTGGGGGATCTGGGAGTAGATTCTATCTTGCTGAATCCGATTTTCGAATCCGACAATCATGGTTATGACACCCGTGATTTTAAAAAGATCGACTGCAGGCTTGGGACAAATGAGGATTTTTCTGAAGTCTGCCGCTCCCTCCACAAACATAATGTCAACATCGTGCTCGACGGTGTTTTCAACCATGTAGGCAGAGGATTCTGGGCTTTCAAGGATGTTCAGGAGAAGAAATGGGATTCCCCTTATAAAGACTGGTTTCTTATTAATTTTGACGGAAACAGCAGTTATAATGATGGCTTCTGGTATGAAGGCTGGGAAGGGCATTTTGAACTTGTCAAACTGAATCTTAAAAATCCGGCAGTCGTTGATCATCTGCTGGACTGCGTAAGATTCTGGGTTGAAGAATTTGATATTGATGGACTGCGCCTTGATGTCGCATACAGCTTAGACCGTGACTTTATGCAGCGCCTGCGCTCATTCGTACAGGAACTAAAGCCTGATTTTGCCCTGATCGGTGAAGTCTTATTCGGAGATTACAATCTGATCGTCAATGACTCCATGCTTCATAGCTGCACGAACTACGAATGCTACAAAGGACTTTACTCAAGCTTTAATTCAATGAATCTGTTTGAGATCGCACATTCCCTGCATCGTCAGTTCGGCGCAGACCAATGGTGCATCTACCGCGGCAAGCATCTTATGACATTTGCGGATAATCATGATGTCACAAGACTTGCAAGCATTCTGACCAACAAAAAACATATCCCCCTGGCTTACGGCCTGTTGCTCGGCATGCCTGGTATCCCATGCCTTTATTACGGAAGTGAATGGGGTCAGACCGGCGAAAAAGCACCTGATAACGACTACGCGCTTCGTCCCTGCTTTGAAAAACCTTTGCCAAATGAGCTGACTGACTACATCAAAAAATTAATCTTTGTACGCCAGAAAAGCGATGCACTCTGCAATGGCGCGTATAAAAATGTTGTGATCCAGAATCACCAGCTTGTATTCGAGCGTCGTTCTGAAAAAGAACGTGTAATTGTAGCCGTTAACGCCTCTGAAAACGCGTACACCGCATCTCATCAGGATTTGAATGGAACTGCCGAAGAACTGCTATCCGGCAACACAGTCATTCTTGATGGCAAAGCCGAGTTACCTCCATACAGTGTTCAGTATTTTAAACTTCCTTTATAGGACGGTTATCACAATGCCGGCAGGCTTTTCTTTCGGAAAATGCCTGCCGGTATTAATCTTTTCTAAGCGCAGCGCACTCTCCATTCAGACAGACTTTCTATCTCTTTTTATTACCTCCTGCCATCGGTAATTCTCTTTCCTTGTTATTATTTTTCCTGATAAAATGCCGACATATATAAAGAAGGATCTTTTAAAGATAAAATGTGCTGAAACATTTTTTAATGAATAGTATAATATATAAATGGATCTGCACAGCAGAGACACAAGTCAACGTATTTTAATGCTTAGAAAGAATTCTTCATACAGATAAAACATTTTTATTCCGTAAAGGGATCATTACTGGTAATCCACCCTTTATTTTACATATTCCTATGGAAAAAATTCTTGATTCCAGCTGATAGATATCATATAATTATTATATCTATTTATGCGGAGAGCATCCTATTTTAAAAGCATCAAGATAGGATATAGAAACCAGGTATAACTAATCAGCAAGTAAAAGAGGCGAAGAATTATGAAAATGAAAAGATTTTTTTTAAAGTTATTTTTAACGACATGCTTTTTAACCGCTCTGGGGCATAAAGACGTCGTTGCTGCCGGCCAGCCCGCTGTAGACCTCAACAATGGTCACATATATATCGGGAAAGATGACGACGGAGAATTCATCGGTCGCGGTTCGACCGCAGCCGAAGCTAAAGCCAGTCCCTTACCCATTACCCCAAACCATAAGACAGGTTATGCATTCTCAGGGATTGTATACGATCCTAAGGACATTACAATCGACATCGGCAGTAAAGATGATGTTTTGAATTTGACTTTTAACAATTTCCGGATGATCACTGGCACTCATCTTGACATTAAAAGCGGAACTGTAAATATTAATTTAACAGGTTCCGAAAATGCTCTGCAAGCCAAGAATGGATCTCCTGCCATAACAGTCGATACCAGTAAAGCCAGTCTATATTTCAAAGGCGGCGGACAGATCGGAATAACCGGGTCTGAAAATCAGCTTGTTATTTCAGGCGGCGGGATCACCATTGACAGCGGCTCAGTTACATTAAACAAAAGCGGATCCGGTGACACATGCACTGGTCAGTTTATCCAAGTAAACCGTCAGGGGTCTTTATATTGCAACAATACTTCCGGCGGAAAAGCCACATTAGGCAGCATTGACCTATATCAGGAAGGGGGCACTGTCGAAGCAGCAGGTTTATACGGTATCAATTACGAAAAAGAGGCTTTCTCAATTGAAGATTCAGTACAAACTCCCGGGAGTATAGTTCAGATAACCTACAAAGACGGAGATAAAAATCCGAGTCTCAATGTACGTGTAGAAGCAGGAGAGGACGGTAAAAATTTTGTACCGATCAACGAAATACTCTTTCAAAAAACAGTTACAATCAGCAGGCAGCGTTTAACGCTGAATAGCAGACCAACAAATTCCTCCAGTGCCAGTGTTACGCAGCATGAATCTCATGCACTTGAAAATGACGGTATCATCAGCGGAATAGATATTGCGAATACAGAATATGTGTATATCCCTGAAGAAGTATCACAACCGGCAGACGCAGTAGCACTTGCAGAGTATATAAGTAAAAATAATCTGCGATGGAAACAATTCAATATAGATCCCGAAAGAGACTTGTCTCCTGGTTATTACTACGTACGTACAAAAGCATCAAAGACAGCTTTTGCTTCCAAATATAAAATACTCTATATCGAACCTGGCAGCATATTAGACTTTGAACCTGCTCCATTTGAATTCAGCGCGGTATATAAAAATATAACAGCGAATACCACCCAAACTCTTGTGATGTTAAATTACGGAAAAGAGGATATACAAATTAATACTGTTACCTTAAAAGATGGGCAAGATAAATCCTGTTTCCAAATAACAGGCGGAACAAGTACTTCCATATCAGGACGTCCCGACAAAGAAGGCAATGCTGGCAAAAATGAAACTATTAAGTTAAATCCAAACCTTGATCTCGAAGTAGGAACTTATAAAACAACTATACAGATAGGCTATAGCATAGGCGGAAAAAATCAGACTCCACTTGAAATTCCAGTCACTTTCGAAGTAGAAAAAGCGGAACAGCCTACACCTACTGCTACATTACAGGTAACAAACATAACTCATAACAGCGCCACTTTAAATAGTATAGAAAAAAATGATGCGAATGCAGACTCTGGCAGCGGTGTTGAATATTCTTTCAGCACGGACGGCGAATGGAATGATAAAAATGTAAGTGATACGCCAAATTTTAACGGAAAATTATCTCCGGAGACTAAATATTATTTTTTGGCACGTTACAAAGAAACTAAAAATTATAAGGCTTCCGAACCGATCTCTACGGAAGGTGAAACCGAAAAAGCGGCTTCTATTGATTTCGAAAAACAGGAATTGATTTTTCCATATAGCGACCGGAAATATACCGTTACTGTAGGCAAAGACGGAAAACCTCAAACATATGAAAATATTTCCAGCATAAAGATTCCTGATGAGTGGTGTAGTTCAAAAACTACCATTACTATCGTTGACATGACCAAAAACGGGACGCAGACATTAACTCTTCCTGCAATCCGTCCGGCTCCGACTCCGAAAGCCGTAGATGAAAAGATAATCGGCGACAAAGGATCCATCACCAACGTAAAAGATACGATGGAATTCCGGAAAAAACTGAGCAAAAACAGATGGGGTGAATGGGAGGATTGTCCGGGCAGAGTAATCGAACAAGTAGAACCGGGTGATTATCAGGTACGTATCAAGGCCTCCAGCACAGATTTTCCAAGCGCCATTGCTTCTATCACTGTTCATAAAGGACCATCTATAGAAGTGAATCTGCAAGGCGCTGACTTTGACGAAATACCATATGGTACTCCTACATCAGGAAAAATCATTATTCAAAACCGCGATACGGTTCCTGTCAAGCTTGAAGGTATTAGTTTATCTGCTGAGAATTTTATAATTACTGAAGGCGAGAAGTCTTTGGAACCCAGGGATTCTGTAGAATGGGGCATCCAGCCAAAAGAAAAGCTTAACGTAGGTACATACGAGTCTGATATCATCGTATCTTATGACGACAGTCAGGAAGATGATTCAGATGATGATTCTGACGATAACAGCGGCAATAATGATTCTGACAACAGCGGTTCTAATAATGACAACACCGGCACCGACGATCCTGATAAAGATGGATCTGACAAAGACGATTCCGGTGAAACTCAGGTAAAAACCCGCGCTGTCAAGGAAGCTGAAGAGGTTACCGACGGCGAACAGTCAAACATACGTACAGCTTCTATAGAAGTAAAGGCTACGATTATAAAAGCTCCTCAGACTGATGTTCCACCAGTACCATCAGAAAAGAGCAAGACGGCTACCAGTATTACTTTAGAGACCATTCCGAACAATCCTGCTACCGGAGCAAAGGCACAATACAGCAAGGATGGCGGCAGAACCTGGCAGGACAGCCCGACATTTACCGGTCTGTCTCCAAACAAAGAATATACCTTTGTAGCTCGTTATGCCGAAACCGATAATTATAATGCTTCAGATATCAGCAGCGGTGAGATTTCCATTACTACTGACGAAAAAAACGATGACGATTCAGATGGTGTAAAACCTCAAACAAAAGATGATGATGATAAGAAATCTAATGGCACGAATAATAATGGCACAAACGGCAATGGTACAAACAGCAACGGTACAAACGGCGCGAACGGCATGAATGCCAACAGTACCGGGACTAATAGCAACGTAGGTAACGGCACAGGTACCAAGGATGATGACTCATCCTCAAAGAAAGCTTTATCTTCAGCCAAAACCGGCGACCTTAACAATATCCATTTATGGATCACATTAATGATTGGTTCTTATCTGTCATGTGCAGTCATCATAAAAAACAAACTTAAAAAAATCTAATAATTAAACGCATATAAGGGAACGGCAATGCCGTTCCCTTATATGCGTTTTCAGACCTTCTATAACGCCTTCAGTATCATAATATGATATTCTTCATCTTTGATTATTCTTGCTAATACCGCATTTACACAATCATCATTTATCATCTTCATATGCATTTTATATTGATTGACAGCCTGCTTCTCAGCTTCTATATCAGCCATTATCATTTTTCTGATATTGGAAGGAATATCTATATACTCCGGTGTCCACATCTTCTGTCTCCCATTCTGGAATTTCGCCGTATAGTCAACATTCCCACCTAATAAACAGATTAAATCTCCGAGTTTTTGCAAATGGATCATCTCCGCCATCGCTATTCCAAGAATTGTTTTTGCCACTGAACAATTTTCTGCCGATATCCTGTTTTCATTATTAATATACTGTGTAATTGCAGACAACTCAGACACTGCTCCGCAATAATCAATTCCAAGCAGATTCGCATAAGCTGTATTTCTTTCTCTGACCTGAATCGGAGGATAGGGAAGATCCATCATAATTGGCTTTAATCCCTTAAAATCACACTCATTAACCAGCAATGCTTTTCTTTTTTCTTCCATATATACACACTTCTCCTAATATAACTTTATATGGATAATATATTAGGACCTTCAACTTAGTGTGCAGCAATATTTATAAAAAAAGACTGCAACTCCCCTGACACAAGAGTAATACAGTCCGTTTTCAATGCGGATGACAGGACTTGAACCTGCACGTCGAAGACACTAGATCCTAAGTCTAGCGCGTCTGCCAATTCCGCCACATCCGCATATAAATCATATTATTTTCACTGAGCGTGCGGGGATTCGAACCCCGGACAACTTGATTAAAAGTCAAGTGCTCT
>CAJUAM010000021.1 GCA_910584615.1 uncultured Dorea sp.
TGATTTTGTTTCCCTCATTTTTTCCCTTATCAGGGTTCGTAATGCCCTGTGGGAATATATAACACAAGGGAAACCTTAAGGGAAAGTTCACCTGCAATAAACTTAGTGTTTTCAAGGGTTAGCGGATATTTTAATAATAAAATATAACAGCTAATATTCCCCTTAAAAATCATCGAATCACAATCGTAATTTAAGGAGATAAAAAATGCTTGTCAGAGAATATCAGATATCCGACTGCAAAGAAATTACAGAGCTATTTTATAATACAGTCCACACAGTAAATGCGAAAGATTATACAGAAGAACAATTAGATGTATGGGCAACAGGACAAGTGGATTTAGAAAAATGGAACCAGTCGCTACAAGAACATTACAGCATAGTTGCTATTGAAAATGAGGTGATTGTAGGCTTTGGGGATATAGATAAAACGGGTTACCTTGACCGTCTGTTTGTTCACGCTGATTATCAGGGAAAAGGTATTGCAACTGCTATTTGTAATCAACTGGAGCAAGCTGTTCAAGGAGATATTATTACTCACGCTTCTATTACGGCGAAGCCTTTTTTTGAAAAAAGAGGTTATAAGGTTGTTAAGGAACAGCAGGTAGAACGACAAGGAATTTTTCTTACAAACTTCTGTATGGAAAAAAACAGATGATTTTCTGTTTAGAATGGAGAAAATGATGATTATTTTAATAACAGGTGCATCACACACAGGTAAGACTGTACTTGCTCAAAAACTGCTTGAAAAGTATAGATATCCTTATTTATCGATAGACCATTTGAAAATGGGTTTAATTCGTAGCGGCTATGCCAAACTCACACCCAAAGATGACGATAAGCTCACAGAGTATCTGTGGCCTATTGTTCGTGAAATGATTAAAACCGCCATAGAAAATAGGCAAAACCTTATTATTGAAGGGGGTTATATCCCTTTTGATTGGGCAAATGACTTTGCAAAAGAATATCTTGATAATATCAGATACTTTTGCCTTATAATGAGCGAAAATTATATTAAAAATCACTTCAACAATATCAAGAGATATGCAAGTGCCATAGAAAGCCGCTTAGACGATGAATGGTGTACTATGGAAAGTGTTTTAGAAGATAATGCACAATTTTTGGAACTTGCAAAAAAGTTCAATGTAAAATATGTGCTGATTGATGATAAGTACAAGATAGATATTGATTTATAATAATAAATTCTAATTTGTAGCGGTTATATTTGGATTGCCACATTTTTGTGGAAAGATAAGCGTTTATTATGGTAAGATATAGGGGCAAAGATAAAAACACAACGCAAGGAAACCTTGCAGAACTGGTAGGTAGTCCAGTCGCACCATTTGGGTGTAAGTAGCCCTCCCTCCTTAGGGTCGTCCGTTCTTTGTTCATTACAATCATTTTAAGGAGGAATTGTCATGGACAAAGTATCAGGAAAATTGACAGTGTTTTTTGAAAAACCGTTTTGGGTGGGAGTGTTTGAACGTGTATCTGATGGAAAGCTATCTGTGTGTAAGGTTACGTTTGGAGCAGAACCCAAAGACTATGAGATTTATGATTTTGTGGCGAAAAATTACTATCGGTTACGATTTAGTCTGGCTGTGGCAACTGGTGTAAAAGAAGCTGGTCGCAATCCTAAACGGGTACAGCGAGAAGTACGGAAACAGGTAGAGAATACCGGAATAGGTACAAAATCGCAACATGCTTTAAAATTACAGCAGGAGCAGTTGAAAACTGAACGCAAGATAGTGAGTAGGGAACAGCGGGAAGCAGAGAAACAGCGGCAGTTTGAACTGAAACAGCATAAGAAGAAAGAAAAGCATAGGGGCAGGTGATATTGCCCCAATTGTGTTGAACTTGTAATTGGAAAGTGGGGAAAGTGGAAATGCCATATATTACAGTCGAAAGTGGAGCATTATCGGATGAGCAAAAAGAACTACTAATTAAGCGATTGACAGAAGTTTCTTCTGAGATTATGAAAGTACCACAGGAGTTTTTTGTTACCACAATTAAAGAGGTATCTGATAAAAATTTTGGTATTGGTGGAAAAACGATTGATAAGGTTAAAGAAGAATATATAAAGAAACATCAATAGTTTATGATATGTGAAATGAGAGGAATAAGTATTATGGGTGATCAATCACAGGAAATGAAAGAATATATTAAATTTTGGACAAAGTTTTGTCGAAAATCAGAGGAAATTCTGAAGGAATACAATAACTTGTAAAAATATTTAAAGAATGATTTAGAAACAAAATTTGTAAATATAGCATAAGTTATGTGGTATTGACATAAAATTTTACTGGAAAGCCCTGTTGACTTTTCTCTTTGCGCTTGCTTGTATGTAGATACAAAGAAAGTTTACCACTGACAGATATGTGGTATATAAATGGTCGGATTGAAAGTGTAGTCCTTCGCCGTAAGGCGGAGGACTTTTCCGTAATGAGGACAGGCAAATGAAGAAAACAGGCTTTTATATTATCAAAAACCAATTTTTTAAAGATATGCCCGATCCATATCTCGAAGGAAACAAAGCGGGAAACCTTGCGGTATTCTCCATATCGTTAATCTAGATGACAGCCGGGAGAGCGCATTTTTAATACAGGATATGTTCCCGATAACGGAAGAATATATAGAGCGAGAATACACAATTGCCGGAAATCATCTGATGTTAACAAGTGAGCATACCGTCAAAGAGATTGAGCAAAAAGCGAGAAAAGTCATAGGCATGTTGATACGTGGCATAAAATATGGATATTATATCTATGCAAACTCCTAAAAAGCAATCAAATATCTAATAATTATGTTATAGATATAGGGAGTTCGAGTAACGGACAGAACGCCGGAAATGCTGATAAAATGGGCATTTTCGGCGTTGTTTTATGGCGTTTGGCTCTAAAATGGCTCTAATTATTTGAGAAATACTGGATTTTGGATAGAAGAAGTCATTCCACGGCTCTTTTACATCAAATTTATAGCCGACACCTAACACGGTTTTTATGTAGGTTGGGTTCTTGCAGTCCGGCTCTATCTTTTTCCGCAGATTGCAAATTACGGTGGAAATGCTTGAATGGCAGCTATCGCTGTCCATATTCCAAACAGCTTCAAATATTTGTGTCCGTGTGAGGACAATGCCGGGATTGGAGGCAAGGAGTACAAAGGTACTGTATTCAAGCCGGGTAAGGCTGATGTACTTTCCGTCACGCAGTACCCGACGTTGGTGCAGTATGATTTCTAGTCCCGGAAAAGACAGAATGGAAACAGAAGAAACGTGCATAGGTTCAATCTGTATATAGTCAGAGATTGCCAATATGATTTTGTCGATTACTTTTTCTTCCTGTTTATTAAGTGTCAGCACTAAAATTTTTCCATAGTTATCAATTATGCAGTCATTATAAGGATTGTGATAATGACAACATTTCCTTACGTTCTTTTGAAACAAGATACATAGATAAGATTGTTGCTATTACGTCACTGATTGGCTGTGCAAAAAATATACCATTTATATCGAAAAAGATTGGCAAAATAAATATAAACGGAATTAAAAACACCACTTGTCTTAATACAGTTATCAGAATAGAGGGTGTGGGGCGGTTAATGGATTGAAAGAAAGTGGTTGCCAACATGACAAATCCTAAAACCGGGGTAATGCAGAAGTTTATCCGCAGTCCCGTAATTCCGATATGGAACATTTCTTCTGTTCCACCAAATGCAGCAAGTATCTGTTTCGGAAAAAACAGTACAATAAGCCAAATAAAACAGGTAATTGATACGGAAAAGATGGTAGCTTGAAAAAGTGTCTGAATTACCCGGCTATAATTTTTTGAACCGTAATTATTTCCGATAATAGGCTGAATACCTTGACTAATACCGCTTGCGGGCATGATAACGAAAGTCATAATACTGGAAACAACGGCATAAACGCTGATTGCAATATCTCCGCCGTACTTTCCTAACTGGCTGTTGTAAACAAGGCCTGAAAACGGGATTCTATTGCGTAACATTTCAAAAATAGGTTGTCAATCAGCGAGGATTTGCTATAATAAAGGCGTGGCAACATTTTGGCAACAGAAAATCAGCAAGCAAGAACAATTGATGTAATTGGAGTAAAAAGCGGTGTGTATTTGCATGAAACTTAAATAAATATAGTTAATAACAACGGAGGACACGCCGAGTGGGAATAGAGTAATAAAAATTTTATACAGATTATTTTATATGGCAGGTAGTCTATAAGATTGCCTGCTGTATTTTTAATAGCTGTTTTTGTTCTTTTCCATATGAGATTTTGTTGCCAAAATACGGGATTTATCGAAGATTGATATAAAATCAACTGTAATAGGTGCCACAAAAACAGAATGTTTGTTCTGAAAAGTGCTGAAAAAAGAGAATATATAGATAGTATGCCAAAGAAAGAGAGAAAAAAATATGGGCAGTTTTTTACAAGTATGGAAACTGCAAGGTTTTGCTCAAATTTACAGCTGCGGACTTGCTATAGTTTGCTTCAACGGCTATAATAAATAAATCATGCTGGGAGATTGGATATACATTATGTATAAGATTTTAATAATTGAAGATGATTGTTCTTTGGCAAATGCTATAAAAAAACAGATTGAATCATGGGGGAATGACGTACTGTGTATTACTGATTTTCAGAATATAATTCCTGATTTTATAAAATATGACCCTCACCTTGTATTAGTGGATATTATGCTGCCGTTTTTTAATGGCTATCATTGGTGTACAGAAATAAGAAAAATTTCTAATGTGCCAATCATTTTTATATCATCCGCTTCCGACAATATGAATATTATTATGGCAATGAATATGGGAGGGGATGATTTTATTCCTAAGCCCATTGATTTGGGCGTGATGACTTCGAAAATCCAGGCGGTTCTTCGTCGGGCTTATGATATGGGAAATAAGATTCCCGTTTTGGAGCATAAAGGGGCAATCCTTAATTTAAATGACACAACACTTACTTTTCAAGGAGAACGGATTGAACTTACTAAAAACGATTTCCGTATTTTACAGACGCTTTTTGAAAATAAAGGAAAGGTAGTCAGCCGTGATACCCTTATGACAAAGCTTTGGCAGATGGACGTTTATGTAGAAGAAAATACGCTTACTGTTAACGTCAACCGTCTTAGGAAAAAATTGGATAACGCAGGGCTTTCAAACTTTATTACGACAAAAATCGGATGCGGTTATATCATAGAATGAAAGAGAGATACGGCATGGAAAAAGAAAATCGGCATCAAATACTCATATGGTACATGAAGCAATATCGCATGACAATACTGTTGTTTTTTTGTTTCAGCGGTATTTTTGCTTTTATATTTTCTTTATATGAACTAGAAACGGAGGCTGTCCTGTATGCGGCGGGACTTTGTACTCTGCTGGGTGTTGTTGTACTGTCCGTACATTTCTTTTTTTATAAAAAAAGGCATACAGACTGTACAAGGATGTTGGCGGACATTTCACTGCTGATAGATGAGCTTCCCGTTCCTAAAACATTAATGGAATTTGATTTACAAAATATGCTTTATGAGATGAGGAAGATATTGGAAAAAAATTTAACCAGCTGGCAGGCTGAACGAAGTGAAAGTATGGATTATTATACAACTTGGGTACATCAGATCAAGACGCCGATTTCTGTTATGAAAATGACATTGCAAGGAGAAGATACCGATGAGAATCGGGAACTTTCAGCAGAACTTTTCCGAATTGAACAATATGTGGAAATGGTTTTAAGCTATCTGCGGCTTGGCAGTGAATCATCAGACTATGTTATCAAAGAATATGAGCTTGATGGTATCATAAAACAGGCAATCCATAAATATGCTCCACAATTTATCTGCCGTAAAATCAGATTAAACTATTCTCCCTGCCATACTTTGGTATTGACAGATGAAAAGTGGCTTTTGTTTATGATTGAGCAAATTCTGTCCAACAGTATCAAATATACGCAAAAAGGGGCAGTTACCATTACCGTGACAGAAGATAAAATCTTAAAAATTTCAGACACGGGAATCGGAATTGCCGCAGAAGATTTGCCGAGGATTTTTGAGAAAGGATTTACAGGATATAATGGACGTTCTGATAAAAAGTCTACCGGACTGGGATTGTACCTATGCAAAAAGGCAGCAGAACATCTCTCCCACAATATCAGTGCTGAATCAGCGCCAGGCATGGGCACAGCGATATCCATTGACTTACATACAAGTAAACTGACAGTCAATTAAAGCATCTTACAAAATTGTCACATGAAACGGTCGAAATGTCACTCGATTCGATGTCGGGTACTTCGACCGTTTTGTTACAATAGCTGTACATTGAAACAGGAGGTATAGATTATGATGATATTAGAAGCAAAAAATCTCCAAAAGATTTATACAACACGCTTTGGAGGAAACCGTGTATGTGCTTTGTCAAATGTGTCTTTTTCGGTTGAGCAGGGGGAATATGTGGCAATCATGGGTGAATCTGGTTCTGGTAAGACTACATTATTGAACATTCTCGCGGCACTTGATAAACCAACGAGAGGAGAAGTTTTGTTGGATGGGAAAAGTTTTTCGGCTATAAAAGAAAGTGCGATTTCAACATTCCGCAGGAATAATCTCGGCTTTGTATTTCAGGATTTTAATTTGTTAGATACTTTTTCCCTGCAAGATAATATATTTCTGCCATTGGTTTTAGCAGGTAAAAAACACAAAGAGATGAACCGTATATTACAGCCTATTGCAAGGAAACTGGGAATTACTGAAATATTGACTAAATACCCTTATGAAGTTTCGGGCGGACAGAAACAGCGGGCTGCCGTTGCGCGGGCACTGATTACAAAACCAAAACTGCTTCTTGCAGATGAGCCGACTGGCGCACTGGATTCCCGTTCCACAGACAGTCTGTTAAAGGTGTTTGGCAGTATACATCAGGGTGGACAGACAATTTTAATGGTAACACATTCCACAAAAGCGGCAAGCCACGCAAGCCGGGTGCTTTTTATTAAAGACGGGATGATATTCCATCAGATTTACCGTGGCGGTAACACAAACGAACAGATGTATCAGAAAATTTCGGATACCTTAACTTTACTGGCGGCAGGTGGTGATTACGATGAATAATGGATTTTTTAGAAAACTCGCGGCAGACAATATAAAACGCAACAGCAGGTCATACATTCCTTATATTTTAACCTGCATTGTAACAATTGCTGTTTTTTATATTATGAAATCCCTTGCATTAAATCCCTGTTTTGAAACTATGATTGGCGTGGACACGATAAATTATTTCATGCAGCTTGGAAGTATGGCAGCATTTTTATTTTCTCTTGTCTTTCTGCTCTATACCAACAGTTTTCTGATAAAAGGCAGGAAAAAAGAATGGGGTATATTTAATATACTTGGTATGGACAGGCGGCACATAGCAAAAACCCTTGCATGGGAAACATGTTATGTATTTGCGGTAAGCCTTTTGGCCGGACTTATCTTAGGGATAGCATTAGATAAAGTCATGTTTCTGCTCATAGTAAAAATGATTAGAGGAACAGTTACACTTGGTTTTTTCGTTTCAGCCCAGGCAATCATTACAACGGTCTTGCTTTTTTCGGTTATTTTTATTGTAATTTATGTGTATTCCATATGTCAGATACGCATTTCAAACCCAATCGGACTGCTGCGTGACAGCAGAGCAGGGGAGAAAGAACCGAAAACAAATGTCCTGCTTGCTTTTTTGGGCGTTATATTTATCGGATGTGGGTATGGGATTTCTATAATAACAGATAAACCAATATCAAAGGCAGCCCCTTATTTATCCGGTGCCGTTTTATTGGTTATGGTTGGAACTTATATGTTCTTTACTGCCAGCAGCATTGCTTTTTTGAAAATGCTGCGCAAAAGGAAAAATTACTACTATAAAACAAAGCACTTTATAGGTGTTTCAAATCTGATTTACCGTATGAAGCAAAATGCGGTGGGGCTCGCGAATATCTGTATTTTGTCAACAGCGACGCTTATTATGCTGTCCTCGACAAGTTCGTTGGTATTTGGCATGGATAATATCATACAGACACAGTATCCAAACGATTTTAATATTTACTCGGACGAAACTGATTCCACGCGGAGTGAGGAATCTTTCCGGTATATCCGTAAGCTTCAGAAAAGTAAAAATCTCAATATAACTGAGGAAACCTGTTATAAATACCTTGTCATTCCCGCTGTGGATGAGGAAGGGGCTTTCTCCCCTGTTTTGGCAGACAGTATTTCGGGAGAAAAGAATGAGGCAAACCTTATCTTTATAACGCTTTCTGACTATAACACGGTAATGGGCACAGATAAAACTTTGGACACAAATGAGGTCATGGTTTATTCAAACCGGAAAGCTTTTAACTATGGTACGCTCAAAGTATTAAAAAAGCAATATAACGTAAAGGAAAAATCAGGACAGGCAATAGAAAACGGTATTATCGCGGCAGACGAAACAAACAGCTATATGGTAGTTGTCCCGGGTATGAAGGAAATCAACCAGTTATATAAGCTGCAGAAAAAAGAATTTGGAGACTTGGCATCCAATATCTGTTATTTCTATGGATTTAACTCGGATGCTGATGAAACGGAACAAAAAGAATTTTACTACGCATTGATTGATGTATTTACCGATAATGGATACCAAGGTACATTGGAATCCAAAGCGGATGCACAGGCTGAACAAACTGGGGAGTATGGAGGGTTCTTCTTTATAGGGGCTTTTCTTGGAACTCTGTTTTTGGCAGCTACGGTCTTGATCATTTATTATAAGCAGATTTCAGAGGGCAATGATGACAGGGAACGCTTTGCCATTATGCAGAAAGTCGGTATGAACCAGAAAGAAGTAAAATGTTCAATCCGCTCACAGATACGGACAGTATTTTTCCTGCCGCTGATTATTGCAGGAATCCATGTCGCCGCTGCATTTCCTATGATTTCCAGATTACTTTTGAAGCTGAATCTAAAAAATACGGGGTTATATATCCGATGCACGGCCGTTTCATTTTTGGTATTTGCGGTGGTTTATATGGTTATTTATCATTTGACTGCAAAAATTTATTATAACATTGTCAATAAATAAGGAGCGAGCGTAGATGTTCGAATGTAAAACAACCGTCCGGCATGTGACTGCTGGGCGGTGTTTTACATATAGATGTGCTTAATTCAAACGAAACAGAGTTGCTTTAATGTGCGGGGCATTACAGTAAAATGAAAAACCTTATTGATTTCCAACGGAGAAATTGAAAATCAACAAGGTTTTTTCTATTCCTAAAATTTCTCCTCGTTTAAATATTTTTGAAGAGCTGATAGATCTTTAATGATCAGATAACCGTTTTCTTTTTCAATGTATCCGGCATTTGTCAATGAAAGAAAATTATTTGAGATAGATACACGGGACAATCCGGTCTGATAAGCCATTTCCTGGTGAGTAAACTTAATGCTGAGACGATAGTACCCTTCTTTTGTCCTTGTTCCGTACTGCTGAATCAATGCTATTAAGGAATGATAGAATCTAAGCTGTGAATTATCAAAACTTAATTGTTCTAAAAGTCCAGTGATCACACGTGTTTTCAGAGATAAGGATTTTAAAATGGCTAAAGTAAAAGAATGGTTTTTTTCGGTTTCTTTTAAAAAATCCTGATGCTGTATTAAATAAAGCGATGTTTCGGTACAGGTTACGGCTGAACAGTAATTGGGAAGGTGGTCTAAGCAGGCAAGCTCACCAAAGCATGTTCCCTCATCTGCAATATAAAGACTTCTTTTTTTCCCATTTTCAGCGTAAATGTCAAGACATACACGGCCGGTTTTTACAAGGTAAATATAAGGAGTTTTTTCACCCTGGTGATATATGATGGTGTTTTTAGGATAACTTTTTAATAATGCATTTTGAAGGAGTGGATTCCAATCTTCAAAATTCATGCGGATCCAAGGTGACATATAGGAAAAAGAGATATCGGAAACGTTTTTTTTCATAATTCAGTTCTTCCTTTCTATTGTTAAATAATCTGATAATAGTTTAACAAGATAAAAATAGTATGTCTATTTATGCGGAATGTAAACTGGTTTACAGAAAGATTACTGCAAAATCATTATAATTGTCAATTAGAAAGAGAAAAAATGTGAAATATGCACAAAAGAGAGAGGAGAAAGCAAATATGAATTCATATGGATTTATTGAAACAAAAGGATATGTTGGAAGCATTGAAGCTGCAGATGCAATGGTAAAAGCGGCAAATGTAGAACTGGCTGGAAAGGTTGAAATAGGCGGCGGTTTCGTGACAGTGATTATCAGAGGTGATGTTGGAGCGGTTAAAGCGGCTGTGGATGCAGGAACAGAAGCGGCACAGAGAGTCGGCGAGCTTGTGAGCGCACATGTGATTCCAAGACCGAATGAAGGACTTCTTGATCTGTTTATTGGGAAAGAAGAGGAGTAAAAAGAAAATATCTTTTCAGGGAAAGGAGTTGTAGTCATTGAAAAAGTTCTACACAGCGGCAGATGTTAATTTTTATGCGTCAAAAGGTGAAAGTGTGATTTATATTCAACCAGAAGATGTTGTTACTTCTGTTGCAAGAGAAGAAGCAGAAAAAAAGGGAATTCAATTTTCGATTTCAGGAATAGTGGAACCTGCATCGTCTTGTCAGATTTCGAAAGTATTGCCATCTCAGGTTCCAAAAGAGATGGGAAACCATATTTTACAACGATCCGTATGTCAGCCAGACAATTATTATGTGAAAGTAAAAGATCTGCCGTATAAAAATCTTCTAAGCAATGCAGAAGTGGAACAATGGAGAGAAGAGTTCCCGATTTTGAAAGATGTGGTGCATCTTGGAAATTGTTCGCAGAGTGCGCAGTCTAAAAGAGTGCTGGCAGGAATACAGAGGTACTTGGATAACTGGGGAAGTATCGGAATGGACTGGGATTCGTGGATGGAAGAAATTGATCTTGCAAAAGCCGAATTTGCAAAATTGATCAATGCGAAACCAGAAGAAATAGCAATTGCATCTTCGGTATCAGATTTGGTAAGTTCTATTGCAAATTCATTAGATTATACAGGAAAACGCAAAAAGATCGTCGTAACAGATATGGAGTTTCCGACAGTAGACTATGTCTGGCTCGCAAATCAAAGACATGGAGCTAAGGTCGATTTTATATCAGTTAATGAAAATCATCAGATTGAACTGAGTGAATATGAAAGATACATTGATGAAAATACACTTTTAACATCGATAACTCAGGTATATTACCTGAATGGATTTAAACAGGATGTAAGGAAGATTGCGGATATTGCGCATAGAAAAGGCTCCCTCATTCTGGTGGATGCATACCAATGTCTTGGAACGGAGCCAATGGACGTTAAAGAGATGAAAATAGATGTTTTGGTATCAGGCTGTTTAAAATATCTCTTCGGCATTCCAGGTGTTGCATTTATGTATGTTAATCCGGAACTGATCCAGAATCTGAAACCTTCTGTGACAGGATGGTTTGGACAAACGAATCCATTTTTATTTCAAACAAGATATCTGGATTGGGCGAATATGACCAGCAGGTTTGATACAGGGACACCGCCGGTACTTAATGCTTATGCAGTAAGAGCGGGGCTGGAAATTGTAAATGAAGTGACAGTTCCTAAGATCAAAGACCGAATTGATATGTTGAGTGCCCGCGCTTTAAATGGGGTGATTAAAAGAGGGCTTAAGACTATCAGTCCGTTTGATGTCAGTAAGAAAGGCGGAACAACGGCAATTGTCTGCGGTGATAAAGTAGATTCCCACACAATGGAAAAATTACTGCGTGAAAAAAATGTTATTGGTTCCGGACGTGGAGAAGTAATCCGTATAGCACCTCATTTCTATACAAAACCGGAAGAGATTGATTATGCATTGGATCGTATTAAAGAAATTCTGGATGGAAGGTAGGTGCTGATATGTATATCTGCAGGGTACAGGGGAAATGTGTTTCTACGATTAAAGAAAAAGGTCTTGGGGGGCTTAGTCTGATTACAATGCAGCGCCTGAATAAGTCCGGAAATGCAGCAGGGGAGATGCTGGTGGCTGTAGATACGATTGGGTGCAGTGCGGGAGAAATCGTACTTGTGACAAAAGGAAGCAGTGTGCGGGCTGTGCTTGGAGAGAATACTCCCGCAGACATGGCAGTGATCGGGGTTGTAGATCACTATGACTGTAATAAATGATCAGGAGGATACAAAATATGAAATCAAAAGGATTTATTGAGACTAAAGGATTGGTAGCAGCGATTGAGGCCGCGGATGCGATGGTAAAGGCTGCTAATGTAACATTGACTGGGAAAAAGATGATTGGAGGCGGACTTGTTACAGTAATTATTGAAGGTGATGTTGGCGCAGTAAAAGCAGCTGTGGATGCGGGTGCTGCTTCAGCTCAGAAAGTAGGGGAACTGGTAAGCGTACATGTAATTGCAAGACCAGATACAGAGATTGAGACATTTCTCAGATAAGGTGATGGTATGAAAGAAAATCTGGATTTAAGAACATTTGCGATTGTGGATAATATGCAGCCGCAATACGCGGCAATTACAGGAACTGTTTCCAAAGGAGATATTCCACTTGCCGGAATGAGTGAATTATATATTGAATTAGCGCCTGGAAGCGGAGTATACGAGTTGCTGAATGTGGCTTTGAAAGCTTCAAACGCAAAGCCTGCGTTTCAGATTGTAGAACGTGAATATGGAGAGATTGAACTTCATTCTCATTCGCCAGAAGATGTATGGCAGGCTGGAGAAGCAATTTTACAAGAATGCGGTTTGTCAGTAACAGACCGGATGAAACCGAGGATTGTATCTGAACAGATCATATCAAATACAGATGCTTATCAGGCACAGCTGATAAACCGGGACAGCAGACATGGATCCGTGCTTGTTCCTGGTGAAAGCGTTTTTATTATGGAAGTTGAGCCGGCTGCGTATATTTCTGTTGCAGTAAATGAAGCAGAGAAAAATGCTGACATTAAAGTTATAACTTTTGACCCAGTAGGAAGATATGGAAGACTTTATGTGTCTGGTACCCACTCAGAAGTGAAAAGTGCCAGAGATGCGGCAATCGCGGCAATCGGAGGTATGGAAGGAAGAGAATAATATATGGAAAAAGATATATTTGCGGATTATATCAGACATCTTCATTCTCCGGATATAAGAATACCTGAATCAGAATATCACGTTCAAAATCCGGTGGAACCAAAAACAACAGATGAGACACTCAAAGTGCTTAAAGAGATCAGTCATAAATTGGACAGGACATTGGCAAAACCCGCAGAAGAGGCGTCGGATGAAATGGATCTGGCTATTGTGAATGGAACGCTGGTACTTCCGGACTGTGGAATGCTTAAGGCAGATTTGTACATAAGAGATGGAAAGATATGCTGTGTGGGGAACAATGAGAAGATCCGTGCCGGAAAAGTACTGGATGCAGCAGGAAAATATGTGTGTCCCGGAATTATCGATCCGCACGTACATTTGGGATTGTTCGCACCTATGGAAGTAGATATGCAGTCTGAGACAAAAGCGGCGATTATGGGTGGGATCACGACGATAGGATTATTCATGGGAGGATCGCTGTCTCATTTTAGTACGTTTCCAAAAATCGAGCAGCAGACAAAAAGGTATTCTTACACAGATATAATCCCGCACCTTGTAATTTCAAGCGAAGAACAAAAAAACGAGATACAGGATTATATAAAATATCTTGGGGTAACTTCCTTTAAGGTATATATGAACGGAATACCAGGAGTGGTTCCAAGTGTCAATGACGGATTTATTATGGATGTCTTTGACGAGATGAGAAAGGCAGGAAAATCTTGTATATTATGCTGCCATACAGAAAATACACATCTTGTAGAACGTGCGTTAAAAATGGCAAAGGCTGATTATGGGAATGAAGGAACAATAGATGATTGGGAAGAGACACATCCGGCCATGGCCGAAGAAGAAGCGGTTATGAGAATATCATATCTCGCGAAAAAGGCTGAGATCCCGGTGTACATGGTTCATGTCGGGACCAAAGACGGGGTGGAGAGATTACGGCAGATCAAACCGTTTAATCCATACATTAATATAGAAACAACGTCTCCGTATCTATCTGTTGCCGGAAAACAGAGGAGAAATGCTTTATATAAGATGGAACCTCCGCTTCGGGGGGATGAGGATAGAGATGCATTGTGGAAAGCAGTAAAAGACGGAGTTATTGATACTATTGGAACGGACAATGTATGTGTGACGTCGGATGAAAAAAAACCGCAGCTTCCAATATGGGACGTAGTACCAGGGTACTCAGTAGTACAGACACATCTTGCTGCGGTTCTTACAGAGGGTGTTCTGAACAGAGGATTAGATATGATGGAAGTCATAACACATATGACTAAACGGCCGGCGGAAAAATTCGGGGTATATCCGCAAAAGGGGACACTGCTTCCAGGAAGTGATGCAGACATAGTGATCGTAGACATGAATCTGGAGAAAGAGGTGCATAGTCTGTCTCTGGCGTCCCGATCTGATTTTTCTATCTATGAAGGCAGGCATCTAAAAGGGTGGCCGACAACGACGGTTAAAGGCGGACAGGTAGTGATGGAAAATGGTGTGTTGACAGCCCGGACACCTGCAGGAAATATGATCAAGAGATAGGAGGAGAGAAATTTGAAAGAAATAAGGATACATGGCAGAGGCGGTATGGGTGCGGTAAAGGCAGCAGAAGCACTTGTATATGCGGCAGTGATGGATGATAAATATGGTAATTCTATTCCGTTTTTTGGGTTTGAACGCCAAGGAGCACCGGTGACCGCGTTTGTAAGGATCAGTGATGAACCGATACGTCCAAAGAACAGAATATATCATCCGGATATTCTGATCGTACTTGATCCAACAATCATGAATGCTGTAAATGTATTTGATGGTGTAAGAAAAGGCGGCATGCTTATACTGAATACATCGCACAGCGCAAAAGAGATAAAGGTACCGGATAATATTGAGAAAATTGCAGTTGTTAACGCGACACAAGTTGCAATGGATACGATTGGCAGGCCGATTACCAATACAGTTATGCTCGGAGCATTTTGCGCTGCAACTGGACTGGTATCTGTAGAGGAGGTTGCGAAAAAAGTAGAAGAACTGTGGGGAACGAAAAATAAAGAAGCTCTGTATAAGGGATATGAGATGGCGGTTGTAGAAGAAATTGACTGGGGAGGTGCGAAGTAGTATGGATTTCAAAAGTAAGTACATAGTGCCGGTTGGAGCAGATGGAATACATATCTTGAATACCGGAGACTGGCGGACACAAAGACCAGTCTTAGATCAGGAAATGTGTATAAAGTGCGGGTCATGTCTGCTGTATTGTCCGGTTAATTCTATTAATAAAAAAGACGGAGTGTTTAACATCTCATATGATTATTGTAAAGGCTGCGGAATTTGCGCTCATGAATGTCCGAAAAAGGCAATTATTATGATACCAGAGGAGGGGAAATAAATGCAGAGATTAGATGTTTTAAATGGAAATATGGCAGCGGCAGTTGGCGCGGCGCTGGCAAGACCGGATGTTATTGCTGCGTATCCCATCACTCCGCAGACACCGATTGTAGAATATCTGACACAGTTTGCGGCAGACGGTAAAATTGATGCGGCAATGAGTGAAGTGGAATCAGAATTATCTGCAATGAGTGTGGTATCAGGGGCTTCTTTAGCTGGTTCCCGGACATTTACGGCAACGGCGTCCCAGGGATTAGCGTTGATGTATGAACCATATTTTCGTGCTTCCACATTAAGACTTCCAATTGTAATGGCAGTTGTCAATCGTGAAATGATATCTCCGCAGAGTGTATGGGGCGGACAGCAGGATTCTATGAGTGTTCGTGATGCGGGATGGATTCAGATCTATGCAAAAGATAATCAGGAGATTCTGGATTTAGTCATACAAGCCTTTAAAATCGCAGAAGATAAACGTGTACTCCTTCCTGTTAACATATGTTTTGATGGGTTTTATCTTTCTCATATGACAGAACGTGTCATGATTCCGGAGCAGGAAAAAGTAGATAAATTTCTTGGAAAATATAATGCAGAACATTTGATTCTCGATCCCAGACGTCCGATGGCAGTCGATCCATTGACGAATGGAGGATTGCTGATGGAGTATCGTTATAAACATATGAAAGCCCAGCAGGCAGCGCTTGATGTTATGGATGAAGTAGATCAGGAATATGGAGAACTATTTGCGAGAAGTTATGGCGGGGCAATCGAAGAATACCGTATGGAAGATGCAGAGTATGCATTGATAACAACCGGGTCAATGTCTGGCGCGGCAAAAGATATGGTAGATACTAAGAGAGAAGAAGGTATTAAAGTTGGATTGATAAGAATGAGAATGATCCGCCCATTCCCAGGGAAAAGACTCCAAAAAGCCCTAAAGAATGTCAGAGCCTTCGGAGTAGTGGATAAAAATGTATCTTTTGGATGTGATACGGGTATCGTGTATCAGGAAGTAAAGGCGGCTATGTATGGAGGAAATACAGTTCCGTCAGTACCGGTGATCGGAGGTCTTGGAGGAGAAGACATTTCTCTTGAGATGATGGGTAAGATAATAGATGCGATAGTACAAGCAGCCAGTGAACAAAAGAATAGTGAGACAATCTGGCTTATGGTGGAAGAAGGGTAGGTGGAGAATATGAATATAGTTGACAAGTTAAATGCGAAGGAAGATATGATTTCTCCGGGTATATCCGCCTGTGTTGGATGTAATGTTGAGCTGACTTTACGCACCTGTATGAAAGTTCTTGGACCAAATACAGTTTATGCAGTACCTCCAGGATGTATGGGAGGCGTCGGTGTAGTGGGATGGGATAAAGAGTCTGGTTCTAAAGTTCCTGTTTTCTTTCCTCTGCTGGATAATGTAGCTTCCATGCTGACTGGAATTAAAATGCATTATGAAAAACAAGGAAGGGATGTTAATGTTGTGGCATTTGCCGGTGATGGAGCGACAACAGATGCCGGTATGCAGTGTCTGTCAGGAGCGGCAGAAAGAGGAGATAAACTGATCTATATTTGTTATGACAACGAAGGATATATGAATACAGGATACCAAAGAAGCAGTGCTACGACAAAGTATTCATGGACAACAACGACGCCGGTAAGCAAAGGAGGAAATGGAGGCAAGAAACAGCATAAAAAAGACTTTCCGATGATTATGGCGATGCATGATATTCCGTATATGGCGACATGTTCTCCGGCGTACATTCCGGATATGGTACGTAAGCTGGAAAAAGCGATAGAAGCATCAAAGACCGGACTTGCGTATCTGCATGTATTCAATCCTTGTCTGACTGGATGGGGGATCAGACCAGACACCAGTATTGAAGTGTCAAGGCTTGCGGTCGAAACGAATTTCTTCCCGTTGTATGAAGTTGAGAATGGTAGATTTACTATCAATAAAAAGTTTAAAGAACCTAAACCGTTAAAAGAATACCTTGGACGTATGAAAAAGTTCAGGCATTTAAATGATGAAGAGATTGCGGATATTCAGCAGCTTGTGGATAAAAAATGGCAAAGACTTGTCCAATTAGAGCAATTGTAACAGGGAGGTGACGTATGGATCAGAATTTAAATGCTTTGTTTGATCCCGAAAATATTGCGGTGATAGGAGCAAGTAATAATCCATTAAAAGCGGGTTATACAGTAATACAGAATTTGAACCAGATAGGATACCCAAAAAAAGTATTTCCAGTTACGCCATCGGAAAAAGAGATTCTTGGAAGGGACTGCTATGAAAAATTGTCTGATATCGAAGAAAGGGTTGAATTAGTAGTCTTAGCAACACCGGCAAAGCTGATCTATCATATTATGGAAGATCTGACTGTCAGGTTTCAGACAAAAAATGATGTAAAGGTAATTGTCTGTATAGCTGCCGATTATGGTGAGACCAGGACGGAAGAAGGGATCAGACGTCAGGAATGCCTGATGGATACAGCAAAGAAATATGGAATCCGTGTAGTGGGTCCCAATTGTATCGGAATTATAGATAATATCAACCGAGTGGATACTACATTTGTAGAAACACTGATCCCAACGGAGATGAGAGGGAGAAAAGGGGGAATCAGTTTTATTTCCCAAAGCGGGGCCATGGCAGCATCTATTCTTATGATGGGGGCTTCGCAGCCAGTACCGATTTCGATGAATAAATTCATCTCGATAGGAAATATGGCAGATGTTGATTTTATCGATTTGCTGGAGTATTTCGAACAGGATGAAGATACGAAAGTGATCGGAATGTATTTGGAAGGATATCCGGATGGAAGAAAACTGATAGATACACTTGCCCGTATTGTTAAGAAGAAACCGGTTGTAGTGTTGAAAGTCGGAAGAAGCAGCATTGGAGCACTGGCAGCAAATTCACATACAGGCTCACTGGCCGGAGCGGATGCGGTATATGAAGCGGCTTTCAGGCAATATGGAATTACACGGGTCTGCACCATTGAAGAAATGATGGATATTTTACAGGCTTTTGATGCAATGCATCTTCCGGGCGGAGACAGATGTTTCTTGCTGACGCAGGCCGGAGGGCCGGGAATATACTGTACGGATGCTTTTGTAGAAGAGAAGATCCTTGAGTTCCCAAGAATAACAGACAATACGAAAGAAAGATTAAAAGATATACTTCCGCCAATGGCAAATATCTGTTCTCCGGAAGGATATGCAGATATTACGGCGGCAGCAACAGTTGAACAGCATGTAGAAAGCCTAAGGGCAGTAATGGAAGATGATAATGTAGACAGTGTCATACTGGTTACAGTCGTGCCGACGTTCTTACCAAGAAAAGAACTGGCAGAAGGCTTTATCACACTTTTGAAAAATAAAGAATATGGGAGTAAAAAGCCTGTCTATATCTGCATCATGGCGGGGGGATACGTATGGGAATGTCGAAAGCTTTTGGAAGAACAGGGAATACGTACTTTTACGACACCGGCACATTGCGTGACGGCAGCCGGACATATGGCAGAGTATCATAAGTTTTTGAAAAGACAGAAGGGAGAAAAAGAACATGAGTAGATTTTTAAATGAATTTGATGCGAAGAACCTTCTGGCGGAATACGGAGTGCCTATGGTAAAAAGCAGAGTGGCTCATACAAAAGAAGAAGCAGAAAAGATAACCGATGAGATAAAGTTCCCCGCGGTTATGAAAGTTTTGTCTGCGGATATACAGCATAAAACAGAAGCAGGGTGTGTATTTCTGGGAGTTGAAAAAGATAAAGCGAATGAGATCTTCGATAAGATCTGTGATAATGCCAGAACCTATGCGCCGGAAGCTGTAATTGACGGAATATTGATTCAGGAAATGGCAGACAGCAGCCTTGAAGTGATCGTGGGGATGAAAAAGGATCCCCAATTCGGACCGGTTTTAATGGTTGGACTTGGGGGCATCTATGTAGAAGTCTTCCAGGATGTTTCTCTGAGGCTTTTGCCGATAGACAGACAAGAAGTACAGCGTATGCTGGAGGAAACCAGGCTTTACAAGATTATTAAAGGAGCAAGAGGGACAAGGTATGACGAAGAAACACTTATTGATGTTTTACTGAGTATTTCAAAAATGTCATTAGAACAACCTGATATTGAAGAGATAGATATTAATCCATTGTTTCTCTATGAAGAAGGGAAAGGAGCAAAAGGTGTCGATGCATTGATCAGAATGTGATAAAAAGTGAAAGTGACTGATAAATTATGAAAAGAATAAAAGTAGCGCCTTATATGGCTGGAATGATTGTGGCATTGTTCTTTGGAATATCGTTCTTAATGACACAGACGGGTTTGAGACAGATGCCGGCAATGGTATTGCTGAGTTATCGCTTTGGTATAGCAGCACTTTTTATGACTGCTATGAGATTGTGCAATATCATACATATTGATTATAAAGACAAACCTATGAAGGGAATCATAGCACTTTCCGTATTTTATCCAGGAATTTCTTTCTGTTTTGAAACGGTCGCGCTTTATTATGTGCCATCCTCGCAGGCAGGAATCGTAGTATCGATATCTCCGATCTTTGTAACAATTTTTGCGCTGCTGATATTAAGAGAGAAGCCTAAAACCATACAAGTGTTTTTTGTTTTGCTGTCGGTGACGGGGGTTTTTATTACAACTGTTTTTGCAAGAGGCGGTGATGATGAGGGTATGTTTTTTGGAATTTTGTTAATGCTGGTATCTGTTGCGGCAGGCGCGCTGAACAATGTGTTATCCCGAAAATATTCCAAGTATTTCACATCCGTTGAAATAACATATATGATGATCTGTCTGGGGGCAGTTATATTTACCGGGATATCGCTGATACAGGGAGTATTTGACAGAAATGTGTTCTTATCATATAAAGTACCTTTTCAATCATTAGAGATACTGTTAGTAATGCTGGGATTAAGTATTGGAACTTCTGTAATTGCTTTCTTTTGCCTGAATTATATGTTATCGAAATTAAAAGCAGCGAATGTATCTGTATTTATGAATCTGGCGACAGTGATTTCTATTGCGGCAGGTGTTTTAGTTGCAAAAGAACGGCTTCATTGGTATCAGGTGACAGGAGGAGTTATTATAATCATCAGCGTGTGGGGTACAAGTTATTACGAAAACAAAAAATAATGAAGAATTGCGGGTTGTTGATATGAATTAAAATACAAAAAGCCTCAAATTAATAAGGAGAGATGAAGGTGGAAAAGGAATATATCAAGATTGAATGGGATTTGCTCAAAACATCGGTCAGAGCAGAATTATTGACCAAATTTAACCCTGTTGCAGTTGAAAGGTTAAAAGAAACATTACCCTATACAAGTATACAAAGCCATGCAGTAGTTGCTGGAGGGCAGATGTATTGTCCATATAGATTAGTTCTGGGTACAGATGAATGTAATACAGAAAATATGGCGGAACAACCGATAGGGAGAGGGAATATTGAACTGGATTTTCAATATTTATCCATTAATTATGGTGTGATTACAGAAGGAGTTCCTGCTGTTGCGGTGCTGCAGGTGGTAAAGGAGGATGTTCCGAAACTGCAGTGGATTGGAGAGCAGGTTCTTGATAATCTGTTTTATGGAACGAAGTATATGAAAGTGATGATGACATATTTAGGGAGGGAAAAAGATGCATGAAAGATTGATTGCGCTGCAAAAGGAAGTAAAAAAGCATGTGGACGAAATCTGGATAGATGAACCTAAAGATGTCATGTTCATCAGGAATGGATATATCAAAAGCGGCGCCGGTATTAAAAATCAGTATTTTACAACTTTAGTAATGTTAAGCGGAGAAATACGGGCACTTGGTATTCATATCTTTTCTGATTTGCTGCATTATGCCAAGGATGGAAGCTTTTCTTTACAGCAGTTGATTAAAATGACTAAGAAATCCTTACAGGTTGATTTAGGGGTAGTTGGATATTTTGGACTGGAATCATATGGAAGATTATTGCGGCAGTATTATGATTCGTTAGATTTAATGGAAACATTGGATGAATATGTTTTGCTGACAAAGGATTTATTCACTCTGACGAATAGATATCAGCTGTGGCTGCATCAGATATTTCCATGGAATTTATCTGTCCTTTTCCCGAAAGCAGATATAGATGATCTACGAGATTTTATAAAACAAATATAAGAAAAAAAGGAGGATACTTTATGGGAAATAATCAGAAGTTAGAATTTTATGTAAGCCGTTTTTTGTGTTTGATTCCAATGTTGATCTTTACTACATTTTGTATTGTATTTTTTGTAGTATTTAAAGTATTTAAAATGGAAGTCCTCGCAATGGGAGGATTAGTGTCGCTGATAATCGGCTGCTTTTTTTGCAGGGACTGGAGTGCGTATTGGGATGCAGTGATGACTGGTATGGCAAAGAAGAGTAATACAATACTGATCATGATTCTTTTGGTGGTAGGTCTGTTTACTGGATTGATGGGGAAAAGCGGGATTGCATATGGATTTGTCTGGCTGGGAGAAAAGATAGGCCTGATCGGCGGACCATTTGTTGCGTTTTCTTTCCTGGCGGCTTGTATTATAGCGACTTCTACAGGAACATCTATCGGAACATTATATTCGACTGTGCCAGTATTATATCCTGCGGGAGTGCTTTTAGGCGCGAATCCGGCTTTTATGGCCGCTGCTTTATTGGGCGGCGCGACATTTGGCGACAATCTGGCGCCAGTTTCTGACACAACAATTGCTTCTGCTACTACACAATCATATGTGACGAAAGAAGGGACCGCGGAAATTGGAGGTGTAGTTTCTACAAGATTCCGGTATTCTCTTGCGGCAGGGTTGATTACATTTACACTGTTTTGGCTTTTTGGAGGCAGCGGGAATATCAATGCAGAAGCAGAGACTATTTTGGCTGAAAATGCAAATCCTAAAGGTCTTATCATGCTGATTCCTATAGCAGTATTGCTTTTAGTAGCTATAATTACAAGGAAAATTTTTAATGCTATTATCTGGGGATTGATCAGTGGTACAATTGTCGGGTTGGTTTTTGGGATCATTACTCCGTCAGATATTTTATCTGTGCAGGACGGTGTTGTGGTAGGATTTTTATATGAAGGGTTTACCAAGATGATGGCAATAATCATGTATACTTTAATATTATTCGGTATTATCGGTGTATTGGAAGCCAGCGGTCTCATTGAGGATGTCATTAATAAATTAAGCGCAAGTAAATTGGCAAGTACTCCGAGAGGAACAGAAATATGTATTGGTGTAGGTATTATTTTTTCCTGCCTGCTTCTGGGGTCATCGTGCGCGGCAGCAATTCTGATGTTCGGATCGATTTCGGACAAGCTGGGTAAAAAACAATATCTCCATCCTTATCGGAGAGCCAATTTGACAGATGGTTTTGCCTGTACATTATCAGTTATCACACCATCGATTAGTGCATTCATTTTTATGACAACAACACTGGTAGATGGATTGATCGCGGATTATTCATTTGTTGAACCGCTAAATCCTCTGTCGTTAACAACACATTGTTTCTATCAGATGCTTCTTTTTGCTGTGCTGGCATTTTCAGTCATTACTGGCTGGGGCAGAACTTTTGAGGGTGCAGGCGGAGTGCAGGTAAAAACAAAGCAAGAGGCGATCGAGCAAAGAAAAACTGCCTGATTTAGCGGAGAGGTATTGGCATTAATTGAGAAAGTTTTTATAAAAGTTGATTTGGGAAAGTAAATTCTGCTATGACTTGGACAGGCGGAATTTACTTTCTCGCTTTAAGGATATCTGCATTCGCGAAAAACTTATAACTCTTCCACAAATAAGACACCTTTTCCATGTGCCAGTATTTCAATCATCTCTGTGTGGGTGCGGTTTGGCAGGCTTGAGACAGTCACGATATAACTTAGAGTTCTTCGTTTTCCATCAGGATCATGCCAGGAATACCCTCTGCTGATCTGGATATTATGTACTTCAATCTCGTGGTCTTTGGCGTATTGCAGAAATTCGCTGAAGCCACCTTTTTTTGTGTTATATTCAATATAAAGATCCAGATAGCGTGATTTTTTTCGAAGCCAGATATCAAATTTTAAGAGGCCGGATACGGTAAATGCAATTGCGATCCCTCCTAAAACAGCACCCTCATAAAATCCAATCCCGATCGCAAGACCGCTGCAGGCAGCCGTCCACAATCCGGCAGCTGTTGTGATTCCCATGATCTTATTCCTGCCGGTCAATATGATAGTGCCGGCACCTAAAAACCCTACTCCGCTGATCACCTGCGCGCCAAGACGCATAGGATCACCGGTCTGGTATGTAATATATACATATTGATTGGTCATCATGACTAAAGCCGAACCGAGACATACTAAGATATAGGTCCTTAGTCCTGCCGGACGGTTCTTCTTGCCGCGCTCCATTCCAAGAATACCTCCGACAAGAACGGATAAGCAGATGCGGACCAGAATTGAAACAAGATTCAGATCTCTAAGATGAATCATCATATTTTCCCAAAAGTTCCATCCGTTCATGTTGAGTTCCTCCTTTTCCTGTGCTGTGTTTTTATATTGATCCTAAAAGAATTTCGGCATATTTTCTAAAATATCTTATCTAATTTATAGCATGAATTTTCATAGAACACAAGAATAAACGAGAGGAATAAAAGAACCGGCCAAACAGTGCTTATTATTTAATTTAAGATGCTCAAGCTTGCAAGATAGTAGTGGAGGATGGTAGAATAGACAGTATAAGGGCAGATGTAGTGACTGCGGGGCAGATATGGCAGGGAAGGGGGAATTGTATGACGAGAGGAGAACGGCGTCAGAAGATCATACGTATGATCAATGAGAGCAGCGCTCCGGTTCCTGCAAAAGAATTAGCAAGGCTTTGCAATGTAAGCCGTCAGGTGATCGTGCAGGACATGGCGTTGATACGGGAATCGGGTTATGATATCATAGCTACTAACAGAGGGTATATTATGAACGCTCCATATATGGCGGAGCGGGTGTTTAAGGTCAGTCATACAGATGATCAGATGGAAGATGAGCTGTGCTCTATCGTTGACTTGGGAGGAAAAGTTGTGAATGTAATGGTGAACCACCGGGTTTACGGACATATGGAAGCGGCGCTTGGCATCAATTCCCGAAAAAAGGTGATGGGATTTATAGAGAATATCCGGCTTGGGAAGTCAAGCCCTCTTAAAAATATCACTTCTAATTACCACTACCACACTGTTGAGGCGGAAAATGAAGAGATACTAGACAGCATCGAACAGATGCTGCGTGAGAAAGGATATTTGGTGGAGGATTTGCAATGAAAAAAATTTTATTATTATTTTTAAGTTTTATACTGTCCTTTTGTATGTGCGCATGCGGACAGAAGGAAGATATGAGTAAGGATGTGACTGAATCCGATGCCGGAAATCAGGAGGCACCCAAAGAATTGGAGTCCATGCCTGAATTTTCGGCTGTAGATCTTGAAGGAAATACGGTGACAAATGATATTTTTTCAAAAGCCGATCTTACGGTGATTAATTTTTGGGCGACCTACTGCAGTCCATGTATCAATGAAATGCCGGAACTGGCAGAATGGTCAGAAGCTATGCCGGACAATGTCCAGATCATAGGCATCGTATCAGATGTAGGGTCAGAAGATTCAGACAAGTACGCGACTGCGCAGCAGATCATAGAAAAGACCGGTGTAGGTTTTGTAAATATAGTGGCGGCAGAAGAGTTTATTCCTGTAATTCAGAAGATCGTGGGGGTTCCGACGACATTTTTTGTGGACAGTGACGGCAATTTTGTAGGCAGTCCTATTGTCGGCGCAGATGTAGCAGGCTATAAGAACTTTGTGGAAGGATATATCAATGGACTGGAATAAATGGTTATGTCAGAAAAAGCATGCAGCCGGTGTGCTTGTTTTTCTCACCGCGGTCTGTATGATGGCATGGGGAGTTTACAGAGGAGAAGTATCTACGGTGTTTGGAAAGGCAGTCAATATCTGCCTGGAATGTATTGGATTGGGGTAAGCGCGTGAACATTCGTCAGGAAGTAAAAAGAAAAATCATTCAGATAGCGGCATTTGGGTTTTCGAATTCATATATTTACAATTTTGCAGGGGGACAGATATACAAAGGGAAGTGGAAGGAGTTTTGTAATCCGGGGATGAACTGCTATTCCTGTCCGGCGGCAAGACTGGCGTGCCCTATTGGCGCCATGCAGGCAGTGGGCGGGTCTATGGATTTTAACCTGAGTTTTTACGCGGCAGGTTTTGTTCTGGCAGCAGGGGTTTTATTTGGGAGGGCAATCTGCGGATTTATCTGTCCCTTTGGATTGATACAGGAATTGTTATATAAAATTCCGTTTCCAAAGAAAAAGCTCTGGAAAGGTTTTAGTTATATAAAATATATACTGCTTGTGCTCTTTGTACTGCTTCTCCCGGTCATACATACGAATGAGCTTGGAATGGGAGATCCGGCATTCTGCGAATATATCTGTCCGGTAGGTACATTGGAAGGCGGCCTTCCCCTGCTTTCGGCCCACCCGGAGCTGAGGCAGGCGATAGGCGCGTTATTCTCTGTAAAGGCCTGTATTATGGCAGTGACTTTGATTGGCTGTATTATGGTGTGCAGATTTTTCTGCAAAGTAATGTGTCCGCTGGGAGCTGTATATGGACTGCTGAACAAGATCAGTATTTACCATATGGAAATTAATAAAGAAAAATGTATATCCTGCGGGAAATGTCATAACGAGTGTCCTATGGATGTTGATCCGGTTAAAAATCCGGATTCCGCCGAGTGCATCCGCTGCGGAAAATGTACAGTGTGTTGTCCGAAAGAGGCGCTGGCACTTAAATTCCGGTCATTGAAAAGATAAATGATAACTCTTAAGACTTTCTGAAATACATGGAAATTCCTTGACAAATCATTGTCGGGTGGCTATGATAATCAATAGTTTAAAATACCGAAAGGCAGTGAAAAAGAGGAGTACGTACCTCTACTCTGACAGAGAGAGCGGCAGGCAGGCTGAGAGCCGTTTCAGAATGTAAGGTACGGAAGGTAGCTTTTGAGCCGGATTGCTGAACCGCTGTATGTGCGCTGGCTAGGCAGTCCCGGAGTCGTTCCCGTTAAAGAATAAGATGAGATATAGAGAGCATTACTTCTATATAAATAAAGGTGGTACCGCGATGATAAATCGCCCTTTACAGAGTAGAGGGCGGTTTTTTACGTCCTCAATTGTGAAAATTAAGTGAACTAAGGAGAGGGACTATGGGTGAGAATCTGAACAAAACCTACAATCCAAAGGAGATTGAGGCAAAGCTTTATGAAAAGTGGTGTGAAAACAAATATTTCCACGCAGAAGTAGACAGGGAGAAAAAGCCGTTTACAACGGTAATGCCGCCTCCGAATATTACAGGAAGGCTTCATATGGGCCATGCGTTAGACAATACTCTGCAGGATATATTGATCCGGTATAAGAGAATGCAGGGATTTAATGCCCTGTGGGTTCCGGGCACAGATCATGCGGCTATTTCAACAGAGGTTAAGGTAACGAACCAGTTAAAGGATGAAGGAATTGATAAGAAGGAGCTGGGACGTGAAAAATTCCTCGAGCGGACATGGCAGTGGAAAGATGAATATGCGGGGACGATTGAAGGACAGCTTAAAAAACTGGGTGTTTCCTGTGACTGGGACAGAGAGCGCTTTACCATGGATGAAGGATGCTCAAAAGCAGTTGAAGAAGTATTTATTAAGCTTTATGAGGAAGGATATATATATAAAGGTTCACGGATCATCAACTGGTGTCCGGTGTGCAAGACTTCTCTCTCTGATGCAGAGGTTGAACATGAGGAGCAGGACGGACATTTCTGGCATATTAAATATCCGATCGCAGGGAGTGACGATTATCTTGAGATCGCGACGACACGTCCGGAGACGATGTTAGGCGATACGGCTATCGCGGTGCATCCGGACGATGAAAGATATAAAGATATAGTAGGAAAGAAGGCGATCCTGCCGCTGGTAGGAAAAGAGATTCCGATCGTTGCGGATTCCTATGTTGATAAAGAGTTTGGAACCGGCGCAGTTAAGATCACGCCTGCCCATGACCCGAATGATTTTGAGGTTGGAAAGCGTCATAACCTTCCGGAGATCAATGTCATGAATGACGATGCTACTATCAATGATAATGGCGGTAAATACGCAGGGATGGACCGTTATGAAGCAAGAAAGCTCATGGTAAAGGAGTTACAAGAGCAGGGACTTTTAGTGAAGGTTGTTCCTCACAGCCATAATGTAGGAACCCATGACAGATGTCATACCACGGTGGAACCACTTATTAAGCAGCAATGGTTTGTTAAGATGGAAGAACTGGCAAAACCGGCAATCAATGCGATCAAGACAGGTGAGCTTACATTTGTACCGGAACGGTTTGATAAGATTTACCTGCACTGGTTAGAGAATATCCGGGACTGGTGTATTTCAAGACAGATCTGGTGGGGACACAGGATTCCGGCTTATTATTGTGACGAATGCGGTGAGATGATAGTGTCAAGAACGAAACCGGAAGTATGTCCGAAGTGCGGATGCGCGCATATGACACAGGATGAGGACACGCTGGATACATGGTTTTCATCTGCTCTGTGGCCGTTTTCCGTACTTGGATGGCCAGACAAGACGGAAGATCTTGATTATTTCTATCCTACGGATGTTCTCGTGACGGGTTATGACATTATTTTCTTCTGGGTAATACGTATGGTATTTTCAGGATATGCACATACTGGTAAATCACCGTTCCATACAGTATTTATCCATGGTCTTGTGAGAGATTCTCTTGGGCGTAAGATGAGCAAATCCCTTGGAAACGGTATCGATCCGCTGGAAATCATCGACCAGTACGGCGCAGATGCTCTCCGTATGACTCTTGTAACCGGAAATGCGCCGGGCAACGATATGCGTTTTTACAATGAAAGAGTGGAAGCGAGCCGTAATTTTGCCAACAAAGTATGGAATGCGTCACGTTTTATCATGATGAACCTTGGGGATAAAGAACTTACAAAACCAACAGGTACTATGCTGCGTCCGGGTGATAGGTGGATCATGTCAAGATGTAATAATCTGGTTAAAGATGTCACTGAGAATATGGACAAATTTGAGTTGGGTATCGCGCTGGCGAAGCTGTACGATTTTATATGGGATGAGTTTTGCGACTGGTATATCGAGCTTGCAAAGTACCGCATCTATCATGCGGATGAGGATGCGCAGAGTGCCAACGATGCGCTTTGGACATTGAGAGAAGTTCTTAAGAAAGCCCTTAAGCTCCTTCATCCATATATGCCGTTTGTAACAGAAGAGATTTACAGCAAACTTGTGCCAGAAGAGGAATCGCTGATGATGTCACAGTGGCCGGTATATGAAGAGGGCCTTAACGCTCCGGCGGCAGAAAGGATCGTAGACCATTATAAAGAGATCATCCGGGGCGTTAGAAATGTCCGTTCTGAGATGAATGTTCCGAATTCCAGAAAAGCGAAAGTATATATCGTGTGTGAAGATGAGGAACTGTGTAAAGGTCTTTCATACTTAAGTGATGCGGCGCAGACAATGGCAGCGGTAAACGAGCTGTTGATCCAGCATAACAGGGACGGTATCGCAGAGGATGCTGTATCAATCGTAGTTCCGGACGTTTCCGTATATATGCCTCTTGAAGACCTGATCGATTTTGAGCAGGAGATAGAGCGTCTTACAAAGGAAGAGGACCGTCTTAAGAAAGAGATTGCACGTGCGGAAGGGATGCTTGGCAACGAAAGATTTGTAAGCAAAGCTCCGGAGTCGAAAGTACAAGAAGAAAAAGATAAGCTTGAGACATACCGCCAGATGATGATGAAGGTACAAGACAGACTGAGAGGATTAAAAGCAAGATAGAATCTGCGGCAGGCAGTATTGTCTGACATGTTGGGAGATTACAATATATTATGAAAAAAATCCAAATAAAAAAGCCCGATATAAAAGGGGCATTTCATAAGCTTAAGAATCTGAAAATAGAAGATGTTAAAGCGTATTGGAAAGCGAGGAGAGAACGTCGCCAGAGAATTATTGAAGAGCGCAGAAACAGTGCGTTCGCAAAAAAGATGCAGCCGGTCTATAAAGTGATGAATCGTTTTTCTCTGGTATTTCATGCCCTTCTTGCATGTTTGATTAATTTTGTGATCGAGGCAATTTCAAGACATTCGGCGATCAAGGCATGGAGTTATATGACGGAGACACCACTGGTATTTCTATATAATGCATTTGTGATCTTTATGACGTTTTCTATTGTATATCTGTTTAAGAGAAGAGTGTTTATGAGGATCATAATCAGTGTACTGTGGCTGGTGCTTGGAGTGGCTAATGGATATATGCTGCTTAAGCGTGTAACACCGTTTAACGCGCAAGATCTGAAAGTTGCTACCGATGCGGTCTCTCTGATCAACAATTATTTTAATGGATTTGAGCTCATTATGCTTGGAGTCGGTATTACAGCAGTTACTGTGTGGGTCGTATCTATGTGGAGGCGCGGCGGGCAGTATAATGGAAAGATCCATCGCATCCGGGCGGTAACTGGTATTGCTCTGTTTGCGGTTTTATATGGGGTTATTACCGACGCTGCGATTGATAAAAGAGTAGTATCTACTTATTTTGGGAATATAGCGTTTGCGTATGAGGATTATGGCCTGCCGTATTGCTTTCTGGCAAGTGTATTTAACACAGGGATCAATGAACCTAATGAGTACAACGAAAAAACGATGGCAGAGATTACGGATAAGGGCGGCATTGTGAAAAATGAAACGGGACTTAAAGGCGGTAAAATGCCAAATATTATTTTTGTCCAGTTAGAGTCTTATTTTGATGTAGCAGAGGCAGAGTTTTTTACGACTTCACAAGATGCAAGTCCGAATCTGAGAAAGATGTATAAGGATTATTCTTCCGGATATTTTAAAGTACCGTCGGTGGGCGCGGGAACGGCCAATACAGAATTTGAAGTTTTGACTGGTATGAATCTCAGGTATTTTGGACCAGGGGAATATCCGTATAAAACAGTGCTGAAGGAGCAGCAGAGCGAGAGCGCGGCCTCTGCGCTGAGTGCCCTTGGGTACGGAACTCATGCGCTTCACAATAATGGAGGTAATTTTTACAGTCGTGCAAAGGTGTTTGACCATATCGGCTTTGATTCGTATACGAGTAAGGAATTTATGAATATTCTGCAGTTTACTGAGAACGGATGGGCGAAAGACGATATATTGATCCAGCACATTATGGAAGCGATGGACACAACTAAGCAGCAGGATTTTGTGTTTTGTATAAGTCTTCAGGGTCACGGGGATTATCCGGAGGAAAAGGTCATTGAGGACCCCAAGATTACTGTGGAAGGAATAGAAGACGAAGCACTGAAAAACAGATGGGAATATTATGTAAATCAGGTATATGGTATGGATGAATTTGCGGGGAATCTCGTAAAGGTGGTAGAAGAAAGGGGAGAACCTTCAGTTATTGTCTTTTATGGAGATCACCTGCCGACACTTGGCCTTAAAGCAGAGGATCTTAAAGGAAGATACCTTTATAATACGAACTATGTTATCTGGGATAATATCGGGCTTAAGAAGGAAGACAGGAATATTCCGGCTTATCAGATCATGGCAGATGTGTTTGAACGTCTGGATATACACTCGGGAACAGTGTTTAATTATCATCAGGAGCGCAGACAGACAAATAGATATCTGAAGGATTTAGAACTTTTACAGTACGATATACTTTATGGAAAACAATATGTTTACGGAGACGGCCATATGCCGGTAAAAAAGCCCCATATGGTGATGGGAGTCCGGGATGTGACTGTGACGGATATGATGGAACATCTTGATGGAAGCAGCAGTTTATACGGAGAGAATTTTACGAGCAATAGTAAGGTGTTTGTTAACGGGACAAGGCAGAAAAGCACGTTTCTCAACAATACAAGGATTGAATTACCAGAGACAGTTTTGAATGAGGGAGATGTTATATCGGTGATCCAGATGGGTTCCAGCAATACGGTATTTCGGTCTTCTGATGAGTACATTTATCAGGAAGGGAAGCTTGTTGTGCAGGAGGGTACAGGAACTGACATTACAAAGTCGTGGCAGGAGCAGGAACAGTTAGAAGAAAAGTAAGCGGGTATGATTATGTCGGATTGGGCACCACAAAATTATGAAGAAGCGGTGGAGTATATTGAAGAGCTTCCCAAATTTACAAAAAAGCACTCCTTACAGCACACAAGGTATTTTCTTGAAAAGCTCGGGAACCCGGGATATGACAGAAAGATCATCCATGTGGCGGGGACAAATGGAAAAGGTTCTGTATGCGCGTATATGCAGGCAGTTTTAGGAGCAGAGGAAAAAAAGGTTGGTTTTTTTACTTCTCCCCACCTTATAAAGATCAACGAACGGATACAACTTAATCGAAGCCCGGTTGATGATGATACATTTTACCGTGTATTTTTAAAAACATTGGGGATAGTGCGTATGATGCAGGAAGAAGGTTTTGAGCATCCTTCTTATTTTGAATTTCTTTTTGGAATGGGAATGATGGTGTTTGGAGAATCAGACGTTGAGTACATTATTCTGGAGACAGGACTCGGCGGAAGGTTAGATGCCACCAATGCGCCAGAGAATCCGCTGCTTACAGTAATTACATCCGTCAGTCTTGACCATACAGAGATCCTTGGTGATACGATTGACAAGATTGCTTATGAAAAAGCGGGTATCATAAAGGAGAATGTTCCGGTCTTTTTCGACGGAAGCAGCCGCGAAGCAGCAAAGGTAATTCGTCGGATCGCGTCAGAACGTCGGGCACCTTGCAGAGAAATCACGAATCATGCGTACGAAATTCAGGAAGTAAGCCGAAACTGTATTGCTTTTTCCAGAAAGAATGCGTATGATAAAGATATTACATGGTATGTTCCGATTTGTGGGATTTATCAGGTGATGAATGCTGAGATCGCGCTTCAGGCTATAGAATATGTGCTTCGGGATATTGAGATTGACTGGGTGAAATGGATGAAGGCGGTGTTCTCTGTCAGATGGGAAGGACGTATGGAGCGTATCGCTCCACATCTGACAGTGGATGGGGCACATAATCTTGGAGCATTAGAAGCATTTGTGCAGAGTTTATATAAGCTTCCAAAGGGTGACAGGGAACTTCCGGTGTTCATATTTTCAGCTGTATCGGATAAGAAATATGAGCAGATGATTTCATATCTTTGCCGGGAGATAAAAGCGAAGGCGTACATTGTAACAGAGATTGATGATAAAAGGAAAGTTCCTGTATCAAAGCTTTCAGAACTTTTTGGAAAATATACAACTGCTCCGGTATATGAAAGAAACAGGATAGAAGAAGTGATACAGACTGCTTATGAGGTAAGAGGTGACAGTGAGATTTATTGTCTTGGGTCACTTTACCTTGTGGGTGCTGTGAAGAAATATCTGGCAGGAGGTAGTAGTGATGTTAGATTTTGCGGAAGAATTGAAGAAGTTCCAGCCAAGTCTGGAGGTAGAGGATATTGAGGGGGCGGTTTATCAGGAGGATCTGACCGATATGACGGATATTTTGCGTGAGATGATAGAACAGACGAAGTAGCTAAGATAAAAGGGGACTATAGTCTATGGAATATACAACAAAGCTGATGTACCAGTCAAATTACTGGTATAACGATGGTCTGAAGAAGGCAGATATCCGCGATATGAGCGGGGCGGTCACATCTCTTCGGCGCAGTCTTCAATATAATAGAGTTAATATTGCCGCGAGAAATCTCCTTGGACTTGTTTATTACGGAAGGGGAGATGTGGTTGAGGCGCTTGTTGAGTGGATACTCAGTAAAAATTTCCAGCCTGAAGATAATCTTGCGGATTATTATATCGGTAAGGTTCAGGAGGTTCCGGGAGAATTAGAGAGTATTAATCAGGCGGTGAAGTTATTCAATCAGAGTATTGAACTTGCTGGGTTAAATGGTGAGGATCTGGCAATCATCCAGTTAAAAAAGGCGCTGGCTGTCCATCCGTCTTATGTGAAGGCTCATCAGCTTCTGGCTCTGCTTTATATACAGACGGAGCAGTTTTCGGCTGCCAGGAAAGAGCTTCGGACAGCCCATAAGCTGGACACCACGGATGAGATCACGCTTCGGTATATGCATGAGATCACGCAGATTCGAAAATCCCGTCCAAGCCGGGCCAGAGACAGGGGGAAAGGAGAAGGAACGAAGCAGACAGTCACCTACAATATTGGAAATGAGACGATCATTCAGCCTGCGTCTTCTGTTTTTAAGGAGAATTCAGGACTTCATACATTACTGAACATCGCGGTTGGTGTATTGGTAGGTGCTGCGGTCATGTGGTTTTTGGTCATGCCTGCAGTGTCGGTAGGGAGGCAGAAAAAGCTTAATGAGCGGGTTGTATCATTCAGCGATAAGATCGCGACACAAGAAGCGCAGATCAGTGCTCTTAAAACAGAACTAGAGGAGTATCGGGTGAACAGTGAAGAGAGTGAAGATTTGAAAGCACAGTCCGCTTCCACACAGGAAAGTTATGAGATCGTACTTGAAGTTGCCAAGCATTTGGCGGCGGAGGATATGAGCGATCAGGAGATGTTAGAACAGATGCTGAAGGTATCTCCGGATTCTCTTGGAAAGGCTGGAAAAAGCAGGTATGATGAAGTGGCTGCTAATCTGTTCCCAAGGATGTGTGAAAAGCTTTATGCCACTGCGGGAGAAGAATTTGAGTCTGGCGATTACGATGGCGCGATCAGCAGTCTTGAGAAGATTGTAAAGATGGATGAAGGTTATCAGGACGGAAAAGCGCTTTTGCTGCTCGCGCAGTCTTTTGAGAAGAAGGGAGAACAGGATAAAGCAAATATCCGCTACCAGAAACTTGTAGAAAAATATAAAGATAAAGAAGCAGCCAGGACAGCACAAAAGTCACTGGATGGACAAAACAGTCAGAATAGACAGACAGAGACAGGCAGTCAGGATGACGAGAATAATCAGACAGAGGCAGGCAGTCAGGATAATCAGACAGAGACAGGCAGTCAAGATGACCAGGGTGACTTAGATGATCAGGACGGATCAAGTGATCAGGCTGCTTATGACGATAACGAAGAATCAGAATAGATGGAATTACGAAAGAGAAGGATATGCACAAGACGCATATCCTTTTTCTTATATCTAAAAATATGAAGGAGGAAATATATGAAGTATCAGGTACAGGAAAATTGTTTGACAATTTTCTTGCCAAATGAAATTGACCATCACAACTCGGAGGAGCTGAAAAGAGAGTCGGATCATCTGATAGAAAGAAATCATATCCGTTACGTTATTTTTGACTTTAAAGAGACAGATTTTATGGACAGTTCAGGAATCGGAGTCATTATGGGAAGATATCGCAGGATCTTTATGTTAGGCGGGGAAGTATGCGCGGTACATGTGGGCGAGAGAATGAAAAAAATATTAACTATGTCCGGAGTGACAAAAATTATGCAGATATATGAGGAGGATAATTAGATGGACAACACGAATGAAATGCAGGTGATTTTTGATAGCCGTTCATCCAACGAGTCGTTTGCCAGGGTGACGGTGGCTTCTTTTATGACGTCCTTAAACCCGACAGTGGAGGAGGTATCTGACGTAAAAACCGCGGTGTCGGAGGCAGTAACTAATGCTATTATCCATGGTTATGAAAGTGAGATACATAATATATATATACGTTGCTGCACAAAAGGCCAGACTCTTTATCTTGAAGTCAGGGATGAGGGGCGGGGAATCGAGGATGTTAAGCAGGCGATGGAGCCTCTTTTTACCAGTAAACCAGAACTTGAGCGATCTGGGATGGGTTTTTCCTTTATGGAGGCGTTCATGGATAAGCTTGAAGTAGTGTCTTCACCGGGAATGGGAACTGTTGTAAAGATGGAAAAAACGATAGGAAAAGGACGGAGATTATGGACCGCACAATCGCTTTAATTCAGAAATCTCACCAAGGGGATGAAGAAGCAAGAGCACAGATTGTAGAAGAGAATGCGGGATTAGTCTGGAGTATTGTTAAGCGTTTTTTAAACCGCGGAGTAGAAGCGGAAGATCTGTTCCAGATAGGAAGTATCGGGCTGTTAAAAGCGATTGATAAATTTGATCTGAATTATAATGTAAAGTTCTCCACTTACGCGGTTCCTATGATTTCCGGAGAGATTAAAAGGTTCCTGAGGGACGATGGGATGATCAAGGTCAGCCGTTCGCTGAAGGAGCTGGCATACAAGGCATATCTTTGTCAGGAACGGCTTGTAGAAACTCTTGGCAGAGATCCCGTTATCTCGGAGATAGCGGAGGAATTGTCAGTGTCTGTAGAGGAACTTACGATGGCGATGGAAGCAAGCGGTGACATTGAGTCGCTGCAAAAATCAATCTACCAGAAGGACGGCCAGGAAATCTTTTTGATGGACAAACTTCCGGGGCAGGAAAGACAGGAGGAAAGAATCGTAGACCATATGGTGCTTGATCATCTTTTGATGTCTCTGGATTCTAAAGAGCGGCAGCTTATCTATCTGCGGTATTTCGCAAACCGCACACAAACGCAGGTAGGGGAAGAACTAGGCATATCTCAAGTACAGGTATCCAGAATGGAAAAGAAAATTTTAAAACAGATGAGGGATAAGATCTGACATGTTTTTTTGCGTATAATTTAAATGAAACGCAGCATACTAACAGAAAAACAAAGGAAGGTGTCAGTATGGAAGAAGCGAGAAAAAAGCTCAGGCTCTGTCTTGTCCTTGTGGTGACTCTGGCAGTCATTATCGGTCTGATCTACTATTTTGGCGATGTAAAAAAGAGCAGGAATATGAGTGAAGGTACATTGGTTAAGCAGACAGAAAATCATATAAAAACAGCGTCAGTTGTGGATGATGGAGGTTATTATGGCAGCAGGCAGTGATACGATCTATATCAAAGCGGATCGTAATGTTGAGGTGACGAAGCCTGAGGTAACGCTGGGGGATGTCTTAAAGATTGAATGTGCCAATCCGTCTGTCACTTCCAGAGTGAAGACTTTGAAGCTGTTAAAATTCCATGATACAGACAAAAAAAACAAGAACCGGACTGCTGTTTCTGTTTTGAAGATCATCGAATGTATACATGAGGTATATCCGAACGTGGATATCCAGAATGTAGGCGAGTCAGACTTTATCATTACTTTAGAGGAACAGAAAACGGCGGGTCAGATCGTCCACTGGATCAAAACATTCTTTGTCGTTGTCATTACCTTCTGCGGTGCCGCGTTTTCTATTATGGCATTTAATAACGATGTTGATGTAACAAAAATGTTCGGTCAGGTATATACAAGCCTTACAGGAACGGAAAGCTCTGGTTTTACGATTCTGGAAATTTCGTATTGTATCGGAGTGGTTATAGGGATTCTTACATTTTTTAATCATTTTGGCAAAAAGAAATTTACGGTGGACCCGACACCGATGGAAGTGGAAATGCGTCTTTATGAGAATGATATCCAGACAACGCTGATTGAAGATTTTTCGCGAAAGGGGAAAGAGCTGGATGTGGGCAGCACAGGCCGTTCTGGCAATTCTAGGACTTAGTGCCGGACTGGCGGTATCGGCAGGTCTTTTTTCTTTTATTATCGGGTTGGGGGTCATCTCGGATTTTGCCGACCGCACGCATACGGGGGAGCATATTTTTCTTTATGAGGATAGTGTGGCATTGGGAGGAATGCTTGGAAATATATTCTGGGTGTACCATCTTTCCATACCAGGGGGCAGCCCCTTGTTGCTGGTGTTCGGCATATTCGCGGGGATTTTTGTGGGCTGCTGGTCTATGGCGCTGGCGGAGATACTGAATGTGTTCCCTATTTTTATAAGACGTTTAAAGATTATCAAATGTATTCCTTATCTTATCGCGGCTATGGCGGTAGGAAAGGGAATCGGGGCGCTTATATTCTTTTATCGTGGATGGTAGATAAATAACTTGGAAGGAGAGAAAGTAGAGTGGATAAAAAGAAACAGCAGGAAGCATATGAAAATTACGTTAAGAAAAAGACACCTGTGCATAATCTGCCGGCAAACATGACGAAAGCTTTTATTACAGGCGGTATCATTTGCGTGATTGGGCAGAGCATTTTGAATTATTGTGAAAAAATGGGATTAAATAAAGACATAAGCGGCGGTTGGACTTCGATGATACTCATTTTGCTGAGTGTCGTTCTCACCGCTCTTAATGTTTATCCAAGAATTGCAAAATGGGGCGGTGCGGGAGCGCTGGTTCCGATTACTGGTTTTGCCAATTCTGTGGCTGCTCCGGCGATTGAATTCCAGAAGGAAGGCCAGGTCATGGGTATTGGATGTAAGATATTTACGATTGCGGGACCGGTGATCTTATACGGAGTATTTACAAGCTGGGTATTGGGATTTTTATATTGGATCGGGAAGATCGCAGGGATTTTTTAAATCCGCATCATTTTATAAAAAGGCAGGTATGATTATGACACAAGGAATACAAAGTATTGCGTTTGAACAGTCTCCCTATGTGGTGTCAAGTGCATCAGTAGTCGGTAAAAAGGAAGGTGAGGGACCGCTTGGGAAGATGTTTGATATGGTAGAAACAGAGAATCTTTTCGGTGAGGATAATTGGGAGGCAGCAGAAAGCACTATGCAGAAGGAAGCATGTCTCTTAGCTATGGGAAAGGCGCATCTCCACAAGGAAGATGTACGGTTTCTGTTCGGAGGAGATCTGCTCCGGCAGGGGATTGCCACATCACTGGGAGTTTCAGAATTTGGGATTCCGATGTTTGGTCTGTTTGGAGCCTGCTCGACATCAGGGGAGGCACTTGCGCTTGCATCTATGAGCGTGGCGGCAGGATACGGAGATTATATGCTTGCAGTGACATCCAGTCATTTCGGGAGCGCGGAGAAGGAATTTCGCTTTCCTCTAAGCTACGCGAATCAGAGACCATTATCTGCCCAGTGGACAGTGACGGGAAGCGGAGCATTTTTAGTAGGGAAAAAACGAAGTCACGTAAGGATCACAGGGATAACGGTAGGCAAGATCGTGGATTTCGGACTGAAAGATTCGCAGAATATGGGAGCGTGCATGGCTCCGGCAGCAGCAGATACCATTGAAACAAACCTGAAAGATTTTGGGCGTGTGCCTGATGATTATAATCGGATCATTACCGGCGATCTAGGATACGTAGGGCAGAGTATTCTGTTCGACTTAATGAGAGGCAAGGAGATTGATATTAAGAAAAACCATATAGATTGCGGAATGATGATTTTTGATCAAAGCAAGCAGGATACTCATGCCGGGGGAAGTGGCTGCGGCTGCGCGGCATCGGTATTGTCGTCATATATACTTCCGAAGCTTGAAAGAGGCGAATGGAAAAAGGTGTTGTTTGTACCGACGGGGGCATTAATGTCTACGGTAAGTTTTAACGAGGGCGCCAGCGTGCCAGGTATAGCCCACGGGATCGTACTGGAACATTGTTAGGATATGTGATGAGTGTAGCGTACAGAAAGGAGAGAGTTTGTATGGATTATATCAATGCGTTCTGGGTAGGAGGACTGATCTGCGCTCTCGCCCAGATCTTACTGGACAGAACAAAGCTTATGCCAGGAAGAGTCATGGTGCTTTTAGTGTGTACAGGAGCTGTTTTAGGAGCGTTTCATATCTATCAGCCGATTCAGGACTATGCAGGAGCAGGAGCGAGCGTACCTTTGGCCGGATTCGGAAATCTTCTGTGGAAAGGTGTGAAAGAGGCTGTTGATAAAGAAGGTTTTATCGGTATTTTCCTCGGCGGTTTTAAGGCAAGCGCGGTAGGGATCTCGGCAGCGCTTGTATTCGGATATCTGGCTTCATTAATTTGTGAACCCAAGATGAAAAAATAATAAAATTGTGAATGTTTGACAAGGAAAATAAAAATAACTGTAAATTTATCATTTATAATTGCATATTGTTTTCACAGCCGCTGCATGATATTGTGAATTTGGGGTGAAGGTGTGTTGACAGTCAGATAAACACACCGCATACCTGTCTGGTCATGGGCGGCTTTGCCGACGGCCGGATGATATGTTTGATTGATACATGGGAGGAAAACAATGGAGTACATGAATATTATCATACCATTTGCAGGGGGACTTGGAATGTTCATCTATGGTATGCAGATCATGGCGCAGGGTCTTGAGAATGCGGCAGGCAATAAGATGAAGTCGCTGCTGGAGATCTTGACGAGAAACAAATTAATGGGAGTTCTTCTTGGCGCTGTAATCACAGCAGTAATTCAAAGTTCTTCCGCGACGACAGTTATGGTTGTCGGATTTGTAAACGCGGGGCTGATGAATCTTACTCAGGCGATGGGTGTGATCATGGGTGCGAATATAGGAACGACAGTTACAGGATGGCTGGTATCTTCCGTAGAGTGGGCCGAGTTTCTTAGTCCGTCGAAGATGGCTCCGGTTGCGGTGATTGCCGGGGTTATCGTCATGCTGACGGGAAAGCGGCGTTCAACAAAGGATATTTCAAGCATTATTATCGGCTTTGGCCTTTTGTTCATCGGGATTACGACTATGTCGGATGCAGTGGAGCCTTTAAGGGAATATGAAGGATTCGTGAATATGTTTGTAGTTCTTGGACAGAGCCCGGTCCTTGGGATTCTTGCAGGAGCTGTGGTGACAGCGATCATTCAGAGTTCTTCAGCATCGGTAGGTATCCTGCAGAGCCTTGCGGCAGCAGGATTGGTACCTTTTAGCGCGGCAATCTACATTATCATGGGACAGAATATCGGTACCTGTGTAACGGCGATCCTTTCAGGACTCGGAGCAAAAAAGAATGCGAAGACCGCGGGACTCATGCACCTTTTATTTAATGTCATCGGGACGGTGATATTCGGCGCGGTGGTGATTGTATATTTTGAATTCGCAAATCCGCAGGCCGGAATAGGAGCCATAACACAGACTCAGATCAGTTTGGTCCATACGATTTTTAATATCGGGACAACCGTACTTTTATTCCCGGCTTCTAATCTGATCATAAAGCTGGCAAAGAAAATCGGCAATGTGAAAGAAGATGAACAGGATCGGGCAAAGGTTCTTTTGGATGAGCGTTTGCTTGAGACGCCGGGTATTGCGCTGCAGTCTACAGTGAATGAGGCAGCCCGTATGGGTGATCTAGTTATGGAGACAATGGAAATCGCGAGGAATATTCTATTTACAAAGGATCAGGAGGCGATTGACCGGCTGAAAGAAGATGAAGACACAGTGGATAAGTTGTGTGCGGGAATTACTGATTACGCAGTGAAATTAAGTACTATGCAGATCAGTGAAAAAGAGCATGAGATGGTAGCGCGGCTTTTGCAGATCCTGTCAGATGTTGAGCGTGTGAGCGATTATTGCGAAAACATTTCCGAATACGCAGAGACTTTGAGAGAAAAGAAAGTGGCATTTTCTGACATAGCAAAGGAACATATGGAAGAAATCATGTCAGAGACAATAGACAGTTATCGTTATGCGATAGAAGCATTTAAAGAAAGCAGTCCGGAGAAAGCTTTTAAAGTCATCGAAAAAGAAACGAAGATTGACGAATTGGAGATCCGGCTGAGAACGAAACATATCGCGCGTCTCGCGGACAATAAGTGCAATACAGAAGCCGGCATTATATTCCTTGATGCGCTTGTGGGTCTGGAACGTATCTCGGACCATGCAAGGAATATCGCGGAAGAAGTATTAAAGGGCTAGGAGCACACATAGGAATTGATCCATTCTATAGCCTCATCAAGCCCTTCCGGAGAAAAGGGAAATTCTTTCCAGGATTTGTCTTTTTCAGGAGTTGCTTCAAAGCACCATGGTTCAGGGTAGATACAGACATTGATCTTATCATTTGAACTGCTTAAATAATAACGGAATCCGGCGTGAGAGCCGGTATAATGTTCTTTTTTTAAAAAATTCACAGATAATCCGGGTACATTGATCATAGTGTTGCTTCCTTTTTGTTTTTATGTTAGCATAAAGACAGAGATGAAGTCAAAGACATTATTTTTTAATCTGATTTTAATTTTTGCGGCAGGTATTGACAAAGATATAGGAAAGGATATAATTAAATCATATCAATCATAATGGGCAGTTGGAAGACCAACTGCCTGTATTTATGTGAGAATCTTAAGAAATTTTTTCGTTTTTCTAATGAAAGTATTTCGGGTTGTGTGTTATTATAGGATAAAATAGGGTTAAAAAGGATGATGGATATATTATGAAACAGGTTATTCAGGTCAGGAACCTGTACAAACTTTATAAAGTAGGAGATGAGACGGTCCGGGCGCTGGATGGAGTGGATTTTGATATCCATCACGGAGAGTTCTGCGCAATCGTAGGAACCTCCGGATCCGGGAAATCTACACTTCTTAATATGCTTGCCGGACTGGAAAAGCCTACGAAGGGATCCATAGTGATCAGCGGTCAGCACATCGAACATCTTAAAGAGGATGAGCTGGTTGCTTTTCGAAGGAACAATGTCGGATTTATCTTTCAGTCATTTCATCTTATGGGGATGATGAATGCAGTGGAGAATGTGGCGCTTCCTTTAACTTTTCGAGGGGAGGATAAGAGGATCCGTACGAAAAAAGCGAACCAGATGCTTAAGCTTGTGGGACTTCAAAAACACAGAAAGCATATGCCTAATCAGATGTCCGGAGGACAGCAGCAGAGAGTAGGGGTTGCCAGAGCGCTGGTTGTGAATCCGAAGATCATATTCGCGGATGAGCCGACTGGTAATCTGGATTCACATACATCTGAGGATGTGATGAAGCTTATGCAGAAGGTTGTCAGGGAGCAGAAAAAAACGCTCGTCATGGTTACCCATGATAATCATCTGGCAACTTACGCAGACAGAGTATTCCATATCAGTGACGGAAAAATCATAAAAATAGAAGAACGAGACAGAACGAGGGAGGAAGAAAGATAATGAGCAGATGGAAGGAATTGATCAAAGGAACAGCGGTAATGCTGGCGGCGGCAATGCTTATCGGAACCGGGGTACAGATGCCGGTACTGGCGGAGGGAGATATAAAAGAACAGGCTGCTCCGCGGATAGAGTGGAAGGCTGCAAGCAATGTAGTGCCGGTATTTGAATATCAGAAAACGAACAGCCTTGAGATGTCCGTTACAAATAGAGAAGAAAAAGAGATCACGGATATTAAGATAGAGCCTTATATTGATGAAGAAGATATTTCCAAATGGCCATTCCAAAAGGATAATCAGGATGATGCGATCAAAATAGATAAGCTGGCCAGCGGAGCAACAAGCCAGGTTGTCAAATTTACATTCAAAGAGCGGGACGATATTGGAACAGGAAACCAGAAGATTTATTTTGAATGTACTTATAAGATAAAAGACGAGAATGATGAAGATATTGATATGAGCAGTAAAAAGGCATTCTGGGTGAAGACTACCAAAAAGCCGGAGAAAGAGGACAAGCCATTAGAAGTACATATTACAGATAAAACGCCGAAAGATAAAGATGATACTAAAGAAGATGATGAGAAAAAAGAAGACGACAAAAAGGAGGACGAAGAGATTCCGGCTGATGATGATGGCGGCTTCAGCAATGGAGATGCATCTTACTCCGGCGGTGGCGGCGGAGATGAAGGCGGCGAAGGAGATGGTTCCGTACCCAGGGTTATTGTAACAGGATTTGATACGAAGCCGAAGGATGTAAAAGCAGGAACTGATTTTACCCTTAAGATCCATTTGAAAAATACTTCTAAGAAAACAAAAGTGAAAAATATGCTGTTTGATCTTAACGCGCCGGAGGAAGGTTCAGATGAGCAGACGACAGCACCGGCATTTCTGCCCTCTTCAGGAAGCAGTACAGTTTATCTGGATGGGATAAGTGCGAATGGAACAGCAGATATCACTATGAAGTTGAATGCGAAATCAGACCTTTTGCAGAAGCCATACAGCGTAGAGCTTAGCATGAAATATGAAGATTCCAGCGGCAGCGCCGTGGAGGCATCATCAAGTCTTTCGATTCCGGTTAAGCAGGATGCGAGATTTGAATTCAGTGATTTTGAGGTTAATCCGGAAAGCGTAGCAGTGGGTGATGAGGCAAATGTAATGTGCAGTCTTTATAATCTTGGACGGACTAAACTTTACAATGTTAAGGCGATTTTTGAGGGAAATTGTATAGAGAAGGAAGAGATTTTTGTTGGAAATGTAGAGTCCGGCGCTACGGCGTCCATAGATGCGATGCTTAAAGGGGCGCAGGCTACAGAGGGACCAGAGCCTGTAACGATGACAATGACCTATGAAAATGAAGAGGGTGAAGAAACTACAGAACAAAAAGAGTTGAATCTTGAAGTTTCGGAGGCTATGGAAGAAGGAATGGGAACGGAACTTCCGATGGAAGAAGAGACATCAGGCGGATTCCCGATCGTTCCGGTAGTGATTGCCATCGGGGTTATAGGCATGGCATTGACAGCAGCAGTTATTATTAAAGAACGCAAGAGGAGAATAAGAAAGAGCGAAGAGGAGGATTTTTTGTATGAACTGGATGGACCTTCTGAGGATGAGCAGTAGTAACCTGCGCAGAAGAAAGTTACGTACGTTTCTTACCGTCCTCGGGGTTGTCATCGGTACCGCATCGATCGTAGTAATGATTTCATTAGGGCTTGGGCTTCAGCAGGCGATGTATCAGGAAATAGAAGAGTATGGAGGTCTGACGACGATCAGTGTATCAGGAGCGAATGGCGAAAGTGACATGTTGTATAGTTCCTCTGATGAATCAGAAGAGGAATCAGAACAATATGTTGATGATGAATGTCTTGAAAAATTGGCGGAACTTGAACATGTGACGAGTGTGGAGCCGGTGTATACAATGTCAGTCATGCTCCTTAAGGGGTCATATGAAGGTTATATGGAACTTATGGCGATGACGCCGGAAGCGCTGGAGGCAAGAAAAATTAAACTGTCGCAGGGAACCCTCCCTAAAAAGGACAGTGGACAGCTTGAGTTGGTATACGGTAATATGACGCTTGTGAATTTTCAGGAAAAAGGTACTGGAAATTCGTATTGGGAAACAGGAGAGCTTCCAAGTATTGATCTGGCAAAGGATTCTCTGTTTTTGATACTGGATCAGGAGAATTATACTGCCGGTCAGGAACAGACGTCAATGGATATTACTGCAGATGACGGCGATGAGGAAGGCGGAGGAGAAACCAGACGGCCGGCTAAAAAGCATGTAGTCCGCGGCTGCGGACTCGTAGAGGGCGGCGTTGATGATTATAATGCGAACTGCTATTATATTTTCTGCGATTTAGATACTTTAAAGAAGGTCTTGAAGAAAGAATTTGCCGGAAGGGTGATTCCGGGACAGCCGCAGACGAAGAACGGGAAGCCGATGAAGGAGTTCTGCTATTCATACGCACAGCTTAAGGTAGATGATAAAGATAACGTATCGGCAGTATCCAATCAGATTAAAGAGATGGGGTATAATGTGGAAAATAACGCAGAGATGATGGACAGCGTGAACAGACAGATGGGTATTATCCAGGCAGTTCTTGGGGGAATAGGAGCTGTATCGCTGTTTGTGGCAGCTATCGGAATTGCAAATACGATGATGATGTCCATTTATGAGAGGACAAAAGAGATTGGTGTCATGAAGGTATTAGGCTGCAGTCTTGGAAATATCAGAGGCATGTTCCTTATGGAAGCTGGATTTATCGGAATCTTTGGAGGGATCATCGGAAATATACTAAGCTTTCTTATGTCGATGGTTATCAACGGCCTGACGGCCAATTCGGATATGATACAGATAGGAGATGCTAATATCTCTTATATTCCGATATGGCTTATGCTGGCGTCTATTGGATTTGCAATGCTTGTAGGAATTGTTGCCGGATATTTCCCGGCAAAGAGAGCCATGAAGTTAAGTCCGTTAGAAGCGATCCGTAACGGATGATTAAAAAAGATAAGGCATAAAAATCAGATATATGAAGAACATAGGTGTCCCGGCAGATATGGGACACCTTTATTAGTTTATTTCGGTCCGCCTTCATCCGGTTTTATGAAGGTTTAGTTTTATTCTTCTATTACGTGTATTTCGAGATAGTCAAAGTCGATAGAATCTACAAAGTTATCCTGATAAAAGCGTACTTTGCTGTGCCGTTTGAATTCTGCTATTGTGGAATCAAGCCAAATAGGTTTGCTCAGATCAAATTCATAACAGATTGCTTCTAAAGAATTGAATATTTTATGCGTTCTTGTATCGTCTGAGTCATCACAGATAACAGTGTCTTTCAGCATACGGTTATCTTTGAACTCTTTTCCCCATAATCGGAACATAATAGTACCTCACATTTTTGAATTGATATTTCATATAGTAAAAATCAGTATACTCCTTTGGACGGGGTCTGTCCAGACTAAAACAACACTTGATAAAAAAGATTTGATATGATACAATGCAACAGGTGACAAGACACATGACAAAACAAAAGATGACAAGGAGTCTGTTATGGAAAAATTAAAAAAGATATTGGACAGAATTTTTATTGAAGGATTAAGTGCTATGGCGCAGGGGTTATTTGCGACATTGATTATTGGGACGATCATCCAGCAGATCGGAACATTGTTTGGAGGGATGGCAGGGGATTTGCTTTTTGTGATTGGAAAAGTTGCGGCCTCTCTTACCGGTGCGGGGATCGGTGCGGCAGTTGCTTATCGGTTTAAAGAAAGTTCGCTGGTAGTCGTGTCTGCGGCAACAGCAGGTATGGCAGGCGCATTTGCCAGCAAGTTGCTTGCAGGCGAAGTGTTAGTGGAAGGGGCTATGGTATATGCCGGACCGGGAGAGCCTTTAGGAGCGTTTATTGCGGCATATGTTGGAATTTTTTTGGGGCATTTGGTATCAGGCAGGACGAAGGTCGATATCTTAGTAACACCGTTAGTTACAATTGGAACAGGTTCTGCGGTAGGACTGATATTAGGACCGCCGATATCTGGGTTTATGGCTTGGCTTGGGGGTATTATCAATTGGGGGACAGAGCAGCAGCCATTTCTTATGGGAATTATCGTATCTGTACTAATGGGAATGATCCTGACACTGCCAATCAGTTCGGCGGCTCTTGGTATTATTCTGAATTTGTCAGGGCTGGCAGCAGGCGCGGCGACAGTAGGCTGTTGTTGTAATATGGTAGGATTTGCGGTAGCAAGTTTTCGGGAGAATAAGGTAGGCGGGCTTCTTGCGCAGGGAATCGGTACTTCCATGCTTCAGGTGCCTAATATTGTGAGAAAGCCAGTTATATGGGTGCCGGCAATTTTATCCAGTGCTATCTTAGGACCGGTTGGAACGATGGTGCTGCATATGACCAGCAATGCTACCGGATCAGGCATGGGTACGGCAGGATTAGTAGGACAGATCATGACATGGCAGACGATGATCTTGACGGAATCGGCTGCGGTAGTATTGATAAAGATTGCTGCGATCCAGATTGTGCTGCCGGCAGTTTTGACATTGGGAATCTCGGAATTTATGCGCAAAAAGGGATGGATCAGATTCGGTGATATGAAACTTGAGATGTAAGGAGTGTTGTATGGCAGATACAGGAAAAATTCATGTTTATTACGGGTATGGTAAAGGAAAGACAACTGCGGCTGTCGGACAGGCGGTACGGGCAGCAGGAGCAGGACTTCGGATACTTTTTTTTCAGTTTTTGAAAGATAATTCTTCAAGTGAAAGGATAATTTTAGAAAAAATACCGGGTATTACCTGTGTTGCCGGAAAGGATAAGGTAAAATTCTATCGTCAGATGAAGGAGGAAGAACAGATAGAGATAAAAAATTATTATATGAAAAAGTTGGATGAGATTGTCAAATTTAGTGATTCTTTTGACATGCTGATTTTAGATGAGGTATTGTGTGCTGTGACATTAGGGGCGCTTGATTTAGATAGATTACTGGGAGTTTTAAGACATGATTTTAACGGTCTGGAAGTCATTTTGACTGGTCGTGAAGTGCCTGAAAAAGTGCTTGGAATTGCCAGTTACGCAACAGAGATGAAGAAGATAAAACACCCATTTGACGCGGGTTTGCGGGCACGTTACGGGATTGAATACTAATTATTACATGTTTCTAAAATAAGTATTAAAAAGAAGACATAACTCCTCATTTTATGATATAATATATATATGTACGAAAAGGCTCTTCGCATAGAGAGGAGAGAAAAATTTGGAGAACGCAATTAAGAACTATGAAGATGTTGACAGTTGGAAGACGATTATGTTTCTCTATAATGCAGCGTTGAAGGAAGTTGGAACGAAACTTGAAATATTGAATGATGAATTTCAGCATGTTCATAAGTATAATCCTATTGAACATATTAAAAGAAGGGTGAAATCACCTGAAAGTATCGTTAAAAAGCTGAAGCGTTATGGATATGAGACATCCATTGAAAATATGGTAAAATATGTCAACGATATTGCCGGTGTCCGATTAATCTGCTCATTTTCGTCGGATATTTACCGGTTGGCAGAGATGATTGGGAACCAAAGTGATCTGAAAGTACTTTCTATTAAGGATTATATCAGGAATCCAAAGCAAAGCGGGTATAAGAGTTATCATATGCTTGTATCAGTTCCTATTTTTTTATCAGATAGTGTTGTGGATACGAAGGTGGAGATACAGATACGAACAATTGCCATGGATTTCTGGGCGAGCTTGGAACACAAGATATATTACAAATTTGAAGGAAATGCTCCGGAATACATCAGCCGGGATCTTCGGGAATGTGCAGAGATGGTGTCATCGTTAGACGAAAAGATGCTTACATTGAATGAGGCGATACTGCAATGCCTGAAGAATCACGAAGAGTCGAAGAAGCGTACATATGGCCGGACAGAGGCATTACTGGAGGAAAAGAAAGAACCAGAAGACCTGAGTTGAACTCGGGTCTTTTTGTTATGCTTTCAGATAAAAAGTGAAAAAGTTGAAATAACGTATACAGAATGTTATAATTCATTGATAATGAATAGATGAAAAGAATGGAGCAGTAATATGAAATATAAGAATATATGCCAAGGGAAGTTTATTGACCGCCCGAATCGTTTTATTGCCCATGTGGAGATAGACAGATGTATTGAGACTGTGCATGTTAAGAATACCGGACGCTGCAGAGAACTGTTGGTTCCGGGGGCAGTTGTTTATGTTCAGAACAGCTTTAAGCCGGAACGAAAAACAAAATGGGATATGATAGCCGTAGAGAAGGATGGACGGATCATCAATATGGATTCACAAATTCCGAATAAAGTGGTAAAAGAATGGCTTGAAGACGGGAATTTTATAAAAAATATCACTTCTATCCAGTCAGAATATACTTATGGAAATTCACGTATTGATCTGTATGTTGGGGCAGGAAAGAGAAAGATACTGATTGAAGTAAAAGGGGTAACCTTGGAAGAGGATGGAATTGTCCGTTTTCCGGACGCGCCCAGCGAGCGCGCTGTAAAGCACGTACATGAACTAACGGAGGCGCTGAAAGAAGGTTATGAAGCATATGTGTTTTTTGTGGTTCAGATGAAGGGCGTTCGATATTTTAAGCCGAATACAGACACTCATCCGGAGTTTGCCAAAGCACTCAGACAGGCGGTGAAAGAGGGAGTCAGGGTGGCAGCATATGATTGTCTGGTGGAAAAAGACAGTATCTCTATCTATGAGGAAGTGCCGGTGGTTCTTGAGGAGCTTTCATGGCAGGATCAATTGGCGGACCTGCTGATTCCATGGTATAGGAAATATCAAAGAGCGCTTCCATGGCGGGAGGAGCCGAAAGCGTATGAGGTATGGGTGTCTGAGATCATGCTTCAGCAGACGAGAGTAGAGGCAGTGAAACCTTACTATGTCAGATTTATGAAGGAACTTCCTACAGTAAAAGCTTTGGCAGAAGCAAAGGAAGACCAGTTATTGAAGCTGTGGGAAGGTCTGGGATATTACAACCGGGTGCGCAATATGCAGAAAGCGGCACAGCAGATCATGGTTGACTTTGATGGCGAATTTCCGGGAACTTTTGAAAAGATACGGTCGCTTAAAGGAATCGGGAGCTACACAGCCGGGGCGATCTGCTCCTTTGCGTTCGGGCTTCCGGTACCGGCGGTGGATGGTAATGTGCTCAGAGTCATTACAAGGCTTACAGCGGATGAGTCAGATATTGGCAGGCAGAGCACAAAAAGGCGCATTGAACAGGAACTTGAAAAAATAATTCCAAAGGAGGCCGCCAGTGATTTTAATCAGGCTCTTATAGAATTGGGAGCGATAATATGTGTTCCAAACGGCCGTCCTAAATGTGACAAGTGTCCTCTTGCTTTGCTGTGTGAGGCAAAAAAACATGAACTGACAGAATCGCTTCCTGTTAAGATGAAAGCGAAAGCAAGAAGAATAGAAAAAAAGACGATACTGATCTTACGGGATGGGGATAGGATTGCAATCAGAAAGCGTAAGGAAATAGGACTTCTTGCGGGACTTTATGAGCTGCCGAATGTAGAAGGGCATCTTAACGCGGATGAAGTGGTGGAATACTGCAAGGAGATTGGGTTAATGCCAGTGCGTATTAAAGCGCTTTCTTTGGCAAAACATATATTCAGTCACGTAGAATGGCATATGACAGGATATTTGGTAAAAGTAGATGAATTGGAAAAGACAAATAACAAAGAGTATTTATTCATCCATCCGGAAGAGATTGAAGCTGTATATCCCATTCCTTCTGCTTTTGAAAAGTATATGCAAGAGGTGAAAACAAATTTATGATAATAAAAAAGCTATACGTCGTCCAGCGGCTGTATAGCTTTTTTTAAGTATTAAAGTCTTCCGTTATTTTCTCTCATGAATTTGTATTCGGCAACGGAACGATCAAAACCTTCAATATGTGTATAGAACCATTTGATAACGTTCTCCTCAACTTTTTCAACAAAAGCAGGTGAAGGACCTTCTTCTTCCTGAAGCATCTCGTCAAGTTCTGAGATGGTCTTTTTGAAGTTTTCATGCTGTTCCTTATGTGATTCATAACCCGGATACTTAATGTCTTTCTGAAGCTCTTCTTCAGCGCCGAAATGAAAGACTGTATAATCTGACAAGTAGTCCAGAGTTTTGACAGCAGCAAGCTTTGCATCGCTGTCTTCGCAGCTGTCTAAAAGCTTGTTGATACGGTCAATCAGTTCTTTGTGCTGTGAATCGATCAATTCATTTCCTGTAATTAAGTTTTCGCTAAATTCTGCTCTCATAGTAAATTATTCCTCCTTTATATTGGCTGATGAGAAAACTTGGTTGCTTTGCGTGGCTGAGATGTATATACAAATGGATAAATGATTCCTGCCATTGCAAATGCCGCGATTACATCCGTGACCGAATGCTGTTTTAAAAATACTGTAGATAATATGATGAAAACGCCAGTAATATAGACGCTGCACATGATACCTTTATTAAATCTCAGTTTTTCGCTGTGCGCAGCAGCGATTAATATGCCTACTGTATTAAAGACATGGATGCTTGGAAGTACATTCGTCGGAGTATCTATGCGGTAAAGGTGTCTTACCATGTCAACACAGAAATTATCCCTGGCAAATACTGCCGGACGCAAGTTCAGTCCATTTGGAAACACAGTGCAAATAATAAGAAACATCGTCATTCCGATAATAAGGAAAGATGTAATTTTATAAAATCCTTTTTTGTCTGTAAAGAAAAAATAGAATACACATATTGCCATAAATACAAACCAAAAGTAATATGGTATAATGAAATATTCATTAAACGGTATAAAGTCATCCAAAGGTGAATGGATAATAAAATAATTTTTCTGTATATGTTTTTCAAGATAACTAAACCAAGGCATATAAATAAATGTGTACAGAAATACCCATGCATGACTATATTTTTTTGCAAATGCTTTTACTCTGTTAATGATCTTCATGAAATAAACGCCCCTTTTAAAAGCCTGTTTGATATAATGTATTTCTGCTACACGGGAAATTATAACATGAAAAAAAACATTCAACAAGGCAGTTCATTTAATGTTAATTTAATGTTAATAATATTCACCGTGTTTTTCGAAAATCTGAATATGATATCCCGAAATCCCTCTTTGCAGATCTTCATTTGTAGTCAGTGTCCACACAGCAATAGGAACACGGAATATGTATTTAAGGAGTAGAACTGATAAATGAGGCAAGTCTGACATCCGGTAAGAGATAAAATCAGGTCTTCCTAAAAAGTTGCAGAAAAGGTTCTGGACAATAAATTTTAAAAGCCATGCTTCCTTAGATTTGCTGATTGTCAAATGCTCGGCAAGCTGCCCGCGCAATATATTGGGAGCGTGAAGCTTAAACCAACGGAGTCCCATTGTGTTAAATGACTGTATCATATAATTCCCAGAATAGTGCTTAAGTATACTGTAAGTTTTTTCGCAGATTTTTAAAGAAGTGGTTGGTATTTTCAGTTCGATCAGCAATGGGACGCGTCCGTTTACTTCGGCAAGGACTTCTTTAAAAAGCGGGATACGTTCGGCAGTTCCGAGGAGGCAGAGATTTTTCAGCTCATCATAGGTCCAGTCTTCTATTGTTCCAGAGTGACCGCACAGACGTTCCAGTGTATCGTCATGGAAGACAACAAGCTGTCCGTCGCGTGTCAGATGCAGGTCCAGTTCTATGCCATATCCGTGCTTAACTGCGGCATGGAATGCTGTCATGGAATTTTCAGGGACATGATGGGCAATATCGTGATAACCTCTGTGCGCGAACATAGAAGGGGCAATGTTTAATACACGCGTTTTTTCGCTTCTTCTTGGAAAGACCATAAAGAAATAGAGCATTATGATTACAAACAAAATAATACCTGCTGTCATATTGATTTCTCCTGATACTAGCTGATGATAAATCGTATTTTCTGAGGTTCCAGAGAGGTAGATATCTGGTGCTGCAAGGATATAGGTTCACCGTCAGTGTGAAATGGAAGAGGGATCTCGCTTTCCATAACTGCTTTTTTGCATCGATAAATGTGGATGCCGGTAAATTTTGTGTGCTTTCCGAAAAATGCGGTAGGAAGCAGAAAGAGGATTTTTAATTTCGGAAGTCCTTCTATGAGTATGATATCCAAAAAATCATCCGCAGGCGCGGCCTTTGGACAGAACATAAATCCCCCGCCTTCATATTTTTGATTCATGGCGGCGGCAAAATAAACTTTTTCAAAGGCTATAGGAGTTTTGTTATCCATTGTAATAACCATTTTTTTAGGGGTCTGGAGCAATAGGCTTTGCAAAGCGACGCAGACATAAGAAAGCTTTCCGAGAGAAAGTTTATTAAAAAAGGCTTTCACCCGGGAAGTGGAGATCTGGCAGCAGACTTTTGCATCAAAACCAAAGCCGGCACTGACTGCAAAACGGCGGCTTTTCGATCCGTACTTTACTGTTCCTATGTTGATGTGTGTGTAACAGGAAGGAGATAATATATGATCGAGTGCTTTATATGGATCGTGAGATAAACCCATGCCTCTGGCAAAGTCATTGCTTGAGCCAATGGGAATGTATGCCAGTGTCACAGTCTGAAAATCAGAGATTCCGTTGATCACCTCATTGATCGTTCCGTCACCTCCCAATACAACTAATGTATGGCAGCCATCATTTGAAAGAATTTTTTGAGTAATGCTGGTGGCATGATTGCAATATTTTGTAAAGAAAGCATGATAGTTTATTCTGCGTTCTTTTAAGGCTTTCTCGACTCCGTTCCAGACTCTTAGGCCAAGTCCGGTGCGCGCATTGGGATTTATGATAAAGTTGTACATGTTGGTTGTCCTTTCAGGATGCATTGATACAATAAAGTATATCAGTTTTTTCTATTTGCAACAACAGTATAGAAAAAGACTATAAGCAGAGATGTTTATTAAAATAAGCAATTGGACAAATAAGAAAAGAAAGGGTATTATATTTATAAAGATATTATTGTTTAGTGACCTTTTGGTTACTATGTTTCCTTCTACAAAGATCCTTTAAGATGTGCGCTTAAGGGATTTTTTGTATTCAAAAAGCTCCGTCAAGGTATGTTTTTAAAGACCGGCGCATATTTCCTTCAAAATCGGTATTTCCTTGTTTTAGGCACCATTCAAAAACATTTCCTATTACGATCATACGGATATCAGTAGACAGCGAATTTAGAGAATGTATGGGTTTAATAAGATTGGCATCTATGCATTTTTTTAAATAATTTTCAACTGTTATAATCGGATAGGGACGTTCAGTACGGATTAAAGGGTTTAGTGACTGATTTTTCGGCGTATAGTAATTGGACATAAATGCCACACCTAGATCTTCACAGTAATGCACATAATTAATATATACGTAGATGATTGTTTCCTTTGCGTCAGCAGCATCGGAAGGGAGATCTAAAAGATCTGGATTGATGCCGGGCTGTTCTTCGATATAATAGGAAAGAAGATCATCTTTCGTTTTAAAATGATGATAAAAGCTGCCATTAGAAACGCCTGCTTCCTCACAGATGTTTTTTATGGATAATTCCTCATATCCTTTTTTCTGTAAAATATGTCTGGCAGCTTTAAAGATTTTAGCTTTTGTTTCTTTTGATTTCAACTGCTGTCTGGATAATTCATTATCATTGGATAGTTGGTTCATGTCAGGGTAATCTCCTTTAGGACGTTTTGGATCATTAACTGGCAACAGTATAGCATACAGGATTTTATTTTTCAAGAAAACAGAGTGAACTCTATGTTTGAACACAGGGGTTTTTGTGTTATGATAAAGAAAGCTTATTTTGCATTAATTGATAAATGATTTTGAAGGAGAAAGGGAGTAACAATGGATATTAATCAAAAAATAGCGGAAGAGCTTGGTGTAAAGAAGTGGCAGACAGATGCCGCGGTAAAATTGATTGATGAGGGAAATACAATTCCCTTTATTGCCAGATACCGTAAAGAAGCAACAGGCACTTTGGATGATGAGCAATTAAGGAAGCTTTATGAACGTTTAACATATCTTAGAAATCTAGAAGAGAAAAAGGAACAGGTTCTTGCCAGTATTGATGATCAGGGAAAACTTACAGAAGAACTAAAAAAACAGATCATATCTGCCGAGACTTTAGTAATTGTTGAGGATTTGTATCGGCCGTACCGCCCCAAGCGCAGAACACGCGCTACTATTGCCAGGGAAAAAGGGCTGGAACCTCTGGCAGCGCTTATTACACTTCAGAAGTTAAAGCAGCCCGTTCTTAAAGCTGCGGAGGAATATATTGATGAAGAAAAAGAAGTTAAGACTGCAAAAGAAGCAGTAAGCGGCGCTCAGGATATTATAGCAGAAAGTATTTCTGATGAAGCGGATTATCGAATGTGGATACGAAAGATAACTATACAGAAAGGACGGATTGTGTCCTTGGCAAAAGACGAAAAGGCAGAATCAGTTTATGAGATGTATTATGATTTCGAAGAGCCGGTAGAAAAGCTTTTAGGACATCGTATACTTGCCCTGAACCGGGGAGAGAAGGAAAAATTCCTGACAGTGAAGATAGAGGCACCGGAAGAGGATATTATCCGTTACTTAGAGAAAAAAACTATCCATGGAGATAATGAATATACAGAGCCTGTTCTGAAGGAAACCGTTGCAGATGCATATAAGAGACTGATAGCGCCGGCTATTGAGCGGGAAATCCGAAATGATCTGACAGAGAGGGCGGAAGATGGCGCGATTGACGTGTTCGGGAAGAACCTGGAGCAGCTTCTTATGCAGCCTCCGATTGTAGGGCAGACTGTCCTTGGATGGGATCCGGCGTTTCGTACAGGCTGTAAACTGGCAGTTGTAGATCCCACCGGAAAGGTGATTGGAACGACGGTCATTTATCCCACGGCTCCGACAACGCCCCAGAAAATAAAGGCATCAAAAGATCTGCTTAAGAAAATCATTGAAAAATATAATATTACATTAATTTCCGTTGGAAACGGAACTGCTTCAAGAGAATCAGAGCAGTTTATTGTTGAACTGTTAAAGGAGATTCCGCAGAAGGTACAGTATATTATTGTAAATGAAGCAGGAGCATCCGTATATTCTGCCAGCAAACTGGCAAGTGAAGAGTTTCCTAAGTTTGATGTAGGTCAAAGAAGCGCGGCATCGATTGCAAGGCGTCTACAGGATCCGCTGGCAGAGCTGGTTAAGATAGATCCTAAATCTATCGGAGTCGGGCAGTACCAGCATGATATGAATCAGAAAAAACTCAGCGAAGCGCTGTCAGGCGTAGTAGAGGATTGTGTAAATAAAGTAGGAGTAGATTTGAATACAGCTTCGGCACCGCTCCTTTCTTATATTTCTGGAATTTCGTCCGCGATCGCGAAGAATATTGTGTCTTATAGAGAGGAGAACGGAAGGTTCGATAACCGCAGACAGCTCCTTAAAGTGGCGAAGCTTGGGCCAAAAGCATACGAGCAATGTGCTGGATTCATGAGAATTCAGGCAGGGAATAATCCACTTGATGGAACAAGTGTCCATCCTGAGTCATATGAGGCGGCGGAAAAGCTTTTGAAAAAACAAGGATATAAACCGGAAGATATCAGAGGCGGAAAGCTGCTTGGATTATCGCTTACAATTAAGAATTATAAAGAACTTGCCAAAGAATTGGGGGTTGGCGAGATTACTTTGAGAGATATTGTGAAGGAGCTTGAAAAACCGGCAAGAGATCCCCGTGATGAGATGCCAAAGCCAATCTTGCGTACAGATGTATTGGAAATGAAAGATCTGACAGAAGGGATGATACTGAAGGGGACAGTCCGTAATGTCATTGACTTTGGAGCATTTGTGGATATTGGCGTGCATCAGGACGGACTGGTACATATTTCCGAAATTACAGATAAAAAGTTTATTAAACATCCGCTGGAAGTAGTAAGTGTTGGAGATGTTGTGGATGTAAAAGTCATGAGTGTGGATTTAAAGAAGAAGAGAATCCAGCTTACGATGAAAGGGATTTCTTGATTTTAAAGCGATTGGGAAAATGAATTTAAGGTGTGAGAATTGGAGGGAAAAATTATGAAAAAGCCTTGGCAGAAGATCCTTGAGACAGTATTTGGAGTTTTGATCGGCAATGCTGTGCTCGCGTTTACAGTAGCGGCATTTATGGTTCCTCATGGTATTATTATGGGAGGCGCGACAGGTATTGGTCTTACGATCAGCCATTATGTGACGATCCAGCTTTCTTTGATCATCTTGGTAGTTAATGCATGTTTGTTTGCTTTAGGGGCGGTTACGCTTGGGAAAAAATTTGTGATCACAACGATTGCAAGTACCTTCCTGTATCCGGCATGTCTGACAGTGATGCAGGCGATCCCGGGTATTACGGCACTTACGGATAATATTATGCTGGCAACCTTATACGGAGGAGCTTTACTTGGACTCGGGGTAGGAGTGATCGTCCGTGTAGGGTCATCTACAGGGGGAACAGATATCCTTGCGCTTGTATTTAACAAGTGGTTCCATATCAGTGTGGCTGTGCTAATGTATATTGTGGATTTTGCTGTGCTTGGGGCACAGGCAATGTTCTCGGATGCAGAACAGATCATGTATGGTATTTTGGCTCTGGTGATAGAGACATTTATGCTGAACAGAGTAATGCTGATGGGTCAATCGCAGATCCAGCTTTTTGTTATCTCAGAGAAATATGAAGAGATACGGGAGCGTATGTTAAAGGAGCAAGATGTAGGAGTGACAATGGTACATGTTGAGACCGGATTTGGGAAAGAAAATAAAAAGGCAGTTCTGTGTATTATTCCCAAACGGAAATTATATGCGACGAATGAGATGATCCGTGTCATTGATGAAAAGGCATTTATTACTATTTCACAGATCAATGAAGTAAAAGGGCGGGGCTTTACGATAGAACGAGAAAGCTATCCTCAGATCGAAGGAGTAGAGAAAGGTAATTAAGAAAAAGATAAATATATGAGGAGAGAGGCTTTGTCTGAAATATTTTCCAGAACAGAATTATTGATAGGAGAAGAGAACCTGGAACGTCTGAAATGTTCGAGAATAGCAGTGTTCGGAGTCGGCGGGGTCGGCGGATATGTAGTGGAGGCATTGGCAAGAAGCGGCGTGGGTACATTGGAACTGATTGATGCCGATGTTGTCAGTCTTAGTAATATAAACCGACAGATCATAGCTACCAAAGAAACGGTTGGCCGTGCGAAAGTAGATGCAGCAAAAGAACGGGCACTAAAGATCAATCCGGATATTACAGTTAATATCCATAAAACTTTTTATATGCCGGATACGTCAAACCAATTTGATTTTACACAGTATGATTATGTTGTGGATGCAATTGATACTGTGACGGGGAAAATTGCGCTGGTTATGCAGTCGAAGGAAGCAGGAACACCCGTTATTAGTTGTATGGGAGCAGGAAATAAGCTGGATGCGACGGCTTTTCAAGTGGCAGATATATACAAGACCTCAGTCTGCCCATTGGCAAAGGTAATGAGAAGAGAGCTTAAAAAGCGGGGAGTCAGGCACTTAAAGGTTGTATATTCTCAGGAGGAGCCTCGAAAGACAGGCGGCAGAACACCCGGAAGTATCGCGTTTGTGCCATCAGTGGCAGGATTGATCCTTGCAGGGGAAGTAGTGAAAGATATTTTGAAAGGATATTAAAGAGGGGAGCTCTTTTAGAGGGACAAAAGAACTTAGATTTTTTATGAAAAGGCCGATAATATAAATGTAAGGAGGTAATCAGGATATGGATATTACTACAGATATCGCGATGGCGAGTATGTCAATGAGTGCGGCAAAATTGCAGATGAACACCAGCCTGGCTGTTGCCAAAAGTGCAATGGAAACTCAGGAAGTTGCCGCGGCACAGCTTCTTGAGATGCTTCCCAGCCCGCCTGGAGTAGGACAGTATGTTGATGTAAGGGCATAAAGAAAGGGACTGTGGTTCTGAACATATCAGAAAGCAGTCCTTTTTAAATTTTCGCATTGATATATGTTTTTTGTATTGTTCCGCTATTTTGTACCCAAGGGAGAGAGGGAGCACAAAATATAGTAGGGAGAAAAAGGAT
>CAJUAM010000022.1 GCA_910584615.1 uncultured Dorea sp.
CGTGCCGCCGCCCGCCAGAAAGCTGTATTGTTCCTACTAATTGGGGATAACACATTTAGGGCGCGGTGAAGGAATTACAAATGATGAATTAGAAATTGGTATGGAGCTTGCAGTCATCGGCATTAAAGCAGCCGAACCATGGTATCGCATCCCTGAAGGTTTTTCCTGCTGGAATGATGTTTTTCGCAACATCGGTCTGGAAAATGTAACACATGTACCATTTGACTGATGTTCCTCCAACACGTAAAAGAGTCCTGTTTACAGGACTCTTTTGTACTCTATCCAACTTTCTATGATCTCATAGCACCGTCCACAGAAAGGATCTCTCCCGTTACATAGCTTGCCATATCACTTGCAAGGAATAAAAACGCATTGGCAATATCCTCCGGCTCTCCTACCCTGCGAAGCGGGATCGCATTGATAAGCGGTTTGATCATATTCTCCGGAAGTGCCGCGACCATATCTGTTTTAGTGATTCCGGGCGCTACTGCATTCACACGGATACCGCTCGGACCAAGCTCTCTCGCCAGAGACCATGTAAGGCCGTTTACGGCAGATTTGCTGGTAGGATACGCTACACCGCTGGGCTGTCCGCAGATACTCACCATAGAACTGGTATTTAAGATACAGCCGCTGCCCTGCTCCTTCATGATCTTCACAACCGGCATAACCGCATTCATGATCGCATTGACATTCAACTGCATGATATTCGCAAAGTGCTCTGATGTATAATCATCAATCTTCTTGCTGTCTGACACTCCTGCATTATTGACAAGTATATCTATCCTCCCATACTTTTCTTTCACCTTTTCAATAGCTTCTTCCACAGATCTGCCATCTTTAAGATTCGGATAATCTCCGTCCACTTCCCACTCTGCATTCTCCGCCCGCAGCAAAGAGAGTGCTTTATCCACTGTCTCGGCCCTGGAACCAAACAAGACAACCTTTGCCCCGTTTTCCAGATATTTCTTTACCACCGAATAACCGATACCTCGTGTGCCGCCGGTTACAACCGCTACTTTACCTTTTAACATAATGTGACCTCCTTTTGATCGTCTATAGGATATCCGTGTGCTCCCAATGACTTTTATTTCTTAATACGTAATTATAACAGACACCTCAAATAATGTACACAATTTATTTGAGACTCATTCCATTATGTCATAAATCAGGTCATTTTCTGACGTTCAGATCATTCCCAGAGTTGTTTCATATTTTCATCTGCCCAGACGACTCTGTTGCGTCCATGCTTTTTTGCGTCATAGAGCATTGTGTCCGCTGCTTTCAGATAAAAATCATAAGAATATTTTGCTTCCGGAATCACAGTCACTCCTCCGATACTGACCGTAACACATTCAGATACAGCCGGATCGTGAGGGATATGAAGCCCCTCTATTGCTTTCCTGATCTTTTTCATATATTCAAATGCCTTATCCGAACTGTCCCCTAAAAGACATGCCACAAATTCCTCTCCTCCATAGCGGGCAACAAAATCCGTACTGCGCTGAAGCGCATTAGATATAGTCTCTGCGACAGCTGCTATGACCTTATCTCCGGCCGGATGTCCAAATGTATCGTTATATGCTTTAAAATGGTCAATATCGAACATACAGATAGAAAATGGTGTCTTAAGCCGTATAGCCTCAGTCCATCTTATACTGCTGTAATGCTCATACTGGCGCCTGTTCGCGATACCTGTCAGCTGGTCTGTCATAGACTGGCGTTCTACCTGTTTCCGGTAGTTATAAAGTTTGATATGTGTCTTGACCCTTGCCTTTACAATCAGAGGATTAAAGGGTTTTACTATGTAATCAACCGCCCCCAGCACAAGTCCCTGATACTCATTTTTTACATCTGAAAGGCTGGTGATCAAAATAACCGGTACACTCTGAGTAATGATCTCTTCCTGTAATTTCTTCAGCAGCGTAAAACCATCCATCCCCGGCATAACCACATCCAGCAAAATCAAAGAATAATTCCCGGTGCTAGCACGCTGCAGACCGTCTTCTGCTGTATTGGCGATAGTGACCTCATACTCATCATCCAAAATATCTTTTAACCGTACTGCCTGCAGGAGGCTGTCGTCAACAATCAAAATATTTTCCATAAATACTACCATCCCTTTTATCAGTGCTTTTATCTCTCCATCATACTGATAGATTCAATCCCGACGCTTCCGCCCCTCACTACTTCGATCATCTTAAACTCTTCTTTCATAAGCTTCACGACAGCATCGTTTTTTGTGGCAGTCTGCACGAATTCCAAAAGCAGGCTGTCTTTGCCGTAGTCAATGACTTTTGCCTTAAATGTCTCCGCGATCTGAAAACACTCTACTTTATCCTCTGCCGTACATCTTTTCACCTTTATATACATGATCTCCTTCATCCGCACAAATATGTTCGTAAAATCAATGACCTTGATAACCTCCACAAGACGGTTTAACTGCTTCTTGATCTGCTCAAAAGTCTCGTCATCGCTGACAGTTGCTATCGTCATCCTTGAGATTGTCGGATCTTCTGTCGTTCCCACCGTCAGGCTGTCGATATTATAGGATTTTCCGGAAAACAATCCGGATATCTTTGATAAGACGCCGTCCTGATTTTCTACATACAGCGAAAGCCAGCGCTTTTTCATACTATTTCCATTCATTTTCCTATCCTCCTTAACAATCCATGATCATATCTTCCAAAGTTCCGCCCGGCTTTAACATCGGATATACCAGGTCTTCCGGGTCTATTAAAAACTCTAAGAGATAAGGTGTGTTCTCACTCTTCATCGCCTCTAAAAACGCAGGCTCGATCTCTTCTCTTTTCGTGATACGGATCCCCTTTGCCCCATAACTTTCCGCCAGCTTGATGAAATCCGGCGTATAAGGAGGACATGGAACTTCTCCGCATTTTCCCCGGCACTCTGCTCCGGAGCGCAGACAGGTCATAGAATAACGCTTTCCGTAAAATAACTTCTGCCACTGGCGCACCATTCCCAGATTATTATTATTAAACACGCAGGAAATGATCGGCAGTTTTTCAAGTACCGCCGTGGCAAGCTCCTGAATATTCATCTGCATACCGCCGTCACCGGATATAGAGATCACCGGCGTCTCCGGATTCCCAAGCTTGGCGCCGATGGCCCCCGGCAGGCCGTATCCCATCGTTCCAAGCCCTCCCGACATAATAAGCCGCTTCTTTTCTGTAATCTCTGCAAACTGGGCAGTAAACATCTGATGCTGACCTACATCTGTTATAATGATCGCCTCATCAAACAGACGGTTGATAGTCCCGATGACATCCTGCGGCGTCATGATCGGTTTTTCTTTCATAACAAGAGGATGCTCTGCCTTCCATTCCTCAATCTGGCCGATCCATTTTAATGTATCGCAGCCTTCTACATATTCCAGTATCTTTTCGACAGCCTCCCTCGCATCTGCAACAATAGGAACATCTACCTGAACATTTTTAGAAATGGCTGCCGTATCAATATCAATATGGATAATCTTCGCTTTCGGCGCAAAGGAGTGCAGCTTTCCCGTGATCCTGTCATTGAACCTTGTTCCGATGGAAAAGAGAAGGTCGCATTCATTTACAGCCATATTAGATGCATAGGCGCCATGCATCCCAAGATTCCCGATATAGAGAGGATGACTGGTGGATATCGCCCCACGCCCCATCACTGTCGTAACTACCGGAACCTTTGTCTTCTCCGCAAGTTCTGTGAATTCTTTCCTCGCGCCGGAGATGATGACTCCTCCTCCCGCCAAAAACAATGGTCTCTTCGCCTTCCCAAGCATCTTGATAGCACGCTTAAGCTGCCCTATATGAACGCCCGTGCTCGGCTTATACCCCCGGATATTCACATCTTGCGGATACTCCGAACTTCCAAGTTCTGCCATTACATCTTTCGGGAGATCGATAAGCACCGGTCCAGGTCTTCCTGTCCTTGCGATATAGAAGGCTTCTTTAACGATCCTTCCCAGATCTTCTCTCTTTTTCACCACAACACCATACTTTGTAATGCTTCTCGTGATTCCTACGATATCAACCTCCTGAAAAGCATCATTTCCAATAAGATGCCTTGCCACCTGCCCGGTAAAACACACAAGGGGAACACTGTCATAGTAAGCTGTCGCAAGTCCTGTCACAAGATTGGTCGCTCCCGGTCCGCTTGTCACAAGACATACCCCCACCTTCCCCGTTGAGCGGGCATATGAATCCGCCTCATGGACAAGAGCCACCTCCTGCCTTGGCAGTATCACTCTTGTAAAATCCTGCTTATAAAGCTCATCGCTGATGTCAATCGTACAAGCACCCGGGTAGCCAAAGATCGTATCTACACCTTCCTCCCGAAGAGCCTTTACCAGCAATTTGTTCCCACTGATCTTCTTCATAGTTCTATAACCTCCTTTTCAACCAAAACGCCCCAAGCGAAAACGCTTAGGGCGAATAAAATCCGTGTTACCACCTAAATTCAGGGGGAATCCCTGCACTCAGCCGGTACGGGAGAACCTTTTTACGTAAACCTGCATATTCTGCTTTTATTCTCCGATACCGCTCTCTTCTAACGCTGAGACTGCGTTGAACTCTACTGACACCTGTATACTGTGCGTTGGGATCCACTGCTCGAGGGCTACTTCCATAAATCCTTCTCAAAGACTTGCACCAGCCGTCTCCTCTCTTCGCTTTCAGAATCTATGTACTCCTCCCTGTCATAACATTTATCTAATAATTGTATTTAATTATAGTGGATAGATATACATGTTGTCAACAGGTTAAATCCCTCTTTTATTATTGGAATCCATTTTTCAAAAACACCGTATCACTTCTTTCGCGATCTTCTCCCATGATATACCGCTTACATCAGCAGTCCTTCCTGTTCCTTTCATGATACTTTCTGTAAGCGCCTCCGCCAGCCTTTTTTCAAACTCCGGCAGCTCATCTTCAAGAGGTTCGTCCGTATTTCTCATAGCAGGCAGCGGCACATACCGGATATCTGCCCCCAATGTCATCTCACTAAGCCACTCTCTGATCCCCGGCAGATCCGTCATAACCACTCTGTCGCCACAGGCCAAAGCTTCAATAACCGTAAGCGGAATCCCTTCAAAAAAGGATGGAAGGACAAAGATGTCACAGGCATTATAAATATCAGCAAGTTCTGGCTGCGCAAGCCTCCCAAGAAACGTGACTTCATACGGGCATTCCTCTGCGAGCCTTAAGATCGTTTCGTATTCTGCCTGATTCCCCGTACTTCCTGCCAGGTAAACCTTAAGCCTCTTCTTATCCAGATCCAGAATATTAAGCGCCCTAAGAAAGCTGATCACACCTTTTTTTTCCGCGATCTTTCCGGCAAATACCATCCTTACGATGCCATCTTGTTTTTTTCCTTCTGTCACATGGAAAATCCTGCTGTTATACCCCATCCCGACTCTCGTGATCTTATCAGGATCCGCGCCGTAAATCTCCCTTACTCCCATCTCCTGCGCCCTCTGCGGCACAAAGATCCGGTCAAGCCCTCTGATCTGTTCTTTGATAAACTCTCTCTCAAGATCCGTCTTTTGCATCTGCCTAAGATCCGTGTTATGACAAAATCCGTATACCGTGTATTCCGGAAAGGCCTCACGCACAACTGCTGTCAGCAAATACAGATGATGGCATAATATTACATCCGGCTGCAGCTCTTTAACTGCCTTTTCAATCTTTTTTAAAAAAGAGGCTTTAAACTGCGCCGCCATCTGCAGAGTCATATCACAATACCGTGTACTCTTATAAGGCATCTCATCCGACATCCCCGCAATCGGAAACGCAAGCTTTTGCGCATTATCCCTGTCTGGATTCAGGATCTCTTCTTTCTCTTCGCTAAAATAAACCGGATAAAACTCTACTCCCTTAGGAAGTTCAATCTTATCCTCTTCATACACTCCTGCAACTACCGCCTGCTCATGTCTCCTGTCAGCATATTCTTTTACAAGCTCTGTCAGATAGACACCGCTTCCGGTACTGCACGGCTTTTGCGCCGTAATACTAAGTATCTTCATCTTACCCTCTCATAAACTGTAAAATAGTACTCCAGATCAAAACAAGTCTGCTCTTCGCTGATCTTTGTCATCTCCCACTCCTCATCCTCATCAAGATTCGGAAAATACGTATCTGCATCAAAGGCATGGTCAATCTTTGTAATATATGCCGTATCGCAATATGAAAGGAATGCACGGTAAATACTCTCACCGCCGATCACAAACAGCTCTCCTTCGTATTTTTCCGCCTCTTTTACTGCATCTTTCACACTGTGTGCGATCACCGCGCCCTTTACTTTATAGTCTTTTTTTCTCGTAATGACAATATTGACACGGTTCTTTAACGGCTGTCCATTAGGAAAGCTCTCTAACGTCTTCCTTCCCATGATGACGACATTTCCTTTTGTCATCTCCCGGAAAAATTTCATATCGGCCGGAATACTCCACATCATCCGGTTGTCCTTCCCGATCGCCCAGTTTTTATCTACTGCTACGATTAAATTCATATACTCGGTTCCTCCCACATTTTTTATATTGCCACCGGAATATTTTTGATCTGCTCATGACACTCATAATCAAAAAGTCCTACGTCTTCTCTCGTAAAATCATAAAAATCTTTTACATCCGGATTCAGCCAGAACTTCGGCGCAGGAAGAGGCTTCCGGCTTATCAGCTCCTCTATAAGAGGGATATGCCTGTCATAGATATGGGCATCTGCGATCACATGTACTAACTCTCCTGCCTCCATATCGCATACCTGTGCCATCATATGGAGAAGAACCGCATACTGGCACACATTCCAGCTGTTTGCCGCCAGGACATCATTAGAGCGCTGGTTTAAGATCCCGTTCAGCGTCAGCTTTTCACGTCCTTCCTTTTTTGTCACATTAAAGGTCATGCTGTAGGCGCAAGGGTACAGATTCATCTCATGCAGATCTTCATGGACATAAATATTCGTCATGATACGGCGGCTGTAGGGATTATGTTTCAGATCATAGATCACCCTGTCCACCTGATCGAACATTCCTTCTTTATATTGGTGCTTCACACTCATCTGGTAACCGTACGCTTTTCCGATAGAGCCCCCCTCATCTGCCCAGCTGTCCCAGATATGGCTGTGAAGGTCATTTACATTGTTGGATTTTTTCTGCCATATCCACAAAAGCTCGTCCGTACAGCTCTTGATCGGCGTCCTGCGAAGGGTCAGCGCCGGGAATTCCCTGCTTAAGTCATACCGGTTCACCACACCAAACTTCTTAACTGTATACGCCGGCGTTTTGTCCTCCCATACCGGACGCACCTTCTCTCCCCTCGTATCTGTCCCGTTGTCAATAATATCCCGGCACATATCTATAAAAACTTTATCTGCATAACTCATATATCTTTTGTCTCCTTCCATTCCTCAGTCTGGGTCTGTACACCAGTGTACCATGAAACATACGAAAAAAAAAGAGAAACAAAAAGAGCATCCATAACTTTCGGGTAAATGATCTGCTCCTTCTATTCTTAAATTTTTCATACGCTCACTTTTGCAATCTCACTGACACTTTTCCCGATCAGGTACTCATTCACCGCACTATCCCTCGCCTTATCGTATGTCAGAAAAGTAAGCCTTGCCCGCTCCGGATCATGGTACACTTTCCAGTATCCGGTAAACAGACATTTCTTGCCGTTATTTTCTATAAATGCCTTCACATCCTCTAAAGGATAATCCAGAAACACACCAATCTCATGCGGGAATGCGATCTCATCCTTAGAATACCGGCTCATCCTCGCGCAAAGCCGGGTGATATTTTTATCAATCCCCTCATCTTCATAACCATATTCCAGAAGAAACCGCCGGACTTCCTGTACTGAAAGTGCCTCCTTTAATCTCTCTTTTCTGTAAACAAAGGCAAGACACCGTCTTTCTCTTACGGCAAGGATCCTGCAGGAAATGCCCGCAGGCCTGATCAGACAGTAAAGCTCCCCCACCCACTCCTTCTCAATATTCAAGACACTGGCCGTACGCATACCTTTAAGAAACGGGGCGCACTGGGACACAAATTCAAACTGCATACGCTTAGCTTTGCTCTCGTTAGATATCATGTAAGTGACAACCTTTGCTGTCATATTATTCTCCTCGTTCTCATCATTAAGATTTATTTCTTTTTTATTATCATTTTCCCATTTAAGAAAAATTATTTACCGGTCATAAAACGATCTGACATATCATTTTTAAAATAGCCGGACCGCATGATCTACGGTTCGGCTATATTATATAACACTCTGTTCAGCATTTTATAAAGTGCCTCGGTCTCCTTTTTTGTCATACCAAGACTCAGCATCTTATCGAGCTTCTTTCTCTCTGTCTCCATGCGTCTTTGTATATCATAAGCTTTTTCTGTCAGGTAGATATTCTTGCAGCGCTTATCCTTCCCGCTGGGAACAGATAAGATGAACCCTTTCTCATCCAGTCTCTTTAAAAGTCCTGTAACTGTGGGATTTTTAAGGTTTAGTGCCCGCTCGATATCCCTCTGGGTCACCTCGTCCTTACTGCTCTGCAAAAGAAAATCCAGTACCTCACACTGTGACGACGTGATCCCAAGTCTCTTAAGCCTGTGATTAAACTCCTTTTCATAGACATTGTTGATCTGCTTGAACAAAAATCCTATGGTCTTTCTCTCCCGCATGGAATCGTTCCTTTCTGTCTCTAAGATACTCTCATTCCGCGCATCATCGCAAATATATTTGCTTTTGTAAGCACCTTCGCCACCGTGTAAAACAGCACGACTTCAATCGGCATCATTACTGCCTGCTTTAGTATTCTTGCCGGGAGTAAGACAAGAAAAGCATCTCCGTAAAGGAGCGTCAGCCAGTACGTATTGAGAAAGATATTGACAGACACCGTTACAAGTAAATTGGCCAGTATGACTCTTTTCACAGTCAATGGTTTCTTATACAGAACCAGTCCGTAGATGATACCTCCGCAAATGCCGCTGATGGTAAATCCCGGAAAAAACGGTCCTGTCGGATTCACAAGATACTTCAAAAGATCTGCCAGACCTCCCATGATACCTCCAACAGCAGGTCCGAACAGCATACCTGTCATCTCATTTACGATATACGCAAATCCGATCTTAATGTAGTCCGTAAGCTGCAGGGTGTAAAAACCCAGCACAACCGCGATTGCCAGCAGCATAGACGCAACCGCAAGAGTTCTTAAGTCTCTCAGTTCATGAATAGAATCAGCAAACAATGCTTTTAATCCTTTCATAAAAAAACACCTCCTTTGCAGTAGTCCTTAAAGCTACGCATAAGCAGGTATTCTTTATCTGTTTATGTGTAGCAGCGGGATGCGGAATGTATACCGCGGGATACTCCCTTCGTCCGGCTGGCAACTCCCCGTCCATCCGGCACTTAACGCACACATTCCTACTCTGCTTCTTCTTTATTATTTTTTACAAAAGAATGATAGCATACATTTTCTGAAAGGTCAATTACAATCATGAATATCACTTTTAAGTCTGACATCCATAGCCTTAAGTTCCTTTATGGCATATCCGACAGCAACCACCGCTGCCGCCCCGTCCGCAATAGGCCCAGCATACATAATACCGTCAATTCCCATAAAGACCGGAAAAATAAGTATCAGCGGCAGCAGGAATATCACCTGTCTTGTCAGGGACACTACAATACCAAGCTTCGCCTTTCCGATAGAGGTGAAAAATCCCGAACACATAGGCTGTATCCCATTTATAAATGTCAGCAGCATAAATATTTTAAAATACCTTTCCGCAAACTGGAAATATTCTTCTGTCCCTGTCCCGAATATACTCACGATCTGTCTTGGGAAGATCTGGAAACACAGAAAAAAGATGATTCCTACAGTCAATGATATCTGAAATGCTCTTTTAAATGCCTCTTTCACCCTGCCATAATTCTCAGCTCCATAATTAAATCCCCACAAAGGCTGACATCCCTGGGATGTTCCTATGCATATGGACATAAACATCATATTCACCTTTGAGATCACTCCCACACAAGCAAGAGGTATATCTGTTCCATATATGGACGCCGCGCCATAACGGCGCAATATATTGTTCATCGTGATCTGGACTGCCGCCATTGCGATCTGATTGACACAGGCCGCCATCCCAAGGGATACGATCGCCCTTAGATACTCCGGTTTTGGCTTTAGCATCTTCGCTTCAAGATCCAGATGCTTAAACTTTGAAAAATATACGATTACCAAAATTCCTGAAATAACCTGTCCTATTACAGTTGCCCACGCCGCCCCCTTAATCCCCCAACGGAACACAAAGATAAATACCGGATCCAGAATCGTATTGATGATGGCTCCTGTCAGCACACATCCCATAGAATATGTAGGACTTCTGTCTGCACGGATCAGATGGCTGCCTCCGGTCGTAAGCACTAAAAAAGGAATCCCGTATGCCGTGATCCCAAGATAATCCTGTGCATAGGGCAGAATATCAGGAGTCACACCGAATATATCCAGTAAGGGATTTAAAAAGACTAATACGACTATAGTGATTATCGTTCCACAGATCGCGAGCATAGAAAGTCCAGTCCCCAAAATCCTATTTGCCCTGTCCTGATTTTTTGCCCCTGATTCCAGATTAAAGTTGGACGCACTGCCGATTCCGAGCAAAAGAGCTGTAGCCGTACAGATAATGGACACTGGAAACGCTATATTAGTCGCTGCATTTCCAAGCATCCCCACCCCCTGTCCGATAAATATCTGGTCTACAATATTATAGAGGGAGCTTACCATCATACTGATAATCGCCGGTATGGCAAACTTGGCAATGAGCTTTTCTACTTTTTCATATGCCAGAGGATTGCCGTCTGTTCCTGCCAAATGCCCTGTTTTATGCTCTGTTTCCTGTCTGTTCTTCATATCTTCCATTTTTACAACCCTCTTTACCGTTCCGATATTTTTTACACGCTTCCAATATATACGTCTGGTATCAACTGTTTTTCTTCATGTATTTAAAAAGACTTTCCGATTACTCGAAAAGTCTTTTCTGCAGAGCGACAGACGGGGTTCGAACCCGCGACCCCGACCTTGGCAAGGTCGTACTCTACCAACTGAGCCACTGTCGCATTCCTTATTTGTGTTCCTCAGAACAATAATTACTATACTACACAGTTTCTCATTTGTCAATAGGTTTTTTTCAAAAACTTGCCAATTTTTTTCATCAGGAAATTTGTTGGTATTTTAGCGCTCTCCTGAAGTGAATTCATTGATGATAGGCGCAATCTGCGCCATCATATTATCAATGTCCTCAAACATGGCACTTTTTGTTGTTCCTAAGCTTCCTGCCTGCCCGATATGCTTTATGACCTCCTGGTAACGTTCCTTTATCTGGTCAAAGAATCCGCACAGCTGATCCAGAGCTACCTTCGAATCATCGATCACGCCAGATATTTCAGCATGTACTGATGATGCGCCTTCTGCTGACTGAGTGATCTCATCAAACATATCATAAGTCTCTTTCACTTTACCTATACTCTCTCCCAATGCCTTCTGAGAAGTCACAATACTGTTGTTGAGCTGGTCTGCACCGTGCTCTACCTCATTAACACCAGAATCCACTTCTTCAGTCAGATTCTTGATCTCATCCGCCAGTTTCTTCACCTCTACCGCTACTACTGCAAAGCCTTTTCCCTGTTCTCCGGCACGAGCCGCCTCGACAGACGCATTCAGCGCAAGGATATTCGTCTGCTCCGCAATCTTAATGATCTTACTTGTACATCTTTTGATCTTCTCCACAGCCTCCTGCAGAGACTCAAAAGTGCTCTCCATCTCGCCAAAGTAAGCCTCCACCTGCTGTGAGCTGGTCTTAAGTTCCTCGACTCCGTCCTGAGCACGGTCTACTGATTTGGAGATCGTCTCTTTCACCGTCACAAATTCCCCTGACACCTGCTCAATACCTGCAAAATGGCTTCCAAAATTCTCAAGCTGTCCATGAAAACTCTCTGCCTCATTGATCACACCGCTAAAAGAGCTTTCAATCATGCTCAGTTCCCTTAAAGAGTTTACCTCTTTTTGTACAAGCTCCGTATGATAATCCTTCAGGCTGTCCATCACATGTAATACCGGGGACAGGCTTTTTTCTCCCTTAAGCTTTTCTGTTGTTACTTCCTGCTTATCTTTATTCCAAAACGACATATTCCTACCACCTTTACTCAAATACTACGCAAGTCATAGACTGATTTACAAATCGGTTATTATAATGCTCTCCGTATCCGACAAGTCCCGCATGGTTCCCCAATGCGCTCATGTCATTTAAATACTCCTGCATATAATTATTCTGTGTAAATAAAAGATACCTAAACAGGCAGTTTACAGAAAACACTGCTGAAATTCTCGGAAAATCATTATGTATCTGCTGGATCGTCTGTCTTACCACGGCTTTGTAATCTCCAAGTTCAAGCAAGACAAGTACATCCGAATCGTTAACCTGTCTGAAACAAGCCAGTGCATCACCCTCCACCTCTTTTATAGATATAATACAGGTGTCTTCTCCGTTAAGCTTTCCAAAAGGATTCTTGAAAGTCTGTGTCGTGATATCCTTCTCAGACACTTTCAGAATATCCTGATATACCTGCCTGGCCGGACGGTCATTCAACGCGCCGATGATATATTTCGCCTTATCTGTTTTTGAAGCGATAAACTGGTAATCTTCTTTTTGATGGTAAATATTCTCCTTATATGCCTTTACTCTGCCGCCCAGATTTTTAATCAAGCCATAAGCGACTGCATCTTCATACACCTTCCCGTTCGCAGACACCTTTCCGGCATCTCCCGTTCCGCCTACAAGAGAAATCCTTTTATGCTTCAGCACTGTATTGATCGTAGTCAGTACACACGCATCATTACCTGTGCAAAAATCAATACATATAGTATCGTTTTGTGATCCATTGACCGCCTTCATATCCTGCTTCAGCCGCCCGATGTATTTTACCGGCATAACAGAGACTTGCTCTAATATATTCGCCGCCGCCTTAACTCCGTTTAAAAAGGCGATCACTCCTACTCCGTCCTCTACTACTTTTGTGTCATAGCTCATACCGATACAACCGATACTCGGCACTCCCGGGAAGATTTTTTCTAATTCCTTTACATGCGCTTCAAACTGCTTTTTATTAGAAAGCAGCATAATAAACTGCGGTTTGTCCAGTCCGCGGACTGCTTCCCGCAATTCTCCACGCTGACTCATTCCAAAAAATTGTTTCATCATGGAACCTCTCTCTCTTTATTATTTCCACAAACATCAAAAAGCATCTCCATAACAGAATGCTATAAACCAAATATATTATATGCCATATGTGCATATAACGTCAATTACAAATTAGCAGTTTCAAAATATAAGCAACAGTAAAGACGGGTATCAATTTTTCATCAATACCCGCCTTTACACTGATTTTTCAATCATTCTTTTTTACCTCTTTCGTCTCCGGCACAAGTTCTTCATAGCTGTTAAAGCACTTACCCGATTTTTGTTTTGAAAAATTTAAGCTTTTGGTGGTTCATACCTGCCTTTCATAAATTTTCCTGATCCTGATATGCCGCATCTGTTCTCAGGAATACCTTTTCAACACCTGTGTTGATAAAAATAACAACTTCTTACTTACAGCTCGCGTCTGTCTTGCAAGACGTTTTTGTTATTTGTTGAATATAAATTACCACACAATCATAGAATTGTCAATATATTTTTCGAAATTTTTTATATTTTTCTTTTATTTTTTTATCGTCCCAAAATATTCAGTTTTATTTTTTTAATAAGAACGTAAAAAGAGGAGCCTCATCAGCTCCTCTTAACTCTATCTTTTTTGTATCCATGCCTGGGCTCTTTGTTCTATCTGTCTCGCTTTTTTCTCCTGTTCCTCAGTGATCTGCTTTCCTCTGCTGCGCTGTTCATTGCCAAGCTTCTCTGTCTTCTTTTGTTCCGCTTTTTCCATCGGTCTGATTCTTTCCTGTTCCCGTTTTGCCGCCTGTCTTGCCGCCTCTTCCTGCTCTTTAGTGATACGCCTTCCTCTTTCACGTTGTTTGCTGCCAAGCTGTGCCGCTCTTTCATGCTCAATGGCCTCACGTTGTCTTAGCTCTGCCTGCCGCGCCGGCTGGCTGCCTTTTTTCGCTTCTGCTCCGTCTTCTTTGGCAGCCACTCCCTGTATGCACATAAGCATCGGGATACCCATACACAGCAGCATCTTTACAGTGAATCTAAAAAACCTTTTTCTCATATCATCATTCCCATAACATACAGATCATAATATGTTCCATCCAGCAAAGTTGAATTTCTCCGGCAGCCTTCTATCATAAATCCAAATTTCATATACAGCTCCACCGCCTTTACATTATCCGCGCGGGTATCCAGACTGATCCTTGTTGTAACCCCATTTCCTTTTGCCCAATCGATCAGCTGCCTGATCAGCTCCGTACCGATACCCTGCCCCTGATATTTCTTGGCAACTACGATGCCCAGCTCACCGTCATGCCTTGCCTTGATCTTCGAGGAGGAATGGATCGTTGCAATCCCTGCTATTTCCTCTTTGTCCATGGCAAGCAGCATAATACTTGCTTTTTTATCCTTCAGCGAACAGATCTCCTCTCTCTGCTCTTTGACACTCATAGGATATTCATCTTTTTCAAAGCTTAAGTAACTCGTCTCCCCACCTACATAGTTATAAAAATCAACTATTTTTTCTGCGTCACTTTCCTGTGCTCTGCGATATACGATCTCTGCCATAATCTTAACCTCTCTTTTCTCATTTTTAAATAGCTGCGGCGTCAAACTTTACATTTTCTTTCAGCCACACTGCCACACCATCCTGATCATTGTTTCCGATGATTCCATCTGCCATATCCTCAAGTTCCCCTATGGCATTTTCCACTGCATAGCACTCATCGGATATCCGAAACATAGGAATGTCGTTGACTGCATCGCCAAATGAAACAATTTTGTCACAGTTCCACAATTCTTTTAATTTCAGAATCGCATTGGCCTTTGTCGCTTTCGTGTCCCGTCCGGATCCGATACATATAATGTTTTCATACCACCAGCTTCTTTCTGTTTCTATAAATAAATATTACTATCCCTGCCCCATATTATCAACCTATTTTTCTCCTGAACATAACAAAACAGCAAAATCGACATTACGTCATATCATCCTGCAGGGCATCTATGATGTTTTCCCTCTTTATCTTGCTGACCGAATACATCATCGTAATAAACACAATAGAAAACACTCCGATCACACTGATCCCTATACTTTCCCAAGGGATAACAAAGTCGATATTTTCCGCCCCAAACTGCATGACCTGATAGATTACCCCCGCCGCCAGAAGTGATATAGGTATTCCCCACATAAGGGCCCGAAGTCCGTAAAGAACGCACTCAAAATCCATCATTTTCTGAAATTCCCTCTCCGGCATTCCCACAGAGCGCAGCATGGCAAGCTCACGGCGTCTCAGTCTGATATTCGTAGATATGGTATTCAATACATTGGCAGCCGCAATCAACGAAATCATAGCGATAAAAGTATAGCAGAATACATTTGCTATAAAGATGATATTATTGTTCTGTTCTGCCATGCTGTCCATATTGACAAGCAGATAACTGCCATCTATCCCAGACTCAGAACAGATCGTCCTTATGCTGCTTTCTGTCTGCGCAGCTTTATCAGAATTAATTGACAGTCCTTTGACTGCAACATGCGTATCTGGTGTTATCAGCTGATCTTTCATGGAATAAGGCGCCATCACAGTAAATACATATGGCACTTTCTCCATATCATCCGCACTGTTTAACGCAGGCAGGATATCCGGCATGATCATCTCTGCAAACCGAAGACATACCTTGGTTTCTTTAGCATCTTTTACGCCGGCCCCGGACGTTTTTTCCAGCGGCAGCGATATAGCAACGTCTTCCTTCTGATTCCGGAACATATCCGGAAATTCATCCACTCCCTTCATATGGTTTGTCATTTCACTGACTTTTGCCCCGGCAAGCAGCCTTACGTGATCCGCATCCGTTTCCCCTCGCGCAATCCCTGCCTGCTTTACAAGTCTTTCATAAGCCTCATCGTCTATGATCTGGAGCCGGAACGCCAGATCCACTTCCTTCTCTTCTTTTGTGACCTCCATGACCTCCTTTAGTTTATCCGTCATCTTATCCGTCCCCACCGTAGTACGGCCATTGATAACCATCTGATAAAAAACGTCCGTCACACCTTCCATCGGCCTGCACTGATCGCGCAGCATAAACAGTTCTTCATCCGACATATCCGTTGAGGAGAATGCCACATTGAAGGTAGTAAATACAACTGCCGCTTCTGATGCCTGCTTAAGCTGTATGACAAAACTGTTCGTTGCAACAAAAAGCACCACACTTAAAGCCAGAGAAAACACGACACTTCTGTACCGTCTTTTATTACGCTTAAAACTTTTCATGGCAAGCATAGCAGAAAGGCCAAAAAAACGCTCTGTAAACCTTCCCGTTTTTATATTCTCTCTTTCAATCTTTACTTCATTTGTCAGACGGATACATTCCATCACAGGAGTTTTGACTGCTTTTCTCGCAGGAAGATATGCAGATATGAGGATTGTAAAAAGACTGATAAAAGCTGCCGCTAAGACTGCAGGTACAGACATAACCATGTTCAGGGATACATTTTTGTAAAGAATCCCCTCAAAATTCTCTGACACCGCATAGAGTACCAACTTTGTACCTGCGATTCCTAAAAGGATCCCTGCAGGAATCCCCGCAGTCGCGATACACATCCCTTCAAATAATACAGAATTCCGCAGCTGCTTTTTGGTAGCCCCCACCGACATAAGGATTCCTAACTGACGGGTCCGCTCATTCAGAGAGATATCGAACGCATTTCGTATCAAAAACACAGAGCCGGCCATGATAATGACAGCTGCGACACTCCCTGCCGCATATAAAAGCAAGTTGAAGATGTTGTTTTCAGAAACTCCCATAAAGCGCAGCACATCATCGTTCAAAACAGATACATCACTTTTTAGACTGTTATCTGCATAAGTCTTCGCCCTTCGGGGATCTTTCAGTCTTAAAAACACATTCACACTGCCTGACTCATCCTCTTTTTCTGACCTTGTGATCAGAGTGTATCCGGGATCGTCAGAATCCGCGTAGACAGGTTTCTGGCATATTCCTACAACGGTATAAGTCTTTTTATCCTGTACTTTAAACTTTTCCCCTCTGCCCCAAAAAGGATCAGACTGTGTAAGATTCCTGCCGCCCTTTATACGGTCTCCCAGAGTAAGATCAAGAGTATCCCCTTCTGACAGGCTCACTCCCCCTTTGCTCAGCACTCCGCCTGATACTAAGACCTCAGCGCTGTTTTCAGGCAGACGTCCGGAAACCAACTGAACCGGCAGCATATCAAAGTCCCCTTCATCATATCCGATAATATACACATAAGGACTGTCAGGAGTTTTCAGGCCTTCAAGCTTTGCATAACCTAAGTTTTTTGTCACGACTGTTCCGGTTATCTCCTCATCCTCCATCCTCTCCTTCGCGAATGAAGAAGACACTCCTTCAAATGCCACATGCCAGTTTCCTGTCTTTGCTTCTGCCCCTCTTACCATATAATCCAGCAAAGACACTCCGAAAGTAGCTCCTGCCGTGACAAGGGCCGCAGACAGTATTACTCCGATGATTGTCACAAGTGTCCTGGATCTGTTCTTTTTTAATCCTTCAACCGCGATCTTATTAAAGACATTCATGAACGCACCACCCTTTCATCCCGCACAACTTTCCCATCGGAAATACCAATGATGCGGTCTGCCTGCAAAGCTATGCTTTCATCATGAGTAACAAGCAAAAGTGTCTGTCCGTAGATACGGTTGCTTTCCTTTAAGAGTTTAATGATCTCATGTCCGTTTTTGCTGTCCAGACTTCCCGTCGGTTCATCGGCCAGCATAACTTGAGGCGCGTTCATAAGCGCCCGCCCGATGGCGGCTCTTTGCTGCTGTCCTCCGGAAAGCTGGTTCGGCAGATGGTCCCTCCTCTCCTCAAGTCCTAAAAGACATAAAAGCTCTTCCAGTCGCTCTTTATTCACCTTCCTTTTATCCATAAGAATCGGCAGCGTGATATTTTCCACTACATTCAGCGTCGGGATCAGATTGTGGAACTGATAGATCAAACCCACGTGCCGTCTCCTGAAGATTGCCAGCCTGTCACTGCTCTGAGCGTACACATCCTGTCCGTTCAGATAGATCTTACCGCTTGTCGGTACATCTACGCAGCCGATAGCATGCAGCAGGGTAGACTTACCAGAGCCGGATGCCCCGATGATCGCTGTAAATTCCCCTCTTTTAATGTCAAGTGAAACGTGGTCTAAAGCGGCAACCTGATTCTCGCCTTCACCATAAACTTTGCATAGATCATGAATTTTCAAAAATCCCATAATTTAAGCCTTCCTTTCTAAAGTCTTCTGTCTCGGATCCTCTCTGTCTGCAGGATAGATATTAATATGTCCTGCTCCTGACAGTTTCCGTTGGATCAGACTTTATCATAAACAATTCCACTTACATTTCCGTGACTTTAAAATGACAGATCCGTCACTTTAAAAATCTGATAACAAATAACGCTCCTCCCCTTGGGTGATTTTTCGCAGTGATCGTACCTCCCTGTCTGGTAATGATCGTCCGGCAGAGAGCCAGCCCGATACCATACCCATCCTTCTTTTTATCCTTCCTGCTGTAAAATCTCTCAAACACATTTGAAAGTTCTTCCTCTTTGAAGCCCTGTCCGTTGTCATGCAGGGTAATCTCCGTATAAAGCACCGTATCCTGACAGGATATGCAGATTCTTCCCCCGTCTTTCACGCTTTCTATACAGTTTTTGACCACATTCCTGATTCCTTCTGCCAGCCATTCAAAGTCTCCTTCAACACATACCCCCTCACAAAGCACTGTCTCAAGGGTGATCTCATGAAGCTCCATCGTAATCATAAAGGGTCTGGTGGCAGCTTCTATCAGGCTTTTCACTTCCACCTTTTCTTTTTTAAAGACGATGATCCCCGCATCCAATCGTGACAGCTTAAGAAGAGAAGTCAGCAGTGTATCCATCTGGGAAAACAGCTGTTTTGTCTCCCAAAGAAGTTCTTCTTTCGTCTCCTCTTTTGGATGATTCTCCAGCAGCGACAAGATCAGGTTGGCAGAAGTAAGAGGCGTCCTAAGCTGATGGGCGATATCAGCCAAAGACTCTGACAACCGTTCCTTTTCTTTTTTCAGCGCACGATTCTGTTCTCTAATGCGGATCGTCATCTTCGTGATCTCACTCTTTAAAACAGACAATTCCCCTTCCCGTGAATCAGCAATATAAATCTTCTCTGCGCTGTGAAGCACCTGATCGATCTCATCCGAGAGCTGCGCGATATTTTTATACCTCTCCTTTGTAAATACAAAAAAGAGAATCCCATACATACATGCAGAAAAGGCGGCAAGAATACTTGCCGCCGGATCAAGTCTATATCCTATAATTACAACGCCTGCCGTTATCACAAAGAAGACTGCAAAAAAACACCTGATCTCGTAATTCCGAAACATCCCGCACTACACCCCCAACCGGTATCCCATGCCTCTGACAGTCAGGATAATCTTCGGCTCTGCCAGATCATCTTCTATCTTTTCCCGCAGTCGCTTGATATATACCGTCAAAGTATTATTTGTGACAAATTCTCCTGACGCATCCCACAATTCGCTTAAAAGCCTGTCTCTTGTGATAATGCTTTTCGGATTGCAGATAAACACAAGCAGAAGGCGGTACTCCAGAGCAGAAAGGAATACCTCGCTGCCATTTTTCTTCACAATCCCGCTTGTCATGTCCACATATAAGCCGCCCGACTCAAAAACCGAAGGCGTCTGACCGCTTTTCCTCAAAGCCGTCTTTATTCGGGCAACCAGCTCTCTGGGACGAAACGGCTTTGTTATATAGTCGTCGCCTCCCATATTAAGTCCGGTAACAACACTCGCCTCATCCCCCGCTGCCGTCAGGAAGATAACCGGGATATCCTGCTGCTGTTTAATCTCTGTACAGACTGCAAACCCATTGCCGTCTGGCAGTGAGATATCAACTAATGCCAGATCAAACTTTTGCTCTAAAAGTTTCTCTGCCACCTCGCCTTTCATAGATACATGCGTAACCGCAAAGTCTTCCGAACTGAGCAAAAGAGAAAGATTTTTTGCTATAGTTCTGTCATCTTCCACCAGAAAAATCTGCTTCATGATCCGTACACTTCCCTGTGTACCTTCTCCCACAGATCCTTTGTCACTTCTGCCGGCTCTTTGATCTCTTCCGGCATTCCAAGCGACAATGTAGCTTCCAGTCTGTAGTTTTCCGGAAAACCAAGCAGCTTCCTCAGATATCCTTCTGTGCTGTCTTCACCGGCAGATTTTCTAAGCCGCCCCTGTATCCAGCAGCTGCCCACACCGAGACTGCTTGCCATAAGATGCATATTTGCCATAACGATGGAACAATCCTCTGTCCATACATCCGTCTTTGTCTCATCTGCGATCACAACGACCGCCGCCTTCGCGCCCTCAAGCATCCTTGCACCGTGATCACGGCTTTCTGCCATCTTACAAAGCGTATCAGGACTTTGAACCACGATCATCTCCCACGGCCGGATCGCGCGGCCAGAGGCAGATAAAAGTCCTGCCATAAGAATCTTGTTCAAATCCTCTTCGCTCACCATCTCACACGTATAAGAACGCACACTCCGCCTCTGCTTCATCAATTCTAATAAATCCATATATTTACTCTTCACCCTTTTCTGCCGCAATCTCAAGCCCCAGCTCTTCAAGCTGTTTTGCATCTACTGTCGTCGGTGCCTCCGTCATAAGATCAGAAGCATCCTTTATCTTTGGAAACGCGATGACATCCCGGATACTGTCTGCTTTTGCCATAAGCATGATGATACGATCAAGGCCGTAAGCAAGACCCGCATGAGGCGGCACACCATACTTGAATGCCGTAAGGAGGAATCCGAACTGATCCTGTGCCTGCTCCTGTGTAAAGCCAAGAACTTCAAACATTTTACTCTGGATCTTTGGATCAAAGATACGCACACTGCCTCCGCCGATCTCATTGCCGTTCAGAACGATATCATAAGCCTTTGCCCGCACTCTTCCCGGATCACTGTCGATATAGGCAAGGTCTTCTTCCATCGGCATAGTAAATGGATGGTGCATAGCCATAAAGCGGTTTTCTTCCTCGCTCCACTCAAGCAGCGGGAACTCTGTCACCCACAGGAATTTATATTCATCCTTGTCAAGCAGCTCCATCTGTTTTGCCAGCTCCAGACGGAGAGCGCCAAGCACTGCCCATACAACCTTATTCTTATCAGCCGCAAAAAGAAGCAGATCGCCTTTTTTTCCGTCCATAGCTTTGATCAGTCCATCTATCTCTTCCTCCGTCATGAACTTTGCAAAAGAGGATTTCACCGTGCCGTCCTCAGAAATCGCCAGATAAGCAAGTCCTTTTGCGCCGTAATCCTTGGCAAAGCTTACTAATTTATCTATTTTTTTGCGCGGCATCGCGCCCTGCCCTTTTGCGTTGATGCCCCGGACGGTCCCGCCATTTTCGATCGCTCCTTTAAACACCGCGAAATCACTGCCCGACACAACTTCTGTCACATCTGTAAGCTCCATGCCAAAGCGGATATCCGGTTTATCTGAGCCATAGCGATCCATCGCCTCCTGCCACGTCATTCTCGGGATCGGAAGCGGTACATCCACGCCAAGCACATCCATGAACAGCTCCTTCAAAAGCCTTTCATTCACATCAATGACATCATCCACATCTACAAAAGAAAGTTCCATATCAATCTGGGTAAATTCCGGCTGACGGTCCGCGCGAAGGTCTTCGTCACGGAAACACTTTGCAAGCTGGAAATAACGGTCGCACCCGGAGCACATGAGAAGCTGCTTAAAAAGCTGCGGCGACTGGGGCAGCGCGTAAAAATGTCCCTGATGGATACGGCTCGGCACAAGATAGTCTCTCGCCCCTTCCGGTGTACTGCCGATGAGCACCGGCGTCTCGATCTCAAGAAACCCCTCTTTAGCAAGAAACTGACGAATCAGGGTCGCCGCCTTGCTCCGCATCATCAGATTGCGCTGCATATCCGGTCTTCTGATATCCAGATACCTGTATTTAAGCCGGATCTCTTCTTTTGTCCTGGAGTTTTCTTCGATAGGAAACGGCGGTGTCTCAGACTCCGACAGTATCCGGAGTTCTTCCGGAATCACTTCAATCCCGCCTGTGGCAAGATTTTCATTGACTGCGCCAGAACGCTTTTTAACTTCCCCAACAACAGCCACCACAAACTCAGCCCGAAGCTTTGCCGCCTTTTCAAGCAATGCCTCATCTGACTTTCCCTCTTCAAACACTACCTGTATGATACCAGAGCGGTCACGCACATCTACGAACACCAGTCCGCCCTTATTCCTGTTCTTCTGCACCCATCCCATAATAGTAACTGTCTCTCCCACATTCGCTGCCGTAAGTTCCGCACATCTGTGGGTTCTTTTTAAACCTTTCATCGCCTCTGCCATGTCTGTCTTCTCCTTTATCTATTCATTCTGCGCATAGCACTCTTGTATCTCTTCATAACCGTCTGTCATAAGCTGTTCTTTCTGAAACTTTTTATTTTTCTTCATATTCACGATCAATACCTGTTTTCCGGCTTTTCTATCCTGTTTCGCCATCTCAAGAACCTTTAAGACTTCTTCTTTCGGAAGCTTCTTATCTAACAGATATGCTTTCTTCGCTCCTTTTTTTGGCACTTCATAACCGTTTTCCAAAAGAAGCATGACGATCCGCTCAAAGCCGATCGAAAATCCGCAGGCAGGCGTATCCTGCCCGGTAAATCTCCCGATCATCTTATCATATCTTCCGCCTCCTGCCACAGAACCACCAAAATCATCCATCGTAACCTCAAAGATCGTCCCTGTGTAATAAGATTGGCCTCTGACCAGCGTAGGCGCAAACCGGATATGAAACTCACAGTCCTTTGCCGTCTCTACACTTGACATGATCATCTCCATGCTCCCTGCCACATCCTCGCTTAAGAAATCCCCGAGCTTCTCCTTCAGACATCGGACCCCTGCCACATCCTCTGACACTTCATCAAAAAGTCTCAGATACGAATCTACACTTTCCCTCTCATATCCAAGGCCTGACAGCTCCTCTGCCACTTTATCAGCACCGATCTTGTCCATCTTATCAAGGATAATAAACACCTCGTCGTAATCCGCTTCCTTAAAACCGCAGAAAGCCGCCATCGCCTTTAAGATATTCCTGTCATTGATGTTCACTGTAAAGTTTTTAAAGTTCAGCTTTCCAAGCATTGACGTGGTTGCTAAGATAAGCTCAATCTCCGCAAGATTGCCTGCCTCTCCCAATATGTCGATATCACACTGCATAAACTGGCGGAAACGCCCTTTCTGCGGGCGGTCTGCCCTCCACACATTTCCAATCTGCATCGCTTTAAAAGGAGAAGGCAGCTCATTTGCATGGTTCGAATAATATCTGGCAAGAGGCACTGTCAGGTCATAGCGGAGCCCGCCGTCTACCAGATCTCCTTCTTCTTTTGCTTCACTGAGCTTTAATTTTTCACCCCTCTTTAAGATCTTGAAAATCAGCTTTTCATTGTCCCCGCCCTGTTTGCTGCACAGATTCTCAATATGTTCCACACAAGGAGTCTCCATAGACAAAAACCCAAAAGTTTTATAGGTTTCCTTTATCAGATGAATGACATGATCCCTGATCTCCATCTCCCTTGGCAGCATGTCCTTCATACCTGTCACTGGTTTTTTCTTTAATGCCATAACCATTCTCCTTTTCGTTCTATCATTTCATCCACACGGCTGATATACTCTTCAACCGCTTTTACATTCTCCTGACGTATCAGGTTAGTCATCTTCTTTTTTTTGCTTCCGGGCATGGGCTTTGGTTCTGTAAGCAGGATCTTTGTAGATGCCCCTGCCCCTGCCGCAATGATGGATTGCTTTTCTTCCATAATAAGTATATTGTATATTCCGGCTTTGTCAACCTTTGCATAGCCTACATTTTCAAAATTTCCGGCGATATTTTTCTGGCGGTACAGATAATAGGGTGACATCCCCATCTGCTCTGCCGACCAGGCTGCCTTTCTGATCATCTGGCCGATCTGTCCGGCATTTTTTTCATCCTGCCGCTTAATTTTAGCCGCCCTCTTGATCGCAAGAGAATGGACCGTAAGATTGTCCGGTGACAGTTCCTCTATCTGTCTTAACGTATCTGTTACATCCTCTGGTGTTTCACCTTCAAGCCCCATGATCAGATCCATATTGATATTGTCAAACCCCATATCTCGAGCGAGGTAAAATGCTGCTCTTACCTCCTCTGCCGTATGCCTTCTTCCGATCCTGTCAAGCGTCTTTTGCTGCATCGTCTGGGGATTGATGGAAATACGCGTGATCCCATGACTCTTTATGACCGCAAGCTTCTTACTTGTGATGCTGTCCGCTCTTCCTGCCTCCACCGTATATTCCAGCAGATGTTCCTTTGAAAAATGATCCCCGATACAAGACAACAATCTGTCAAGCTGCTCCTCATTAAGAGTAGTCGGAGTCCCCCCGCCTATATATATGGTGTTAAGATGCTTTTCCTCAGACTTCTTCGCGATAAACTCAATCTCACGGCAGAGAGCGTCCAGATAATCATCCACCCGGTTCTCATAAAAAGACAGTTCTCCCTGGCTGAAAGAGCAGTAACTGCAGATTGTGGGGCAAAAAGGGATCCCCACATACAGGCTGTATCCGTCTTTCGTATCCAGCTTATCAAGGAGTACCTTTTCTTTCACGGCAATGTTCCATGCAAGATATGATTTTTCCCGGCTCACCAGATAATTTTCTTCAAACCACCGGATAAACTCTGTCTGTCCCATCCCTTCACTTAAGCATTTCATAGCAAGCTTTACAGGGCGCACCCCCATCAGTATCCCCCATGAAAGGGCATGTCCTGTCTGACGCTCTAACTGATGGTAGAGACTTCTGTCTATGATATGCTTTAATTCCTTTGCGCCAAAGTCGTCTCTGTCAAAAACCTCTTTACAATGACCTCCTGCCATACAGGAACTTTTATTCACATATCCCTCAAGTTCTTTGTCTAAAACAAAAGCCACATCTTTCCCGTCCAGATTTATCGTCACATAATTAGAGGCTTTTTCCTCTATCCGCGAGAGAACCTCAGCGGACGGATAAAAAGCCTTTGTCATATGGTACGCATTATAAATATAAGCTTCTTCCCTGCATATCACCTGTATCATACGTTCTAATCTCCTTGCACATCTGCTTACCCTTTAGTGATGCACTTATGCACTGACCATTAAATATACGGATTATGCAGCTTCTCATAACCGATAGTAGTCTCTCCCATATGACCGGGATAGACATGGGTTTCATCCGGCAGTTTTAAGAGCTTCTCCTTAACAGAATACATAAGATCTGACGTACTGCTTGTCTCAAAGTCCGTTCTTCCTACCGAACACTGGAACAATGTATCACCGCTGAAAAGCACATCTTCCGATGCGACATAATAGCAGCACCCGCCCCATGTATGTCCCGGCGTGTGAATCACTTCAAATTTGTAGCCCGCAAGCTTTAATGTCTGTCTGTCTCTTAAATACTGTGCTCCCGAAAAAGTGTAACCCGCCGTATATACAGAAGACTGGTTCAGCCGCGCATCATTCATAACCCTTTCTTCATCCTCATGGACATAAACCGAAACAGGATATTTTCCCAGAAAGCCGTCGATCCCCATAATATGGTCAAAATGGCCGTGGGTCAAAAGAATGGCCTCTATCTTAAGTTCCTTCTCCTCTATAAAATCCAGCATTTTCTTCGGACAAGCCGCAGGATCCACAATGACTGCCTGCTTCGTATCCTCATTTACCGCAAGATAACAGTTAGTACTGATAATCCCTGTCACAAATCTCTCTACTTTCATCGTTAACCTGTCGTCCTTTCAATATCTATCACGCCTTCAAGCTGCCTGAGCTTAGAGATCACTTTCTCAAGTTCGGATCTGCCATGAACGATAAACCCTGCCTCAATGGTTGCCATACCCTGCTTATTGGTACGGATATTCATAGACTTCACATCTACCCCGGTCTCTGTAAAGATCTTGGTCACTTCCATCAAAAATCCCTGCTTATCATAGGCAAACATCTTGATCTCAGCAAGATACTGTCCTCCCGCCTTCTCCGCGACTCCGCCTTCCCACTCAGCATCAATAAGCCTTGCCCGTTCAGCCTCTGTCAGATGGATCATATTCACACAATCTGTACGGTGGATGGACAAGCCTCGTCCTCTTGTGACAAACCCCACGATCTCATCTCCCGGCACCGGATTGCAGCATCGCGAAAAACGAACTGCCACATCATCTATTCCTTTCACTACGATACCGCTCTTTGACTTGGCAATGTGCACCTTATTCTTCGCCGCCTCGGCAACCTTCTCTAAGACAACCTCGTTGGTCATCTCCTGCTTGTGCTCTTTTCCGTATTCTTCCACGAGACGGTTTACAACCTGGCCTTCCTTAAGGCCTCCGTGCCCGATTGCGGCAAGTACTGACTCCCAGTCCTTGAATCCGTATTTGTTCTGAACGATCTCCATATATTTCGTCTGGAGGATATCAGAAGGATTAATGGCCTTTGTCTTACAGTAAGACGCGATCATGTCCTTACCCTTGACAATGTTATCTTCTTTAAACTGCTTTTTAAACCACTGGTTGATCTTATTTTTCGCCTGTGTGCTCTTGACAATATTAAGCCAGTCACGGCTCGGCCCCTTAGAGTTCTGGGAAGTCAGGATTTCTATCCTGTCTCCGTTCTGGATCTTATAATCAATTGTTACAAGCTTCCCATTCACTCTCGCCCCCACCATCTTATTGCCGACAGCGCTGTGGATAGCATAAGCAAAATCAATCGGCGTAGAACCGTTCGGAAGATTTTTCACATCCCCCTGCGGGGTAAAGCAGTAAACATCCTCTGCAAACAGATCCAGATCACCTTTCAGGAGATTTAAAAATTCCCGGTTATCCGACATATCCTGCTGCCACTCTAAGATCTGTCTTAACCAGCTTAACTTCTTCTCCTCCTGAACTTTCACATTCTTCTTCCCGTTCTGGGATTCTTTATATTTCCAATGAGCAGCGATACCATACTCTGCTGTCTTATGCATCTCTTCCGTACGGATCTGGATCTCAAAAGGCTGTCCTGCCGTACTCTGGCCCGCAGTACTCATCAGCGTCGTATGGAGCGACTGGTACATATTCGGCTTGGGCATAGCAATATAATCCTTAAAACGTCCCGGGATCGGTGTATATAATTCATGGATGACACCAAGGGCCGCATAACAGTCCTTTACTGTTTCCACGATGATCCGCACCGCGAACAGATCATAGATCTGGTCAACCGTTTTGTCCTGGTTCACCATCTTCTTATAAATACTGAAGAAATGTTTTACCCGCCCGCTGACTTCTGCCTTGATATTAGAGTTCTTCATATGGTCAGACACTTCTTTCACGATCTGGTCTACGAACTCCTCCCGCTCTGTCTTTCTGGCATTGATCTGCTTTACCAGATCGAAAAATACTTCCGGCTCATAATATTTCAAAGACAAATCGTCAAGTTCTGTCTTGATCTTGGAGATTCCAAGTCTGTGGGCAATGGGAGCATAGATATCCATCGTCTCCTTCGCCTTTTCTTTCTGCTTCGCAGGAGTCATAAACTGCAGTGTGCGCATATTATGAAGACGGTCCGCCAGCTTTATGATGATGACACGGATATCCTTCGCCATGGCAAGGAACATCTTCCTTAAATTCTCCGCCTGAACCTCCAGTTTATCTGTAGAATAAGAAAGCTGTCCCAGCTTTGTCACTCCATCTACCAGCAGACAGACATCCACTCCAAATTCCTTTTTTAACGTCTCTTCCCCAACCTTCGTATCTTCAATCACATCATGCATCATGCCGGCTGCGATAGTCTCTTTATCCATCTCAAGCTCCGCGAGGATGATCGCTACCCACAGCGGATGAACGATATACGGCTCCCCGGACTTGCGAAGCTGGTTGCCATGCGCTTTTCTGGCCAGATGATACGCTTTTGCTATCATAGTAACATCCGTAGAAGGATGGTACTTTCGGATGCAGGCAATTAACAAGTCATAAAGCTTATCCGGATCTTCGTAATCCTTCTTGTCTTTGATCGCGTGTCCGTCCACAACTTCCAGTCCAAGCGCCAGATCCTCTGTAACGGTTGCTGATATAATACGGTTATCCAGCGATTCGTACGTCGTCTTTTTTCCTGACATATTACTGCCTCCCTCCTTTTTTTGAATCATTAACTATAACAACACCCAAATTCTAACTCCGATTTTCTCTTATTTTCCCGGATATATGATAACAGACTCTACATCATATCCCGTAAGCCGCCTTCTCCCCTCAAGTCCGGCAAGCTCCATTAAAAATACACACTTTATCACTTCGCCCCCAAGCCCTTCTACCAGCTTGATGATCGCTTCATTCGTCCCGCCTGTGGCCATCAGATCGTCAACGATCACAACTCGTTGTCCTTTTTTAATGGCATCTTTATGAATCTCAATCTCAGCAGTACCGTATTCCAGTTCATAAGTAATAGAAGCAGTCTCACAAGGAAGCTTTCCCTTTTTCCGGATGGGAATAAATGGCTTTCTGAGATTATAAGCAATAGGCACCCCAAAGATGAATCCCCGTGATTCCGGCCCGACTATAACATCAAATTCCATGTCTTTTAACTTTTCCTGCATCAGATCAATCGCAAGATGGAGACCTTCTGCATCCTGCAGCACACTTGTCACATCCCTGAAAATAATTCCCGGCTCCGGGAAATCCGGTATACTTCTTACGTATTCTTCGATTGGTTTCATAACTGTTCTCTCCGTTTCTTTTTTTAAAGTTCGTTTTATCACCAAACCTGTCCAAAAATTCATACATTAAAGTATAACATCTTCTGACACGATTTTCAAATATTTCTATAGCGCAAAAATTCCAAAAAAACCAAAAAAACAGGCCGTCTTCTTATCTATAATGGGTAATAACGATCTGAGGAGTTCTTCTTCCCTGATATTCATTGATCCCCGGATAATAAGTAACGGAAAGCTCTATCTCTTCCGCATACCCATTAAGCATCCTTTTTCCTGCACCTGCTCCGTATTTTTCTTCTAAAAATCCAAAGAAAACATCTATGTCTCCAAAAAACAAAGCATCGATAGAAGTCCCTGCGCCGTCTCTTACCTTTAACTTCAGCACATTATGATTCTTCCCAAGAATCCGTCCTCCTAATACAGTAATATTCCTCGCCGCAAATACAGGCTTAACATTTCCCTTTCCGAAAGGTTCTAAAAGCTCCAGCTCCAAAACCAATTCTTCCGTCACGCAGCTAAAGGGCATTTCCATATCTATACATACTTTTTCTGCCATATCCTGCTGTGTCAGAGTACATTCCTCATTCAGCATCCGGCGCAGAGGGACGATATTTTCTTTCTTGAGGGACAGGCCGGCTGCAAGCTTATGACCGCCGTACCTTTCAAGAAGTCCTCTGCACTGGTTCAATCCCTCATACATATGGTAAGCCTCGATAGAACGTCCGGATCCTTTCACTCCCTGCACGGCATCCGTCAGTATAAATGCAGGCCTCGTATAACGTTCTCTGATTCTTCCCGCCACAATACCTGCCAGGCTTTCATGACAGTCCGGAAGGTAGAGAAGCAATACCTTATCTTTCCCCTCCGGCTGATTTTCCACAATCTTTGCCGCCTGTTCCACTGCTTTTGCCGTCATATCTTTTCTGCTGTCATTTAAGGACTTTAATTCCTCTGCCAGAGCCTTTGCCTCCTGCACTGTTTCTGCCTGCAGAAGAGACAGGGCACGCTTTGCCGTATCAAGCCTCCCTCCCGCATTCAGGCATGGTCCGATCACAAAACCGATATGATAAGAGCTGATCCGTGTCCTGTCAATCCCAGTACACTCCATCAACGCCTTAAGTCCGGGATTTTTTGTATTCTGAAGCCTTAAAAGTCCTTCTTTTACGAAGATACGATTCTCATCCACCAGATCCATCACATCACCTACCGTTGCGACGGCTACATTTTCAATGAGACAGGAAATCTCATCTAAATTGCGCCCAAACGCCTCGTAGAGCTTTTCTATCAGCTTATAGGCAACAGCCGCGCCGCATAATCCTTTAAAAGGGTATCCGCAATCTGCCTGTTTCGGATCGATAACTGCATCTGCCATAGGCAGTATGTAATGCTTTTTTCCTTCTGATTCCTCAAAAGGCACTTCATGATGATCTGTCACGATCACTGTCATGCCAAGGCTTTTGGCATAAGCGATCTCCTCCTTGGCAGCGATCCCATTATCACAGGTAACGATCGTATCTGCTCCATCCATAAATGCACGTTCGATAAGGTCCATATTAAGCCCGTAACCATCCTTGATCCGGTCGGGAATATCACTGTCTGCCTCTGCCCCCAGATTTTCAAATCCCCTGAGAAGAATATAAACAGCATTCACACCGTCAATATCATAATCTCCGATCACACGGATCTTTTTACGGTTCTCTATTTTTTCTTTCAGGATACAGACTGACTTTTCCATATCTTTCATGAGGTTTCCGTCAGATAACTCTGACAGATCCCCGTTAAGATACCGCTCTATCGCACCATCCCCTGTCACATCCCTGTTCCGTATCAGACATGCAAGACGGGGACTGATATGAAACTTCTGTGCAATCCTGTCAAACTCCGCTCCCTTTCTTAACAATACCCATTGCTCCATCCTGACCTCCTTTGAGCCTTTGTTAACTCTGTTATGACTATATGGGTACGAAGCAGACATGCTATGCCTGCTTCGTACCCATATAAGGAACAGCCACCGCCATCCTGGTATACTGTTACATTCATTGGATAGCAATGGCTGTATATGTTTCTTCTTTTATCTTTATTTCTTTACGATCTTTGTCTTCATTACATACCACAGGGCACCTGTGATACATACAGAAGAATATCCGCCGCATACGATACCTACCATAAGAGGCAGCGCAAATTCCTTAATAGAACTTACACCCATGATGAAGAGTACCGCTACCATGACAAATGTAGTCAAAGAAGTATAGATACTTCTCGTCAGCGTCTGTGTAATACTCTTGTTCACAAGTTCCTTAAGATCTGTCGTCCTTGTCTTATAGTGAAGCTCCTCGCGGATACGGTCGAAGATAACGATCGTCGCATTGATAGAGTAACCTACGATTGTAAGCATACACGCAATGAACGTATTACCTACCGACACCCTTGCAGCCGCATAGAACGCAAGCACTACCAATACATCATGAAGAAGTGCCACAACCGCGCTGGTCGCGAATCGGATATCCTTAAATCTGAACCAGATATAAAGGAGCATGCAAAGTGTGGCAATAACTACCGCGATGATCGCATCCTGGCGCATCTCATTGCTTACAGTTGAACTGATATTCTCAGCCGTAATCTCCTCTTGTTTTACTCCAAAGCCATCTGCCAGGGCTTTATTAAGGTCTTCACGCTGTTTAAGGTCAAGTGTCCTTGTCTTGATGATAACCTGTTTGCTTCCCGCGACTTTTTGTGTCTGTACATTATTGTCCCCGGTCACTTTCTCCACAACCGGTACGATCTGCTCGTCTACCTCTTCTATCGTATAATCTTTATCGAACGGAACTGTCGTAGAAGTACCGCCCTCAAACTCAAGGCTGTACTCAAAAGCTCCCGCTCCCTTAGAACCATTCACACCCATGAACACGAATCCGAGAATGATCACTGCCAGAGAAACCGCAAAGCAGATATTCTTTTTGCCAAGGAAGTCAATAGACTTTCTCTCCTTCGTCTTATGGTAATATAACTTCTCACTTCTTAAACCTACCGCGTAAAACGCGAAAATGATCAGACGTGTGATCACAAGCGCTGTGAACATAGACACGATAATACCGATAGCCAGCGTCTGGGCAAAACCCTTTACCGTTCCTGAACCCTTAAGCCAGAGAACTGCCGCCGCGATCAATGTTGTCACGTTGCCGTCCACAATTGCGGACATTGCTTTCTGGAACCCGGTCTTTAAGGAATTTCTGACACTCTTTCCAAGGGAGATCTCTTCCTTCACACGGGCAAAGATAATAACATTGGCATCCACCGCCATACCGATACTCAGGATGATTCCGGCAATACCCGGCAGTGTCAGAGTAACTTCAAAGGCATTAAGGATCACCATCACAAGTTCTGTATAAATGATCAGCGCCAAAGAAGACGCAAGACCCGGAAGATAATATACAAATATCATAAACAGGAATACGATCGCAAGACCAATAGCACCTGCCTTCAGACTGGTGCTGATCGCCTGTTCCCCAAGCTGTGCGCCTACTACATTGGAACGCAGCTCCTCAAGCTCTAATTTCAGACCTCCTATACGTATGGTAGAGGCAAGGTTTTCCGCTTCCTCAAAAGTAAAATTACCGGTAATATATGCTATTCCGTCAGGGATCGCATTCTTGACCTGCGGATCACTTATCGTATCGCCGTCATAGACAATATAAATGATCTTTCCGACATTTTCCTCTGTCGCCTTTGCAAACTTCTCTTTTCCCTCATCATTCAGACTAAGTTCCACAGAATATTCTGTATTACCCATCTCATCCTGACTGGATCTTGCAGTTGCCGTACTGACATCAGCGCCGGTGACCACCGTCGTACCGTCCTCCGTCTTAAATTCCAGAGAACCCGGCTTTCCAAGCTCGTCTAAAATCTCATTGGCATTGGTCACACCCGGAATCTCAATATTGATCCGGTCAGATCCTTCCTGATAGACAGTCGCCTCCGTGCTGTACTGCTCCACACGTTTCTGAAGCTTATATTTGGTGTCATTCATCTCACTCTCTGTAGGATTTTTATCCTTTACCTGATAAGTAATGCTGACACCGCCTGCCAGATCCAGACCTAATTTAATGTTCTCTGCCGCTCCGGAGTGCTTCTTACCGATTCCTACTACTGTAGTGAACCCTAAGAGAGCAATCAGGACTGCCATCAGCACAAGACTGAGTATGCCTCTGTTTTTCTTCATGTTTCTCTTCCTTTCTAACTGTCCGATATTCTAAGCCTTCCTAAGCTAAGGCCGCCTTTATCATAATAGCGCACTCTATGCGCTTTCTTTGCATCTCGCACCCGATATCATAGGCATCATGGATCGTGCCGTGAAAATTATACGCATTTGCCATACAGCCTCCGCTGCAATAGAACTTCGCGAAACAATTCCTGCACTTCTCCTTCGTATAGACATTGCAGCTTCGAAAATCATCCGCGATCTCCGGCTGTATGATCCCCTCATCTACATTGCCCATCAAAAACTCTTCCTGACCTACAAACTGGTGGCAGGGATACAGATCCCCCCACGGTGTCACGGCCAGATATTCCGTACCGGAACCGCACCCTGACAAACGCTTTGCCACACACGGCCCGCCTTCTAAGTCTATCATAAAATGGAAAAAATTAAAACCTTTTCCTGACTTTTCCCGTTCGATCATGATTTTTGCCAGCTTATCGTACTCTTTCATAATGACAGGAAGATCTGCCTTCTGTATGGCATAAGGGTCTGTGTCATTTCCCACTACCGGCTCTATAGACATCTGCTTAAACCCAAGATCCGCAAAATGCAGGATATCTTCTGAAAAATCCAGATTTTTCCTTGTAAATGTCCCCCGGACATAGTATCTCTCCTGCCCTCTGCTCTCTGCAAGCTTCTGGAACTTCGGCACGATCAGATCGTAGCTTCCTGCTCCGCTCCTGAAAGGGCGCATACAATCGTTTACTTCCCGCCTTCCGTCAAGACTCAGCACTACATTATCCATCTCACGGTTGATAAACTCCTGGATCTCATCGTCAAGCAGCACACCATTAGTCGTCACCGTGAACCGAAAATGCTTATCATGCAGTTTTTCCTGTTCTCTGCCGTATGCCACCAGGTCTTTTACTACCTGCCAGTTTAGCAAAGGCTCTCCGCCAAAGAAATCCACTTCAAGATTACGGCGGCTGCCAGAATTCTCGATGAGAAAATCAAGAGCCTTTTTTCCCACTTCATAACTCATAAGAGCCCGTCTTCCGTGATACTCCCCTTCTTCCGCAAAACAGTATCTGCAGGCAAGATTACAATCGTGGGCAATATGCAGGCACAGCGCCTTCACCACTGTCTTTCTCTTCTTTACATCCTCCAGAATGCACTCATAACAATCCGGCGTAAACAGCCTCCCCGCCCTGGTAAGCTCTGTTACATCCTCCAGAGCTTCTTTAAGGTCGCTTTCTATGTACCTGCCTCCAAGCCGTTCTTTCAGCAGTTCAAAGAAAGCACCGTCTTTTAATGTCTGCGCCGTATATTCTTCACCTTCTCCATCCAAACAGGCAATCACGTCATAACACAGCTCGTCCACTACATGGACCGCGCCGCTGTTCACATCCAGAACAATATTGTATCCATTACTTTTATACTGATGTATCAAAATGCTACCCCTTTCAGTTTAAGGCTGTTTTTAAGCATTAAACAACAAGAAACAGCGACCCGTTAAAGACCGCTGTCCCGAGTATTCCTTTTTACTTAATCATCACTATTTCTTCTGTTCACAGGTCTGATTTCCTACTGTGCACGATGTCTTACATGCAGACTGGCAAGATGTCTGGCACTCGCCGCAGCCTCCTTTTTTCACTGTATTGTTCAAAGTCTGTGTATTCAAAGTTTTCACATGCTTCATAAATAACGTCCTCCTATCTTTCTTATCCGCTCTGTAATGCAAAGTCTCATGCATTCGACTCGTCCGTAGTATTATATCACTCCGGCTGTGTTTTAGCAATCCTTTTCTTAAGAAATCATACCTCCTGCCATACCTCCTCCGGCGCACAGCACAAATGTAGTCAAGAGGTTTGCCGCATCGCCGTTGAGTCCTTTATAGACTCCCAGAGTGATCAGAAGCAGAAGCGCAAAATACATAACTCCCAGACTCAGTCCCCAGAAAAACTGCCGCACCTTCATAAGCTTCCCGATGATAAATCCGCCGATGAAGGTTGACAGTACATAGATTCCTACGATCGACGCGGACACCGTTCTTTCATTCAGCTCAAGTCTGTAAAGGAGCATTGCCAGTACTACTAAAAGAACAGCTGTGATAATATAAGAAGCGAGCAGCGATTTTAACATCCACATGATCTTTGGATTTTTCCGTATCCGTCTCTCCATGCTATCCCTCCCTTGTCTAATACAAGGTATGAAAAGGATTTTAGAATTATTCCGAAAATATCACTGCTCCATCTGTCTTCCTAAAAATCCCGCCGCACAGGATGCCATTTTCTGCTCCAGCTCGGAAAACTTTTTCTTTGCCTCTTTCGCAAGCAGGATCACTCCGCCGATCACGTCTCCCTCACAGAGAATAGGGCTTATGACTTCCTGGGCATACTCATCCTCCTGATTCGTTATGATCTTAATATATTTTTTATCATCCTCCGAGGCCATGACAGAATTTCTATCCTCCAGCACACGTTCTAACTGTTTGCTGATATATTTATCCTGCAGATCTTTCTTACCATTCCCCGCAGCCGCCACGATCTGATCCGTATCACACACACATACCAGACATCCCATAGTCTGCGCAAGGCTTTCCGCGTACTGCTTCGCAAATGCCGACAACTCTCCGATCGGTGAATATTTTTTCAGGATGATCTCACCCTCCCGGTCCGTAAATATCTCTAACGGATCTCCTTCCCTGATCCTTAATGTTCTTCGGATCTCCTTCGGGATCACAACTCTTCCCAAATCATCTATTCTTCGTACAATGCCTGTTGCCTTCATAAAATCTCCTCCGTCTTCGTATTCAGATATGCTGCTATTATCTGTCAGAATTGGAGAAAATATGCATACACTGTTTCACTTCTTCTTTAGTGCATTCTATCTTCCCATACCTTGCTTTTTCATATAATTGATGAGCAATATGAAATTTTTGTTCTTTGTATGGTCCGCCGCCAAATATAAGCCCCGCCTTATCTTCCAGTTCATAAGGCGTCTCACTTCCTTGTATATCCTGCTTCAGTCTGCGCTTTACTGCCCTTTTATATATCTTGCGGATCCTCCTGCCGTGAGAATGCCGGTTCTCCTTTTTCCTTTTACTTTTCAGTTTTTCATTGATTTCTTCATCATCCTCCCCGAGAAAGATGATCTCATCCTCCCCGTCATCCGAGAATGCCCGCACTGCCCTTCGGACCGAAGAAATGACCATTTTAAGAGCCATATATGAAATCCACAAAAGCATAAGAATACATACCAGATCCGATGCCGCTTTCATCCAAGCCGGTGTCTTCCTTGCATTCTCTTTTATCCGCATAAGTTCCTCCATCATGTGATCCGTTCCTGTCTCTTTCTCATAGTCTTCCGTAATCCCGTCATTTTCCCAATGCAGTTCAAGCTTAAGTCTGGTCAGCGGTTCTTCATGGTAGATGTAAGCCGGAGCCATAAACAAAAGCAGCAGTATGAGTCCGATAGTAAGGAGACCGGTTCCTATCCTTTTCATAGCTTTCACCGGAAGATTGGCAACATACCGGTTCTTTGCGGCAAACCCCAAAAGTCTGTTTAGATAGCAGTATGCCAGGCAGACAGCAGATTCCGCTGTCAGAAGTACAAGCATGAGCACAAGCAGTCCGTAGCGCCGAAAAAGAACAAGCCCCAGATACATCAGCACAAACAACAGACAATGAGACGGACCCGGACTGTCAAGTAGTGTCGGTACTTCCCACATTTCTTCACTTTCCTGCGCCCCTGCCTCCCCCGGCAGCTCTTTCATCTTTCTTCTGATCTCTCCCTGCCTGATCTTCACATAGCAGCGGAAGAGACAGACGAATACCGTAAGGCCTGCCGTAAGCATATGAGAGAAGAATAGTTTCATACCTCCTATAAGCACCGCCGAAAACAGACAAAAAAGCGTCAGGCTTTTACACCTTAAGGCAACGATATCTGTCAGTACCACAGGGATTATCATCGCCATCCCCTGCGCTAAAAACAACAAAACCTCCTGTCCTCTCATATGTAAGACACCTGCCACAAGCACATAGACCCCTTCAAAAATCAGAAGATCGTGTACCCACGAAAGCAGGCGCAGCACAAAACTCTTCTTTCCCGTCATCCTTCCATCTCCCATCGAAAAACAGTGACTCCCCGCATACTTTTTCTGTACCCAGAACCCCCGGCAAATTCCCCTTCCTTAATACTTCCCGCAGACGATTCATTTCCCCTGTCAAAAAACTTTGGTATGACCCACAGCACCCCATTTCCTTTTTCTGCCAATGATACGATCGCTCCTGCCGTTTCCTCATCCTGATTCATAGATATGACCACATATATCACATCCGGCAGAAGCTTTTTTCTCTCCCTCTTAATCTCATCACAGATTTTCTCTGCCTCTTTATAGATGTCGATGCGCGCAAGCTCTTCATAGAGCTTATAAATCTGTCCGGCCCCTTCTTTTAAATGAACCCGTTTCATCCCGTTTCCTGTCACCGTAATATCCATACGTTCCTTTACCATCCGAAAAGCCAGCGATGCCGCAATGCGGATCCCCTCCTCATTCAGCTTGTCCTGACGTATCATACCAGAATCTTTTGTATCCAGAATCAGCTTCATACGGATATTTGTAGTGGAATCAAACTGATTTACCAAAAGTCCCTGTCCCTTTGCAGATGCCTTCCAGTTGATCTGGTGCATCGGATCTGACGGACGGTATTCCCTGATCCCGGAAAACTGGAACGGATCCGGGAACAGTCGGTTCTGTGTCACGACGGCCCCGGAAATTGCCCGGCATAACAATGCGATCCGCCGGCTGTCCACCAGTCTCGGATACACATACATAAAAGTCCTGAATTCCCGGTTGTCATGATAACTCCTCCGAAAGAAAAAATCATATCCAATCACATCTGCCTTTGTAATCTCATAAAACCCTCTCTTTTCACATACAAAAGGAAGTCTTCTTATCACCTTCTGCCGTACAAAAAGCGAAAAGATATCTCTCCGGTAGCTCTGGTCGGTCACATTGGCATTATCTTTTGCTTCCCCAAAATATTTAAGCCCCCGGTCCATTGCCAGATTCACCTCAAGGGCGGGAAGAGGAAGGTACTTGTCATTAATGATCTCTTCTCTCAGATAAGCCGATTCTCCCTCAAAGGCAGAACGGGTTTCAAATCCGATTGTAATGTTAAGTCCCCATTTCCAGTACCTTCTGTATAAAAACTCCTGCAAGAGATAAAACATGACAGCTCCCAAAAATAGTAATAACAGCATATTCCTTTCTCCTCTTACCGTCTTTCCCAGTCTTCTGTCGGAAGCTTCACAGACTGCAGGATTTCTTCTATCACCTTTTTATCACCCTTGCCGCCCTCTGCCTCCGCAGACAGACTCAGCCGGTGGGAAAGCACCGGAACCGCCACATCTTTAATATCCTCTGGCACCACATAGTTACGCCCCTGCGTCATGGCAAACCCTTGGGCGGCACGTACAAAAGCAAGGGTGCCTCTCGGACTTACTCCGTGAATGACCCTTCCGTGCTTTCTCGTAGCATGAACCACCTCTATCATGTATTTCATCAGATCCCTGTGAACATATACTTCCCTGCACAACTTCTGAAGCTTTAAAAGCTCCCCGCTTTCGCATACATTTGTAAGTAAAGGGAGAGGCTCTTCGATCAGATACCTCTCTACCATGGAAAGCTCCTGACCCTGACTCATATCCTCCATAGAAATCCGCATGAGAAAGCGGTCCATCTGGGCTTCCGGCAGCGGAAATGTGCCAAGCGTCTCCAAAGGATTCTGTGTCGCAATCACAAAAAACGGCTCTTTTAGCTCCCTCGTCACTCCATCCACCGTCACCTGATCTTCTGCCATGCATTCTAACAGACTGCTCTGTGTTTTAGGCGTTGCCCGGTTAATCTCATCCGCAAGCAATATATTGCAGAAAACCGGCCCTTTCCGGAACACAAACTTCCCTTCCTTTGCATCATAATAATTAAGTCCTGTTACATCCGACGGAAGAAGGTCTGGTGTAAACTGAACCCTCCCATACTGCGCATCTACCGATCTTGCCAGAGACTTGGCCAGCACTGTTTTTCCTGTTCCCGGAACATCCTCTAAAAGCACATGTCCCTTTGCCAAAAGCGCGGTAAGTATCAGCTTCATAGTACCCTTATTTCCAATCATGACTTTCGAAATATTATCCTGAAGTTCATCCAGTATTTTTAACTCCATCCTTTCCCATCCCTTCTATAACTTTAATAATAATTATCCTGATTTTATTTTAACAAATCACGCTTCAATTAACCACAGCTATTTTCCAACTTGTCAACCTCTTTACAATCTGTTAAAATGTGAACCGTAATCCAAAGGTATCCCGCTGGTATATCCTAACATCCACAACGGGAATTTTAGAAAATGTAAACGGAGGAATGACATATGAGTAAAATCGACGAAGTAAGGGCTGACATGGTAAAAGCTATGAAAGCCGGTGACAAGGGAAAAAAGGACACCTTATCCCTCTTGTTATCCGCACTTAAAAATAAAGCAATCGACAAAAGGGAAGACCTGACTCCAGAAGAAGAAACACAGGTCATCCTAAAAGAGATCAAACAGGTAAAAGAAACCCTTGATATGACCCCAAAAGACCGAGAAGACATTATAAAAGAATGTACTGACCGCCTGAATATTCTGAATGATTATGCCCCGAAGATGATGGACGAGGACAAAATCCGCGAAGTCATCAACGGCGTTCTTGCAGAGATGGGCATTGACTCTCCTACTGCAAAAGATAAGGGTAAAATCATGAAAGTACTTATGCCGAAAGTGAAAGGCAAAGCCGACGGCAAACTGGTAAACGAGATATTTACAACATTTCTGCAATAAAATCAACAATTATACTTTTTTATCTGAAATACTCAAGTACACAAAAATCCGGCAGACTCTTCCAAAAGAAGAAGCTGCCAGATTTTTTAATAGATATAGAGTTAAGGTATCAGTCATTATCTATTTGAATAATTATGTAACACCCTTGTTAACCATTCTTATCAAAGTTCAGTTTTCAGAGTCAAGAATCGCCTCCGCCTCTTTTTTATTAAGCAGCTTCTTGCTGATCCAAGCCTCAGGAACATCATGCGTACTGACTTTTACCCATATGATTCCTTTTGTTTCTTGTATCTCATTTTCAAAAATCAGTTCATCATCACCTTGTACTGTACCAACAACATTATCTGAACGCTTCTCCGGTGAACTACGCAGGTTAGCCCCACCTTTCCCTTTAGCTCCAAGATGAAAAATTATACGTTCTGGCTCATCTATCTCTTCCTCCTCATGTACTTTTGGAGTATAATATTGGTCTACAAACTTTTGAGCGCGCGCCACTTTCTTTTCCATAAACAAATTGATATCAGCACAGACTCGTTGTGAATTTCCTGTCAACTCAGGTTCCATATAATATGGGATAATCAGGAATACACATGCCACCAATAAAATCAAAACATAAATTTTAGTAACCGGTATCCGTTTTCTGCCCTTCTGCCCGCTATCACCGTTTTCTTTATCATCCGTCCCCCCAGATTCTTCAAGCCAAATCCCCCATGAATTAAGCACCGAATCCATTTTGCTACATATATCTTGCAACGCTGGAAATAATCTTGTCATCTGATATAGACACCATTGTCCTATTCGAATAAATCGTCCAAAACACCATGGAAGTATCCATAGCGCTATCCCCATTGGAAGATACCAGACTGTCACAAATATAAGAACTATCACGGGATATGGTAAACGCAAGATATAATACTGAGCCATTGCCAAGTACACATATACTATGTCTTGTAACATCATTCTTCACCATCCTGACATCATGATTTTTTCCACTGGAATGGTCTGCAATCCTCGTTTTCTTCCAGATCATCTTTTTTAGTCTCGATTCGTTCTGAAGATACTGTCTGTTCGATTCCCGGAAGGATTTTTCCCAATACTCCTCCCATCTTGGATTCATCAATGATTCCTTCTTTATACAATCTCATAAGCATCTCAAAATTCATCTCTGTCTGCTCTTTTTTATCTGATTTCAAAATCTCAGATAACTCTCTTCCAGACATCTCTCCATTTACGTGACTAATCAGATTTCCTGCATTTGCACCATACTCACTCATATACTTCCCCAGGCTATCCATCTTCATCTGTTTTAAATCTTCGGCATTTCTAGTCCTGAGTTGTTCTTCGAGTGCTTCTTTATCTATCCTATCAACAGCTATCTCATGCTTCCTCTGGCTGTCAAGCAGCTCCTTTGCCCCTTCATCTACATTTATTAAAAATTCCAGAGAATATTCCAGATAAGATAATGTCTTAAGTTTTGTTTCAACCAACAGTCTTATTGCTTTTAACAATTCTGTTTGCTTTGAAAAACTATACTCATGTCCAAGATCACCTTCTATACTTGATAATACTCTATTCAACTCTGCTGATAAAGAATACGTCCGGTTCAGATAAATATATTCTGGATCTGATACATAATATCTCACATCCAATTCAACTGTAAAAAAATGACCATCTTCCTCACATTCTATTATTTTCTTGAATTTTTTTTCAAACCAGCCCCTTTGTATCTCCATAATTCTATCATATTTCCCATTTCTTAGCTCCGCTGACATAATCTTTCTTTTTTCTGTTGTGATAGTATACTTTGAATCATCCTTCGACTGAAAAAATACATATGCTCTTTCAGCATTTCCCCTAGGAATTTCCTGAAATCCCGTTAATTTTTTCTCTACTTCCCGAATCTCTATAATCTTATCTTCCATGTTCTTTCTCCTTTAGTATTGTTTCGTATATTTTTTCTGCAATCAACAATCTGCTCCGGCTTTTTGACTTACATTTTTTTAGAAAAGAATATGCCTGATCACCACCCATCGCCTCATTGATCCAGTAAAAAAAGAAAGCGAGTCGTCTAATATCTTTCTCATCCCACGATTCATATTTATCTAGATACTTCTGTAATATATGCCATCCTTCTCTTGGATGCTGTCGGTGCTTCAAAGCATGCTTCCACAGAAAAATAAGTTCTTTTCCTGTTTTACCATCCATCTGCTCCATTATCTCCACCCAAAGCATATCCCGCCTCTTTTTTACTGGCCCGGACAAATCACAATCCCCATAATCATTTAACACAAGCAAGAGGAACAAAGTCCCAAGAATATCCATCTGTTTTTTTCTATGCTCCCTTTCCATTTTCCTGATCTTATGATAAAAAGCATGAATCACTCCTTTATAATAACTATAATCTCTATTTCCACTTCGAACAAATTCCAGCAAATTCATATAATAAGAATCCTTTGCAAATATTGATCCATCCTCAATCTCTTTCAACAGAGTATTCAATAGAGTATCCCACACCCCCCACACAAAGGCTTCTTGATCTTTAATCATTCCACACAGATATAGTACAGTTAATGGATAATGCGGATTATTTGTTATCCGTCCCCATTGCTCTGCACAAGTTATTACGTATTCTTTATTCTGTTCCATTAAATACATCTGTTTTAAAAGCATTGCAAGACAGTAATCTGCTTCATCTGTTCTTTTTCTGAAAAATAATGGCAATATTTGTTTATTAAAAAAAAGCACATCCTCATTTCCAATATTTGCAAGTGTTTCTGTGCATCCTCCAACCACTAGATAATTATTTCTATTTTTACAAGTATCAAATATCTTTGATACTAAATAAGGACCCAGTAATAATTTTAAATCTGGAAATTCTTTAGTAAACAAGCGTATATAATAACCTGACTGCTCATGTGTAGGCAAACGAAGAAAATCTGATTCCTGTACTGTTCCCCGCACATAAACTTTATCTCTGTATTCTATCACTCCAAGTGTTTCCTGTATTCTAGCTTTATAATTCCAATCATCTTCATCCGATGATTCTTCCTTTTTTCTTTTTCCTAAAATAGCTTGTAATTCATTTCCCATCTGCAGAATATCTTCATAAACCTGACAATCCAGAACGCACACTGCCAAAAAAACCGAAAATATATAGTCCTTATAGTGCTTTGAGCTCCATTCTAATAACTCCCGGTCATTCATGGTTCCAAGAATATCTGTTTGTTGATTTTTCTTCTTTGCTTCGCCCGAAATCGGATTTATCACAAAAACCGAATCGTGAATAACAGACTCCGAAAATCTCATCCCATAATTTTCATCCATATCCCGCAATTGATCTACGGATGAAGAACCCATTTCTTCCTTCTCTCGCTTTTCTTTCTCACGTAAGTCTTTAAAGCTTCCAATCAAATCTTCCGATTCTCTTTTCTGATTATTCGCCGACACCTGTTCATCTAAATCCGTTTCTTCTCTTTTCTGTTCATTTTCCTGCTCACTTTCCCTCTCTAAATCTTCTTTAGGATCTTTCCTCTTATCTTCTGTTTCCACTGATTCTCCTCCCAATTATCTTTTAATTTCAAAAGATCCGCCGCATATCTTATTTCCATAAAATTCAAATCCATAATTAGAATGTGATGACGATGATGACACGTCCTGCCCAGTTGTATCTCTCTTGGACATCCCTTCCATTCCTGGAACAGATTCTTTGTAAACACTTTCTACTACTTTTCTAATTCCAGCCGTAATTGATTCCATTGCTACATCCCAATCTTCAAAACTACTCACAGCTTTTCTGTCTTCCGGCAGAGTTTTCAGATACTCAAAAGGCGTTCCTTTTAAATCAACTGGTCTTAATAAAACCGGTATTACGATTTTTCCGGTACTGCGAAGATTCATAAATGTTTCCATTTCTATGGAATAGCAATAATCAGAAACCAGATAATCTGCACTAATCAGCAACAGTGCCATATCACACTCTTTCATCGCACGAAATATATCATCATTTATACTTTTTCCCGGCAAAATCATATCATCATGCCACAGTTCGATATATTTTTGACGGATCAAAGAATTCAAATGTTTCATCAAATGCTCTTTCATACTTTTATCATGATGACTATAAGAAATAAAAACCCTAAGCGGATACTGTGATTTTCCCATTCTGTTCCTCCCTAATTCTTTCTATAACTTCTTTAAAATTTTTATTATTATACAAAATTCAATACATTTTTCCAATAATGCCCTATCATATCCTGTATCTCAAACAACATATTCGGAAATTTTTCTCTTTTTATCCAAATGAAGGTGTTGAAAAATCATACAAATACCCTTTCTTCATGAGTAGAATAGTCTTTTCACTTGCCATCTCTAATGCCCTCCTAGAAGTTATATACACCATTATATCTCCCGTAAAGGATTGACAAGATTTTTTCACCCTTCCTCTTGATCACTTCAAAACAATAAAAAAGCCCTAAAACATCCCTGTCTTAGAGCTTTCATCTGCTTTTGCTGATTTTTAGTAAGATACTGTGATCTTATCAGTTCCATACCATTGGAAAATTTATTTATTCATCTATAACGTCTGCCTGATCATCTGTCTTTACATCATCTGCATACGGCTCTTTTTCCGCCTGCTTCATAGTAACTCCCAAAGCGTTGAAATCAATCTTCTTCCATGCCTTTTTGTTCACGCTCACTTTCGCTTCATCCAGCCATTTTTCTGTCACCTCTGTAAACAGTTCATTCTCCCGCTCTGTAATGATCTCTTTTTTCCTGGATTCCGTCGCATCCTTATCCATAAGGCTGGTAACTCTGGCAACATAACATCCATCATCTGTCTCAATGACATCTGTCACTTCATTTTTTTTCAGGGCATCCGCAGCTTTGATAAGATCGGCATCCGGCACTTCTGTCTTAGCATCAAATGTGGCCTCCTCAACATCCGCGCCCTGATCCTGAGCGATCTCTAAAAACTTTTTACTGTCTTCCTTTGCACTCTTTGCAAAGCTTTCTGCTTTCTCCTTTACTGCCGCCTTTTCCTCATCTGTCATCTCGGCAGTCTCTTCCTCTTCGTCCTCTCCATCTTCTTTCTGATAGGAGAACAACACATAATCCATCTTCTTCTGGGCAGCCTCCTTATCGGACACATTTTTATCCGCATCCTTCTGGATCGCTTCACGCATCTTCTCTCCTTCTGCCATCAGAGTAAGCATACGTTCTACCACTTCTTCACTGGACATGATCTTTTCTTTGTTCTCTAAAGAGTTATCCTCGTCAAATTCTTTTACTGCTTTTTGGATCACTTCTTTCTCAGCGTCTGAAAGTGAGACATTGTAGTCTTTCATATGCTGTTCTAACACAAGCATCTGCTTTAACTCATCCTGAATAGTGGCCTTGACTGACTCTTCGTAAGTCTTGCCTTTATCCGCCTTTGTATTCCACATATCGCCTTCCATATATGCTCCAAAATAAGTCTCGTACTGAGCCTGTGTATATCTTGCGTAAAAGTTTGCCACATCCGCCGTGATCTCCGAATCATTCACTTTTACCACTACCTCTTTCGGATTCACAGAAATCAGACTGCATCCGGTCAAAGACGACGCGGCTGTCATCATTGCAACGGCAATCATTAATAACCTTTTTTTCATAATGTCACAATCCTCCTTAGTACCTGCTAACTTGTATATTATACATTCTTTCTAACATTCAATCAATCCTTTTATTTCATTTAACATATTTTTCACGATCTCCAAAGAACTTAGCTGAGCCTCCTTTTTATTCTTACTCAGCTTCCGGTAGACAAAACAAGGCGCCTGCATATCCGTCTTTAAAGACAGCTCACCCTTGTAACGTTCGATAAGTTCTGGAATCTTTTCCGGAATCACCTTTGCTTTTTCAAGCATGGTAAATGTATAGGTTTCCCCTTTCTGCTCGACCGCTGTAATATAAGCACTGTGCGCCTCTGCTTTCAGTGCCGCGACCAAAAGAAGCTTCTCTACTTTTTTCGGAATATCACCAAACCTGTCGATCAGCTCCTCCGTCATATCTTCCATCTCCCCGCTAGTCTCTATAGCCGCGATCCTCTTGTAAATATCAAGCTTCTGGTATTCATTCGGAATATAACTGTCAGGAATATACGCATCTACATTCAGGTCAATAGTCGTCGTATACTCTTCTTCCGTGGCTTCTCCCTTCAGCAGACGGACTGCCTCATTTAACATTTTACAGTAAAGATCATACCCCACTGCTTCCATATGTCCGTGCTGCTCTGCTCCCAACAGATTACCGGCACCGCGGATCTCTAAATCACGCATGGCGATCTTAATTCCAGAACCCAGATCAGTAAACTCCCGGATGGCAGCCAGACGCTTCTCCGCCACTTCCTTTAAAAGCTTATCTCTCCGGTAAAGAAGAAATGCATAAGCCATACGGTTAGACCGTCCTACACGCCCTCTGAGCTGATAGAGCTGAGATAATCCCAGACGATCAGCGTCATGGATGATCATGGTATTCACATTGGAGATATCAAGCCCAGTCTCAATGATCGTTGTTGACACCAGCACATCAATCTCCCCACTGATAAAATCGTACATGATCTTTTCTAGCTCCCGCTCCTTCATCTGTCCATGAGCAAATGCCACGTTAAGTCCCGGAACCAGCTTCTTTACATTTGCTGTCACCTCCGAGATATCCTCCACCCGGTTATAGACATAGTACACCTGTCCTTGTCTGGCACATTCCCGTTCAATCGCCTCCCGCACCATCTCATCATTGTACTCCATGACATAAGTCTGGATAGGCAGACGGTCTCCCGGAGCTTCCTCCAGAACACTCATATCCCGGATGCCAATGAGACTCATATGCAAAGTTCTTGGGATCGGTGTGGCAGTCAAGGTAAGCACATCTACATTTTCCTTCATTTTCTTGATCTTTTCCTTGTGCTGCACCCCAAAACGCTGCTCCTCATCAATAATGAGCAGTCCCAGATCCTTGAATTTCATATCATTGCCCAGCACCCGGTGTGTTCCGATCACAATATCCACAAGTCCTTTTTTCAGATCTTCGACTGTCTTTTTCTGCTGCGCGGATGTACGGAATCTGCACATCAGATCCACCCGTACCGGAAAGTCCTTCATCCGCTGTAAAAATGTATTGTAATGCTGCTGCGCAAGAATGGTAGTCGGCACCAGATAAACTACCTGCTTATCCTCCTGCACTGCCTTAAATGCCGCGCGGATGGCAATCTCTGTCTTACCGTACCCCACATCCCCGCAGATCAGGCGGTCCATGATCTTTTTGCTTCGCATATCCCGCTTTACAGCTTCAATTGCCAGTGCCTGATCCTCCGTCTCCTCAAAGGGGAACATCTCTTCAAATTCCCTCTGCCAGACAGTATCTTCACCGTACTGGTAGCCTTCTGACTTCTCACGGGCCGCATACAGTTCTACTAAATCTCTGGCAATCTCCTTCACCGCGCCGCGCACCCGGTTCTTCGTCCTGTTCCACTCCTGAGTACCAAGACTGTTAAGCTTCGGTTTCTTGGCATCCGCATTGGCATATTTTTGGATCAGGTCCAGCTGCGTCGCGGGAATATAGAGGTTTCCGCCCTTTGCATAGGAAATCTTCATATAATCCTTGGAGATCTTATCTACTTCTATCTTTTCTATCCCCTGATAGATCCCAAGTCCATGGCTTTCATGCACCACATAATCGCCGGGCTTTAATTCAGCAAAGCTCTGTATCTTCCGCCCTTCGTACACACGGCGCTTCTTTTTCTTCTTAACCTTTCCGAAGATATCCGTCTCAGATATGACGGTAAACTTAAGAAGAGGATATTCATACCCCTCTGATACATGACCGTATACTGTCATGATCTCTCCCGGTTTTACCTCCCGTTCCATGTCATCACTGTAGAAGCTGCTCAGATTATAATCCCGCAGATCCTCAGCCAGACGCTTTGCCCTTGTGCGGGAACCGGATAACAGCACCACCCGGTAGCCGTTTCTTTTCAGCCTCTTCAGATCCTGCGTCAGCATATCAAAACTATTATTATAAGGATTCACGCTCTTACACTGAAGATTATATGTCTCCAAAACTTCAAAGCCCTTACAGCGCATCTCAAGCGCCATAAATCCTACGCTTCTGTAAGCGTTCATCTGCCGGACGATTTCATCTGTCGTATAAAGCCTTGCCTCCATATCAGACATCTCATATCCGTTCTCTATCCGCTTCTTCTGCGCCTCCATGAATTCCTCCTGAATCCCCTGCCCCTTTTCAATCAGGCGCAGCGGCTCATCCAAGAACAAAAGTGTATCTTCCCTTTCAAAATATTCAAGGAAAGACACCCCATTTTCTTCCTCCTGCGCAGACTCAGCAGCAGGATAGATCACTGCCTCTGTAAGGTTCTCAACCGAACGCTGGGAATCCACCTCAAACGTACGGATAGAATCCACTTCATCTCCCCACAGCTCAATCCTGACGGGAAATTCTCCCGTAAGAGGATAGACATCTAAAATCCCTCCCCGCACCGCAAACTGTCCGGGTCCTTCCACTTGCTCTTCTCTTTCATATCCGATCTTAGAAAGCTTCAGGATCAGTTCTTCCATGTCGACTGTTAAATCTCCCGCAATCTTTACGACCCTTTCTTCGATCACCTTCTTTGGAAGGAGAGAATCCATAAACGCGTCAAAACTTGTAACTACCGTAACTGACTCTTTGGAAATAACTGCCTCGATCACTTCCATTCTCTGACGGATAAGCTCTTTGCTGCGAAGATCCGCCTGATAAAAAAGAAGATCCTTCGCCGGATAAAGATACGTATCCCCGTCAAGAAAGCGGTATTCTTCATACACCTGCTTTGCCTTTGACTCACTAGAACAGGCGATGACTTTATATTTAAAGCCATCGCTCAGCGCGTACATCATATGTGTTTTCTGGGAATTCACACAGCCGCAGACTCGTATCATCCCTGACTTTTCTTTTCTGATCCTATATAATTCTTCGAACTCTGCCAGCTCGCTAAGGGGCCTTATCAAGGCTTTCATTCTCTATGCCTCCTCCGGCTTTACTTTTTTATTGAATTCATTCATAGCAGCATCAATCTCTCCTTTTAAGATCATGACCGCTGCTTTTGCCGCTTTTTCATAGCCCTCTTCCATCTGCTCTCTCTCAGACCCCGAAAAACGGCTGAGAACATAATCGGCAAGGTCCATTCTTCCCGGCTTCTTTCCTACCCCAATCTTAATGCGCATAAACACATCCGTATCAAGATGGGAAATGATATTCTTGATTCCGTTATGTCCTCCGGCACTCCCTTTTTTCCGGATCCGAAGCTGTCCCACATCAAGACTTACATCATCATAGATCACAAGAAGCTCACTCTCTTCATCAATCTTAAAATAATCCACAAGGCTTCTTACACTTTCCCCGCTTAAGTTCATGTAAGTCTGGGGCTTAACCAGTATGACTTTTTCTCCTTCAATAACGCCCTTTCCGATAAACGCGCGGCTCTTTCTTGTATCCACTGTTATATTATATTTATCCGCCAGTAGATCTATCACATCAAATCCCACATTATGCCTTGTCCCTTCATACTGCAGGGTAGGATTTCCAAGTCCTGCTATCACAAACATACTTTCACCTCATCATACCGCCGTTCACACCGTGACCGTCAGCCTCATTTTTCCTTTCTACATTCTACAGGAATGCAATTGATTTGTCACGCACATTTCCCGCAAAAAACTTATGATGCATATTTTTAACATTTATTTCATATCATTATAAAGAACAAAATAACATACTATCACGAGGAGGACACTATGAGTTCCAAAACTAAAATCGTTGTATTGCATATGAAAGAGATTGTATATACTGCCATTTTTGCAGTTTTAGCAATAGTATTGATCATATTACTGATATTTATGTTCCGCCCAAAGAGCCAGGAGACAAGTGCAGAAGCCGACAAATATGTACCAGGTGTCTACACCTCCACTGTAACGCTTAATAACACGGCTCTGGAGGTAGAGGTTACTGTAGACGAATCACACATCAACTCCATACGCTTTTCCAATCTGGATGAAACAGTAACTACCATGTACCCGCTGATCCAGCCGACGATTGAAGATATCGCAGAACAAGTATATGAAAAACAGTCTCTTAACAATATTGAATATTCTGAAGAATACCCTTATACGTCCCAGATTCTTACCAGCGCAATAGACGAAGCCTTAGAAAAAGCCATAACTGCCGAATAGGCAGCTATGGCTTAACTTTTATGCCTTAGTATGCAAAAAAGGATTGTGATGATGACAATTCCTGTATCATCCCTCCACGATCAGGTATTTTCCATTCGGAATCGCGAACACTTCTGACGCTTCTTCAAGCTCCTCCGCAGACATCCCGTCCACGTCAAGTCCTTCTTCTTCTAAAAACTGGCGCACTTCCTCAATGCTGTCTACTACTGCCGCCATGCAGTCTTCTAAGAAAGCCTCTGCTTCCTCAAGCGTGTCTGCAACCGGTTCGTCAAACAATCTGGACTGGTTTTTCAGAAAAGTCCTAAGACACTCCTCGTCGTACTCGTACATCTTAAACTTTCCTCCCTTCTTTTTCTTTTTATAAAAATTTAATTTGCAGCTTTTTAATATCATAGAAGCCCAAGCAGCTCCTCTGGTCTTTGGATCAGGTAAGACGCCCCCGAACTTTTAAGCTCCTCTTCTGTCCGAAAGCCCCATGTGACGCTGACAGTCTTCATTCCGGCATTCTTCCCGGTAATGATATCTACCTCGGAATCCCCCACGTAGAGACATTCCTCCTTTTCTACTTTCAGCTCTTTCAAGATAGTGTAGATTCCTTCCGGAGAAGGCTTTCTTAGAACCCCCTCCTGCTGTCCGCATACAGTCTCAAAGATCCCTTTTCCCAATATCCTCTCCGCAACTTTAACTGTCTGTCTGTGAGGCTTGTTGGAAAGCACGGCAAGCTTCACCTTCCTTTTTCTAAGTTCCTCTAAAAGTTTTAAAATCCCTTCATAGGGTACTACATGATATGTACAGTTTTTATCAAATATGCGTCCATAGATCTCCATCGCCTCTTCAAGCCGCATACCCTTCTCATCACCTGCCGCCCGTATAGACTTATCCATCAGAAATCTGGCACCATTTCCTACAAAACTCCGGCACTCCTCCTTTGTGATCACAGGAAGACCCATCTCTTTCAATGTCTCTCCTACAGAATAAGTCAGCGACTCAATAGTGTCCGTAAGCGTCCCGTCCAGATCAAAAATACATGCTCTTATCATTTCATTCACTCCTGTCTTTTTCCATAATAGTATGAACGGATTAAAATTTCAAGTGCAGATGTAAATTTAAGAACGAAAGGCAGCTTACGTTACTATTCACAGCCACCTCACTCACATAAAAAAACAGGGGAACAGATTTTTACAGACAGGCATTGCAAATCTACTCCCCTATTTCTCCATAACTGTGAACCACAACTTAACTCAAATACTGCCTCATAGTCTTTAACGCGTTCTTCTCAAGCCTGCTTACCTGCGCCTGCGAGATTCCCACATCCTCTGCGACTTCCATCTGCGTACGTCCTTCAAAAAAACGCAGCCTGATAATATACCTCTCCCGCTCGCTAAGATGCTCCATTGCCGCTTCCAGAGAAAGGTTCTCCACCCATTTTTCTTCTTTATTTTTCGTATCGCTCAACTGATCCATCACATAGAGCGCATCTCCGCCGTCATTGTACACCGGCTCGTTCAGACTCATAGGCACCTGGATCGCATCCAGCGCAAACACAATATCCTCTTTAGAGATACCTATCTCCTGCGCGATTTCCTGCATGGTCGGCTCTTTCTGGTACTGCTTCACGAAATTTTCCTTGGCATAGATTGCCTTGTAAGCTGTATCCCTGAGAGAACGGCTTACCCTGATACTATTATTATCCCTCATATAGCGGCGGATCTCCCCGATGATCATAGGCACAGCGTAGGTACTGAATTTTACATCCAGCTCCGTATTAAAGTTATTGATTGCCTTGATCAGACCAATGCATCCTATCTGGAAAAGATCATCCGGATTCTCATTGCTTGCGCCGAACCTTTTGATCACGCTCAGCACCAGCCTTAAGTTGCCTTTGATATACTCTTCCTTTGCCTGCTCATCTCCTTGTTTTATTCTCGCAAACAAAGCTTCCTTCTCCTCTTCTTTAAGGATTGGAAGCTTTGCTGTATTCACACCACATATCTCTACTTTTCCCTGTGCCATAACGAAAACCTCCTACCAGATTAAATCATCTAAGTAGAATTTTCTCCATATACACATGACTTATTCCCTATACCAGGAAAATAAAAAAACTTTTAGTCCTTGACAATCTATCTGTCCCATTTATCAGCCAGATTGTGGATCTGCGTCTCAAACTTGGCAAGCTCTTTATTGGCAAGCCCTTCATTCTTATATACAATCTCAAGCAGCCGCTTTGCCGCCGCAACCACACGCTGGAACGCTGTCTTCTTGCGGATATCCGCAGGTTTCGACACCGTCTTTCTCACCGGCACGCCTGCTGATATGATCTCACCGGTAGCAAGATCCACACAGCCGCCGGAATACGGCGCCATCGCAGGACAGCCAAGTCTTTCAGTAACCGTCTGCGCAAATTCATCTGTCACACTGTCCTCGCCGTGTACTACAAATACATGCTGCGGCGATGTCCCAAAGCCCGACAGCCAATCAAGAAGTCCGTTCATATCCGCATGTCCGCTGATGCCCTTTAAGGATTTGATCGTAGCATTAACCTCTACATTCTCACCAAAAAGCTTCACTTCATCTGCGCCTTCTATAAGCTTCCGTCCCAGAGTTCCCACTGCCTGATACCCTACAAAGCAGATCGTACATTCTCTTCTCCACAGATTATGCTTCAGATGATGCCTGATACGTCCGGCCTCACACATTCCGGAGGCAGACAGGATGACCTTCGGATTCTCATCGAAATTGATCATCTTGGATTCATCGCTCGTTACCGATGTCTTTAACCCCGGAAACAACAGTGGATTGATCCCCTTCCTGATAAGCTCCATCGCATCCTCATCGAAACAAGACTGGACATTTTTATTAAATACCCTTGTCGCCTGCACAGCAAGAGGACTGTCTACATACACCTCAAACCCCGGAAATTCCGGCAAAAGATTTTTCTCCTTGATCTCACGGATGAAATAAAGAAGCTCCTGGGTACGTCCGACCGCGAAGGAGGGAACAACTACATTTCCTCCCTTTGAAAATGTTTCCCGCAAAATCTTCGTAAAGTCTCCCACATAATCCGGTTTTTCAGCCGCATGTATCCGGTTTCCATAGGTAGACTCGATCACTATATAATCTGCCTCCTCAACTTTCACAGGATTTTTGATGATAGGCTGATCCGAATTTCCCACATCACCGGAAAATACAATCTTTTTCGATACTCCGTCCTCATTGATCCATATTTCTATGGAGGAAGAGCCAAGAAGATGCCCCATGTCATTGAATCTGACTTCGATTCCCTCACACAGTTCAATCTTCTGGTTATAATCCAGCGGATGCAATAACCGGATCGCCGCATCCGCATGCTCCATCGTATAGAGCGGTTCAAATTCCGGCGCGCCGCTCCTTCTCGCCTTACGATTGCGCCACTCTGCCTCAAATTCCTGAATGTGGGCACTATCACGGAGCATGATATTGCTCAGATCCGACGTCGCGAAGGTGGTAATGATCTCGCCCTTAAAACCTTCCTTGCACAGTACCGGAATCTTTCCCGAATGGTCAATATGTGCATGGGTCAGAAGGACATAATCAATATCACCTGCCGCCACAGGAATCCCCTGATTCTCGTACAGATCCGGTCCCTGTTCCATACCGCAGTCTATCAAGATGTTTTTATTGCATGCCTGAAGCAGATGACAGCTCCCAGTCACCTCATGGTCTGCTCCAATAAAAGTAAGTCTCATACGCACAACTCCTTTTTCTTTTATTGTAGCACTTTTTTATGAATATTTCACTATTTCCCGCCTAAGTCTTTGCATAATCTTTTTTTCCAGACGTGAGATATAAGACTGGGATATCCCCAGGATATCCGCCACCTCCTTCTGGGTCTTCTCTTCCCCGTCCGGCATCCCAAGTCCAAAGCGCATCTGGACGATCTTTCTCTCCCGCCCTGACAATCTTCCAATCGCTTTAATAAGCAGCTTCCTCTCCACCTCATTTTCAAGATCACGGTAAATCGTGTCTTCCTCTGTCCCTAAAATATCAGACAAAAGAAGTTCATTGCCGTCCCAATCCACATTTAGCGGCTCATCAATAGAGACCTCCAATTTTGTCTTATTATTTCTTCTCAGATACATAAGTATCTCATTCTCAATACATCTGGACGCATATGTAGCCAGCTTGATATTCTTTTCCGGATTAAATGTATTAATTGCCTTGATAAGTCCGATAGTTCCGATGGATATCAGATCTTCCACCCCTACTCCTGTATTATCGAATTTTTTTGCTATGTAGACCACCAGACGCAGGTTGTGCTCGATCAGAAGATTTTTTGCCCTCTCTTCGCCGACTGTTCCTAGCCTTTCTATAGCCTCGGTCTCCTCTGTCTGCTTAAGAGGCGGAGGAAGGACATCTGATCCCCCGATATAGTGAATCTCGTTGCTTTCTGAAAATAAAAATGCCTTTAAATTTGCAAACATAGATAACTTTACTGGTCTTGCTGCTGTATTTATCATCTCTCTTTGTTCCCTCCAATATATTTTGACGGATATGATCCCGCCAGCCCCTTAAGGACATGCATGAAAGGGTGCCCCCTGGGTATAAATATCCGGATTCAGAATTATGCCGTAACCATCCAGACCCATCTCTTCACCGCCTACTGCAAGCAGCGGCTTATGTACTTCCAAAGTATCTCCTGCTCCCGACAGACACATTCTGTCGATCTCGAACAAAGGCAGTGCGCCGTTCGCGTTTCCGACAGAATGGTAAGAAATATAACGAAGTTTTTCAGACTCATCAAGCGTTTCTGAAAACCCAAGTATTTTAGCTGTCTCTGGTTCTATCACACTGACCGGTTTCCCTGTCTTACTATCCCTGAGACGGTTCCCCGTATCAACCAGCGCCTTTATCCGGCAGCTCCTTCCTTCCCTGTACAGCAATGCCTCACAGTGAGTACGGTTATATCTGATCAAAGCCTCAATAAGACTCCAGATTCCAGACGCAAGCAGATACCCTAACAGTGAAAGTACAAAAAACAAACTGCCGATCCTTACATACTGGTGTAAAAAGTTAATAATACCGCCTAGCAGAAAACCTCCGATGTAAAGAAACAGGAATGCTTTCACAAATGGGCGTCCCCATTCGATACGAAGCCCGATCTTAAGCATCATAACATTTACAATGCAATGAAAGAGTAATAACTTTACAAACATAAAGGGGATCGGTGCTGCGATTACAGCGCAGGTAACAGCCGCTCCCACCGCCGATCCAAAAATAATACGTGTATGCGTGACAGAACATGCTAGCATCTTTTTAAGAAGCAGAAGCAGTATGTAATCCATCATAAAATTTTCAAGAAAAAATAAATCTATGTATAATTCATACTGCACATTCCGCCTTCTTTCTCACCTTTCACCGGTATTTTAACAATATCTATTATATGGATTGTACGAAGAAAAATTTGTCATACCCTGAAAGTTATACCGGATTTTTCTCGACACTGAATGACAAAAAGACCGTATGGGCTTCACCCATACGGTCTTTTATATCCTATTATCTATCTCTTAAAAAAATCAGGTATCTTGATCGACTGCTCTTTCACCTTCGGTGTAGGTGTCTTTGGAGTCTCAAGTGACGGAGCCTGCTGCTGGGTCACCGGTGTCACCGACCTTCTCGGCACCGCAGTTGTGCCTCCGTTCCTTGTCGGTGCCATTCCAAGATCAAGCTTCGGCGGCTGCTGCTGAGGCGGTATGATCGACTTCATCCCACCCTGCTTATCAAAACCGTCATATGGAGACTGCGCTCCCGCCGGTCTTGGATTCTCCAGCCTTGATTTAAGCTTAGAGGCTGTCCCGTTTACATTATGCAGTCCTGTAGCGATAACAGTGATCACAGCCTCATCTGTTCTGGAATCGTCATACATCGCTCCAAAGATGATATTCGCATCCTCACCTGCAAGTTCCTGTACAAATTCTGCTGCATCTGAAGCATCCATAAGTGTAATATCACCAGATACATTAATGATAACATGTGACGCGCCTGCAATCGTCGTCTCAAGAAGAGGACTGGCAACTGCCTGCTTCACTGCCTCAAGGGCTTTATCATCACCTCTGCCCTGTCCTATACCAATATGCGCGATGCCTTTATCTGTCATAACAGTCTGAACATCCGCAAAGTCAAGATTGATGAGGGATGGAACATTGATCAGGTCCGTAATACCCTGAATACCCTGCTGCAATACTTCGTCAGCCTTCTTAAGCGCTTCCGGCATCGTCGTACGCCTGTCAACAACCTCTAAAAGCTTATCATTCGGAATAACTATCAGAGTGTCTACATTCTCTTTCAGCTTTTCAATACCGCCAAGGGCATTATTCATACGAGCCTTTGATTCAAAACGGAAAGGCTTTGTAACAACACCGACAGTCAGCGCGCCAAGCCCTTTGGCAATACGTGCCACAACAGGAGTCGCCCCCGTCCCGGTTCCGCCGCCCATACCGCAGGTAACGAACACCATGTCCGCCCCCTTAAGAGCGGCTGAAATCTCTTCCTCACTCTCTTCCGCAGCTTTCTCACCAACCTCAGGTCTGGCTCCCGCACCGAGTCCTTTGGTAATCTTCTCTCCAATCTGCATAAGCGTCGGGGCTTTGCTCAACTGAAGTGCCTGCTTGTCTGTATTCACTGCAATAAACTCCACACCGGCAATCTGTTCATCTATCATTCGGTTCACAGCATTATTACCGCCGCCGCCTACTCCAACAACAATTATCTTTGCCG
>CAJUAM010000023.1 GCA_910584615.1 uncultured Dorea sp.
TTCTTGTTTCGGTTCAAGATTGCGAACGAGCTTAGCGAGTTTCGCAATTACCTAATAACCTATTGACTTAAGTTCCGGTTTTGCGAAGGACTCAAGACAGATTACGATTGCTGTTGTCAGGAGTCCTTCCACAACAGCCAGAGGAAGCTGTGTGGGGGCAAATACACCAAGAAACTTAACGATAGAAATCAGAATGCCGCCTGCTTCTGACGGATGGGCAAGGGCGAGCTGAAAACTTGTTACGCAGTATGTAAACAAATCACCGGCAAAGGCCGCAAGAAATACAGATATCATCCGGCTTAAACCGCATTTTTTACACAGAACATAGATTCCATAGGAAACAAAAGGACCTGCGATTGCCATAGAAAAAATATTGGCTCCCAGAGAGGTCAATCCGCCGTGAGCCAGCAGGATGGCTTGAAAGATCAATACGATAGTGCCTAAAATGCTGACAGAGCAGGGACCGAAAAGGATAGAGCCAAGTCCCGTTCCTGTCATATGGGAGCAGCTTCCGGTAATGGAAGGAATCTTTAGGGAAGAGATCACAAAGATAAACGCGCCCGACATGGCAAGAAGGGTCAATGCGCGTCGGTTTTCAGCTAACGTTTTTTTTATCTTTATAAAGCCGGCTGCAAGGAATGGAAGACATAAAACTCCCCATGCGATACAGTAGGTAACAGGGAGATAACCTTCCATAATATGCATTGCATTGGATGTCGGACAGACTCCAAAAGCAACGGAAAATACAAAAACGGCAATAATCAGTTTTTTTTGTTTATGAGTCATTATAAACGCCTCCTGTGAATGAAAGTATGATAAAGCATCTTGTATGCGTTTAACCTTCAATTATCATACAGCAGGTAATAAAGAGTGTCAATTTGTTTTGGACAGAAAGGCGCAAAAGGAAATACAAAAGTTTCTGGTTAGATCAGGAGCAGCTTGTAAATTTTGCAGGATGTGTTAAACTGTTAGGGTGGCAGGAAAGGATGGGATATGATGGGCGGGAGAAAACCATATTTTCCAATGTTCGTAGATATATCAGGGAAAAAGATCATTGTGGCAGGCGGAGGAAGGATTGCGGAAAGAAGGGTGGATACGCTCCTTAAGTTTGCTGACAATATTACAGTAATCGCGCCAAAGGTGACGGAGAGGATCCGGAAAAAGGCAGAGGAAGGGAAATTGTGCTGGATCAAAGAGTCTTTCAGAGAGGATATGAAGAACAGATTATTGGATGCCGACATGGTACTTGCTGCTACGAATGACATTGCATGTAATGAACAGATTATGCGCATCTGCAATCAGCGGGGAATACCAGTGAATGTGTCTCATAAAAAGGAACTGTGCGACTATTATTTTCCGGCGGTCGTGGTGAAGGATTATGTGACAGTAGGTATTACTTCCGGCGGCCAAAGCCATATGCAGGTAAAAAAAATACGGGAGCAGATTGAAAACGCTCTTTTTACAAAAAATAAAAATTCATAAGGAAGCATAAGTAAGACAGAGAGGATATGATGAACAGAGGTATAAGGGTTGGCAGCCGCAAAAGCAGGCTGGCTGTGATTCAGACGGAAGAACTGGTTGCTTATATCAGGCGGCAGTGCCTGGGATTAGAACCAGAGATTGTGACGATAGAGACTACAGGGGATAAAAGGCTTGATGTGACGCTTGATAAGATTGGCGGCAAAGGATTGTTTGTGAAGGAGATAGACAAGGCGCTCCTTGCAGGTGAGATTGATCTGGCAGTGCACAGCCTTAAGGATATGCCGATGGAGGAGTCCGAAGTGATTCCTATCGTTAGTTTTTCCAGGCGTGAAGATGCAAGAGATGTACTTGTGCTCAAGGAAGGGATAAAAGAATGGAACGGGAAAGGAATTATCGGCTGTTCTTCTTTCCGGAGGAGGATTCAGGCGGAGAAAATTTATCCGCAGGCAAAGTTTCGTACGATACGGGGGAATGTGCTCACCCGTCTTGAAAAGCTTGAAAGCGGTAAATATGATGCGCTGATTTTGGCGGCGGCAGGATTGAGGCGTCTTGGACTTGAAAATAGAGTTTACCGGTATTTTTCGCCGGAGGAGATACTTCCGGCAGCAGGGCAGGGTATTTTGGCGGTTCAGGGAAAGGCGGGGAAAGATTATAGTTTCCTTGACGGATTTGGCATGTATGAGACGGCTATGATCGCAAAAGCGGAGCGGGCATTTGTACGCTGCCTTAACGGAGGCTGTTCTTCGCCGGTTGCTGCCTATGCAGAGGTGAATGGTGATACATTAAGCCTGCGGGGGCTTTATTACCGGGAGAAGGATTATTTTTTCACGGTTGGAAGTAAGAGCGGTTTTGTACATGAGGCAGAGCAGCTTGGTACATCTCTGGCACAGGAACTGGATGAAAAATATGGAAGCGAAATATAGATATGGCAAGGAAACTTTTTAGTGTCTCATGGATTTTGGAAAGAAGGTGGAGAATGTGGAGAGGGAAGATGTGATACGGTATGTCCGGGGGAAATTATTTGAACTTCAGGATCTTGAATACAGAGATTTCCATGCGAAGCTTATGCCTACTGTATCTAAAAATAGTGTGATTGGAGTAAGGACACCTGCTCTTCGGAAATTTGCGAAAGAATTTGGGATGACGGAAGGATCGGAAGTGTTTTTAGGACAGCTGCCCCATGAATACTATGAGGAGAATAACCTTCATGGATTTCTGATCGCAGGAATGAAGGAGTATGACCGGTGCATAAGGGAGTTGGACAGATTTCTGCCTTATGTTGATAATTGGGCGACCTGTGATCTGATGTCGCCGAAGGTATTAAAAAAGGATTTGCCGAGGCTGCTTCAAAAGGTCAGAGAATGGATAGCTTCAGACCATACATATGTGATCCGTTTTGGGATTGGGATGCTTATGAGCTTTTATCTGGATGATAAATTTGAATTGGAATACCCAAAGATGGTGTCAGAGATCCGTTCAGAAGAGTATTATGTAAAGATGATGATCGCATGGTATTTCGCGACAGCGCTTGCCAAGCAGTATGACGTGGTGCTTCCATTTATTGAGAACAGGTGTCTTGAAAAATGGACACATAACAAGGCGATCCAAAAGGCGGTAGAGAGCTGTCGGGTTACTGATGATCAGAAAGCATATCTGAAGACATTAAAGATAAAGTAAAGCCCGGATAACGGCATAGGCAACTGCCGGTTGACAAATTGACGGGTGCGATTTCTAGTATGTAACTGCAAAAATGTGTATCCTAAGTTCATGAAATGCAAAAGATATACCAAAGCAGAGCAAACTAAGAAAGAGGAGGAACTACATATGATCTTAGCAGACAAAATAATTATGCTCAGGAAAAAGAACGGATGGTCACAGGAGGAACTGGCAGATAAACTAAATGTCACAAGACAGTCTGTATCCAAATGGGAGGGCGCCCAGTCCGTACCGGATTTGAATAAGATTCTGATGATGAGCCGGGTTTTTGAAGTCAGCACAGATTATCTTTTGAAGGATGAACTGGAGGAGGCGGATGGGACACAGGGAACAGAAGTTTCAGTGACTGGGGATTTTGAGGAGAGCATTCCGGTACGCCGGGTTTCGATGGAAGAGGCAAGAGCTTTTTTGGATATTAAGAAGAAGCTGGCAGGAAAGATTGCCTTTGCAGTGTCTTTGTGTATTGTGTCGCCGGTATGTTTGATATTGTTAGCCGCTGCACAGGATACAGGAAAGATATTGATTTCGGAAAATATGGCTGCGGGAATCGGACTTCTTATATTACTTTTGATTATAGCGACTGCAGTTGCGATCTTTATTTTCTGTGATATGCAGACGAATCAGTATGAATATCTTGATAAAATAAAAATTGAAACGGATTACGGTGTGATTGGGATGGTGAAGGATCAGAAAAGCCAATATCAGGGAACATACACACTCTATCATATTATCGGGACCTGCTGCTGTATACTGGCGGCAACTCCGCTCTTTGCCATGATGATATTTACTGAGGAAGATTTTATGCTGACAATAGCGCTCTGCGTGCTGCTCATTGTCGTGTCGGTCGGTGTTTACTTTTTTGTAATTGCAGGGATACGCTGGGAAAGTATGCAGAAGCTTTTGCAGGAGGGAGACTACACGATAGACAATAAGAAGAGCGAAACGGCGTTCGAACCTGTCTGTAAGGTATACTGGCTCATTGTCACAGCGATATACTTAGGCTGCAGTTTCTACACAGAGGCGTGGGAGATAAGCTGGATCGTCTGGCCGGTGGCCGGTGTGCTGTTTGCTGCGGTCAAAGTGATTTATGTGGCATCAAAAAGGAAATAAAACACAGGAGGGAATTATGATCTTATACCTTACAAGCAGTCCTGTTGGTTCTTACAAGGCGAAGGGGGCACCCGCCTATAAAGGATTAAACCCTGAAAATGATCTGGTTAAAAATCTCACGGCAGACTGGAAAGATAAAGCGCGCTGCCTATTTATCTGCGCTGATCCGGATGCCTGCATGTCAAATAACGAGATGCGGTTCTTTTTTGAAAAGACGATAAAGGAGAGCGGCCTTTCTGTTTCGGAATTTGATCTGTGCGACAACCGTAACGCAAAGGAGATTGTGGAAAAGATTCATTCTTATGACATGATAATGTTGGGAGGCGGGCATGTGCCGACGCAGAATAAATTTTTTCGCAGGATCGGACTTATGCAGGCAATGAAGGGATTTGACGGAATTGTGATAGGTATCAGCGCTGGTACGATGAACTGTGCAGAAACAGTATATGCCCAGCCAGAGATGCCAGGAGAAAGTATCAGCAGGATATATGAGAGGTTTTTGGAAGGACTGGGACTGACCCGGTGTAATGTGCTGCCTCATTATCAGGCGGTGAAAAATGATATGCTGGATGGAAAACGTCTGATGGAAGACATCACTTATCCGGACAGTGTGGGACAAAAGTTTTATGCGCTGCCGGACGGAAGTTATATTTTACAAAAGGATGGAACGGTTACAGTTTATGGAGAAGCATATCTTGTGGCAGAGAGAAAGGCAGAAAAAATCTGTTCTGACGGGGAAAGTCTTCTGATCTATAAGAGGAGGCAGAGATATAAAGGTACACATCCAAGAAGATTTGAGGAGAAATATAAGGAGCATGAACCGGAAAAATATGCAGATACTATAGAGAAGGTTATCAGCAAAGGAAGTACTCCGGCGGGAATGCACATTTCTATCTGTGTAAAGGAAATACTGGAAGTTTTGAAAATCCAGCCGGGTCAGAAAGGGCTGGATGCGACGCTTGGATATGGCGGACATACGAGGAAGATGTTGGAATGCTTAAAAGGGAAGGGGCATATGTATGGGCTGGATGTGGATCCGATTGAGATAAAAAAGACGAAGGAACGTCTTAGTTCTCTTGGGTATGGAGAGGATATACTGACGGTACTATGGGAGAATTTTTCAGAGATTGCCCGGATAGGCAGAGAATACGGGCCATTTGATTTTATACTGGCAGATCTGGGGGTATCTTCCATGCAGATTGATGATCCGAAACGTGGGTTCTCTTATAAAACAGAAGGCCCTTTAGATCTGCGTCTGAACCCTGAGAAGGGAGTGATGGCCGCAGAGCGTTTACTTGAACTCAGTGAAGAGGAACTTGCAGGTATGTTTGCGGAAAATTCAGATGAGCCGTACGCTGTTGAGATTGCAAAGGAGATTGTAAAGAGACTGAGAAACGGGAAAAAGATTGAGACCACAACGCAGCTGAAAGAGGCGGTTGAGGCGGCACTTTGCTTTTTACCGGAAGATGAGAAAAAGCTGAAAGTAGTTAAAAAGACATGCCAGCGGGTTTTTCAGGCGCTTCGCATTGATGTGAACAGCGAGTTTGAAGTACTTGAGGCTCTGCTTGAAGGGCTGCCTGAAGCTTTAGCGCCTGGCGGCAGGGCAGCGATCCTTACTTTTCACTCTGGAGAGGACAGGATGGTGAAAAAAGCTTTCAAGCAGTTTTATAAAGAAGGAATCTTTTGTGAGATCGCGCAGGATGTTGTTCGTCCGTCAGCGGAAGAATGCAGGAAAAATAAAAGAGCAAGTTCAGCTAAACTGCGGTGGGCAGTGCGAAGTGAGATTACAGATTAACCGGGAGGTTTTATATGGGAGCGGAGAGCAGGAAGGTGTCAGATTCTTTGGTAGAGACTGTGCATATTGTACGTCCAAATCATCTGAACAATTCCGGAAGATTGTTCGGAGGGATCCTGATGCAGTGGATTGACGAGGTGGCGGCGTTGGCAGCAAAAAGGCACTGCCGGAAAAATGTTACGACAGTATCAGTGGATAACCTTCATTTTATCAAGGGGGCCTATCCGAAAGATGATATCGTGATCAGAGGAAAGGTTACACATGTAGGAAACACTTCTATGGAAGTGAAGGTGGATACTTATGTGGAGGACGAAAACGGAAAACGTACGCTGATCAATCGGGCTTACCTTACGGAAGTTGCGTTGGGACATGATGACAAACCCATAAGGGTTCCAAGGCTCTTTTTGGAGACAGAAGAAGAGAAAGAAGAATGGATAAAGGCAGAAAAGCGAAGAGAACTCCGGAAGATCCAGAAAGAGGGAGGTTTTTAGATGACAGGGAAAGTGTGGCTTGTGGGAGCCGGGCCGGGGGATCTTGGACTAATGACTGTAAAGGGAAAGATTCTTCTTAAAGAAGCTGATGTTATCATATATGACCATCTCGTAGGAAATGAAATTCTTTCTTCTTTGGATGATAGTAAGAAACTAATAAACGTGGGGAAGCTTGCAGGACATCATCCAATCCCCCAGGAGAAGATCAACCAGATTCTTGTTGAAGAAGCGAAAAAGGGACAAAAGGTTGTGAGGCTGAAAGGAGGCGATCCGTTTCTGTTTGGACGGGGCGGGGAAGAACTGGTGGAATTAAAAAGGTGTAATGTCCCATTTGAAGTGGTTCCGGGAGTCACATCTTCTCTTGCAGTACCGGCTTATAACGGGATACCGGTTACGCATAGAGATATTGCATCTTCGGTACATATCATTACCGGACATAAGAAACAGGAACAGGAGGATGATATGGACTATGAGGCACTGGTGCGTACAGGCGGAACTTTAGTGTTTCTCATGGGGGTTGCGGCGCTTCCGGATATCAGAAAGAAGCTTTTGAAATCTGGGATGAGCCCGGACCTGCCTGCGGCCATCCTTCAGGAGGGCACGACTGCAGGACAAAAGAGGGTATCTGCAACTCTGGGTGATCTGGAAGAAAAAGCAAAAGAGGCAAAGATTTCTCCTCCGGCAATTATCATAGTGGGGAAGGTGTGCGGGCTTTCAGATATTCTTTCATGGAGGGAGGAACTGCCGCTTTTTGGAATGAGGATCGTTCTGACCCGTCCAAGGGCGCTCATATCATCTCTGGCAGAGAGACTTAGATCTTTAGGGGCGGAAGTATTGGAGCTACCGGCTATTGATACTGTTCCGGCGGAGAAAAACGAAAGACTGCCGCAATGTTTTATGCAGATAGGCATATATGACTGGATCGTATTTACAAGCCAGACTGGTGTTCACATATTTTTTGAGCAGGCGAAGCGTGAGAAGTTTGATATCCGAAAACTTTCGGGGGTAAAATTTGCGGTTATCGGAGAGGGAACAAAAGCTGCGCTAAGTGAAAGGGGAATCTATGCAGAGCTGATTCCAGAAGTTTTTGACGGGGAGTCCCTCGGTCATGCCCTGGCAGATCAGGAAATCAGGGGAAGACATATTCTGATTCCGCGTGCTGAAAAAGGAAATGAACTGTTAGTTCCTATTTTAGAAGAGGCAGGCGCTCTTGTGGAGGAGATAGCAGTTTACAGGACTGTGTATCATGCGGGCAAAGCAGTTTCGGTAAAAGAGGAGATGGAAAAGGGAAAGATAGATATTGTCGTATTTACCAGCAGTTCTACAGTAGAGGGTTTTTCCGCGGCTACAAAGGGAATGGATCATTCAAAGATCAGGGCGGCCTGTATTGGCAGACAGACTGCTGAGACAGCAGCCAGATATAATATGAAGTGCTTTACTGCCCCCAAAGCTACTCTGGACGCTTTGACTGAACTGATTTTGGATATGAGGTCATGACGGCAATAAGAATATAATGGAAAATGAGGAGACAGGACGGCAAAGATACTTGCTCAGAAAGGATACAAAATTTATGATTAAAAGACCCAGAAGATTGCGGAGCAATGAAAATATAAGAAGGATGGTACGGGAAACCAGAGTAGATAAGGCATCGCTGATCTATCCTATCTTTGTAAAGGACGGAACAGGTATATGTGAAGAGATACCTTCGATGGAAGGACAGTACCGTTACAGCGTGGATAAGCTGTCCTTTGCGCTGGAGGAGATATCAAAGTCTGGCGTTAGCTCGGTCATGCTCTTTGGAATTCCTGAGTATAAGGATGAAAAGGCAAGTCAGGCGTATGCTGAAGATGGGATCATCCAGCGGGCGCTGCGTGAAGCAAAAAAAAGATTTCCGGATCTTTACTACATCACAGATGTGTGTCTGTGTGAATATACTTCACACGGACATTGCGGTATGCTTTGCGGTCAGGAGGTGGATAATGATTCTACTCTTGATGTGCTGGCAAAAACGGCCCTGTCCCATGTACAGGCAGGAGCAGATATGGTAGCTCCTTCCGATATGATGGACGGCAGAGTGGCAGCAATCCGTCAGGTATTGGATAAGAACAAGTTTGCGAATATACCAATCATGTCCTACGCTGTAAAATATGCTTCCGGTTTTTACGCGCCTTTCCGTGACGCGGCAGATTCTGCTCCAGCGTTCGGTAACCGCCGCAGTTATCAGATGGATTACCACAACAGCAGGGAAGGTATTAAGGAAGTGTTGCTGGATCAGGAGGAAGGGGCGGATATTGTTATGGTTAAGCCGGCACTTTCATATCTTGATATGATTGTGAAAGTAAAAGAGGCTACGAATCTTCCGGTAGCCGCTTACAGTGTCAGTGGTGAATATGCCATGATCAAGGCAGCAGCGGCAAAAGGGTGGATTGACGAGAAAAGTATCATGTGTGAGACGGCTGTTGCAGCTTTCCGCGCAGGAATACAAAGTTATCTGACCTATTATGCGAAGGAACTGGCAGTTTGCATGGATGAGGGATTGATCGGATAAAAAACGGATATGGACAGAGAGGAGAAGGATGATATGTTATCATTTGAAAGTGATTATACGATAGGAGCGCATGAAAAAATATTAAATCGTATGCAGGAAATAAATATGGAGCAGCAAAAAGGCTATGGGGCGGATAAGATTTGCGAGGGTGCGAAGGAAAAAATCCGGCAGGAATGTGAATGTGAAGATGCCCAGGTGTATTTTCTGGTAGGTGGTACGCAGACTAATTCGATCGTGATCTCTACTATGCTTGAACAGCATGAAGGGGTTGTAGCGGCTTTGACAGGGCATATAAGTCTTCATGAAGCAGGCGCCATTGAATACACCGGCCATAAAGTACAGGAGATTCCCGGCCATGACGGGAAGATTGATGCAAAAGAACTTTCCGGATTCCTTAAGACTTTTTGGGAGGACAACAGCCATGATCATATGGTGTTTCCAGGAATGGTGTACATATCCCATCCGACAGAATACGGGACATTATACAGTTTAACAGAATTAAAAGCAATCTCCGCAGCGTGCAGAGAATATGACATCCCGCTTTATATGGACGGTGCAAGGCTGGGGTATGGATTGATGAGTGCGGATACAGATGTAACACTGCCAGATATAGCCCGGTACTGTGATGTCTTTTATATCGGAGGGACGAAGGTGGGCGCGCTGTTTGGCGAGGCAGTAGTCTTTACAAAGAAGAATATGCCGAAGTGTTTTATGCCGAAGGTAAAGCAAAGGGGCGGGCTTCTTGCCAAGGGCTGGCTTCTGGGGCTTCAGTTTGATACGCTTTTTACCGATAACCTGTATTATGAAATCAGTAAAAATGCGATTGACATGGCCAGTCTTCTAAAAGAAGGATTCCAGAAAAAAGGCTATAAATTTCTTCTTGATTCACCTACGAATCAGCAGTTTATCATTTTGGAAAATGAAGTGATGGAGCGTCTGCGGAGTAAAGTCGCCTTTAGCTTCTGGGAGAAATATGATGAGAACCATACAGTTGTGCGGTTTGTCACAAGCTGGGCGACTAAGAGAGAGGATATACAAGAGATTATTTCTTTTCTTTAGAGTTCACCATGATCATAACTGCTGAAAATAAGATTAATGACAGAATAACTGCAAAACCGCCAAGCACAAGTGCCTGCTTATTGCTGTTTTGCAGTTGTTCTAACCATTCTGTCAAATTCATTTTTTTGACATAATAAAACCAAGAGCATAATAAAAATACCGCAATGAGAACTAAATTACACCATGCTATTACTGGATATTTTATATTTCGAGATTCCTCTATATCTAATTTAGTCATCTTTGAAACAAAATAGATAAATATAAAAATTAGATTTGTAAGACAGATTCCCCATAAAGACGTAATTATCAATATTTTCAACATTGGCATATTATTTGCTGTGCTAAAAATATTATCTAAGGATGAAATACTTCCAAACACTAAGAATGCTAATGCTGTAAATATTCCAACCAAAGCGATTAATTGTGCATATAGTTCTTTGTATGTTTCTTGTAAGTTCTTTTCGAATTTCATACTTACGGGTTCTAAATTTTTAGATATGAGACTTTTTATATCATCATCGTCTCTTTTTAAATTTTCAAACTGATGCAGTGCTAAATGCACATGGTCATATATTCTTAAGATGATATCTATTGTATCATTGTCTATGCGGGTCTCGTCATTTATAGATTCGACTAACAAGAGTTCGAGGTTTGTGACGAAATTACCTTTTTGTTCGTTAGTAAGATCAAATACATATGCACTGATTTCAGAGTATAATATTCTATTATGCTTTTGCTGTTTGTATTGATTGATGGATGTTACTGTTTTTGAAACTTCATAATCTTCGGAGGAGCGATTTAAGGAAATGCAGATACCATTGATCCGTCTTTTTAATGTTTCAAATTCCGTTCCTTTAAAGCTTGAAGTTTTTTTTGCCTGAGAGTTTGTTTTTAATAATTTGTCAATTTTCGTCATTTTCAAAGTACTCCCGTATGGAACTTTTTGTTATTACATTGTTCATGCCTTTTTCATATGCGTTCATCCAAGGCGCCTGATTGTGTGTGATATCTACCAATGCTGTAGCAGAATATTCAGATAGACCGTCAATAATTTCAGTTATTTTTTTTCTGTCCTTTGCCTTAATGATATTTTCGTTAAATGTTTTTTGGATTATCTGCCATGTGTCTGTAATTTCAGAATATTCTGTGATAGAAGGGATATTTCCGCTGCCATATTGCTTAAATGCCTGATACACACATGGAACTACGGGGCCGAATCCCCAAGCTTCAATCTTTTCATTAAAGCAAGGAGCTTTATCGTCTGAATATGTCAAAAATTCGGCCTGAACAAAATATAATAGTTTTTGTAATTTGAGATTTGATACGCCATAATTTTTCTTATTACTATAATTTATAATATATCTAGCAATATCTAATGCTTTATATGCCATGTTGTCACCTCCTATTTTATATTATATTATCAGTTGTTATATAAATTGTCAACTCAAATCAGAACATTTGTTCTGCAAATAAAAATCAACTCAATTTTTCGAGGGAGGCAAAAAATCCGGGAAAGGATACATCTACGCATTGGCTGTCTTCTATCACTGTCTCGCCGGAGGCTGTAAGACCTGCAACTGCGAATGACATGGCGATGCGGTGGTCCAGATAACTCTTGATATGTGCGCCCTTGAGGGAGGTACCGCCTTCGATGACCATGCCATCTTCTGTAGGAGTCACGAAAGCTCCCATTGCTTTTAAATTCTCTGCGACAGTATCGATACGGTTCGTCTCTTTTACTTTCAGTTCAGCGGCATCTTTGATGACAGTCGTACCTTCTGCATAAGCCGCCATAACAGCGATGATCGGGAGTTCGTCGATCAATGTGGGGATGATGTCCCCCTCAATGGTAGTTCCTTTAAGAGTGCCAGACTTAACGAGGATGTCCGCGCGTCCTTCGCCCCCTTCAAAGGATTTGTTGAGCATAGTCATGGAGGCGCCCATCGCTTCGCACACTTTAAGAAAGCCGGCGCGTGTAAAGTTAGTTCCTACATTCTTAACAAGGATTTCTGAGTGCGGGACTAACAGTCCGGCAGCAATAAAGTATGCTGCGGAAGAGATGTCTCCCGGAACAAAGATCTGCTGTCCATAGAGTTCACTGGCGGGCTCTACCTGTGCGGTGGCGCTTCCGTCGCTGTGCATGGTTGAGGTCACATATGCCCCGAAATTCTGGAGCATAAGCTCTGTATGGTTCCGTGACAGAGCAGGTTCAGTAACAGAGGTCTCACTGTCGGCATAAAGTCCGGCGAGAAGAATTGCAGATTTTACCTGTGCGGATGCCACTGGCGACTGGTAATGGATACCATGCAGGGTGCCGGGATTTATACAAAGCGGTGCGCAGTTATTATGATTCAGGCTTTTAATATCTGCTCCCATGTTATTTAATGGGGTCATGATTCTTGCCATGGGTCTTGAGTTTAAAGATTCGTCTCCGGACAATGTACAAGGAAACTTCTGTCCTGAAAGGATTCCGGATAAAAGTCTCGTAGTAGTTCCGCTGTTTCCGACATCTAATACTTCGTCCGGTGAGGTCAGTCCCCAAAGACCTTTGCCGTGTACCAGGATATAATCTGATTTCTCTACAATCTCTACACCCATTTTCCGAAAGCAGTTCATGGTGGACACACAGTCTGCTCCCTTAAGGAAATGCGTGATCTCGGTAGTTCCCTGTGCGATAGAACCAAGCATGATAGAACGGTGGGAAATAGATTTATCACCGGGAATATTCACTTCACCTTTCAGACCTTTGGATGGATAGATAGATTTAACGCTCATATACAATGTACCTGAATTTCTGCAGCAATTTGACAGCTCTTTTTGAAGATGTTTCATCGTAGAACTCAATGCGCAGAACCCCTTCTTCAAATTCTCTATTGTTTACAATTCCCATATTCTTGATGTTCAGACCATTAGAAGCGAGGATCGTTGCAATGGCGGCGATCCCGCCGGCTTCGTCAATGATATCGCAGTATACGGCATAAGCCTTTTTGATCGGCCCTGCTGAAGAGGAAGGAATTGCGTTTCGGTAGTTTCTGGAAGAATCAAATTTCCAGTAAATCGCCTGCTCGTTAGAATCATCAATCAATTCTTTGAAACTTTTCAGTGATTCGATATATCTGCCAAGAATTTCTGAGATATTTTCCTTATTCGTAAGGCAGATGTGCTGCCACATGGTCGGAGAGGAGGAGGCGATACGGGTAATGTCTTTAAAACCACCTGCCGCAAGATTCTTCATCAATTCTGTGTCCGTGTCATTTTCCTTCACAAAATTCACCAGACTGGATGCGATTATATGAGGCAGATGACTTATGGCTCCGGTTATATAATCATGCTGCCCGTGATCAAGGATCAGCGGGATCGCGCGTAAATTTTTAATAAATTCCTCGTAACGCCGGAGCTTTTCTTTCGGGACTTCCTTTGCGGGGGTCAGTATATAGTATGCATTTTCAATCAGCATGGCTTTTGAATTAGAAAATCCTGTCTTTTCAGAGCCGGCCATCGGATGTCCGCCGATGAAATATCTGCCGATTCCGAGGGACTCCACTTCCTTATGTATATTTGTCTTTACGCTGCCGACATCTGTCAGGATACAGTCCTCGTGGAGAAATTCTTTCATCTGCTTTAAATATGCCGCGTTGTAGACTACGGGCGCACATAGAAAGAGGTAGCTGCATTCGCGGAAATTATCGTCAATGGCAGTCACTGCTACATCAATGACAGACTCCTGTGTTGCCAGCGCTAGTGTTTCCTTGTTTTTATCAAAAGCTACGATTTCGTAATCAGGGTAATACTGGCGGATGGCCTTTGCGATCGAGCCGCCTATCAACCCCAGACCGATAAAACCGACCTTGTGCTTCATGGTGTCCCTCCTGAAATGATTATGATCTTTTATGGATTGTTTCATTTTTACTATTCTATAGTTAATTTAAGGTTTTGTCAATACTACATCACTTTAAAGCAAGAAAGCACATTTAAGACATTGAGGATTAAAACAGATATTGCGGCACAATTGATCATGCAGAGGGTGTTTGCGGAGTATATATAAAAGGGTGAAGAAAGTACAGTGATATGACAGAGGAAGAAGATAGTACAGATTCGTCATCTGTCTAGAGTTTTTCTGTAATCCTGCATAAATGAGTTGTAATATGTGAGGAATTTTAGTACAATGTGTATATGAGATTTTTCTAAATAACAAGGAGGCAGTTAAGTATGAAAGTTTATAGAACGGACGAAATCAGAAATGTAGTTCTTTTAGGGCATGGCGGATGCGGTAAGACAAGCCTTGCGGAAGCTATGGCCTATGTATCCGGCGCGGTGAACCGGATGGGCAAAGTTACGGATGGCAATACCATCAGCGACTTTGACAAAGAAGAACAAAAGCGTGAGTTTTCCATCAGCACAGCATTGATTCCGATTGAATGGGAAAAAGCTAAGATCAACGTGCTGGATACTCCGGGATATTTTGATTTCGTCGGGGAAGTGGAAGAAGCGGTCAGCGCTGCGGATGCTGCGGTTATCGTTGTATCGGGCAAGGCAGGAATAGAGGTTGGAACGGAAAAAGCATGGGAACTGTGTGATAAATACAACCTGCCGCGTATGATATATGTAACGGAGATGGATGTAGATGATGCCAGCTTCCGTCAGGTAGTAGAAGGCCTGACAGAAAAATATGGAAAAGTGATCGCTCCTCATTTTTCACCGATCCGTGAAGATGAGAAGCTGACCGGATATGTGAATATTATTAAAAATGCAGGAAGACGCTATACAGGGATCGGCAAGAGAGAAGAGTGCGATATTCCTGATTACTGTATGGAATATGTAGAGAGTTACCGTGAGAAGCTTCTTGAGGCAGTTGCAGAGACGAGCGAGGAATTTATGGAGCGTTATTTCGCGGGCGAGGAGTTCTCTGTAGAGGAGATCCGTGCGGCGATGCGTACGGAAGTTATGGATGGCAGTATCGTTCCGGTTGCTATGGGTTCTAATATCCAGGCTCAGGGTGTCGCAAATCTTTTGTCTGATATCGTAAGATTTTTCCCAAGTCCTGACTGGAGGGAATGTGCAGGCGTGAACTTAAAGACGAATGAGATCTATGAGGCGAATTATGACTTCGCGAAAGCGAAATCCGCTTATGTATTTAAGACGATGGTAGATCCGTTTATAGGTAAATATTCTTTCGTTAAGGTATGCTCCGGCGTACTGAAAGGTGAGGATGTCCTTTTCAACGCGTCTTCTGAGTCGGATGAAAAGCTTGGCAAGATCTATACAATGATCGGGAACAAACCGGTAGAAGTAAGCGAATTGTTTGCGGGTGATATCGGAGCGATCGCAAAGCTTAGCAATACGAAGACAGGTGATACTCTTTCTGCTAAGACGATGCCGCTTCTTTTCGGAAAGACCGAATACTCCAAACCATATACATACATGAAGTATGTAACCAAGAATAAAGGTGATGAGGACAAAGTATCTCAGGCACTTCAGAAGATGATGGCAGAGGATATCACTCTTAAGGCTGTCAATGACAGTGAGAACCGTCAGACACTTTTATATGGAATGGGAGACCAGCATTTGGAGATTGCAGTCAGCAAGCTGGCGGAGAGGTATAAATGTGCTGTTACATTAGAGACTCCGAAGGTTGCGTTCCGTGAGACGATACGCAAGAATTCTGATGTGGATACGAAATATAAGAAGCAGTCCGGCGGACACGGACAGTATGGACATGTTAAGATGAAATTTGCATCCTCAGGCGATTTAGAGACACCATATGTCTTTGAAGAAACAGTTGTAGGCGGAGCAGTTCCGAAAAATTACTTCCCGGCTGTTGAGAAAGGTCTTCAGGAATCGGTTATCAAGGGACCTTTGGCGGGATATCCGGTAGTGGGCGTAAAGGCTACATTATATGATGGATCTTATCATCCGGTTGACTCTTCGGAGATGGCATTTAAGACCGCTACGATCCAGGCATTCAAGAAGGGCTTTATGGAGGCAGGACCGGTTCTGTTAGAGCCGATCGCTTCAATAAAGGTAACTGTTCCGGACGATTATACCGGTGATGTTATGGGTGATCTGAATAAACGCCGCGGACGTGTGCTGGGTATGAATCCTATAAACGGCGGTTATCAGGTGATAGAGGCTGATATCCCGATGACAGGATTATTCGGTTACTGTACAACACTTCGTTCTATGACAGGAGGACGAGGAGATTACGAATACGAATTTGCCCGCTATGAGCAGGCTCCGTCGGATGTTCAGGAAGCCGAGATTGCTAAGAGGGCGGCTGAGGAATAAGAAAATAATAAGAAAAAGTAAGAAAAGCCCGAGAGGGCTTTTCTTATTTTTGCAAAGGTGATATACTCTACTATGTTTAGTTTAAAATATCTAGAATTAAAAGAGGGACGAAGATGAAGATTGTAATTATTGGTGACGGTAAAGTAGGTCATAAGCTTGCAGTGCAGTTGTCAGAAGAAAATTATGATATCACTCTGATTGACCAAAATGAAGGAAAGCTTAAAGAAGCTTTGAATAAGATGGATATTTTCTGCATCACGGGTAATGGAGCGGATGCGGAGATCATGAAGCAGGCGGATGTGCCTCGGGCGGATCTGGTCATTGCCTGTGCCTCGGCTGATGAGATGAATATGCTGAGCTGCCTGATAGCAAGGCGGCTTGGGGCTAAGCATACGATAGCGAGAGTGCGGAATCCTATCTATTACAGGCAGATCGGGATGCTGAAAGAGGATCTGCATCTTTCCATGGCGGTAAATCCGGAACTTGCGGCTTCAAATGAAATATTGAGGATCCTGTTATTCCCGGAGGCGAATAAGGTAGAAACGTTTATGAAAGGGCGTGTGGAGCTGGTTGAGTACGTACTTGGCAGCGGACAGCCATTGACCGATATCTCTCTTGCGGAAGTTTACAGAAAGTATCAGATCAAGATCCTGGTATGCGCGGTAAAGAGAGGAAAGGAAGTGTATATACCGGACGGTAATTTTGTTCTGAAAGAAGGGGACCGGCTGCATATCGCGGCAGGTCATCAGGACCTTAAGACGTTTTTTAAGTCTCTTGGGCGCAGGAATGGAAAGGTGAAGAAGGTAATCATCTGCGGGGGAGGCCATGTATGTTTTTATCTGGCTGCGCAGCTTTTAAAAGTGGGTATGCAGGTGAAGATCATTGAGCGTGATGAGCGCAGATGTGAAGAATTATGTGAACTTCTGCCTAAGGCTACAATCCTGCACGGCAATGCGGCAGATCATGATCTGCTGCTGGAAGAAGGAATTGAGGATGCCGATGCATTTGTAGCGCTCACGGGAATGGACGAAGAAAATATCATCATGGCATTTTTTGCGAAGACGGTAGGCGTGCCGAAAATCATCGCGAAGGTGAATGAAGACATGCGTGCGCAGATGATAGAGGGACTTGGGATTGACAGTATTGTATCAGCAAAAAGCGCGACAGCAGATGCGATCATGGGATATGTCAGGGCCAGAAAGAATTCCTACAGCAGCGCTAACGTTGAGACAATGTACCGTCTGGTGCAGGGAAAAGTGGAAGCGCTCGAGTTTATCATAAAAAAAGAATGTGAGTATACGAACATACCGCTGAAAGAACTTCCTATTAAAAAGAATAACCTGATCGCCTGTATCGGGCGGAAAAGGGATGTTATCATACCAAACGGTGACGCCCATCTGGAGGCCGGAGACAGTGTGATCGTAGTGACAAAAGATCATATTGTCAGTAATTTCAGTGATATTCTTGCTTAGGAGTCTTAAAATACTATGAATACAAAGATGATACGTTATATATTAGGAAGGATGTTGGGGGTGGAGGCTTTACTGCTTCTGGTTCCTGCATTTGTAGGGGTACTGTATAGGGAGGGGGAAGGAATCGCGTTTTTGATTCCCTCTTTTATACTCCTGCTGATTTTCCTTCTGGCAGGCCGTAAAAAGCCACAAATGACGAAGATATATGAAAAGGAAGGCCTGATCATTGTAGCATCAGCGTGGATACTGTGGTCTTTGTTCGGAGCGCTTCCGTTTGCTATATCTGGTGAGATTCCTAATTATGTTGATGCCCTTTTTGAAACCATATCCGGTTTTACGACGACGGGATCTTCTATACTTGGGGATGTGGAAGCTTTGTCGCGGTGTATGCTTTTCTGGAGGAGCTTTACCCATTGGGTAGGGGGTATGGGAGTGCTGGTATTTGTACTGGTGCTGACAAGCCTTGACAAGAACAGTTCGATGTATCTGATGACAGCGGAAGTCCCGGGGCCGGAGAAAGAGAAGCTTGTACCGAAGATGATGTCTACAGCACGTATTTTATACGGTATATATCTTGGGATGACGCTTTTGCAGACAATATTGCTTCTTCTTGGAGGGATGGATTTGTTTGACAGCCTGCTTCATGCTTTTGGAACAGCGGGAACAGGAGGATTTTCCAACTATGGAGCCAGCGTGGGACATTTTAACAGCGCATATATAGACGGTGTGATAACCGTATTTATGATTTTATTCGGAATTAATTTTTCGCTCTTTTATATGCTTCTTCTTGGGGAAGTTAAGACGATATGCAAAAATGAAGAAGTGAGGGCATATTTTTTTATTATCGCGGCTTCGACAGCAGTAATCACATGGAATATAAGCGCTCAGTTTGGAAATCCTTTGAAAGCTTTTCGGTATGCTGTCTTTCAAGTGGCTTCTATTATCACTACAACGGGGTATGCCACGGCAGATTTTGTGCAGTGGCCAATGTTTTCACAGTGTATCCTGCTGATTCTGATGGTGGTGGGAGCGTGTGCTTCCTCTACAGGAGGTGGCATCAAGGTGTCAAGAGTTTTGATCGTATTGAAAAGCATCAAACGGGAGATCAAGCAGATGAAGCATCCGAAGTCAATCAGTATCATCCGTGTTAATGGAAAAAAGATGAACACAGAGGTTGTAAAAAAAGTAGGAGTGTATCTGATGGCATATGCTGCGATACTTGTAACATCTGTTTTGCTTGTTTCCATTGATAACATGGATTTTGCAACCACATTCAGTTCCGTGCTCACAACACTGAATAACATCGGTCCGGGAATTGCGAAGGTCGGACCGTCGGGGAATTTCTCGGAATTTTCGATTGTTTCTAAACTGGTATTTTGTTTTGATATGCTGGCAGGCAGATTAGAGATTTTCCCAGTGTTGATGTTATTGACGGCTCCGGTTTGGAGAAAGCAATTTTAAATGGAGGCAGATTATGAAAACAAAATTTAAGGTGCTGGCAGTCCTTGCGGCTGTCATCGTAGTCGGGATCTATTATTATATTTCACTTCCGGCAATCAATATCCATTCTTCGGATACATGGTTTTTTATTTTTATCATATTGATTATTGCGGCAGTAATGTATACGGGCCGGAAAAGAATGAGATCTCTTCATGAAGTAAAGGAAAATAAAGGACTCAGGGTGATTGGAACGGTCATTCTGGTGCTCGGCATTATTTATCTGGTGGGTACGCTTTTGTCATCTCCGATTATCAACGCGAAAAAATATCAGCAGCTTATGCAGGTCAAGGAAGGGGAATTCACAGAAGATGTAGAGGAGCTTTCTTTTGATAAGATCCCGCTTCTTGACAGGGAGACGGCAATGATCCTGGGAGACCGCAAGATGGGAAGCATGGTAGATATGGTTTCCCAATTTGAGGTAGATGATATCTATACCCAGATCAACTACAAAGACAATCCGGTCCGCGTCTCGCCGCTGCGTTATGCGAGTATGATCAAATGGTTTACGAATCAGTCAGAGGGGATCCCTGCTTATATCAGGATCAATATGGCGACGCAGACGACAGAGCTTGTGAAGCTTGAAGAGGGGATGAAATATACGACGAGCGAATATTTTAACCGGAACATATACCGGCATTTAAGATTTGCGCATCCCACATATATATATGGCGGCTTAAGCTTTGAGATTGATGATAACGGGGTTCCGTATTGGGTCGCGCCTGTGAAAAAATTTAACATCGGTCTGTTCGGAGGTGAGACAGTAGGAAAAGTAGTCCTCTGCAATGCGATTACCGGTGAAACGAAGACTTATAAGATAGAAAATGCGCCGTCGTGGATTGACAGAGCATATGCGGCGGACCTGCTTGTAGAGCTGTTTGATTATTATGGGACGTTAAAGCACGGCTTTATCAACAGTGTGTTGAGCCAGAAGGACTGTCTTGAGACAACGGACGGTTACAATTATCTTGCGCTTGATGACGATGTATGGATGTATACTGGCGTAACATCTGTCAACGGAGATCAGTCTAATGTAGGGTTTATGCTGTCTAATCAGCGGACGATGGAAACGAAATATTATAAAGTAGAAGGAGCGACAGAAGCCTCTGCTATGTCCTCAGCGGAAGGACAAGTACAGAACTTGAAATACGTAGCGACATTCCCGCTGCTTCTCAATATTTCCGATGAGCCGACTTATTTTATTGCTCTCAAGGATGACGCGGGACTTGTGAAAAAGTATGCGATGGTAAATGTGCAGAAGTATCAGATAGTCGCTATCGGCGACAGTGTCAGCCAGTGTGAGGAGAATTATCTTGAGCTGCTCCTTAGCAGTGGGGTAAAAGAGGCAGAAAAAGATACAAGGCAGATCAGGACGATTACAGGGAAGATTACCAAGATCGCCCAGGCCGTTATTGATGGGACGTCTCATTATTACATTATGATAGAAGGCTCTGACGATATATTTGATGCGTCAGTCGTTGATTTTATTGATATAGTAAGGTGTGAGACCGGATGGGAAGTTGCGATAGAGTACAAGGAAGATGAAAAAGCCAATGTAGTCATGTCTCTTGAAATCGCCGGAAAAAAAGATGCGGTTCCGGCAGTTTCAGACAAAGACGGCAGTGAAAATGAAAAGGATAAAACATGGAACTAAGTATATTGCTCGCTGAGCAGATTGTGTCGCTGTTTTTGTTTGTGGCAGCGGGATATGCAAGTGTTAAGGCAGGATTGTTCCAGAGTGAGGACAGCAAGGTGATATCAAACATGGTGGTGTATATCTGTTCACCTTGTATGGTTATATACTCTTTTCAGATTGAACTTACAAAAGATAAGGTACAGGGGCTTTTGCTCGCGGCAGCGGCCGCTGTACTTGTACATATCCTGCTGATCTTGTGGACCATGCTTCTTAGGAAACCTCTGAATTTAAATAATATCGAGAGAGCGTCGCTTATCTATACCAATTCAGGAAATCTGATCATACCTTTGGTAGCGGCAGTGATGGGGGTTGAATGGGTATTTTATACGAATGCCTATAATATCGTACAGACAGTACTGATCTGGACTCATGGAAGCAGGATGATCGGGCAGCATACAGAAGACTGGGATTATAAAAAAATACTTATGAATCCCAATATTATTGCTATTATAGCGGGATTTTTCTTCTTTGTGGCAAGGATCCATATACCGGAAGTTATTGGTACATGCCTGGAAGGATTTGGGAACATGATCGGAACTGCAGGGATGTTTGTTATCGGAATGGTCATCGGGAATATGGATCTTAAGTGGGTGTTTAGCCGTAAGAGACCGTATTTTGTATGCCTGATCCGGCTGCTTATCTATCCGGCGGTAGTAGCGGTCATCTTTGCTGTGATAGCGAAAATGGGAATACATAAAGAGGCAAAAGATATCCTGCTGGTAGTATTTTTGGCAGCATCGGCTCCCGCAGCAGCGATGGTGACACAGTTAGCCCAGATATATAATCAGGATTCTAAATATGCAAGTGTGATCAATGTGATGTCGATCATATTCTGTATTGTGACAGAGCCGTTGATGGTATTGCTGTATGAAATACTTTCGTAAGAGATTTTATAAAAAGGATAAAAAAGAATCCGGGGCGGAGCGCTCCGGATTCTTTACATAAATTTTGTCTAATTGATATACTCGCAATACTCGGGATTTACATCTGCCAAATCCGCTTTTGCAGCGCTGATGCTTACGTAAAATTCGATGCCGCAGTCTTTGGAAATCCGGTTCAGCCGTTCGATAAATACCGGAACGTTCTCAAGTGTAATATCGGCATGCTTTAAGATGCCATCAATAAATACGCACTCAATATCATGATTAGAGCTGTACATACCATATAAAAATCCGATATATCCGTCAATATTTTTAATTGTTGGATAGTCGTCCATACAGATCGTACGGATATTGAATGCAACACTGGCGGTATCGCGGTGTGTTTTCTTGATAAGGACTACGTTACCGTTGCATTCCTTTGATTTTTTGTTAGCCTGTTCAATCATTTGCTGCGTTTTTCCGCTGCCTTTCGGACCTGTCAATAAATATACCATAGCAAACTCTCCTTTATGTATCATATTCTACTGAAAATCCAGTAACTTTACTTATATTCATTATACACTAAAGAGAGGTATGGAACAACTGTAAAAAATAATTTCTTCAGGGTTGACTTATTTTAACATTTTACATATAATATTTATCGTATATTGAAAAGACAATGAAGAGGAGTATTAAGAGACGGACGTTTTAAAGAGAGCTGCCGTACGGTGCGAGGCAGTAAGCAAAATCTCCCAACTCGCCTCTGAGTTTTCGGGCTGAACAGACAGAATTCTGTATAAGAGGATATATTTATGCAGAAGGTAGTAGGCACGGGCGGTTACTTCCCGTTATAGAAGCAATGAGTGCATGGGATCAGTGATCTCATGAAGAAGAGTGGTACCACGGAAGTTAAGCCTTTTCGTCTCTTAGAGATGAGGAGGCTTTTTATAAGTTAAAATGGTTCGGCAGAACTTTATCAAGAATTAAGGCAGGAGGAACAAAAAATGTCAAAAATACCTTATAATCATAAGGCAATTGAAAAGAAATGGCGTGAAATCTGGGAGAAGAACCCGGTAAACACAAAGGAAAATGAGGATGGGAGCGAAAGAAAAAAGTATTACTGTCTTGACATGTTCCCATATCCGTCAGGCAATGGTCTGCATGTAGGTCATTGGAGAGGCTATGTGATTTCAGATGTGTGGAGCAGGTATAAACTGCAGCAGGGATATTATATCATCCATCCTATGGGATGGGATGCCTTCGGACTTCCGGCAGAAAACTACGCTATTAAGATGGGAGTGCATCCGGCAGTCTCTACTGCGGAAAATGTTAAGAATATTAAGAAACAGATCAATGAGATAGCGGCGCTTTATGACTGGGACAGGGAAGTGAATACGACAGATCCTGGATTTTATAAGTGGACACAGTGGATTTTTGTAAAGATGTTCAAAGAAGGTCTGGCATATGAGAAGGAGTTCCCTATCAACTGGTGTCCGTCTTGTAAGACGGGACTTGCCAATGAAGAAGTAGTAAATGGAAAGTGTGAGCGCTGCGGAGCAGAGGTTACAAAGAAAAATCTCCGTCAGTGGATGCTTAAGATCACCGCTTATGCAGAGCGTCTTCTCAATGATCTTGATAAGCTTGACTGGCCGGAGAAGGTTAAGAAGATGCAGACTGATTGGATCGGAAAGTCCTACGGAGCAGAGGTTGATTTTCCGGTTGAGGGACATGATGAGAAGATCACAGTGTATACGACAAGACCGGATACTCTTTACGGGGCGACCTTTATGGTGCTTGCGCCGGAGCACAGTCTTGCGAAAGAGCTGGCAACTGATGAGACAAGGGAAGCAGTGGAACAATATATATATGATGCATCTATGAAATCCAATGTAGATCGTATGCAGGATAAGGAAAAGACAGGTGTATTCACCGGAAGCTATGCCATCAATCCGTTAAACGGAGAGAAGACACCGATCTGGCTTTCAGATTACGTACTTGCCGATTATGGTACAGGGGCGATCATGTGTGTACCTGCTCATGATGAACGTGATTTTGAGTTTGCGACGAAGTTCGAAATTCCGATCGTACAGGTTATTGCGAAAGATGGAAAAGCTATTGAAAATATGACGGAAGCTTATACAGAAGCAAGCGGGACCATGATCAATTCCGGTGAGTGGAATGGCATGGAATCAGCAGTTCTCAAAAAGGAAGCGCCTCATATTATCGAGGAGCGGGGCATGGGACGCGCGACAGTAAATTACAAGCTGCGTGACTGGGTATTTTCACGTCAGCGTTATTGGGGAGAGCCGATTCCTATCGTGCATTGTCCAAAATGCGGCAATGTACCGGTTCCGGAGGAAGAACTTCCGCTCATGCTTCCGGAGGTAGAGTCCTATGAACCTACCGGAACAGGTGAGTCGCCGTTAGCAGCAATAGACGAATGGGTGAACTGTCAGTGTCCTGTGTGCGGCCATGCGGCAAAGCGCGAGACAAATACGATGCCTCAGTGGGCGGGGTCTTCCTGGTATTTCCTCCGCTATGTGGATAACCACAATGACAAAGAACTGGTGTCTAAGGAAAAAGCGGACGCGCTGCTTCCGGTAGATATGTATATCGGTGGGGTGGAGCATGCGGTACTCCATCTGCTGTATTCAAGGTTCTATACAAAGTTTTTATGTGATATCGGAGCGATTGATTTTGACGAGCCGTTCCAGAAGCTGTTCAATCAGGGAATGATCACCGGAAAGAACGGGATCAAGATGAGCAAGTCCAAAGGGAATGTGGTATCGCCGGATGACCTTGTAAGAGATTACGGCTGTGATTCCCTTAGAATGTATGAATTATTTGTAGGTCCGCCGGAGCTTGATGCTGAGTGGGATGACCGTGGAATTGACGGGGTAAACCGTTTCTTAAAGCGTGTATGGAATCTTGTCATGGACAGCAGACAGGCAAATGTAAGCGCGACAAAAGAGATGATCAAGGAGCGCCACAGACTGATCAAAGATATTACAGTACGTCTTGAGGGATTCAGTTTAAATACTGCAATATCAGGGTTTATGGAGCACAACAACAACCTGATCGAGATTGCCAAGAAGGAAGGCGGAATAGATGTCGATACGCTGTCTGCGATGGCAGTTCTGCTGTCGCCGTTCGCGCCTCATATGGCGGAGGAACTCTGGGAGCAGTTAGGGCATACGGGAAGTGTATTTAAAGCCGGCTGGCCGGCTTACGATGAGGAAGCCATGAAGGATGACGAGATAGAAGTCCCGGTTCAGATCAACGGAAAGACAAAAGCAGTTATTTCAGTTCCGGTAGATATATCCAAAGACGACGCCATCAAAGCCGGAAAAGAGGCGGTGGAAGATAAGCTGACAGGAACAATCGTGAAAGAAATCTATGTTCCGAAGAAAATCATCAATATTGTGCAGAAATAATATATAATGTGTAGAGATGGCGCAGATAGTAGAGAGATATTATCTGCGCCATTTAAGAAAGAAAAAGTATATGGAGAAAAAACGGTGAGGAAAGAAAAGAATATCAGATGGAATACGCTGCGTATAACGGCAATGGGATTTTTGGCAGTGATCTTTCTTGGTGGGGTGCTTTTGTACCTTCCGGTCAGCAATACCCGGCCCATTGCGTTTGCTGATGCGTTGTTTACCTCAGTGACATCAGTATGTGTGACAGGGCTGGTGACAATTGTTCCTGCCACACAGTTTACTTTGTTCGGAAAGATTGTGCTGCTTTTGCTGATACAGATCGGCGGGTTTGGAGTTATAGCATGTGCCGCGCTGTTTTTCTTTTTGCTGCGCAGAAAAATCACCATCAAAGAACAGGTAGTACTTCAAGAGTCCTACAGCGCGAAACGGCTCGGCGGAATTGTCGGTATGGTAAAAAATGTGATCATCGGTACGCTTTTGGCAGAAGGAGGCGGAGCAGTGCTGTATGCTTTCCAGTTTGTACCAGAATATGGGATTTTAAAGGGAAGCTGTTATTCTGTCTTTCACGCGGTTTCTGCATTCTGCAATGCAGGCATTGATATACTGGGAGATAATAGCTTGTCTGATTATGCAGTAAATCCGCTTATAAATATTACGACAATGCTCCTGATCATTTTAAGCGGGATCGGATTTACAGTCTGGTTTGATGTAATAGAAAATGTGAAGAAAGCTGTCAGCCAAAAGGTGCGTGGGCGCTGGTGGTTTCAGGGGCTTTGTCTCCACTCGAAGCTGGCGGTTATCATGACGGCAGTTCTGATCGTATCTGGGACAGTCTTTATCTTTTGCGCTGAATACCGGAATCCTCAGACCCTTGGAAGTATGGATACGGGGCAGAAACTTCTGGCGTCGATGTTTCAGTCAGTGACTACAAGGACGGCAGGATTTGCGACTGTTTCCCAAGGCGCGTTTCATGAGGAAACCAAACTGTTCTGCGCGATACTGATGTTTATCGGAGGTTCGCCGGGAGGGACTGCAGGCGGTGTGAAGACAACTACGGTCGCCATGCTGTTTCTTGCCTGCCTTACATTTGTGCGGGGAGGTAATGACACAGAGTGTATGGGGAGAAAGATATCAGCAGCAAATTTCCGGACGGGTTTTTGCGTTGTTATGGTAGCGTTTACCGCATTTATTGCAGGTACGATCGCGATCCTGGTAATCGAGCCGGATAGCATTTCAATGGTAAATGTCATTTACGAGACGGCATCGGCGGTAGGAACGGTTGGGCTTACTGCTGATCTGACACCCCGGCTTTGCCGTGCCAGTCAGATAGTCCTCATGATCCTTATGTATATCGGGAGGTTAGGACCGCTTTCGCTGGTACTTACATTTGCCGGAAAGACACATCCGAGGGATAAGATACGAAGCCTCCCTCAGGAGCAGATTATGGTTGGATGATAAAAGGATTGTGCAGGGCAAGGAGGTTTAGCAATGAAAAAACAGTTTATAGTGTTGGGACTTGGGAGTTTTGGAGCTAGTGTCGCGGTTACGCTGCAGCAGATGGGATGTGATGTGGCAGCAGTAGATCAGGATATGGAATGTGTGGAGGCGGTAGCGGATCAGGTTGCTTATGCTATGCAGGCGGATATTGGAAATCCGGAGCTTCTACAGTCTCTGGGGTCAAAGAATTTTGATGGGATAGTGATCGCTTCGTCGGAGAATCTGGAAGGAAGTATTATGGCGGTTTTATCGGCCAAAGAGATGGGAATCCCTTATGTTTTGTGCAAAGCACATAATAAAAAATATGCCGAAGTCTTAAGGAAAGTGGGCGCTGATGCCGTTGTGTTTCCTGAAAAAGAGATGGGAAAGCGGATCGCGAGAAATCTTGTGTCGGGGAATCTTGCGGACTGGATAGCGTTGTCGCCGGATTACAGTGTAGTTGAAGCCGCCGTACCAAAAAAATGGGTTGGAAAGACATTAAGGGAACTGGATGTGCGCAAGATTTACGGAGTGAATGTGATTGGGATCAAAGAAGGAGAGCGGGTTGAGATAACTCCGGATCCCAATATGCTTTTAAAAGCGGGGATGATCTTGATGTTAGTAGGTTCTAACGAGGCATTGGAGGACATATAAAAGGGTACGTTTATTTTAATGCTGCTGCCTGTCACATTTATTTAAGATAGCATGTAGAGGAGGAAGTCAGAATGCAGAAGAGAAAGTGGCGTGTATTGATCGTGGATGATGAATTCCGGATTGGGATGCTGATCAAAAAACTGATCAGGTGGGAGGAATTTAATTTGGAATGCGCGGATATTGTGGATAATGGAGAGACGGCGTTCCATGTGATCAAAGAAGAACTGCCTGATATCGTGATTACAGATATCAGAATGCCAAAGATCAATGGATTAGATCTGATCTGTATGACCAGAGAACTGAAAAAGAGTATCAAGTTCGTAGTGATCAGCGGATATAAGGAATTTGAGTATGCCCACAGAGCCCTTCAATACGGGGTGGATGATTACCTCCTGAAACCAATTAATGAGAATGAATTAAATAAAGTATTAAAGAAGATATGCGGTCAGTTTGAACTGATTGAGAAGGAGACAAAAGAAAAGCTTGAGCTTCAGGAAACGGTTGCTGAAAGTAAGCAGATCATACGGAGAGATTTTCTTAATAACATCATTGAGCAGGATGGGCAGACCCAGATGGAGGATGACAGAGTGCCTCTGGAGGGGGAGATATACCGGGGAATTGATATTAAACTTGATTATGTGGACTACAAAAAATATGATAAAAAACAAGATCGGATCACAGCTTTGAAGATCATAGAGATCGTAGAGCGGATCTTAAATCCGGCTGCCGAGGAAGTGCTGATCTGTGAAAAGGAAAATCTGCATATTTACTGCCTGTTTAATTATGATGACAGCAAGGCAAAGGAGATCAGGGGCCGGATCAATGATATCCTGTCTGAAATACAGGAATATCTGCTGGGATTTGAACAGTATGAAGTTACTATAGGTGTAGGAAGAGAAAAAAAGGAGTTTGGTGAGATAAGCTTTTCCATAAAGGAGTCAAACAGGGCAGTTTTAAATAGGATCAAGCTTGGAACAGGGCGGCTTATCTATGTGGAGAACATATTTACGGAAAAGGATGTTAAAAACCCTGTAATACGTTACAAAGAAAGCTTTCTTGCCAGTATTGAAGGTTATAGCAAAGAGAATCTTGAACTTTGCATCAATCAGATCTACAGCAGTTTTATCATGCGGGATGATATTGACTTTTCAGAGTGCTACCATGTGGCGGATGAATTGATCGAAATATTTTTCGACAGTATTGATATACAGCAGGATGAGATACGGCAGATGATACGAAATACAAAGAATAGCTGTCAGCACTGCAGTTCCATCCTCAAACTTAAAAATCTTCTTAAGACAGAGTTGGGAAATTATCTGGATATTGCAAGAGAGGCGATAGAGACAGAGTCAGCAAAGCCTGTCCGTCAGGCAAAACAGTATATAGAGGAGCATTATGGCGAAAAAATCGTGTTAGAAGATATTGCGGAGGTTGTGGAGCTTAATCCAGTGTATTTCAGCGTCCTTTTCAAAAAGGAGACAGATATGAACTTTAGCGCGTATCTGTTAAATGTGAGGATGGAGAAGGCAAAAGAGATGCTCTGTACAACGAATGAGACGATCGCTGCGGTCGGAGAAAATGTAGGATACAGGGATTCCCGCTATTTTAGCCAGACATTTACAAAAACGGTCGGCGTAAAGCCGGCACTGTATAGAAAGCTGCATTCATAGGAGGGCCGTATGAAGCTGGTTGGACGATTAAGATGTATTATGTGCGCAGAGGGTATATATATCCTGATGGCACATGTTTTATGCAGTGCTGTGGAAAAGGACGGTTTTATAATAGTACTCGGTATAGCGGCGCAGGCGGCCATACTGGTGGTTATGCTGGTATGGATTGTGCATCCGCTTAAAACTTTTGAAGATACATTAGAATATTTTGCAGGCGAAGAGCAGACGGAGGCAGAACTTGAAAATATAAGAGATACGATTCCTTATATCAGGGAGATGAAGATTCTTGTAGACAAATACTCTTCCAGAAAGATACGCAGGAATTCGGCAGAGATTTTTGATAAGCAGACAGAGCTTACAGCGCTTCAAAGCCAGATCAATCCCCATTTTCTTTATAATACGCTGGAATCAATAAGAGGACAGGCCCTGATGGATGATAATGCCGAAATTGCAGGGATGGTTGAGGCATTGTCTTCTTTTTTCAGATACAGTATCAGCCGGAAGGGAAAGCTTGTCACACTCAGGGATGAGCTTGCTAATATCAATAACTATATGCTGATCCAGCGCTATCGGTTTAATAATCGTTTTTCGCTGGAGGTGATCGTTGATGAAGAGGATGAGGAGGCTTATGATTTTCTCATCCCGAAACTGATCATCCAGCCGGTTGTGGAAAATGCCATATACCATGGTTTAGAAGAAAAGCTGGAAGGCGGTAAAGTGATCATTGAAGTGATTGTTACAGAAAAAAACCTGATTCTTACGATCTCAGACAATGGAAGCGGCATTGACGGAACGACACTTGATAAGCTCAACCGAAGGATCCATTCCCAAAATATGAGAGTCGAGGATGAGGACAGTCAGAAGCAGCGTAACACGGGTATTGCGCTCCCGAATATACATAAGCGGATACAGCTTTTGTTTGGGGAGGAGTACGGGGTGAATGTCTACAGTACTGTAGGACAGGGAACGGACGTAGAGATCACGATTCCGGCCAAAGATGAGAGAGGCATTAGTTTATCAGATGAAAAAGGAAATCTTAAGAATTAATAATCTGAATGCAAAGCCAAGCCAGATGGAGAGACTTGAAAATGTCACTCTGCATATTTTAGAAGGAGAGATTGTCGGATTTCTCGGCCTTACATATTCCGGAAAAGATCTGACAGTAAGGATACTTGCAGGGGATATGCAGGAAGAACTGGCAAAGCATCATATTTATATCGAGGGAGAAAAAATACGGGGCAATTTTGAACTGCAGAAAAAAGTATACCGTATCGCGGCATCTAATTATATTATTGATGACTGGTCCGTGGCTGAGTATATCGGTCTGGTTGAGAGCAGATGGATAAAGCTTGTATGGAGGAGAAAATATCTGGAAGAACAGATGAGAGACTTCCTTCTTGGACTTGGTGTTGACATAGATGCGTCAAAAAAGATGAAAGAGCTTTCGGAACTTGAAAAACGTATTGTAGATATTGTAAAAGCAAAGTGGCTCCATAAGAAACTGTTGATTGTTGAAGATGAATTTGAAGGGATGAGACCGGGATCGATCCGTGCTTTTGGCGCAGTGATGAAACGACTGATCATGAGTGATATGGGCGTGATCATAAACAGCCATTCGGATATGGTGCTTTCGCTTTTATCGGAAAAATATATCATATTCAAAGCTGGGAGGATCGTAAAAAAGTGCGGCAAATATTATATTGCAGATAGCGCCCATCTTGAAAAATTCCTGCTGGGGAGGGGTGTGATATCCAGAAAGAAAAGCCTGGACAGTCATATGCTGGAGCAGCAGAACAATGAGGGAAAACCAGTATATCAGATACTTGGACTGAAGATGAACAGCGGAAAAATCCAGGATTTTAGTTTTTTAAGAGGAGAAATCGTTACATTTCTTGTTCTTGACGGCAAAAACAAAGAAAGACTTTTTATGGTCCTATCGGGTCGTATGGCGGCACCATACCATTCCTGTATTCTTAATTCCCGTGTATACCGTGCCGCGGATTTTTCTGATTATGTGAAGGAAAAGGTGGTGTCTGTCAAGCACATGGGAAGTGAGAGCGAGGTGTTTTCTGGTATGAGCACAGGAGAAAATCTTTTGATCCCATCACTGAGAAAGATTTCCTCTCTTGAATATATTGCGAATTCATCGAAGATACCTAAGATGCTTAAACAGGAATTTGATCAGGCGGAGACTGCAGAAGAGGGATTTGCGGATAATCTTGGTGTAAATGATATCATCAGCATCACTCTGGAAAGATGGTATATTTATAATCCTCAGGTTCTGATCTTATTTGAACCTTTTGCAAGATGTGATCTGATGGGAGTATCCATCGTAAAATCTTATATAAAAAAGTTTGCGAACCGCGGTACAGCAGTTATCATCATTAAGTCAAGGGAAGAGTATGTAGAAGATATCTCGGATCAGATCATCAGTGTTGACTGACGTATTAAAATTACCACACCCATTCTAAATTCTTTCACATTGGATTTATGAAATGGCTTCGGTATAATATAGTCATTCCAATCGGATAATAGAAAAAAAGGAGGAAAAGACTATGAAAAAGAAAATTTTATCATTGCTGCTTGCGGCGACGATGATCGCTACACTTGCAGTAGGCTGCAGCTCAGGCGGATCTGGTGGATCCGGCGGTTCGGAAGGCGGATCTGAAGGCGGCAAAGGAGGAGCGGCAAAGGATATGACGTTTGTAATCGTTCCGAAATGTGTGCATGCATGGTTCGATGAAGTAAACAAAGGCGCGCAGATCCAGGCTGACGCATTGTCAGATCAGCTTGGCGTAGAGGTTAAGATCGACTATCGTGCTCCTAATGCGGCGGACGTTGCAGAGCAGAACTCTGTATTAGAGCAGGCAGCAGCTACAAAGCCGGCAGGTATCGCGCTTGACCCGGTAGATTATGACGGAAGTAAAGCAGTTATCGAGCAGATTGAAGAACAGGGCATTCCGGTAGTTCTTTTTGACGCTCCGTCACCAGAAGGCAGCGGACTTACAAGCTGCGGTAATGATTTCAAAGAGCAGGCGACAATCGCGGCAGACAGACTTGCAAAAGAAATCGGAGAAAAAGGAAAAGTTGCGGTTATGCAGGGCTTCCCGTCAGCGCCAAACCATGCTGAGAGATATCAGGCACATTTGGACGCGCTGAAAAAGTATCCGGGCATCGAAGTTGTTGACGGTGGTATTGACAATGATAACATTGAAGAGGCACAGTCTCAGGCAGCGGCAGTTTTGGCAGCAAATCCGGATCTGAAAGGTTTCCTTAACTGTGACGCGTGTGGTTCAGGTGTTGCGGCAGCTATCGAAGAGGCCGGAAAGAAGGGCGAAGTAACATTCGTATCTATGGACAACCTGATTGAGATCCTTGACTATATCAAGAGCGGAACAATTACTGCTACATCTTCAACGATTCCGCAGATGCAGGGTTCCATGGCAGTTCTCATGATGTATCAGAAATATATCGGGATTGAGATTCCGGCAATGGTTGATACAGGTATCGCAGTGATCGATGGTGAGAACATTGATGAGTGGATCGAGATTGTAGGCGGCGACGCTAAATAATTTAAAACTAATAATCTAGTATGATAAAAAGCGGGGGCTTGTGACCATTTAATTAGAGTTACTCGCCCCCGTTTTTTTAAAAGGAGCATGTCTATGAAAGTATTAGAGGCGCATAATATTACAAAATTGTTTCCAGGCGTAGTGGCACTGGATTCTGTAGATGTAGCCTTTGAACCCGGAGAGATTCACTGTATTATCGGTGAAAACGGGGCAGGGAAAAGTACTCTGATCAAATGTCTGACAGGTGTATACCAGCCGGAAGAAGGCGAGGTATTGATAAATGGAGAAGATGCGATAAAAAATAAAGCTTTATTTGACAAGATCGCATACGTGCCGCAGGAAATCGATCTGTTCGGATATATGTCAGTTGCGGAAAATCTTTTTCTCCCATATGAAAAATCGGGGATCAAAGGGATTGTAAATCAGAAAGAGCTTGAGAAAAAGGCTGTGCCGGTTCTTGAAAGGTTCAAGATTCCGGTAGAACCTGACGCACTTGTAAAAGATATATCGGTATCTTCCCAGCAGCTTCTTCAGATCGCGAGGGCCTGTGTGCATGAGGAGTATGAGGTGCTTATGCTGGATGAGCCGACAACCAGCCTGACGACGAGTGATACCGAAATTTTATTTGATATTGTCAGGACAATAAAAAAACAGAACAAAGCGATCATCTTTATATCTCACAAGCTGGAAGAGATATTTTCTCTTGGAGATGTAATAACGGTTTTTCGTAATGGCAAGATGGTTGCAGGTGATGTGATCAGTAATGTTAATATCCCGTGGGTCATTAAACAGATGACAGGAAAAGAACTTGATCAGGATCAGGTATTTTGTTCCGAGAAGGTATCCGAGAAAGTGCTTTTAGAAGTGAGCAATCTGACAGGAGAAAAGTTTTCAGATATCAGCTTTACCCTGAAAAAGGGTGAGATCTTAGGATTTTCCGGTCTGGTAGGAGCAGGAAGAAGCGAACTTATGCAGGCAATCTTCGGATATCTGCCAGTGTACTCGGGTACAGTTAAGCTGGATGGAGAGGCCTGGAAACTTGGCGATACGAACTATTCTGTGAATCACGGATTTATCTATCTTCCTGAAGAACGCAAAAAACAGGGAATCCTTCCAGTGCTTTCTATCCGGGAAAATATATCCGTATCCACATTGGATACGTTAAAGAGCGGATTCAGTATTTCCCGCAGAAAAGAAGAAGAACTTGCCAGAGAAGTTATTGATACATATGATGTTAAGACGCCGGATACGGATAAAGCGATTCAATTTTTAAGCGGCGGCAACCAGCAGAAGGTCATTATCGGACGGGCGATGAAATGTAATCCGAAAGTACTTGTATTTGATGAGCCGACAAAAGGTATTGATGTTGGAACGAAGGCTGAAATATATAGGCTGATGAAGGAGCTTGCAGAGGAAAAAGGGATTGGGATCATTCTTATTTCCTCAGAGATGGATGAGGTAAAAAAATGCTCAAACAGAATCATTGCATTATATGAGGGAAAGCAGGCTGGCGAGTATGACGCAAAGGCAGATAAAGATACACTTCTGAGTGCAATTATCGGAGTAAATTCATAAGATGAAAGAGGAGTCGTTTGTTATGAGTAAAGACAAAGTAAAAGGAAACAATGCACTGGTCAATGCATTGAAAAAAAGTAATATGACCGCGATCGGCGCTGTACTTGTATTGATGATCATCATTGCAAGCGTGGCGTCCCCGTACTTCCTTGATATATACAATCTGCAGGCACTGATCCGCGACCTTGCGTTTATCGGTATGATCGGTATTGCGCAGTCATTGCTTCTGCTGATCGGGGAGCTGGATCTGTCTGTTGGAAAGATTGCTTCACTGTGTGGTATTCTTTCAGGTATCATGATGGTTAATAAGGGTTGGAATCCATGGCTGTCTGTACTTATCGGGTTAGCCCTTGGGCTGATCTTTGGATGTATCAATGGTCTGATCATTACACAGCTGCGTTTAAATTCTATGGTGGCAACTATCGGTATGCAGGGGGTTTACGGAGGTATCAATCTTGTGCTTACAAAAGGAAAAGCCATCACAGGAGTTCCGGAGGATATCTATTTTCTGGGAAAAGGAAATATAGGACCGGTGCCGATTCCGTTCATATTCTGTATCATTGTGCTCGTATTGGTACTTTTTATGGTAAAGAAGACGAAGACAGGACGTTATATCTACGCAATCGGTAACAGCCGTGAGGCAGCGAAGATTCTGGGTATCAAGGTGAATAAGATCCGTGTCATGATCTATTCACTGGTGGGACTGATCTCTTCACTGGCAGGTCTTTTATATGTGGCAAGGCTTGGTTCCGCGCAGACGGCAGTCGGTGAAAACTGGCCGATGAATTCTATCGCATCTTCTGTAATCGGAGGTGTATCTCTTACAGGAGGTATCGGTAATCCGGCAGGCGCTCTTATCGGAGCGGCGATCATCAGTATCATCCAGAATATGATCGTACTGTTTGGTGTAAATGTATACTGGCAGTCAGCAGTGTCTGGTGTGGTAGTAGTTATCGCAATTTCTTTCAGTTCTATTTCCGAAATCATGCGTGAGAGGAAGCAGAGAAAGATTAAGCTTAGCTGATACAAGCCGATATTTATAATATGAGGATAAAGGAGGACGATTTATGAAACTGGGACTTAACCTTTCATTTGCTGTAAAGCGGTGGATGAAGCCGGCACAGTTAGCTGCTATGTGTAAAAATGATTTTGGCATAGAGCATGTGCAGTTTACATGGGATCTCATTGATCCATGGTGGCCGGAAGAATTAAGAGATGTCATGGTAGCCGATTATAAAAGCGCTTTTGAAAAGGAAGGCGTAAAGATAGATGCTACTTTTGGCGGTCTTGCATCTTACTCGTTCGCTCATTTTCTTGCTCCTGCGAAAGAACAGAGAGAGGCGGCATTTATTTTCTTTAAAAGGGCGATAGATATGACGATAGATATGGGTGCAAAGGTCCTTGGATCTCCCGTCGGCGGTATGGATTATGACGATGCCAGAGATTCATCCCGCAGGGAAGAGCTTTATCAGGAGATGCTTGAGTATTTAAGAAAGCTTGCGGCCTACGGAAAAGAAAAAGGACTAAAGGAGATCCACATTGAAGCAACACCTCTGATCACAGAGTTTCCCCACAGTCCATCTGTGTGCTGTAAGATGATGAAGGATCTTGAAGGTTCAGCGATTCCCGTCAAGCTCTTAATAGACTGGGGCCATGCTTTGTTTAAACCGCTTTTAAAGGAAGAAGCTGACATAGAACTCTGGTTCAATGAGTGCGCGCCGTATATCGGTTCCATCCATTTGCAGCAGACAGACGGGAAATGGGACAGGCACTGGGATTTCACAAGAGAGGGGATCGTAACGCCTGAGCTTATCAAACGTGCTACAAAGAATGCAGGGCTTGAAGACATCGTGCAATATCTTGAAGTTGTGACTATTTTTGAAGACGACGATGATGCCGTATATGATTACATGAAAAAGACGATGGATTATCTGCATAAGGAACTGGATTAAGGGAGGTGTTTCTTAGATGGAATATAAAGAAATGTATGAAAAGATCTTAGATGAGCACCGCAAAGTTTACGAGAGACTGGATCAGACGGGAATGAGAGAATTTATCGAGGAGATAAAGGCTCATGAGCGTATCTTTCTGATTGGAGTCGGACGGGAAGGGATGGCTACACGGGCATTTGCCATGAGGCTTATGCATATGGGAAAGGAAATCCATTGGATCTGGGATGACACGACTCCGTCTATCTGTAAGGGCGATCTTGTGATCGCTACGCTGGGTGACGGCAGTATCGGTCATATCAACTATATTTGTGAGCGTGCCAGAGAAGCGGGCGGTATGATCTATGTGGTAACCGGTTCACCCAGTGGGAATACGGCAAAAAATGTTGCGGATAAAGTTTTTTTTGTGCCGGCAGCAGTTTATCGGGGGAAAGATGATGTGGTCCCATCCTTCCAGCCTATGGGAAATCTGTTTGAGCAGTGCCTTCTGATAACCTTTGATATGATCGTTATGACTTTGGTTGACGAAACACCGGATTTAAGCTTTGAAAAAATGTCAGAGAGACATAGAAACGTGGAATAAGGAGGTATACTGACAATGAAAAAAATATTGAACGCTGATGTATCAAATGTAGTAGAAGAGATGCTTGCAGGATATCTGTCAGCCTATAAAAAATACTATAAAAAAATCGGTGATTATAATGCGTTTAAGTATCGCGCCAGCAGGAAGGATAAGGTTGCTCTTGTGATCGGAGGCGGCAGCGGGCATGAGCCGTTGTTTTCCGGATACTGCGGAGCGGGTCTTGCAGATGCGGTTGCGTGCGGCAATATCTGTGCTTCGCCGAATCCAGAGCTTATATATGAGACTGCCAAGGCAGTGGATCAGGGCAAGGGAGTACTCTTTATCTACGGCTGCTATGCAGGCGACAATTTAAACTTTGACATGGCAGAAGAACTTTGTCAGGCAGACGGCATCAAGACAGCTCATGTGCGTGTATGGGATGATTTTGCGTCTGCGCCGAAGGAGCGGTATTACGATCGGAGAGGAATAGCCGGAGACGTATTTGTCATCAAGGTTGCAGGAGCAGCCTGCGATGCGGGACTGGAATTTGACGAAGTAGTTCGGATCGCAAAAAAGGCAAGAGATAATATCAACACTATTGGTCTTGCTACGTCTCCCGGAACATTGCCGGGAAATGATAAGCCGACTTTTGAGCTTGCGGAAGATGAGATGGAATTCGGTATGGGCCTTCACGGAGAGCCGGGAATCGAGCGGACGAAGATGATGCCGGCAGATGATATGGTTGACCGTATGTACAGAGAGATTAAAGCGGAGATGGGATTCAAAGAGGGAGACAGACTGGCAGTGCTTGTAAATGGTCTTGGCTCCACACCTCTGTTAGAGCTTAATATTGTATACTATGATCTGCATAAACGTTTTGCGAAGGACGGACTTATCATCCATGATGCAGAAGTCAAGACTTACTGTACCTGCATGGAGATGGGGGGATTTTCTATCACGATCTTAAAACTGGATGATGAGCTGATCAAGTATCTGGATGCGCCATGTTATTCTCCGTATTATGCGAAGGGAGAACTTACAGGGGCGGTCTATCAGGTAGAAGATACGGTGGAAGAAGAGCCGGAGTTTGATGAAAATGACGTAGAAGAGGCTGTTATCGTAAGGAGCAGGGAAGGCGAGCTTACAGAGCTTAACGTTGAGGATGCGCGGAATATGCTGATCTATATCGCGGATAAGATCATCGGAAAGAAACCATATCTCACAGAAGTGGACAGCGTGATCGGCGATGGAGACCACGGTATTGGAATGGCAGGCGGTATGCAGAAGGCAAAAAAGAAACTGATGAAGATGCAGGGCGAGGAAAACGTATATAAACTGTTTGAGACAGCGGGACAGGCGATGCTTATGTCCATGGGCGGCGCGTCCGGCGTGATCTTCGGAAGTCTTTACCTTGCGGGAGCTAAAGGGATGGATAAAAAGACGGCTCTTGAGGCAGCAGATCTGGCGGTTATGGAGAGGAAGAGCCTTGCGGCAATTAAAGAGCGCGGGAAAGCAGAAGTGGGCGATAAGACTATGGTCGATGCGCTGGATCCGGCGGTTGCGGCCCTTGAAGCAAATCAGGATAAAGGTCTTTTAGAGATGCTTAAAGCAGCGGAAGAAGCGGCAAGAGACGGAATGGAGAAGACAAAGGATTATATTGCTAAATTTGGAAGGGCCAAATCACTTATGGACAGAGCGATAGGACATCAGGATGCAGGAGCAACATCCGTGTACTTTATCTTTCAAGGAATGCGGGAGTTTGTAGAGGATAAGATGTAAAGGACAGAAGTGACTTGGATCTGGGGACGGGGATTTGATTCGCCGTCCCTGATAGTATAAAGAAAGCAGGTGGATTATGGGCAGGAAAGTAAACTGGGGCATTCTTGGATGTGCGAAGATCGCAGAAGTGCGCACGATTCCGGGACTTCTTAAAGCCTCTAATGCTGTGTTGTATGCAGTGGCCAGCAGAGGGATTGAAAAAGCAGAAAAACTTAAAAATATGTACGGGGCGAAAGAAGCTTATGGAAGTTATGAAGAGCTTCTGGCAGATGAGAATGTGGAGGCAGTGTATATCCCGCTTCCGAATTCTATGCATGCCCAGTGGGTAGAAAAGGCGGCTAAGGCTGGAAAGCATATTTTGTGCGAGAAGCCTCTGGCACTTACACAAGAGCAGGCAAAAGATATGTTCAGAATATGTGAGGATAATCATGTGCTTTTGATGGAGGCTTTTGCGTTCCGTCATGCTCCCCTTGTGCAGAAAGTGAAAGAACTTATAGACAAGGGAGCTGTGGGGAAAGTCAAATACGTGGAGTCTCATCTGACAGACCTTCTTACGGATATGGGTAATATCCGGATGAAGAAGGAACTTGGAGGCGGAGCTTTTTATGATATGGCATGTTATAATATCAGCACGATCAGCTATCTTCTAGACGGAAAAGAACCGGTCAGCGTCAAAGCGTCTGCAGAGATGAATGACCAGTGCGGTGTAGATGTAAGTAATACGGCACTTTTTAAATATGAAGACGGGGTGCAGGCGGCAAGTTACTCTTCGCTGAACTCTTATGCGAGAGGATATTATGCGGTAGTAGGAGAGAAAGGACGGATTGAAGTGCCCTGCAATTTCAACTGCCGGAACATCTGCAAATTTACCCTGACTACAGACGGCCGTGTGGATAATGTTGAAGTTCTTGATGAACAGAAGACAGAGTATACGGTAATGTGTCCGGACAATTATATGTTGGAGATAGAACAGTTTGGAAGATGTATTTTAGACGGAGAGAGACCATACGTGTCCAAGGAAGAGACCTTGTTAAATGCAGGGATCCTTGACAGGGCATTCAGAGCAGCCAAAGAGATATGATGTACAGGTCGTATTTCCTTTGAAATAGTTTACAAAATAAATTGAAACAAGTATGATGTACAGATTAGAGTCATGCCGCAGGGCATGGCTCTATCTGTAAAGAGTGCTTTCCTCAAATATCTTTTCGTTCCTCTTGACATCTTCCCCAAAATCCAGCACAATAAAAATATTTCATTATTGAAAAAAGAACACATGAGAGGTCATATTATTGTGTTGATAGAGACAGTCAAATATGATTCTGGAAAGATAATGGGAGGAAATGATATCTGATGAAGGAAATAAAGACGACAGAGGCGGTCGGACAGGTACTCTGCCATGATATAACTCAGATTATAAAAGGGGTCACGAAGGACGCTGTATTTCGAAAAGGGCATATCATCTGTAAAGATGATATCCCGGTGCTCCTTAGCATGGGAAAGGATTCTGTCTATATATGGGAAAAGGATGAGCGGATGCTCCATGAAAATGAGGCGGCGCAGATCCTTTATTCTTTGTGTGCCAATGAACATATGTATCCCTCAGAAGTGAAAGAAGGAAAGATAGAAGTGATCGCAGAATGCAGAGGTCTGCTGAAGGTAGACAAAAAGCGTCTTAATCTTATCAATGGAGCGGGTGAGATGATGATCGCGTCAAGGCACGGCAATTTTCCGGTCAAGGCAGGGGATACGATTGCCGGAACAAGGATCATCCCGCTTGTGATAGAAAAGGAGAAGATGGAGGCAGTGAAAAGTATGTGTAAAGAAAAGCCTGTCTTTGAGCTGAAGCCTTTTTTACACAAAAAAGCAGGAATCGTGACAACAGGAAATGAAGTGTATTACGGACGGATACAAGATACATTTACCCCGGTAGTCAGAGAAAAGCTGGCAGAATATGATGTGGAGATCATCGGACATGAAGTGAGCGACGATCATCATGAGAGGATCACCGGCTGTATTAAAAGGATGTTGTCTAAAGGAGCGGACCTGATACTCTGCACCGGAGGTATGAGCGTAGATCCGGATGACCGTACGCCTTTAGCTATTAAAAACACAGGTGCAGAGATTGTGACTTACGGAGTGCCTGTGTTGCCGGGAGCTATGTTTTTGCTGGCGTATTATGAGGGAGATATTCCGATTTTGGGACTTCCGGGATGTGTGATGTATGCAAAAAGGACTGTATTTGATCTGGTGCTCCCACGGATACTGGCAGGGGAGAGATTAGATGCTAAGGAGCTTTCTATGATGGGAGAGGGCGGGCTGTGCCTGTCGTGTCCGGTGTGCACATTTCCAAACTGCGGCTTCGGAAAAGGGGCATAAGCCATGGAAAAGATGCAGGTTTTGACGGACAGTTTTGGAAGAAAGATAGATTATATGCGGATTTCCATCACGGATCGCTGCAATCTCAGATGTATCTACTGCATGCCGGAAGAAATCCCTCTTTTGCCGCCGGAAGAGATTCTTACTTATGATGAGATCATATCTGTCTGTCAGGCGGCGGTCTGCCTTGGTATCAGAAAGTTTAAGATCACCGGAGGGGAGCCGTTAGTAAGGACTGGCTGTCCTGAACTTATCGGAAGGTTATATACAGTTTCAGGAGCAGAGCAGGTGACACTTACGACCAACGGGGTTCTTCTTGGAAAATATCTGGATGCACTTCTTGAAAATGGCCTGAAAGCGGTGAATATAAGCCTTGATACGCTTAACGCAGATCTTTACAGGCAGATGACTCGATTTGGGGAACTGTCGACAGTGTTTGAAAATATAGAACGGGCGGTAAAGTCAGGACTCAGGGTAAAGATCAACAGTGTTCTTCAAAAAGGAGTCAATGACAAAGAGTGGGAAGCGCTGGCAGGACTTGCGAAAGATAATAGGATAGATGTACGTTTTATTGAGATGATGCCTGTCGGTCATGGCAGGAAATATGCGGCAGTGAAGGGTGAAGAACTGCTTAATTCCCTTAGGGACAGATATTCTTGTATAGAAAAAGACTCTTCAAAGCATGGCAACGGTCCGGCAGATTATTACCGGATTCCGGGTTTTGCGGGAAGTATTGGGTTTATCAGTGCGGTTCACGAAAAATTCTGTGATTCCTGCAACCGCATCCGCATGACGGCAAAGGGGGAGATAAAGCCATGCCTCTGCTATAGTGACAGCATAGATATGAAAGAAGTGTTAAGAAGTGCCGGTTCAGAAGATATACGGATAGAAAGGGCAGTAGAAGCGATCAGGGAGGCGGTGGATAGAAAGCCGCGGATGCACTGTTTTGAAAGAAGAGAAAATATTTCGGAAAAGCGGCAGATGGTTTTGATAGGAGGATGAGCAAAGATGGGGCCGGCAGGAATTTGTGACGAGGAATATGGGAAAGTAATTGCTGTTTGTACCAGCGAAAAGAAAGGAACGATAAAAGTGGAGGTTCCTTTTGCAAGGCTTATAAAGGACTGGGGAATCGAAGGAGATGCGCATGCGGGACAGTGGCACCGTCAGGTAAGTCTTCTTGCTCTGGAGCAGATAGAAGCGTTTCAAGACAGAGGAGCAAAAGCAGCTTACGGAGCATTTGGCGAAAATATAGTTACAAAAGGATTCGTTTTAAGAGAACTTCCCGTGGGAACGAGGCTGGAGATCGGGCAGGCGGTGCTTGAACTGACTCAGATTGGTAAGGAATGCCATAGTCATTGCGCCATATACCAGACAATGGGAGAATGTATCATGCCAAGAGAGGGTGTATTTGCAAAGGTGATAAAGGGAGGGGAGATACGTCCGGGAGACAGGATACGGAGGATTCTTCCCGAAGCGAAAAGGCCGTTTACCGCGGCGGTAATCACCCTCAGTGACAAAGGCTATGCAGGAGAGCGGGAAGATAAGAGCGGACCGGAAGCTGTCAGGATGCTTAAAGAAGCGGGGTATGAGATGATAGAGACACTGCTTTTGCCAGACGGGAGAGAACAGCTTGAAAAAGAACTGATAAGACTTGCGGATATGCGCCAGGTTAATGTTATATTTACCACTGGGGGAACGGGATTTGCAGAGCGGGATATGACTCCGGAGGCGACAGAGGCAGTCTGTGACAGAATGGCTATGGGGATTGCCGATGGGATCCGCGTACATTCCCTGACGATCACAGACCGGGCGATGTTAAGCAGGGCAGTGTCGGGAATCCGAAAGAAGACATTGATCGTGAATCTGCCCGGGAGTCCGAAAGCTGTGCGGGAGGGACTGGAATATATCCTTCCGTCACTTGACCATGGTCTTGGGATCCTGAGAGGGACACAAGGAGAATGCGCAGGATAGAAAGCTGATAGAAAATAGAATTGGAGGAGGTCCTTTATGGAGTATTCCCACGAACTGATCATGCCGAATGATGACATCCCTTTTAAGCTGTTTCTCTTTGAGGGGAAGGACGGGCATTATGTCCGGGAGAAACACTGGCATCGTTCTGTTGAGATTTTTGCTCTCTTCGAGGGTGAGATTGATTTTTTTATTAATGATCTGGTTTATCATTTAAAACCGGGAGAGTGTATGCTTGTGAATTCCAATGAGATCCATTCAGTTCATGCGCCAAATGAGAATCAGACGGTTGTTTTGCAGATACCCCTGTCAACTTTTGAAAGGCATTATACAGACGAGAGATTTATATATTTTTCGAACAGCAGTCTGATACAGGATAGAGAGGTTATGGATCTTATCAGAGAAATATATGAGGTCTATATTCAAAAAGGATGCGGTTATGAATGGAAGGTTATGGGAGAGTTTTATCTGCTGCTTTATCTCCTTATTACAAAATACCGTATGGAGAAGGTAGATACGAAGCTTATCCGGCAGCATAAGAAACTTGATAGTCTCTCTGCCATAACCGCTTATATGAAAGAAAATTATGCCTCGGAGATGTCTTTGGAGAGTGTGGCGGCTGTTTTTGGATATTCTTCTGCATATTTTTCGAGAATGTTTTACAGATATACAGGGATCAATTATAAAAATTATCTTGACAGTCTCCGGCTTGCCCATGCGTATAAGGATCTGGCTAATTCGGATATGGCAATCGGTGATATCGCAGTAAATAACGGATTTGCCAACAGCAGATCATTTGCAAAGCTGTTTAAGGAAAAATACGGGATCCTTCCAAGCGAATTCCGCAGATGCCATGGTTCAGTATAGCTTTTGGAAGTCAGAGAATGAATAAGAATTAATTCTTGATACGATTCTTGTCATATGATATATTATAGACATAAGGGGAACCATAGAAGCGGTTCCCCTCAAAAGTGGTTAGCAGTTACTTAAAACCGCCGTCAACTAATGGCAGTAGTTGGCGGCTATTTCTTTCCCTTGAAAATCTGATAGCACAGACTGACAAGGGCGACAATAAATATACAAAACTGAATTAGATCAGAGTATGTAACATTCATTGGTATCACCCTCCTTTCTTTCGTATGGAGGGCAGCCCCTCCGAAAATCAGAGAGGGTAAGCCGCCTTTGGCTCTATGGTTTCCATGTATAATATATCATGTTTGAGGTTTTTCGACAATTGTTTTGTGTATGGCGTTCATTGTATGAGTTAAGCGTTATTTCGGCATTTATATCAAAATATGGAGAAAAAGTGGCGGAAGCTTTTATAAAATCGGCAAAAACAAATGATAGATATGAATGGGCAAGAACAGCAGAATGTTTAAAAAATTATAGAACTGATAGAAAAATAACATTCGATGCTATTCAATCCAAATGCAAAATAGTAACAAAGGAATGGAGAAAAGAATATAGTTTTGCGTGCAAATTAGTTCATGCATCGTCACAAGGAACGATGTATAGGCTTGGGGCTGATACATCTAAAGGAATTCCAGTTGGAAGGACTGATTTTGGCATGGGTATATCAGCTATGCATTCAGCAATTTCCCTGTCGCAAATAACGACGCAGTTTTTTACAGTTTATCCCCATAGTGATAGTACAGTGGCAATTTTTACCTTTCATAAGTGGGTTAATGAAATAGGAAAGTATTATAAAAGAATTGAGTAGATTGATCAACAGATAATAAAAAAGTATTATAGTAACCAACCATCAGAAAGGTGTTTTTCACTTTGAAATGAAAAAGATGTGAAAAGTTGTGGAATTAAAGTTTTGTCGATGGCGAGATATGTTTGTGGTGTATATTCATATGAGAAAGATACCGAGAGTTCAAATTAAGAAAATTGAGAAAAGTACTAACTCAGATGAAGAAAAGAAAGAATTACTTAAGCAGGTAAAGGTATTAAAGGAAAATTTTGATAAGAGGAATGGTGTATCAGATATATTCAGGAAATATATTGTGACCAGAAATGAGAAATTCGTTGATATGGCAATACAAAAGATATGTGCGCAATCTTTTAAAGATAATACTTAGATGTGTAGAGTAAAGAACGATAAGTGAAATATGTCAAAAAAATACCACAAACTTCATAAATTTTTGAATGCATTCTGCCCTGGAAATTGATATGATATATATATCAATTTCCGGGGCATTGGCATATATAGGATGCCGCTTGCCAAAGTAAAACAATATCAGTTAATTTACACATAGCATAAGGAGGGTTTTGATCATGAGCAACATGCCAGAAGTAAAGATTGGAGTAGTAGCGGTCAGCCGTGACTGTTTTCCGGAAAGTTTGTCTGTAAACCGCAGAAAGAACCTGATAAAGGCTTACACGGACAAATACGGCACAGAGGGAATCTATGAATGTCCAGTCTGTATCGTAGAGAGTGAGATACATATGGTCCAGGCACTTTCGGATATAAAGAAAGCCGGATGTAACGCGCTTGTAGTATATCTTGGAAATTTTGGACCGGAGATATCGGAGACATTGCTCGCAAAGCATTTTGACGGACCGAAGATGTTCATTGCGGCGGCAGAGGAGTCGGGAGACAATCTGGTGCAGGGAAGAGGAGACGCTTACTGCGGAATGTTAAATGCCAGCTATAACTTAAAACTTAGAAATATCAGAGCTTATATTCCGGAGTATCCGGTTGGAGATGCGAAGGAATGTGCGGATATGATCCATGAGTTTATTCCGATCGCGAGAGCCATTGAGGGACTTAACAATTTAAAAATCATAAGCTTTGGACCAAGGCCGCTGAATTTCCTCGCATGTAATGCTCCGATCAAACAGCTTTACAATATCGGTGTAGAGATTGAAGAAAATTCAGAACTTGATCTTTTTGAAGCGTTTAATAAACATGAAGGGGATGAAAGAATTCCTGCAATAGTGAAGGAGATGGAGGAAGAACTTGGCGCGGGAAATAAGAAACCTGAGATCTTAGCCAGACTTGCCCAGTACGAGCTGACACTTAAAGACTGGATCGAGGCTCACAGAGGGTACCGCAAATATGTGGCGATCGCCGGAAAGTGCTGGCCTGCATTCCAGACCCAGTTTGGCTTTGTGCCATGTTATGTCAACAGCCGCCTGACAGCACAGGGAATTCCGGTTTCCTGTGAAGTAGATATTTACGGCGCGTTAAGTGAGTTTATCGGAACTGTGGTCAGCGAGGATGCAGTAACACTTCTTGACATCAATAATACTGTGCCGAAGGATATGTATGAGAATGATATCAAGGGCAGATATGACTATAGCCAGAAAGATACGTTTATGGGCTTCCACTGCGGAAATACAGCTTCCAAGAAGCTTTCCTTCTGTGAGATGAAATACCAGATGATCATGGCACGTACTCTGCCGGAAGAAGTAACGCAAGGGACATTAGAGGGAGATATCATACCGGGAAACATTACGTTTTATCGTTTGCAAAGTACCGCGGACAATATCCTGCGCGCTTATATTGCGCACGGTGAGGTGCTTCCGGTGGCTACGAAATCTTTTGGTTCCGTTGGTGTATTTGCGATTCCCGAGATGGGAAGATTTTACCGCCATGTACTGATCGAGGGCGGATATCCGCACCACGGCGCGGTTGCTTTCGGACATTTTGGAAAAGCATTGTTCGAGGTGTTTAAATATATCGGCGTTCCTGTAGAAGAGATTGGATACAACCAGCCGGCAGGAGTGAGATATCCGACAGAGAATCCCTGGGGATAAATAAGGAACAGGCGCTGATGTGATTTTTGATCAGCGTTCTGTCAGACTGATTTAAGGAGAATAAGATGTTATATATTGGAGTAGATTTAGGAACCTCTGCGGTAAAGCTCCTTCTCATGAATGAAAAGGGAGAGATACGAAAGATCGTATCAAAGGATTATCCGTTATTTTTTCCGAAGCCAGGCTGGTCAGAGCAGAATCCGGAGGACTGGTTTATCAAGTCCATGGAAGGAATCAGAGAGCTGACCGCAGAGTGTGAAAAAGAAGCAGTAGCCGGAATCAGCTTCGGAGGGCAGATGCACGGACTTGTAACGTTAGACAGTGATGATGCCGTCATCCGACCGGCGATTCTTTGGAATGATGGAAGGACCGGAGAAGAAACAGACTATCTAAATGAAGTGATTGGCAAAGACAAGCTTTCACAATATACGGCGAATATAGCATTTGCAGGATTTACTGCACCAAAGCTTCTGTGGATGAAAAAGCACGAGCCGGAAAACTTTGCGAAGATAAGTAAGATCATGCTTCCGAAGGATTTTCTTGCATACAGATTGTCAGGATCTTTCTGTACAGATGTATCAGATGCATCCGGAATGCTTTTGATGGATGTAAAAAGACGGTGCTGGTCCGCGGAAATGATGGATATCTGCAAAGTCACGAAAGAACAGCTTCCAAAACTTTATGAAAGCTATGAAGTGGTAGGGACATTGAAGCCAGAGATAGCGGCGCAGCTGGGGCTTTCAGAGAATGTGAAAATAATCGCGGGAGCCGGAGACAATGCTGCTGCGGCAGTGGGAACCGGAACAGTAGGCGACGGTATGTGCAATATTTCACTGGGAACATCAGGGACGATCTTTATCTCAAGCAAGAGTTTTGGCGTGGATGATAATAATGCGCTCCATTCTTTTGCGCATGCGGACGGAAAGTATCATCTGATGGGGTGTATGCTGAGTGCGGCAGCCTGCAACAAGTGGTGGAGTGAGGAGATATTAAAGACAAATGATTTTGAGGCGGAGCAGGCCGGTATCAGCAAACTTGGTGAGAACAATGTGTTTTATCTGCCGTATCTTATGGGAGAGCGGTCTCCTCATAACAACCCGGACGCGAGAGCAATGTTTATCGGTATGACTATGGATACTACAAGAGAAGATATGACGCAGGCCGTTTTGGAAGGTGTGACTTTTGCGCTCCGTGATTCACTTGAAGTTGCGAAGAGTCTTGGCATACAGATTGAGCGGACAAAAATCTGCGGCGGCGGCGCGAAAAGTCCATTGTGGAAGAAGATGATCGCCAATATCCTGAACCTAAAAGTAGATATCCCTGAGAGTGAGGAGGGTCCTGCCCTTGGAGGAGCTATGCTGGCAGCAGTAGGGTGCGGTGAGTATCCGGATGTGGAGACGGCTGCGAAGAAGCTTGTAAAAGTGGTAGATACAGTGGAGCCGGAAGAAGAACTGGTTGCTAAGTATGAGGAAAAATACCAGAAGTTTAAGAAGATCTATCCAGTGGTAAAGGAATTGTTCTGATAAGATAGGGTAAAAAATGTAAAACGGCAGGAGATCTTATGCTCCTGCCATTTATGTATAGTTTATTTAAGTTCGCACTCCCAGATTTCCTGATGCATATCCCGGGTTTTATCCCATTCGTTAAAGGGTTCACTTTTTACTTTGTAAAAACCGAATTTTCCATAGAGATGTCTTGCGGGTTTTAATATGTCAAGGGTAGAGAGGGTGAGATGGACGTATCCTTTTTCCCGGCAGAAATCCATAGCCGTTTTTAACAGGCGGGTTCCAAGTCCCTGACCCTGCAGGTTCAGTCCTACACCAAACCACCGCAGTTTAGCGCTGTCATCTCCCTTTTTGATGACGGCGATGTCCCCCACGATAGTCCCGTCCAGCTCGGCAATCCACATCTGGCTGCCGTCTAAGTCATCATAAAGCTCAGCCATGCCCTCTAGCATTTCTTTTTCGTAGTATCCATTGAAATGATATTGTTCTTCATATAGTCTGTACTGGAAATAGCAGATAAGACTGGGGTCTCCCGGTTTGTATGCGCGGATCGTTATTTCACTGTTCGTCATGTATGTCCTCCTTTATAATTTATCTGTTTGTCGTTTCAAATCATTTTTCCGCAAAGTATCCTCGATCAAGGCCATCGCTTCGCAGAGTTTTTCGCAGGTTTCACTGTCAAGATTTTCTAGCTTTTCAGCAATCTGTCTGTCACCGTTAGAGTCTATCTTTTCAGCCTTTTTTGCGCCGGTTTCCGTAAGTTTCAGCTTTTTGAGACCTTTGCTGCCAGAAATAAGTTCACGTGTAAGGAATCCCTGCTTTTCAAACTTTGCCAGGATCCTGCTGACATAGCTTTTATCCATGTTCAGACTTTTGCATATATCTGTGGCGGTGATTCCCGGATGAAGATAGATTTCAAACAGCGTCCTTGACTCTGGCCAGGAGAAATCCGTACCCAGATAGCCTTTGCTCAGTACATCCAGCCATACAGTATAGTAGCGGTTGAACTGACGTATTTTTTTGATGGTGTCGTTGTTCAAAGTTATTCCTCCTCGTTATGATTAAAAATAGATGGTCAACACAAGTTGAATTTGTCAACTCATATCATAATACATAGAGTTGATTTTGTCAACATGATAATTATTTGAAAAGCAGCAGCCGAATGTGTATAATGAAAGTAAAATGAATGTAAGGAGATAAGTAAAATGCAGTATCGTCAATTGGGAAATACAGGAATAAAGGTAAGTGAGATCGGCATGGGATGTGAGGGATTTGCCGGGGATGGGTTAAGGAATGTAAAGCGGTTTTTGGATCTGGCAGAAGAAAAGGGCGTGAATTATTTTGACCTTTATACGCCTGATCCTGCGGTAAGAAAAAGTATTGGAGAGGCATTAAAGGGAAGACGGGAAAAGTTTGTTATACAGTCTCATATTTGTTCGGTCTGGAAAGACGGACAGTATAAACGCTCAAGGGATATCGGAGAGGTAAAAGAGGGATTTGAGCAGATGATGTCTCTTTTGGATACAGATTATATTGATGTAGGCATGATACATTATGTGGATTCTATGGAAGACTGGGAAACTGTTGTAAACGGCCCTGTGCTTTCCTATGCGAAGGAGTTAAAAGAAGCAGGGAGAATCCGCCATATCGGACTTAGCAGCCACAATCCTAAGGTTGCCAAAGAAGCTGTAGAAAGCGGATACATAGAAGTGCTGATGTTCAGCGTGAATCCCTGCTACGATCTCCAGCCCGCAAGCGAAGATGTGGAAGATCTGTGGAAGGATGAGAATTATGCGGCGCCGCTTGTCAATATGGATCCAGAGCGCCAGAAGTTATATGAGACCTGTCAGCGTCTTGGAGTAGGAATTACGGTTATGAAGGCATTCGGCGGCGGGGATCTGCTGGATGAGAAGATGTCTCCTGCCGGAAAAGCGCTGACAGCAAACCAGTGCCTTCATTATGCCCTTACCCGTCCTGCTGTGGCAACAGTACTTTCAGGCGCGCGGACTAAAGAGCAGCTTCAGGCGGATATTGCCTATGAGGAAGCGTCTGATGAGGAAAAAGATTATGCTCCTGCCTTTGCTTCCTTTCCTAATATAAGCTGGAAAGGGCACTGCATGTACTGCAGCCATTGCGCGCCATGTCCAAAAAAGATCGATGTGGCATCCGTTACCAAGTTTTTGAATCTGGCAAGAGCTCAGAAAGAAGTGCCAGAGACGGTCAGGGAGCATTACCAGGTTCTTGAGCACCATGGGGGTGAATGCATCCAGTGCGGGGCATGTGAGATGAGATGTCCATTTGGAGTTTCTATAATTGAAAATATGAAAGCGGCAGCAGAGGTTTTTGGGAAATAGACCGGACGTAAGTGTCTTAGCTGCGGGGATGTTTGGGGTGTTATAGAAATGTGGATAAAAGACGGATCAATATTAGAGATTCATGGCGGAGATATATATAGGAATGAGCAGGTAGAGATTGATTTTTCGGTAAATGTGAACCCGCTTGGGCCTCCTATTAAAGTAACAGAGACAATACGGACTAAAGCAGGCCGGATTTCTTGTTATCCGGATATGCATTGCGCTCAGCTTGTCAAATCGCTTGGCAGGTTTGAAAATGTTCCGGAAGAGTTCCTGATTTGTGCAAATGGGGCGGCGGAAATTATTTTTAGCGCGGTACTTGCTGTAAAGCCAAAGAAAGCGCTGCTTCTTTCTCCTGCTTTTTCAGAATATGAACGTGCCTTAAAGCTTGCGGGCGCAAATGTGTCTTTCTATGAATTGAGAGAAGAAGAGCAGTTTCAGGTCAAAGAAGAGATTATCGATCATATTACGCCGGACATAGACATGGTGTTTATCTGTAATCCGAATAATCCTACGGGTCAGTGTATCACGGCAGATCTGGCAGAAGATATAGCAAAGAAATGTGAGGAGTCAGAATGCTTTCTTGTGATAGATGAATGCTTTATAGATTTTCTCGATCAACCGAAAGGATATGAGATGAAGGAAAAGCTTTCTGGATTTCATAATCTCCTGATCATAAAGGCGCTTACGAAGCTTTTTTGTATGCCGGGTCTGAGGCTTGGATATGGTATGTGCAGTGACAGAGAGTTTCTCTCAAGGATGCGTGCCGCCCTGCAGTCATGGAACGTATCTGTATTGGCGCAGGAGGGCGGCATAGCGGCGGTTGAAGACTGCATGGACTATATGGAGGAGACAAAGGTGCTTATCCGGAAAGAGAGAAGGTATCTGACAGAAGAACTTAAGAAACTTGGGTTTCAGATTTATGGTTCTCTGGCAAATTATATCTTTTTTAAGGATTTACTGTGCAGGGAAAGAAGTCTATATAATGAAGCCCTTGCCGCGGGATTTCTGATCCGGGACTGCTCGGATTACAGGGGGCTTTCTTTTGGGTATTACCGGATTGCGGTGAGAACACATGCGGAAAATGAAAGGATTATCACATGGCTAAGACAATTATGATCCAGGGAACCATGTCGGGGGCGGGAAAAAGTTTTCTATGTGCGGGATTGTGCCGGATCTTTCGGCAGGACGGATATAAGACAGCGCCCTTTAAATCACAGAACATGGCGCTGAATTCATTTATCACCAGAGACGGCCTTGAGATCGGCAGGGCGCAGGCAGTACAGGCAGAGGCGGCAAGGATCGAACCGGCAGCAGAGATGAACCCGATCTTGTTAAAGCCTACAAACGATACAGGCTCGCAGGTGATCGTAAACGGCGAAGTTTTTGGAAATATGAGCGCGCGCGAATATTTTGCGTATAAAAAGAAGCTGGTGCCGGATATCATGAAGGCATTTAAAAAGCTGGATGAAAAGTATGATATTATCGTGATAGAAGGAGCAGGAAGTCCGGCAGAGATCAATCTGAAATCAGAAGATATCGTAAATATGGGACTTGCCAGACTTTTGGATGCCCCTGTGCTGCTGGCGGGAGATATTGACAGAGGAGGTGTGTTCGCGCAGCTTTTAGGTACAGTCATGCTTCTTGAGCAGGAAGAAAAGGCGCGGATCAAAGGGCTGATCGTTAACAAATTCCGCGGGGATAAGACGATTCTCAATCCGGGCATTACCATGCTTGAGGAGAGAGGAGGGATTCCCGTTGTAGGTGTTACACCGTATCTACCAGTGCAGATTGAGGAAGAAGACAGTCTGACAGAGAGATTTTTAGGGGGAAGGACAGGAAAAAGCCATGCGCAGATAGATATTGCAGTTATTTTAATGCCGAGGATCTCTAACTTTACGGATTTTATGCTTCTTGAAAATTGCAGTGAAGTTTCTCTGCGGTATGTAAGGAGAGTATCAGACCTTAAAAGACCGGATATGATCATTCTTCCGGGAACGAAAAATACGATGGGAGATCTTCTGTGGATGCGAAAGAGCGGGATTGAGGCGGCTGTTTTGAAGGCGGCAGAAGATGGCACGGTCATATTTGGCATCTGCGGCGGTTATCAAATGCTCGGGGAAGTCCTTTGTGATCCTCTGGAAGTGGAAAATGGAGGAACTGTGCGGGGGATGGGGCTGCTCCCTATAGAGACGGTATTTACCAGGGAGAAGACACGGACCAGAGTGGAAGGGACATTTGCTGCCATAGAAGGGACGCTTGGGAGTCTTACAGGGAGTTCTTTTGAAGGATATGAAATCCACATGGGAGAGACAAAAAGCGCATATAAAGGTATGGCAGAGATCACTGACACCGTTTCCGGAAGGAAAAGCTGTGACGGGTTGTCTAAAGGGAATATATACGGTACTTATGTGCACGGGATTTTTGACAAGGATGAGGTGGCGGATAAGATCATCGAAAGTCTGGCAAATAGGAAAGGGATTCAGATTACAAAAAGGAAGGGCATGGATTTTAAAGAATTCAGAGAAATGCAGTATGACATCCTGGCATCAGGGTTAAGAGAGCATATGGATATGAAGATGATCTATGAGATCATGGGATTGTGAGATGGCTGAGATGCGGCCATAGAAGCTGCCGAAAAGGAGATGGACAAAAAGTGAAAGAGGAGATAGAAAAAGTTTCCCCTAAAGAGATAGAAAAAAGAAGTTTTGAGATCATTACACAAGAGTTAGAGGAGCAAGGAATTGTGCTGACAGGGATTGAAGCGCCGGTCATCAAGCGCTGTATCCATACAAGCGCTGATTTTGATTATGCGAAAAATCTGCTGTTTTCCGAAAGAGCTGTAGAAAAAGCACTTCAGGCTCTTAGAGAAGGCGCCTGCATAGTGACGGATACGCAGATGGCGTATTCTGGCATCAATAAAAAACGTCTGTCAGAATACGGCGGGGAAGTGTACTGTTTTATGTCCGATGAGGATGTGGCAGAGAAGGCGATTCGGGAAAAAACAACACGGGCAGCGGCAAGTATGGAAAAGGCATGTCTGCTGGACAAAGAACTGATCTTTGCCATCGGAAATGCGCCGACAGCACTCATACGTCTGTGTGAACTGATCCGTGAGGGCAGGATCAGTCCCAGACTGGTGATCGCAGTTCCTGTGGGATTTGTGAATGTGATCTCGTCTAAAGAAATGGTTCTGACACTTGAAAGTGTGCCGTATATTATATCACAGGGAAGAAAAGGCGGGAGTAATATCGCGGCATGTATCTGCAACGCATTGATCTATCAGTTATAAAAAGAGAAGGATACTGGGATGAAGCGGCGCTTGATATCTGTGAGAAAGAATCAGGCAGGCTGCAGGAGGCAAGATGGATCGGCTCTGATCTTTACCGGCAGATGTATGCGGCAAGCCGTTACAGTGCTCTGGCAAAGGCTGTGCTTCCCATCCGGCAGATGGGAGGGATCATTGATGAACATAGGATGCTGCAGCTTACAAGGCTTGAGTACCAGACAGACGCGCATACTGGAAGGATAACCGGTATGGCATCAAAGAATAACGGTTATTGCTTTTATGAGGAGATGGAGCCTGACAGCTTATTTTTAGAGGAATATGCCCGTACAGTGATAGAAGCTTTCGGCAGAAAGGGGCTTGACAATGTGTACGTTCACCAGTTCCGCATGTATATAGATTTTCACAATATCAGTTATATCCGAAGGCAGTATGAAGGAAGCTGTGACATAAAGAAGCTTAAAGCATACGCAAAGGCAGCAAAGCGGCCTTTAGATTACAGTTCAAGCTCAAGACTTCATAACCGTAAGCTTCGAAAAGATCTGGGAAAATATGAAAGGCAGATGAATGATAAAGTAAAAAGCAAGAATGGGTTGTCGGAATTTATCATACGGATGAGAAAAGATCAATATGGGATTGCAGGGCAGTTTGTGACACAGTGGGATTATCTTAGGTTGGATCAGAAAACAGGAAGGATCGACAGTGACCCAAAGAACTATACGATAGAGGAATATAAGCCCATCGTAGAAACTGAATCCTTTAATTATTGCAGAAATGACAGGGTCAGAGTGAATGGAATGACAAAGCTCCATACGCTTCTGGATGTAAAGCCTGCCAACAGTCAGACTGGATATGAAAATGACCTGAAAAAAGAAGGGAAAAAATATTGGGCGGCAGATAAAGTATATAAGGAAAAATACCGGTGACAGGATATCGAAAAAGGTATCCTGTTTTTTCATGCAGATAAAACGAGATTATTTTCTTTCCACCTTAATCTTATCATATCAATTTTATGAATACAAGACTATTAGTACAGTCTGACGTATGCTAGACTAATCTAGCAGCATTTCAGTAAAAACGGTCTTTTGTTTTTGACAAGGGGGAATAGTATGGAAAATAAGCAGCAGGAAAGAGAATACGAAGAAAAAAGATTAAAGCGGACCATATCTTTAGCTGAGGAACAGCTAAAACAGGCAAAATGGGCGGCGGAAAAAAAGAAAGCCGAGATTGTTCGGGAGTTTGACAGTTGAATACTAGATAAATACCTTGTAGGTCGCATAAAACCT
>CAJUAM010000024.1 GCA_910584615.1 uncultured Dorea sp.
TTCAGCACATCCCACGGGCAGTACACTTCCTCATTTCCAAATTGATATCCGTCATACCATCTTTTTACTTCTTCATAATGATTCGCTACATCATAATACTCCAGGAGTTCTCTCACTTCTTTGTCTGTAAAGCCAAAGTACTTATCAAAACGCTCATCTGCAATCGTCAACACTTTCAGATTATTAAGTCCAGTAAAAATACTTTCCTTTGAAATCCGAAGGCAGCCCGTCAATACTGCAAGTTTCAAGCTGTTATTTGTTTTGAGCGCCTCTCCAAGAAGACTTCGGATCAGGGAAATCATCTGGTCATAGTATCCATTCGCATGGGCTTTTGCCAATGGAACGTCATATTCGTCAATCAGCAAGATAACTTTTGTACCATGATGCTTTTCCAACATTTCTGACAATATTCTCAGGCTGTCACAAAATGTAGATTCGTCCATATTGCTGTTCAAAAGGCTTTGATATTCCAATTTGTCACTCTCACTTAACGCATCACTCTCCAAAAGATATTGCACTTTTGACGCTGTCCGTCTCACGGCCCGAGCTCCCATCCGAAAGGCCATCTCAAAATTGAGCGCATCAATCCCTTTTAATGAAACAGAAATAACCGGATACTTCCCCATATATTCCTCACAAAGCGCTGTTTCTTTTGAAATTTCCAGCCCGTTAAAAATACTCTTATCTCCATTCAGCGAGAAAAAGTGTTCCAACATACTCATATTCAACGATTTTCCAAATCTCCGTGGGCGAGTGAACAGATTCACTGCTCCCCAGTTATGAAGTAATTCGACAATAAGCCCTGTTTTATCAATATAGTAAAAATCTTCTTTCCTGATTTCTTCAAAATTTTCAATCCCAATCGGAAGTTTCTTCTTTCGCATCTCCATCTCTTTCCACGCTCCTTCCATCATCTCTAAGCCATTTCCTGGCTCAGATCATTAATTACATTATAGCAACTAAGCAGCGGCATTTCCATAGCAATCTTCCGGCTGTTACTGTTCACTTCGTGACCAGTAACTCCCAACTTTCATTGTTTCCCCGTCTTCAACCTCCACTATAAGTGCCCCTTTCTCCTGTGTAGAATAGATTTTGCTTTTAACATCTGCAAGCCTTTCTATTGTTTCCCGGTGAGGATGCCCATACCGGTTTTCCCGTCCCGCTGAAATGAACGCATACGCAGGTTTGACCTGCCGGAGAAATTGTTCAGATGATGAATTCTTCGAGCCATGATGTGCCACTTTCAAGACCTCCCATGTACAACCCCAGTATTGTTCTTCCAACTGCCCTGTAAGCTGCCCTTCTCCTCCTCCTTCTACATCCCCGGTGAGAAGCATATCAAACTCTCCGAACTTAACTGCCAATACCATAGATGCCGCATTCCCCGATTCGTATCCTCCTTCCGCAGCCTGTACCTCAGGTTCCCGTATCTCAGACTCCCTATTCTCTGTCTCCGTTCCCAGCTTCCTCGGCTGTATACATGTAATCGTCATATTCCCTTCCTGGATACTCTGTCCCGATTCCATCACAGCTACACGGATTCCATTATCCCTTGCTTTCTTCGCCAAGCCTGCTAACGCCTCATCCCACACCTCCTGCACCGGCAATACCAGCGTCCCAATCTTTACCCCAATCTCCTGTCTCTCAATCAACTCCTCTACTCCATTCGTATGATCACTGTCACCATGGGATATCAGCACATAATCAATCACTCCCACCCCTTGGGATTTCAGAAATGATTCCAACCTGTATTGTCCCACCTTTTTGACATCGCTGCTCCCTCCATCCACCAGATAGGTGCCGCCCTTTGGACCTTTCATGAAGATTCCGTCCCCCTGTCCCACATCCAGCACCACAACTGCAAGCTTCCCCGCCTCTCCAAAACGAACCATTAGAATCATAATTCCCGCTGCCAACAGGAGAATCACTGAACAACCTGCTTTTTGTTTTCTCCGATTTCCCCGGTATCCATGATTTTCTTGTTTTCTGTAATCTCTTTTCTTCCCCCATTCCATCACTAATAAACTTTGATTCCTTTGTTCCTCACATTTCTTCATTAATAAAATATATCTCAATATAAGCAACCCCAAAAACAAAATCCCGTAATATACTATGATCTGCCACGTATCAGGCCTTCCGATCACAAGTCTCGCTCCCGGCAAGTCAAGCGCTATCCCACAGCTAATTTTATAAATCCACAGAATTTTACCGCATATCCTAAACAACAAGACAGATATAGGAACAAACCACAGCGAAAATATGCTTCCTGCCATTGCCAGAAATAACAACACAGACATCAACGGAATCACAAAGATATTCAAAATAAAAGAATAAAGCGGAAATTCAAAGAAATAATAGAGCAGAATCGGAAAGATGACCAGATTGATACCAATACTGGCTGTCAGTCCCTGCATAATCATCTGCCATACCTGTTTCCAGGCTTTCCCCAAATACACACATACGGAACCGGCATGCTGTTCGTTATTATATATTGTGGGATCTCCCGCAATGCACGCTTTAGCGAGACTGGCGGACTCTGTCCGGCTAAATACATCCTGCACCACCGGCACTACCGCAAGAACCCCAAGCACCGCCCCAAAGGACAGCCAGAATCCACCGTCATACAGGCTGAGCGGCCTCCACAACAACACCACAACCGCCGCCGCAGAAAGTGCCGTCGGCGCATCATAATGCCGTCCCGTCATATCCGCACCTACCCGGAATAAGAACATCGTAAGCGCCCGCACCGCAGACACAGTAAGCCCGATCATAAGAATATACAGCACCAGAAACAAAATACCAAACGCCCCGCCAATCGGATAAGACCCCGTAAACCGCCGCAGCATCTTATACATCCCAATCCCGACAAAAGACAGATGTAATCCTGAGATCGCCAAAATATGTCCGATCCCATTTACCTGATATAACTCTCGAAGTTCTGTATCCATCTGTGACTTTTCTCCTAGCAGTATGGCCGACAATGTATCTGCGTCCTCTTTGCCCAGTGCTCTACAAAGACTTGATCTCCATTTTTGCCTGAGCCGGTACAATGTGCTTTTCATATTTTCGTAAAATGTATGGGGATTACCTTTTTGTTTTTTTATAGACTCAGCCCACACACTTGCATGGATATCCTGTTTCTGATAATACAGCTTACTATCGAAATTTCCCGGATTCCTTGCAGTTTCAAAAAATCCGATCTCACCTGAAACGGTAATCACATCCCCGATATCCACTTTTTGTTTTGTTTCGTCATAGATCATTAGTCTGGATTCTCTCAGCGATCGCTGATGATATGTAATAGAATTATCTTTAAGATATAACACCTGATATTTTTCTTTGTCTGCCCTCTGGTATACTCTTCCTGTCAGAAAGACCTCTTCTTTCCCTTTTAGATAGATCTCTGCCGCGGAAGGGCGAAGCTCTTTCACAAGCCTCTCTCCTCCGCAGACTATACCGATACACAGGATCAAAAAAGCAGACAGACAAAAACTGCATAATGGTCTGTTTCTCAATCTTTCTCCTTTTCTTCCACAATTTCTAAATTTCTTGATAACGGCTTTTCCAGACTGACATCCCCCTGATAGGATACATCTGCTTCACCGTTTACCAATATTTGCACCTGACCTGTTTCTCCCCCTGCGACAATGGAATTTACAACAGAATACACTCTGACCTCCGGACTGATTTTATAGTCCATATTCAGAAAACCTTTGTCAAAATTCACATAACAGATACCGTCTCTCACAGAAACCCCCAACACCTTTGTGTCAGGAGGCAGCGTCGGATAAGCGCCTTCTACCGAAGGTCCCTTAATAAGCTGCTCCGTGATCAGCTTTTCCACAGACATATTACTGTTGTATCTGACATTTACAACTTCTTCTGTCAGCCTGTCACCTTTCTTATTGGCAAAGAACAGATTCAGGCTGCCTTCCTGATAAGAATGAAGAGTGGAACCTGTATTCTCCACAAAGGAATCATGGTTCATGTACCCTTCTTCCTTTCCTTCACTGTTGCGCAGTCCCTTACCTTCTACCGTAAATTTAATATAATCCACACCATTGACCTGCTCTAAAGTATGCACTGTCGCCGCGCGAAGAAGCAGTTCCTCCGCCGTATCCATCTGTATATACGATTCTGAAAAATCTATCTCCAGATCCGAATCTGTAAGCTGCCAGTCATTTATATCCACATATTCCGGATATACACTCTTGTACTTGATAGAATCTGTTTCCTTCCTAAGTTCCTTAAGCAAAACAGCAATCTGCTCCCTGACATTACCATCCGGAAGATCATATTCCTCCTTAACAAATCCCGTTCCATCCGCATTAACATAGTAAATATATGTTTTATTCCCGTCAGGTATCGTCCCCTGTCCGCATCCTGCAAGGATAAGGCATAACCAGAGAATACCTGCAAACCAACCACAATACTGCCTCATATCCATCCTCCTTATACCACGTACTTTAACGGAATCCGTATGGTAAATGTAGTTCCCTCTCCCATCTGGCTGAATACTCTGATGGAACCTCTGTGCATAACTACCACATTTCTGGCAATGGACAATCCAAGGCCGGTTCCTCCGATTTCTCTTGAATGGGATTTGTCTACCCGGTAAAATCTCTCAAATATATGATCCTGTTCCTTTTTCGGAATACCTGCCCCCGAATCCGCCACTTCTACATAGAACACCTTATGATCCGCATTCAGGGAAACATGTACCCAGCCATCTTCTTTATTATATTTAATAGCATTTTCCACAAGATTTGTAATTGCCAGCGTAAGCTTTACCTCATCAACCTCCGCATTGACAGGACGGAAGCTTTCAAAAATCATCTCAATATTGCGGACCTCCGCAATGGGACGAAGCCGTTTTAATATGCGTTCCACCAGCAGATTGATATTCTCCGTCTTAATATTCATAGTATCCGCAGTCTTATCGAGCTTCACCAATGCCAGCAGATCATCAATGATCTTACTCTCCCTCTCTATCTCTTCTGACAGATCGGCCATAAATTCCTGATACAATTCAACCGGTGCCTCTTGCTGTGTAAGCAGTGAATCCGAAAGTACCTTCATAGAGGTGAGCGGCGTTTTTAACTCATGGGAGACATTGGACACAAACTCATTTCTGGAATCATCAAGCACCTTCATTCTTCCCAGCATTTTGTTGAATGCCTCAGAAAGAAGCCTTGTCTCCGTGTAAGAATACTCCTTCAGATAATCGTCCTCATAGCCGTCTGTAACTGCACCGATCGATCTGGTGATCCTGTAAAAAGGGCGGACCATGAGAGTTCCTGCAAGAAATGCCATTGATATGATGATGATCCCTGCCATTGATATGACAAGATCTGCTTTTACAAGAAGGCTCTCCAGATTCTCCGCTATGGAATCCGTACCTACACTGACCAGCATAACTCCCCGGATCCTGTCTGTTCCACTGTCCATAATCGGTGCCGTCACCTCAATAAAGCAATTATCCGCATCGTAGTTGCTGGTTCGCACTCCCCGAAAACAGCGTATGACATCCTCAGAAACTATCGTCTTACCTTTGTCCATATTATAAGTGTCTTCTATGATATGATAGTTCTCGTTAATCACCATCACGCGTCCGTTGTAAATATTAGATAACTGAATTAACTCTAACTGGATACTCTCAGATGTAAACCCTGTAAGATAATCTGTTGTACTTAACTGGTTACAAAGAATTGCGCATTGATTCTGGATCTCGGCGGTGTGCATTTCCACCGCCTGCTTTTCATAATTTTTCAGGATCACCGTTCTCATGATCACACTCGGGATGATCCCGGCAAGAATGATCAGAACCATGACCCGAAAGCGAAGACTCCTTAAAAAATTGATTTTAACATATTTTCTAACCCCTAAAATAATAACCAACTCCCCACTTCGTATATACATACTTCGGATCGCTTGGGTTTGCTTCGACCTTCTCCCGGAGACGTCTGATATGTACATCCACTGTTCTCGCATCTCCCGGATACTCATATCCCCATACAATATTCAGAAGATTCTCCCTGCTGTATACTTTATTGGGGTTCATGGCAAGCAGTTCCAGCAGATCAAATTCCTTTGCCGTAAGATTTACTTCCTTTTCCCCAATCGTAACTCTGCGGCTCTCACAATCAATCTTCATGTCTCCTTTCACAAATACTTTTGGACTCTCTTCGTCTTTGTCTCTCTTCCCAACACGCCTCATGATCGCCTTGATCCTTGCCTTTACTTCCAGAATATTGAACGGTTTGGTTATATAATCATCCGCGCCATATTCAAGTCCGAGAATCTTATTCATATCATCACCCTTGGCCGTCAGCATGATAACCGGCACATCTGAAAATTCCCGGACACGCTGGCAGACTTCAAAACCGTCATATTTCGGCAGCATGACATCAAGAAGGATGATATCATAATTATTCTCCTGAATAAACTTAAGTGCCTCCTCGCCGTCATAAGCCGCGTCTACTTCCATACCGTCCTGTTCCAGACTGTAGCGGATTCCTTTTACTATTAACTTTTCATCATCAACAACCAGTACCCGTTTGCTCATACTTAATCTCCTTATCAGACTGTTATCTGGTCTTTTATCTTATTAAATACTCCATCCTTGATACCTTCAATCTTCTTGATATCCTCCACTGACCGAAAGCTCCCATTCTCTTCCCTGTATCTGATGATCGAGTCTGCTTTGACATCCCCGATACCTGTAAGTGACAGAAGTTGCTCCTTCGAAGCAGTATTTAAGTTTACTTTACCGTTATCCGTATCTTTGGCCGCCGGATACGCAGCGTTTCCACTTCCATAAGCCTGCTCATCTTCCGATGGGACATAGATCTGCTGTCCATCTATCAGACGCTCCGCCTGATTCACGAGGGAAGCACTTGCCTCTTCTGTCATTCCCCCGGCCTTATCTATCGCTTCATATACCCGGCTGTCTTCTGTAAGCTGATATACTCCCGGATTCTTTACATGTCCGCATACATCCACATATATAACACCAGTCTCTTGTGTCTTTTCTTCTCCTTCACCTTGGCTGTTTTGTGTATCAGCCGGTATATCTGTCTGCTCCACACTGACAAGGGCCTCTTCTTCTCCCGTGTCTTTTTTGCAGCCTGCCGTCATAAAGACCGCGTATAACAACATCACCCATAATAATACAACTTTCTTTCTGCTATGCATAAAATCCTCCTTTACAGATGTCGAAAACTGTAAATACCCCTCTTATGCCTAGACAGATTTTATTGTACTATTTCCATTGAAAAATTGCAACTCCAACAATTGCAATTCCCATGCCGATTATTTTTCTCCACTCCAAAGGTTCCTTTTCAACACCGAACAACCCTAAAAGTTCAATAACATACGCAATGATAAGCTGCGAAATAACGATCAGAAGCGCTGCCTTCGCAGGTCCCAGCTGCTCCATGCTTTTAATGACTGTCCATGTGATCCCGGCTCCGATCACACCTCCTAACAGCACATATTTAGGTTCTACCTTTGCCAGTGTGCCGATATTGTCACGCCCTGCGATAAACCATGCTATCAGACATACAGCAAACGCGCTAAGCTGCACCCATCCGTTGCTGACCCACATTCCGGTTGTCTTTGTTACCTGTGTATTAAATACTCCCTGTACGCTCATCAATGCTCCTGAAAGCAGCGCAATTAAAAAACCAATCATCTTCATATACCTCCTGTTTTTCAGGTAGTATACCCAATGATTGGCTTTTCTATTATAAAATTCCTTTAAGCACACTTCTAAGAATATCGATCATCTCATCCACATGCTCTTTTTCTATCACAAGCGGAGGCACCAGCCGGATCACATCACTTCTTGCACTGATGATCAAAAGCCCTTTTTCCAATGCTTTTTTTATGATCTCTCCTACCGGCCGATCCAGACGGAGTCCTTGTATCAGTCCGGTTCCTCTCCTTTCAAGGACCAGATCACAATCTTCCACTAATTCATCCAGTTTTCCAGCCAGATATTCCCCTATTTCTTTTACATGGGATTCCATATCCTCTTTTTCAAATATTTCAACCGTCTTTGCCACTGCTGTACAGGCAAGGGGATTCCCGCCGTAAGTTGTACCGTGGTCGCCGGGTTCTAAAGAATATTCTGCTACATTTTCCGTCATGGCAAATGCGCCTACCGGAATCCCGCTTCCGATCGCTTTTGCCATAACAACGATATCCGGCTTTACCCCATAAGACTGACATGCAAGAAATGTTCCCGTCCGGGCCATCCCGCACTGGATCTCGTCACAGATCATCAGTATCCTGGCTTCATCACAAATCTTCCTGATACCTTCCATGAATTCCCGGGTTGCCATATTGATTCCCCCTTCACCCTGAAGAGGTTCTAAAATAATCGCGCAGGTCTTATCAGTAACAAGCTCTTTTACACTATCAAGATCATTGAACTTCGCAAAACCAATCCCCGGAATAAGAGGTTCAAAAGGTTTGCGGTACGCTTCATGCTCTGTTACTGAGAGCGCTCCCATACTGCGCCCGTGAAAAGAGTCCTTCATTGCAATATATTCAAATCTTTCCGTTTTCTTTTTCCACGCATACTTTCTTGCCGCTTTTAAAGCACCTTCGATCGCTTCTGTCCCGCTGTTAGTAAAAAATACCCTGTCCATCCCTGATATCCGTTTTAACGCTTTGGCCGCTTCTTTGCATGCTGTATTGTAATACAGATTAGAGGAATGCATAAGCTTGTCGATCTGTTCTTTTAAAGCAGTATTTAATTCCTGATTGCCGTATCCCAAGCCAGACACAGCGATTCCCGCCGCGAAATCCAGATATTTTTTCCCATCCGTATCATAAATATATACACCATCTCCCCTTTCCAAAGTCACCGGAAAACGGTTGTATGTATGCACCAGATCATTCTCCACAGCCTGCATATATTCATTTACTTTCATTATCCTGTCATCCTTTCATCACTCCTAGGGCATGTAAAAGCACTGCTCGTTGTCATTGATGATCGCCGTACCGATCCCTTTATTGGTAAAGATCTCAAGGAGCAGGCAGTGCGGGATCCTTCCGTCTAAAATATGTACCCTGGACACCCCTTGCTCAATAGCTAAAATACAGTTGTGAAGCTTCGGCAGCATTCCGCCTCCGATATAACCTGCATTCATCAGCTCCCTTGCCTCTGAAATCTTAAGTTCAGAAATCAATGTAGAAGAATCCTCCGGATCCTTATACACGCCTTCAATATCTGTAAGAAAAGCCAGCTTTTCCGCCCTCATAGCTGTCGCGATAGCACATGCCGCATCATCTGCATTGATATTATAAGTATTATAATCATCATCTAACCCAATAGGACAAATGATAGGAAGAAAATCTTTCTCCAGAAGATCATACAGAATACTGGCATTTACATTTTTCACATCTCCTACAAACCCGATATCTTTTCCACCGGAGAACTTCTTGTTTACCGATAGGAGTCCGCCATCCTTACCGCTTAAGCCTATGGCACGCACGCCCAGACTTTCCACCAGCTGGACCAGCCCCTTATTTACCTTTCCAAGAACCATCTCCGCAAGCTCCATCGTCGCCTCATCTGTCACACGCAGACCGTTTACAAACCGCGGTTCCATGCCTACCTTCCCAACCCAGCGGCTGATCTCCTTTCCGCCTCCATGAACGATGATCGGTTTAAAACCAACCAGCTTAAGAAGGGTCACATCCTGTATCACCTGTTCCTTCAGCTGTTCATCTACCATCGCGCTTCCGCCATACTTCACTACGATAACACGACGGTTAAAACGCTGGATATAAGGAAGTGCCTCAATGAGTACCTCCGCTTTGTCCAGGTATTTCTGCATATCCTTATTCATCGCTCAACCTCCCATCAGCTCCTGTAATCTGCATTGATATCAATATATCCATGGGTCAGGTCACATCCCCATGCAGTTGCGAAAGCGCTTCCCATCTTCACATCCGCAACTGCTGTCACAGCAGGTTCAGAAAGTATTTTTGTAGCTTCTTCTTCGCTGTAATCAACCGCCGTTCCATTTTCAATGATCTGGATCTTCCCAGCCGCACTCTCAAAAAACAAATCCACGTTTTCCGGATCAAACTGTGCCCCTGAATAACCCATCGCGCACAAAATCCTTCCCCAGTTGGCATCATGTCCCGCAATTGCCGCTTTCGTAAGATTCGAGCAGACAATAGATTTCGCTAAAATCTTTGCCTGTTCTTTGTTCTCACAATTTACCGCTTTCACCTCAAAAAGCGCGGTCGCCCCTTCTCCATCTCCCGCGATCTTTTTCGCGAGATATTCATTGATCGTATGGAGCGCCTTTTTAAACTCCTGATATTCTGTACTCTGATATACGATCTCAGGGTTCTGAGCCAGGCCATTGGCCAGAAGGATGACTGTATCGTTGGTAGAAGTATCACCGTCTACAGAGATCATATTATAAGTATCACCTACATCCTCACTTAATGCCTTTTGCAGCGTATCTTTTGAGATCACTGCATCTGTAGTGATAAACGCAAGCATAGTGCACATATTCGGATGGATCATGCCGGAGCCTTTTGCCATCCCTCCTACAGTCACAGTCTTTCCTCCGACTTCAATCATAACTGCCAGTTCTTTCTCACAGGTATCTGTCGTCATGATTGCCTTTGCAGCCTCTGTACCGTTTTCCAGAGAATCATTCTTCTTATCTGCCAGCGCCTTAACACCCGCCGTCAGCTTATCAATAGGGATCTGCTTTCCGATAACCCCCGTAGAACCAACCAATACCCCAGCCGCCGATATATCCAGCGCTTTTGCCGCGGCCTGTGCCGTATCCTTACAATATCCAAAACCTTCCTCACCTGTACATGCATTGGCGATTCCGGAATTCACCACAACTGCCTGCGCTGTGCCGCCTCCTGCGATCACCTGCTGGTCCCATTTCACCGGAGCTGCTTTTACCACATTTGTTGTAAATGTTCCTGCCGCCGCGCATGGCACCTGACTATAGATCAGTGCCATATCTGTTCTTCCTGTGTATTTGACCCCTGCTGCCGTTCCCGCCGCTTCAAATCCCTTCGCTGCTGTAACTCCGCCTTTTATCTGTTTCATAATCTCTAACCCGTCCTTTCTATCATAGTCAGCCCTGCCCTATTGGTTAAAAGCAGTGATATTATCCTCATTCAATGTGAAATCATAATAATTCAGATCCTGTCTCTTTGTCCAGCCTATCTCATTCCAGAACGCGTTTCCGATATCATTTTTTGTAAACGCGATTAAAGAAACTTTACTGATCTTTTCTTTTTTTAATGCTTCCATGGCAAATACTACCATAGATTTTCCAATTCCTCTCATACGGTAATCTGCATCCACACATACATGATACAGACATCCCCGTCTGCCGTCATGTCCGCACAGGATTGCTCCTACGATCTTACCGTCTTCTACTGCTACAACACTGGTCTTCTGATTCCTTTTTAAGAAACGCTCAATCCCTTCTCTTGAATCATCCACACTCCGGATCCCAAATCCGTGTATCTGTTTCCAGAGCGCGTAAACTGGTTCATAATCATCAATCGTCATTACCCTTAACATATTTTCTCCTAACATCTATCCGGTAAGTATTATGGGAACATGGGGATCAGATCAAGCCCTTCTCTCTCATTCAGGCCAAACATGATGTTCATATTCTGCACCGCCTGACCTGCCGCTCCTTTTACGAGATTATCAATCGCTCCCATCATAATGATACGGTTCGTTCTGTGATCGATCTTGAAATTAATATCTGCATAATTGCTTCCCTCTACCCATTTTGTCTCCGGACAGATCCCTTCCTCAAGCACTCTGACAAATATTTCATCTTTATAATATTGATCATAGATGGCTTTCACATCTGTGTAGGTTACTTCTTTTTTAAGAGAGGCATACTCCGTTGCAAGGATTCCTCTGTTCATTGGTACAAGATGGGGTGTAAAACTTATCGCCGCATTCCCACCAGACGCCAAATTAAGCTGTTCCTCAATCTCTGGTGTATGTCTGTGGGATCCGACGCCATATGCCTTGATATTTTCATTGACCTCACAGAAAAGGTTTGACACCTTCGCTCCTCTTCCTGCCCCGGATGTACCTGATTTGGCATCCACGATCAGCGTATCCATGTCAATAATGCCTTCCTTCGCCAGCGGATATGCAGTCAGGATAGAACAAGTAGTATAACACCCCGGATTGGCAACCAGCCTTGCCGTCTTCACAGCTTCCCTGTTCACCTCGCAAAGACCATATACCGCTTCCTTTATAAACTGCGGACTTTTATGCTCTATACCATACCACTTTTCATAAACACTGACATCTTTGATCCGGTAGTCCGCACTCAGATCAATGACCTTCGTTTCTGACAAAATTCTCTCATTCATAACCGATGCACAAAATCCCTGAGGCGTTGCTGTAAAGATAACATCTGCCTTGTCCGCCAATGCCTCCATATTATCATCCAGACACCTGTTCTCTATAATTTCAAACATATTCTGGTATACATCCGCATATTTTTTATCTATGTAGCTTCTAGAGCCATACCATACAATCTCAGCCTCCTTGTGAGCCTGTAAAATTCTTACCAGCTCCCCTCCCGCATAACCAGTTGCTCCTATAATTCCAACCTTGATCATCTTTTTCGCCTCCAAATATGTAATATCAATATCGGATAATCATATATCTCTCAATAAAAACACTTGCATAATTATACATCTTTCCTGTATATTATGCAAGTGTTTTATAAAATATCTTTGATCCGGATTTTCTGTGATATTTTCTCAAGTCAAATATATCCGATCATTCACGCCATTATTTCCATTGCTCCCATAACATTTACAACCGCGCGGGAATATTCCTTCCACTCTTCTGACTTCACCTTAAGCTGCTTCTTTCCGCTTTTTGTCAGATGATAATACTTACGTACCTTCCCTGACGCCTCCTGCTCATAGCTTTCCAGATATCCTTTTTCTTCCATGGAGTGAAGAAGCGGATACAGCGTCCCTGCCCTAAGCTCAAACACGTTCTGGGATTTTTCCCTCAAAGTGTCGATCATCTCGTAACCATACATATCCTTTTCTGCCAAAAGACGTAAAATCAACATTGACGTACTCCCTGAAACCAAACTTTTATCAACTGCCATTTTTTGTCTCCTCCTTTTATGCTTCCGATATACTCTGATACCGGTATATACTCAACATAACTCCCAGCAGCACATAAGTAACGATCACTTCCCTGCCTCCCACCGTGAATGGACAATACAACTGTTCTGGCGCGATAAACCCTGTATTCTCCAGCACATAACCAGCCGCGTGAACAATGAGTACCAGCCCGCACCCAATCCCCATAAGCCTTCCCAGCCGGTTTTTCTGCTTTACAGTAAGGGATATCATCTTTAAAAGCAGCGCCGCTATTATAAGAACCGCAACAGCAGATACAAATGTCCCGAAAATCACTGCCAGATACAGCAGAGTAAATCCATCTTCCGCTGGAAATACGCCGGCAAGCTCAAAGGTTCCCATGACATCTCCTGTACTTTCTTTTGCCCTGCCAATAGCACGGCTGTATAGCAGCACCTCCTGTACCGTATCTTTGCTCTGCGCCATGACTTTTCTGTACTCTGACTGCGTGGCAGCTCCTTTATATCCTCCAAAATCTTCCAGCATCAACATTCCGGCAAAGAAAAGTACCGTCACACCGCAGATCACCGCAAGCGTCTTTCTTGCGGGTATCTGGAATGTACCGGCATAAACTGCATAGGACAAGATTGCGGCCAACACCACAAGGAATATTAAAAGTTCCATCTTATTGCCGCAGATAAGCAGCGAGATCACAATTGGCAGCATCCATACTATTCCTTTCACAATCCCTCTGACGCCCGTTTTGCGGTAACTATACAACACACTGCAATACAACGGTATAAACAAATATGCCATCAGCCACACGGCACTTGAACACATTTCATCAAAGATATCATTTACCGGCTCAAAAGACATTAATACTCCCGCCAGAAGTCCGCAGTATAAAAGCATGATCTTTTTCGCTCTGGACGCGAACCATGTATAATCAATATAGCAAATCCCGATCATAGCCGCATATCCCGCCGCTGTGTAAAACAAATACCTTACAAACAGCTCAGAAAGGTCTGCTGCCTCCTTAGCGACCTGTATATTCAGATAGTACCATACACCCATACAGACCGCGCTGATAACTCCTATAAAAAATATGATCCGCCAATCCATCTTCGGTCTGTGTATCCCATCCATCCAGATCCCTACCTCTACCGGATCTCCCATCTCCCGGACTGCCGCTTCTTCCGCCTCCTGCTCTGTTGCACCTTCTTTCATAAAATCTGCCTTCTGTTCTTCAATATGTATCTCCAGCTCCTTTGTCACAAGAGGAATCGCCCTTTTGCAGCGGATCTGTCCGGTCAGAAGTTCCATATACTCTTGCCTTTCCATCACACAGCCCTCCTTGTCTTATCATATGGATACCTAAAACACGTTACAATTCAATCATTTTTTCTATGATCTCTTTATAAAACTCTTCTGTATCTGACTGCTTTTCCATCTGCCCTGACACTCTTCCATCCTTCAGCAGGATGATCCTGTCACAATGACTTGCCATCCGGGGATCATGCGTTACCATGATAACCGTCTTTCCTAACTCCTTGTTGATAGTCTCCAATGCTTCGATCACAACCTTCCCTGACTTAGAATCCAGATTACCAGTAGGCTCGTCTGCCAGGACGATGTAAGGATCATTGATCAGCGCCCTGCATATAGCAGTCCTCTGGCGTTCACCCCCTGACAATTCACAGGGCATCTTCTGTTCAAGTCCGTCTATCCCGAATTTCTTTATGAAAGACTCCGCCCTTTCTTTTCCGGATCCGTCTGCACATTTGCGGATAAGCAAAGGGAGCATTACATTTTCCAAAACATTCAGGCTGTCCATCAGAAAAAATTCCTGAAAGATAAATCCCAGCTCTTCCCGCCGGATTCTTGCAGCCTCCTTGCCAGAGATCTGTTCTATATTGTTCTCTCTATAGAACATGCGGCCTTCCGTCGCCGGCTCAATCATGCCCATGAGCTTTAAAAGTGTCGTTTTCCCGCTTCCCGACTTTCCCATGATTCCGATAAATTCCCCGTTTTGCACTGTCAGGCTGATTCCTTTTAAAACTTTCGTATCCTGATAATTTTTAACTACATTTTCCGCCCTGATCAACTCCATAACCTCACCTCGTTTCTTTGCGTCCCATCTGCAATCAGATGACATCCATACCTTTCCATGGCGGCAATAGAAAGAACCTGTATAAGAGCCAGCACGGCAAATAAAAGGAGCACCTGCCGGTTCATCATGTCCTCACTGCCGCCGGATATTAAAACCAAGGCTCCCATTCCGAGTACAAATGACAGGATAAATGGAATCTTCATACAGATCGACAATTCACTTTTCACATACCTCTTAATATCTTTTTCATCCATCCCAAGCTTCTCTAAAAATCCATATTTATCACTCATTGGAGAAATCTCTGACCACACCTTGACTGCAAGGACCGCCATATTGCCCGCCATCAGATATATCCCCATACAAATGTAAAAGATAAAAGACATGATATCTTCCTTCCTGTCCCTAAACATCAATTCCTCTTTGGAATAAAAAAGCGCCGCGCCGAAAGCTTTTGCCTGCTCTTTCATATATTCTTCACAGCCTTTGCCATTCTCCTTAAGACTCTGGGTAACAAGAGTCATACCTCCAAAGATTTTCTCCGCCGAATCATAATCTGTTTCATTCAAGACTACAATCCCTATGCTTTCCCTCTGCTGCGCGACAAACAGCACTTCTTTCATTTCTTCTTTAACGTCAAACCATCTGACACCCTCTGAAGTATCTAAACATATCCGTCCGGAAGGGAATAATGTGTCCTCATCCTGCTCATGCTTTTGTAAGACTGCAATGATCTCCCCCTCCGAGAGCTCCTCCTCCTTCCCGGCGAGCCTGTTAAAAGCGGATACTGGTATTCCGATATACTCTCCTCCCTCCATACATGTAAGGGAAATACAAGGGTATGTCCATACCCTGCCTCCTGTCTTTTTAAGCTCAAAGAGCAGTCCATCCTCCTGGGATCCGTCCACCGCGAATACATGATCATAAGGATATTTCCATAAATACCGGGATGTTGTATTGCCATAGGACACAACATTTACATTAATAAAAATCAACACCGCAAAATCAATCATAAATCCAAGCAGCATGATATTTTTATTATCAGCAAACCGATAGTACATATTCTTTATTATCAGCAAATTCCGGTAATACCACCGCTGTCTGTTTTTTAAAAGATGAAGCACCAGTGTTCCCGTATAAGTAAAACATAAAAACAATCCGCCAAGAACAGACAAGAGGCCGTATTTCATCTTGACATATGGAACAATGTTCTCATTTGCCATAATAGCTACTGCAATGATAAAACACAAGGCTGCGCACACTGTACCGGCCGCACCTGCCCTCACGGACGGAAAACGGCTCTTTTTCTTATCATATCTCATAAGAGACGACAGAGAATTACTTCTCAGACTTACCGCATTCATAAAAACAGAGGCTGCATATAATACCAGCATACAGACAAATGTCTTTAATATAGCTTTCCCATACATCCCTCCTGTGAGCCCTATATGGAGACCTTGTGAAAGAACCATCTGCCTCACAGAAAATAAAAGCACTGTTCCTAAAATACTGCCTATAATATAAGAAATCACGCTGATCATCCCATATTCAGCCAGAACCATCTGAAAGATATCTTTCTTCTCACTTCCCAACACCATGAACATCCCATAATCCCGTATCCTGGTCCTGCTGTAATGATTCACTGTATACAGTGTCAGTATCATACTGATAAACAGCAGCACATAAATATACAGATGTGCAGAAATACCAAGAGATGAATCCATGATCTCCCTCTCACTCATATCATCAAAAAACATAGCTTTGATCCCTTCAAACAAAAGCAGTGTCGCCGAGACTAATATAGAGCTTATAAAACAAGGCAGACAGTTTTTTATATTGCTTTTAAATATCCTGACCGTAATCTTCATTCCAGTTATCCTCTCCTTTCTGTCCTGCTTTTTAGATATACAAACACTCCTTAAAGATAATCGCTATTTTTATGTAGATTGTCTATATATCGGTTGTCTATATTATATATAGATTCCCTACACATGTCAATTCCTCATGGACATTTTTATACATTTCTGATGTATACGTTTTACTTTATGCATTTTTATTGTATATTTCGTATATTTTTATTTAATATCCATTTTTTTATTGCATAATTATAATAAATAGTGTATAGTATTGCATACGGTCAAGAAAAATGATTTTTAAATATAGAGTGGTATATTTTTAAGGAGGACATTAAGATGAAAGAAAAAGTTGTATTAGCATATTCCGGAGGACTTGACACTACCACCACTATCCCGTGGTTAATAGAGAATTTTGATTATGAGGTTATCTGCTGCTGTGTTGACTGCGGGCAGGGCGAGGAGCTTAACGGATTAGAAGAGCGCGCGAAGCTCTCCGGAGCATCCAAATTATATATTGAAGATGTGGTAGATGATTTTTGCGATAATTTTATCGTGCCATGCATACAGGGTCATGCCATTTACGAAAACAAATACCTTCTGGGAACTTCTATGGCACGCCCCGCCATCGCCAAACGTCTTGTAGATATCGCGAAGAAGGAGGGCGCAAGCGCTATCTGTCATGGGGCTACCGGCAAGGGCAATGACCAGATCCGTTTTGAACTTGCCATCAAAGCTCTGGCTCCGGACATTAAAGTCATCGCTCCGTGGCGTATGACAGACGTATGGACCATGCAGTCCCGTGAAGATGAGATTGAATACTGCAAAGCCCACGGCATCAACCTTCCGTTTGACGAAAGCCACAGCTACAGCCGTGACCGTAATCTCTGGCACATCAGCCACGAAGGACTTGAGCTTGAGGATCCGTCTCTTGAACCGAATTATGACCATCTGCTTGTGATGAGTGTTTCTCCTGAGAAAGCTCCGGATGAAGCTGAATATGTAACTATGACATTTGAAAAAGGGATTCCTAAGAGTATCAACGGCGAGGAGATGAAAGTTTCTGATATCATCCGGAAGCTCAACGAACTTGGCGGAAAGCATGGAATCGGTATTGCCGACATCGTGGAAAACCGGGTAGTAGGTATGAAATCCCACGGTATCTATGAGACACCCGGCGGAACTATTCTCTATGAGGCACACCAGCAGTTAGAGGAATTAGTATTAGACCGCGCTACATATGAAGTAAAAGAAGAGATGGGAAACAAGCTTTCTCAAATCGTATATGAAGGAAAATGGTTCACACCTCTCAGGGAAGCTGTTCAGGCATTTATTGAAAGTACGCAGGAGTATGTGACAGGTGAAGTGAAGTTCAAGCTTTATAAAGGCAATATCATCAAGGCAGGGACCACTTCCCCTTATTCACTGTACAGTGAATCGCTCGCAAGCTTTACGACCGGTGATCTTTACGACCATCACGATGCGGACGGATTTATCAATCTGTTCGGACTTCCGCTTAAAGTCCGTGCCATGAAGATCCAGGAAGCAAAAAATAATAAATAAATTCATGAACCTTTGAATATCTAAAAGGGAGCCGCCGTAAAAACGACAGCTCCCTCTTTATTCTTTTCTCCCCGAACCAAACACACTAAGCAACGCCCCGAGAATTGTTGTACATGCTGCTGCTATCTTACCTTGCATTGAAGACATCATCGCGAACAATTCTCCCATATAAGGAATTACAAATGTCACTTTACCGATGTAATCATCATATTCAACCGGTTCCAGATCTTCTGCATCGTTCGCATCACCTTTCGTCCGAAACCGTCCTGCCACTGCATTATTCTCCAGGACACGGTGTGTAATGATACTTCCATCTTCTGAAGAACCGTAAAAGGCTATGATATCCTTTTCTTTGATTTCTGAAGGATCCTGTGCCCGCACATAGATAAGGCTTCCTACTTTCACTGAAGGCTCCATGCTTCCGCTTATTACATTATACATATGATATCCGAAGAATCCCGGCAGAACCAGCATTGAACAGAGGATGATCACTGTAATTATCATGAGTGTCCCGATAATGCTCAATACTCTGCCGCCTTTTTTGTTTCTTGCTTCCTTTTTCATAGCTACTTCTCTTTATCTTTTAGATTATGCAGCAGTCTCACAGCTACAGATCTGGATTTTTGTCTTTTCTTAAGAACGAAAGCCATAATGATCAATGCCGCCGCGGCGGTTGCCGCAATACCTCCATAAATCGGAAAATATCCCATTCTTTTACTGGACAGCTCATTATTAACATTGGCCAGCGGCACTTCCGGATCTTCCACTTCGTCCAAGTCCTGCAGCGCCTGCGGCACTGCCTCATCCTGAACCGGCACTACAGCATCTCCGCCGACGGCATCTCCCTCACCCTCTTCGTCTGCTCCCGCAGTATTTCCATCGTCGTTTTCTTCTGTTTCACCGTCTCCTTCAGCCTCTCCGGCTGCATCTGTTTCATTGCCTCCGGCTGCATTTCCTGTCCCGGCATTTCCCCCGGGCGCGGCTGCCCCTGTATTCCCTGCATTGCCTCCGGTGTCACCGGCAGGCTGTGCTGGTGTCCCTGGCGTCTCTTCTCTGTCTTCTAAAACCGGCATATAACGGAAATCAAATACATTCTTCGACTCGTCCGTTGACAGTGTTTTTACCAGATTATATGCCTGGGGCTGGTAACCATCAATATACCGGTATGACACATACTGGCGCTCTCCCGGATTCCCGTAATAGGTATCTGAATCCAGCAGCTTCTTTCCGCTATCATCCACATAATTCACCGTATATTTTACCATCGTACCACGGATCCCATAGGCAATCACATAATCCCTGTCACTGGCCACAGTAAAAGCCTCCTCCGTCGCCTCTGAATTATCCCTTCCAGAACGCCGGATACCTTTTACATAATATTTTTCGTCCTTTACCTCAGCGGCATCCTGTGCCCGCACATTAACAATATCGCCGTATTTCAGTCCTGTAATGATAATCTGATCCGCACTTCTTTTCACTTTGGCAGCCGAGGGGACCGTAATTCCTCCATCTCCCAGCAAACCTTGATTTCCTGCGTATATCCTTACTGTATAATCATACTCGTCAGCCGCCTGCGCATTCTGCCCGAAGATCAGACTGAACATTAAAATAAGTACAAAAGCTTTACCTGTCCGCATATGGGCATCTGTTTCTTCCTCCTCATCATCACGCCGCAGCCTCATGATCGCCGCAAGCAAGAATACCAGACCAGCTCCAAGCATAAGAAGGACAAACAGCAGTATTGACGACTGGTCGCCTGTTTTTATGATCTCACGGCGTCCGCCGCTGTTTTCATTCCCTCCATTATTTCTGCCTCCCGGCGTCCCGTTATCTGTCGGAATCTCCGTCGCGAAATTCATCTGAAGCCTCGCAAGGGTATTCTGGTAATTGTTAACCAGTGTTTCCCCGTCCAGAGCAACCTTAAGTTTTACCGTGCCTTCCGCCCCGCCCGGTGTGCGGTCCAGATAGATATAATTCTCCAGTGTTTTTGTGGCGCTCTTAAGTCCCACACCATTACGGGTTTCCTCTCCGCCAAACTTTTCACTGGCATACAAAGTTCTCGTCTTATTCTTTGTATCAGTATAAGTGAGCAGATAATCATACGCTCCGCCCTCTGCCTTGCCAGAATCCTCAAGAGTCTTTAAGACTTCATTTTCCATATACCAATCAACTTCACCTTTATAATCATTTTTAAGCTTTACTGTCAGCTCCACGGAATCTCCCGGCTGCAGCGAAATGATCTCATCATTGATCTTAGTATTATTAAAGTTGCTTTCCATCTTCTTACCGTCAAAAGTTACCCTGCCGGTAAAAGAAGCTTTTCTGTCTTCAGCACTGACTGTCATAGAGGACGCAAGAACCAAAAGAACACTCAGACTTTGAAGTAATAATCTTTTCTTCCACATCTTACTATTCCTCCTTATAATATACCAAGGGCAGACGCATCGACTCCCCATGCGCTCTTAATAGCATCCTGGGCATTGTGGGTCTGTACCGCGTCAACTTCCACATCTACATGAAACTCCGCACCGTCATATTTATATACTGTTTTGACAACATTGCCTTCCTGCAGAATCTGTGCCTCAGCCGCTACCTTCCCACTGATACGGACCGTATCGGTAAATGTCTTTGTCTCTGCGCCAGAAGCAAGAATTCCTTTATGATAGAGCTCTGTACATTCCCTTGTATTATCCGGATTTGATATCCAGGTGTCCCCATTTACAAGATTCAGATCAATAAGGTCCGGTGACAGAGTCGTAATCTTTTTTCCTCCCTGCATCCAGTATTTATATATCCTTACCCTGACGTACTCGTCAATCGTACCGCTGTTTCTTACAGCCAGATTTTCATCATATTTTTTATTTAATACAAGAGACTCATCCTTTTTAAGCAGATTTTGGAACAGAGCGCCGCTTGTATACGCACCGCCCCTGTTCGTCGATATCTTCCACTCATCCTTATCATAGTCCCGGCTGCTCACAACTTTTCCATTCTCCAAAAGTGTTACGCCTATCTGTGAAACACTGATCTCCCTCATATAATTGTCACTCCGGTACGTCAGCGCCGCGCGCGTACTTCCCACCGCGCTTCCCAGAAGCATGATTCCCGCCAGAACAAACAACACATATGTCACATAATGATTTCGGGAGGCTCTTTTAGAGGTTCTTTTTCTTCCCATGGTTAATCAACCCCCTCTCCCACCGCGTTTAATGAAAGCTTCCAGTCCGGATTCCCATTATCATCATAGACAGCCGGAATACATTCATGGAAAACGATCACGTCAAAACTGTCTTTATCAAAATTCTCCGGCAATTCAATCTTTGCATCCAATACAGAAGTAAGTTCACGCGCTCTCAATACCGGCTTATAATACCAGTAACCGTCGCCGCCGTCATACCAGTTGCCGCTGCCATCTGCATCTGTAACTTTAACATCTAAAAACGTTGTTCCCCACATCACTTTTACTCTTACAAAACAATCGTTGTCCGATGTATTTTCTATGCGGATATGTTTGACCATATTTTCCACTTCTTCGTGGATCTTTGTCTGCGTTCCCAGATGTATGACTTCACTTCCGCCTGCGGATACGTAGGTTGTAAAGTATGCCATCGAACTTTCTATGGTCAGTGCTGCCGTCATGGCAAGAGCTGCCGCTGACATGCCGATCACTTTACCATACTTTTTCACTATCTTCATCTCTGTCGCAGCTCCTTCCTAATTCTGTGCCTGCATTTCCTTTTTTTCTACCTGCCAGCCGCCATTGCCGTCTGAATCGTAAAAATGATTCGTCACACCATAACCGCCCCTGTTTCCTCCGTCATAACGGTTGGTAAATGTAACTTCCGCTACCTCTTTCTCTCCTGCATCTACAACATGATCCGGCACAATGATCAAATCCCCCTCTGGAATCTTTTGGACTAATTTATAGCTTCCTCCCTGATACTCCTCTGTAACAGTCACCTTCATGCCTGCCGGAAGATTGATTACAGTCTCGGATTTACTCTCTGCATTGTCCATATCTATTTTAATAAAATTATCATAGATGATATTGTCATTATCATCCCGCCCAATAATATGGAAACCAAAAGATACGGGCCCTAATGTCTCATTATAATTCTCAAGCCTTTTTGTAACAATAAGCCTCCCCGTCTGCTGCTGCCACTCTGCTTTCAGACCGATAACCGGATTGTAGTTCCAATCATCTGTAACTTCCGCATCTCCCAAGTTCTCACCGTCCGGCGCAGCATAAGCATTGCCCGGAAGAGCAGTCAGATACGATGAAAATGTATACTCTGCCGTATAGTCTTTGTTATATACCGGCTCCGCTGTTACAAGATAAAGCCCTGTAGCAAGATCTCCAATTGTACCTTCCGCCGTCTGACTGCCTTCAGTCATTACGATCTTTACAGATCCTGCCGCTTCTATACTACCGGTTTCCTTTATGTCATTCAGGCACCTTTCGGCTTCCTTAGCCAGCCTGCTCCAATCCTCTGCTGTGGTACTGCTGCTGACATCAGCAAAACTCATCCCGGCAAACGGTACTACCGCCGTAAAGTGTCCTGATACATCCACCTCTGCCACTCTGTACACAGATACCGGAATTGTCATCTTATCAGCATGATCTAAAAACATACTATTTTCAACGGATACCGTAAGGCTGCACTTTGCATCCGTATCGATCGCTTCCGCCGCCCAGATCACCTGCACACGGCTAAGATAAAGCAATATCAGCAGACATGTTAATGTCAATATAAACCCGCTTCTAATCCTTTTCCTTTTTTTCAACTCTATCCCTCCCTACGGTGTTCCATCGCCTATTTTTTACTTTTTTCTGCCAAAAATCCGACGCATGATCACAATGACCAAAACTGTCACTCCAAGTCCTAAAAGCAGATACAGCATATAGTAGTTCTGCAGCGCCTGTACCATAGATTCTGCAGGCGTACTCTCTAGTTCTCCATCATAAGGCACTCTGTGTCCCCTCACAAGCAGACGGTGACTGTTCACGCCATATGGAGTACAAGTAAACAATGTCACCTGATCCTGTCCCTGCTCAACTTTAAGCGCCTCCTCAAGCGCCTCAAAATCATCCTTTGGGATCATGGGAAGGATCTGGTCTACCTCATATGCCATATCCTCATTTAGAATATGCAGATAGAATCTGTCTCCTCGTGCCAGCTGATCGATATCTGTAAAAAGCTTCGCGCTTGGCAGTCCTCTGTGCGCAGACAACACACTATGATTGCTCTCTCCTCCTATAGGGAGTTTTGTACCATTCAAATGTCCCACGCCTGTCTCAAGCACCTCTGTGCCTGTGCCATGATAGATTGCCAGTTTGATATTGATCTTTGGTATCGTCACATATCCCATGATACCGTCCCCTGCTATATTAAGTACCTTCCAGTATTCTGTTTCCCGGAGATTCTCATCCCCGTCAATGCCGAATACATCTGTAAGAATACTGTTTTTTTCATATGTGTTGTTATAGTCTGCCGCTGCCGCCCACATACTTTCAAAATCTTCCTCACTCATTTTGCCCACTGCCTCGTCATAATCAGAAATAAGTTTAGATTGGCGGTATGTATTCCACTGATCAGAGATCGTCGGGTACGCAAGGATCCCGAATCCTATAAGGAACAAAAGACCAAACAGAAATGTGGATATCTTCCTTTTCATATCTACTCCTTCTTACTCTCTAACACCCTGTCATTCGACTGTTCTTTAGCACCGATCTGCGCCATCTTTTTCTCTCTCCGGTATAGGAGTATAATAAATACTGCCGTGATCAGTCCCCCCACGATCACCCATAACAGATAACTGGTATGAAGGCTCATATCACTGAGCGGAACATTTTCATCCTCTAACGCCTTCGGGTCATAAGGTACCCTGTGCCCCCGCACAAGCATACGATGACTATTCACCCCATAAGGCGTACAAGTCAGAAGCGTCACCAGATCCTTACCGCTTTCCACTGCCAGATCCTGTGTCTGCTCCGGCTCAACTATCGTAATCTTATCTACCTCATAGCAAAGAGTATCGTCTAAAATATGGAGCAGAAAATGATCTCCCTTCCCCACCTTATCCAGATCCGTAAACAAAGCTGCACTTGGAAGTCCCCTGTGAGCAGAGATGACCGCATGGGTACTCTCACCGCCTACGGGCAGAGAACTTCCTTCCAGATGCCCTGCTGCCTGTTCTAACACATCTTCATTGACCGTATGGAAAACAGGAATATTAATCTTGATCTTTGGTATCTCCACCGTACCCATCATACCATTGCCTGTCACATTAAGTACTGACATATAGTCCTCATTCCCCGCGGATTTCTGCGCATCCGAAAAAGAATCCGGAAGAATACTTGGAAGCAGTGAAGCATTATAAGCAGCTGCAGCCTTCCACTCCGTTTCATAATCAATCTGTCCGTCAGCTTCCTTTGCGGCTATGATGTCGTCATAATTGCCCATAAGCTTCTTTTGCCTGTAATTGTTCCATTGGTTCGCCGCAAACGGATACAGCAGCAAGGACAACCCGCCTAAAAACAGAATTATTATCAAAAATTTACTTGCATTCTTTTTCATTCAGGCTCTCCTTACTGTTGTATTGGTACCATGCATTCTTTTATCATACTCATTCTCTGAAGTACGTAAAACTCTGACAGACCTATGACATCTCCGGGGTTTTGAGGCCCCGGAGAGTCTTATAAAACACTAAGTACTTAAACGGACTCTTAACAGAATCCCTTAATAAATCTTCTTATGTTATTTCTCAGATTTTCTGCGGCTTATAAAGAACAGTGCTGCAGCAATGATCATAATGAGACATCCGCCGATAGTAAAGATCGTAGTACCGATACCACCGGTTGACGGAAGTGAGCTAAGCTCTGAATCATGGAAGTTAAGTCCGTCATTAAATCCTTCTATCTGCGCATACGCTCCTTCTATCTCATATTCTGTTTTGGTTGTTATATGCACTACACCGTTTTCATCTGTCGTCTTATCTTCTGTTGTTCCCTTCTCTACCAGACCTTCGCCCTCAAATACGAGTTTTCTGTATTCCTCGTCAATCGCGTAACCTTCCGGAGCTTTCGTCTCCTTTATCCAGTATGTCTTCTGAATATCCAGACCGTCAAATTTGACTTTTCCATCTTCTCCTACTGCTACATTCACATACCCGGCAACCGGCTTCAGTGATTTACCGTTAACCACTTCAATCCCCGATACTCCTGTTACATCTTCGCCATCAACCACTTCTGTATAAAGAGTGAACTCTGCTCCGGTAAGTGGTTTGCTTCCATCTGTATTCGTCTTCGTAATCTCAGCAGATGTAGTCGGAATGATAACTTCGTGCTTTGAACCTGATCCGTTGCTTCCTGTTGATTCGGCCACGTTTTCTATCGTTCCCTGTGCATCCTCGTCGATTACTACCGTATACGTGATCACCAAGTCTTTTCCTGCATATTCGCTGTTATATTTGCCTGCATCTAAATTGGCAACAAATCCTGTCAATCCTTCATTCTCGACTACAAGAAAGCCATTGTTGGTAATGTCGGTCTCCGTCTCTCCATCTTTAATCTTTACTGTTACTGTACCAGTCTTAAGCGTACCGCCTTTTGTTATCGTATCCTTTATTTGAAATGATTTTGTTTCATCTTTTTCAAAATAAGGGTATTTAGCTGTAACCTGATATTCTACTTCATCGCCGGCTGCTACTGTCTTATCATTGTCTCCATCACCTTTATTTACAATGTCCTTTTCAATCTTTACAGACTCGCCTTTCGCTGTCACTTCTGCATTCTGAAGTATGCCTTCTGAATATCCGACATAAGCGATCATATTGTTATATTTGTACTCATTCGTCGTATCCGCCGCCTGAATCACATATAATCCGGCTCCTCCAACCTCAAATGCTACTCTTCTGTCTGCGCCTGCTGTCTGTTCTGTGGCTGCATCCGTTGTAAATCCTTCAAAATTCATAGCAGACAAGTTCGGATTGATTGCTCCGGCCGCCGCATCAGCGTTTGCGCCGCCGGCTTCTACCGCTTTCTTAATCTGCTCTAATGTCATTCCAAAAGTATCATCGTTATATCCATCAACCCACTTCCATCTTCCGGCAGGGTCAAGTTCTACGATTTTCTTATATGTTACCTTTGAACCTTCATTGAGCTCCTTCACAGTAATCGTAGCCGTCTGCTGCGGCTTGCTTGAACCTGCGCCCTCTTCAGGTTCTGTCGCAAATGCTGTCATGCTCATTCCGAGCACCATTGCCAGTGATAACATCACTGCGAAAAGTTTTTTCATTTTCTTCATCTCTTTTCTCCTTCTCCTTTTTTATAATAAAAGTTACTGCACAGTGTATATATGGTTTTTCTTACATACAACGCGCTTCTCTATGCGCGGTATAACTTCCGCGCAAATCACTTATGTTCTACCTTTGCAGCACCTCCCCATATTTTCTTTTATATGCTGTCAACGCGATTCCTGCCATAAGCAAAAGCAGAATACCGCCGGATACTAAACCATAGATTCCGAAGCCGCCGGTACTTGGAAGTTCATACAAGTCAAAGCTATTGATATATGATGCTACTACCGTAGCAGTCTTATATGACTCAATCTGCCCTGACACTACCGTACCTTCTACGTTCGGTTGACTCGTTCCTGCATTATTTGCCGGACCCTGGCCTGACGCTTCTGCCGGTATGATTTCAGTCCTTACATCGGTATCACAATCATAATTCTGGCCGCCCAGATTCACTGATCCCGATGTTTCTGTGATCGTATAGTACGAACCCTTGGGCACATAATCTACAAGGATATATTCCCCGTTTTTTAGAGTAAAACTGCTGCCATTGGTAAGAATGAGATTCGATTCAATCACCTCTCCATTCTTATCATATTTCGTATAAGCATAATCGTCTAAAAGCTCTGTCTGATTATCTTTCTGCCGCAGCTTGATCGTAAACGTAAATTCGTCATCACCTTGGTAAAGTCCTTCTTTGCCGTTTTGTACAACTGTTTTCTGGACTTTCAGCCCTCCGTAATCCTCTGGCCTTGCCTGCTGGGTATCGGTCAAAGAAGGCAGCGTAAACTGCATCCAGCAGGTAGAGCCTGAAGCCCCGCGCTCCGTATAATAAAATCTCAGCGTGTGCTCGCCTTCCGAGCCTTTCTCCAGATAATCCCACAGATTTACATACTCTCCCACAGAAGAATGGATCCCTCCGATATCACAGACCAGTTTTCCATCTAAAAATACCCACATGTCGTCATCCCCAAAGAAATAGTATTCTAAAGGTCCGACATAATCTTTCGATAAATCAAACTTAACGTCATAGTACATGCCAAAAAAGCTATTGTGCGCTAATCCATCATCACTTACCGGCAGAGCCATCCCTGCGTTTGTCTTGCCCGAATCATTAACTTTTCCGAATTCTATATCACCGTTACCAGCACCGTCCATAGGCCAGAAATTATTTGTCCATATATGCATATAAGGATCTCTAGTTCCGCACTTCGGGTGATTGAACTGGTCTAAATCCGCTCTTGACGTCAATCCCTCTGCCTGTGCTGTCTTTAGTGTATAAGTATCTCCGTTCCGCTCAAAAGTCAGGTTTCCGATGTATGAAGTCTTTCCTTTCGCACCGTCAGGTCCAAAAAGATTTTCCGGTCCGCTTATACCGTCAGAGAATATAATATTCCCTTTATCATCTACACCTTTCACCATTCCAAAAGTGCAGCCTGCATATACTTTGTCAGGTTGATCTTTGGGTTTGTTTCTGGCATTTATCTTATTACCATTCCATGATTCGTCCCCATAATCTGTCCCGCAATTCGCATTTCCAAAAGCATACTTTGCCCCGCTTCCGGACCGCGGCGCGCTGTTAATCCCTCCATTCTTGGTATCCATGTTGCTGTTCCTGTCACTGATATCATAATCATAGAATGATGCGCTTTTATTTCTATTAGGATCGATCGTCGGATCATAGACCAGACGTATCACCGCGCCGTCATCAATCAATATATACGAATGATCACCAGGCTTAACCCCAGTCTCCGCATTCATATTTTCCTTCCGGTTTGTAAAATGCGTAAGCTTTTCAGCATATATATACTTTTCCCATTCGTCCTTATAACACACTGTAGTGTGATCATGCTCTTCTTTACCGCATATAAGATTGTCATTCTCATCTTTGCATTTACTATCCTTATGAACATGAGTCTCATTTCCGCATACAGCACGCTGCACCCATATTTCTTTCAGTTCATAACTGTCGCTTCTGATCAATGCATTCATATAATCAATATTGGGCTGCTCGTAATATGTCTGATTTTTCCTCTCCTTATATATCTCTGTTAATAGATTCTCTGTACTGAGCTTTGTCTTTTCACCTACTCCTATATAAGGATTCTCCGGCGTCAGATAAAGAAGGTTCTGTGTAGGACTGTTACTCGGCCTGTTCCCGCCCGTCGTATCAATGACCGGAAGGTAGTGATTCTTATCAGCGCCTGCCGGTATCTCTTCTAGTCGTTTTACTCTGTCAAGATTCGCATAATATTGCACTGAAAATGTCGGATTTGGCGTTGTCTGTGCTCTGACTGCCATCCTGCCTTTTTTCGCCGAAACAGTCATTGCCTGTATCTCCTTACCCAGATCATCGCTATTCACGACCGCCGCGCCAAGCTCAACCTGTGAATCCTCATCCAATTCATATGCCGAGATGATAATCTCTTTGTCTGTCTTTCCTTCCGAACTGCCTTCCCTGTCCTCAGAAGTTTCTGACGCTGCTCCTTTCGCCTGCGGATCTTCTTTTGCCGCCTTGCCGGACTCTGCCACATGATCCTTCAGCTCTTCCGTCGGAGTGATCTTTGCAGTTACTTCGCACTCTGACAGATCAAGCTCCTCTTCGCCGTAAAGCATCGAATACTGCATAACCTGAAGAAGTATCTGTTCATATCCTTCCTCTTCTTCTTTCCTGGCATAATCAGCAAATGACTGGTAACTCTCGGAATCTCTTCCGAGAACCTCCACCTTGAACTCCAGTTCCTCTTTCTTATCCCCACCCTTCTCTGCTGTCAGGGCATTATCTTCCTCAGGAACATTCTCCCCGTTCACAGACTCTGCATCATGTTTTTTTGTTCCGGCATTTTCATCGTCATCTGAAACGTGATTGTCCGGCTGGGAATCTTCGCCTGTATTGACTGTATTCTCATCTTTTTTATCATTCGCTCCGCCATCGGCAGCTTCTCGCTGCTGTGTGCCCTGCTGCTTCACGGCGTTTTCTCCATCCGCTGTCTGATCATCTGACGCCGTTTCTTTCTCTTCATCCGCAGACTGATCATCAGAGGCTGCTGTTTCTCCTTCATCCGCACCTTCCGAAGACTTCACGCTGTCCTCTGTTTTCTGGGGATTTTCTTCTCCTGCCGGATCTTCCTCTTCCTGACCTGGCAGGACAGCCTTGCCCTTTACATGGAATGCTATCTTGAAAGAATCTATCTTATAGTCAAAAGTATCGTTAATGTATAACGTATTATCCTTTATGACTTTTTTCTGTTTTGATTCCTCCGGACTCTCAGGTGCTTTATCTTCTATCTCCTCCACTTTCGGAATCTCTTCTTCCTCTTTTTCCACACAAGCCTCATCATGTGTGTGCTCTTCCTTATCACAGGCTAATTCCTTATTCTCGTCATAACACGTATCATCATGTGCATGCTCTTCCTTACCGCAGATATATTCTTTATCCTCCTGCTCATCAATGCCGGTGTCTTCTTCCTCCTGCGGAGTATCTTCCGGATCTTCCCTGGTCTTATCCTCTGAATTCTTGTCATCGGGATTTTCCTCGTTAGAATCCATCTCATCCGCGCCGTCAGTTTCGTTCTTCTGATCACCTGTTTGTTCCTGATCCTCCCCATCCGGATCCTCAGTATCCATCGTATCCTCCGGATCTTCCTTCAAACCTTTGTAAGATTTTTCAATTTCTGTTGTCTTGATGTAGGCACGGATATACTTATCGCCTGTGCCGTATTTATTCACCTTTACTGCATTACCACTGTTTCCTTCAATAACCTTTATCTCTTTTTTCTCTATATCATAAGAAGCTACGATTCCCATCTGGAAATCCGTCTCCTCACCTTCTTTCTCAAAAAAGATGATATCTCCGGTCAGCGGTTCATAACCATTCGGTGATGTAAGGAAACTTCCATTTATCTTTTTAAATTTGTTATACCATTTGGCCGTATCTGTTGTATTAGGAAAAACATCTGTCTCTGACAATCCCGCATAATAGATACAAAAGTTTACAAACGCGGCATCCCAGTCCGCATACGCATCATCGCAGAACTGCCCATAGCGTGTATATCCCTTATGGACACCGTCCGATGTCTTCTGGTAGTTTTTCGTGCTTTCTTTATAGCCAACCTGCTCCCTTGCGGCAATTACCAGATCCGCGCCCCACGCATCTTTCCACTTGACATCCTGATACTGTTGATTCCACTCGGAAGGCTTTTCTATGTCGGCCTTAAGATCTACATAACAATCTTCCTCATGTGCATGCTCTTTAACATCGCAGTTCAACTCATTCACATAACAGTCTTCCGAATGTATATGCCCTTCACTTTCTTCCTTCCGGCATATCATTTCTGCCTGCTTCTCATAGCAGTCGCTGCTGTGCGAATGCTCCTCGGACTCTTCTTCAGGACATATGAGCACCTCTTCCTCTTTATAACAGTCCTCACTGTGCTGATGGCCTTCTGACTCAGCCACGTCACACACAAGAACTTCTTCATAACACTTATCACTATGTTCATGCTCCTTCATTCCGCAGGTCGCTTCACCTGTCATGGCAATTCCTGAACGTCCAAGCCCCCATATAACTCCGCCGGCTACGATGACACTAAAAAACGCAGTGAGTAAAACCAGCTGTCTGTATCTCTTACGACGCTGTTCAATTGTCTTCAAGCGATCTTTTATAAGTTTCTGCATCTCTTCACCTTCCTAGTGCATAATTCCCAATCGGGCCAACGGCCACATTCTAAATACTACCTTTCCAACAATCTGTTCCTTTTTCACACATCCAATTGACTTAATACGGCTATCCACTGAGATCCCCCTGTTATCTCCCAGCACAAATACTGTATCCCCTGGTATCTCAAGCGGAAATTCCTGCTCACATGTACCTAACATCTTCCCACTCAGATACGGTTCGTCAATCACTGTCCCGTTGACAGACACATTGCCGTCAACATCAATTTCTATATCATCTCCCGCGCCTGCTATCACACGCTTTAGAAGTATCTTCCCCCCATAGTAGAATCCAACTACATCTCCGATCTCAATCTGTTCTGTCTGACGGATGAAGACTATCTCTCCATCTTCCATCGTTGGCGACATGCTCTCTCCGCTAATCTGTATCAGCACAAATATCCTTGTTACCATCAAGGCGGTTATTGCGGCTATTACAACCAATCCTCCCGCTATATTCAAGAGCGTCCTGCTAAATTCTCTCCTCACCGTCTCTCTCATCAACTCCTCTTTTAGAGCCTCGATAGAAGGTATCTCTGAAAGATCCGGCCTTTTTCGCTTTTCCTCACTCATGGATATCACCCATATATGCAGATGGATCTTTAATATCTTTTTGCATCCGCACTATCGTCTCATCTGTACCCGTTCTTACTGAACGGGATGATGACGAAAACTCCCGCCGGACAGACGATAAGTTAGCTCTCCTTCTGGGAGCCTGCTGCCATCCATTTTCAAGGGCAGCCTGCTTTTCTCTCTCACAGAGCTTCCGCACATTCTCCAAGTACTGATCCGCGCATCTTTGAGCCGCTTCAAATATACCATTCAGCCTAAGCGACGCTTCCGCAATCGAACCAGCCTCCGCAATCTCTATCTCTCTCATCATCTTCATATCTTCAATCGTACGTTGAAGTTCTGCAATCTTCGCATCTTTTTCATTAAGGCGGGCATCTTTCACATTCAGTTTTTCCTTCAGACGTTCATAGCTTTCCTCCATCGCCGCCATTGCCGCATTGACTTTCTCCGTCTCTTTCTGCATCCGTTCTGTCTCTTCACACTGAACGAGAAGCATCTGTAAGAGTTCTTTTCTGTTCAATTTGCGCAACTCTTTATTTGCCATCTTATCCCTTCTCACTCTTTGCAATTGTCTTGTGCATTATCAAGTGTACCATCAATAATTTTCACCAGCTCCAACGCAGATCTAAAATACACCGTTTTGTCTTCTTCCAAATATGTGACCCTTCCTTGCCAGCTGCTATGCTGCCGATGCTGTACACGTACAACAAAAGTCCCTATATCTCCACGCTTTTCCAATAACTCTTCATCCTTCATTATCCTCACCAGCTCTTTCTTTTGATAATCATGTACACGTCCGTATATATCCCGGTCTCCGTTCCCCGCATACGGGAATCCCAGAGCATTGAAAAGCTCCTCAGAAGTTCGTATCACTTTCTCATAGCTTTGAAATCTGATTCCTTCTTTTTCATATCCATGATACAGACGGCCTTCGATCATTTCCCTGTCTCTGCTGTCAACACATAACACCATTCCGTTCGGTGTGCCGATGTAATGTCCGGATCTTCTCATCTGTATCACGTCCTTTCCGCACATACTTTTCCTTATGTTATCATCTTAACAGTCCTATACTATCCATCAGACTATCCATTACACAATTTTTTGCGTATATCCATGTTTTTTTGCCAGTAAACTAATTCCCTGAAAACATATACCCTCCTATGTTTCGCAGATAATGCTGCTCACATGATACTGTACTTTGATGCGCTGTCTTCCTATAAGAAACCTTTGATTGATACGTTTTTCAATGATCCCGCAGTTCTCTCTTGTTGTGTTGACCAGCATTATCAAAAACTGTCCTTTTCCATATTGACTGACGACATCTCCATGCCTGACAGAATTTTGTATCGCAGATAACAGCCTCTCCGACAACTCCTGCATTCTTTGTCCTTCTTCCATAGGATTCCCTTTGCCATCTACCAGAGTACAGAGCATTAGATAACCACTTTGCCCTCCCCGTTCCATCATCCGGCAAAAGACCTGATAAGTTCCGCAAAATACCGGATAGGAACACACATATCCTCCCTCTATGCCTTCTGTATCCTCTTTAAGGAACTCTTGTATCTGATCCAGCGCCGCATATGGATAACCCAGACGGCCATCCATTAGTTCTTTGATCCTCGAAGCTGGATAGATACCTCTCTCCCTAAGATACGAATCAGAAGTATCGGCATACAATTGCTGTGCTTCCTTGTACCGTTCACTTTCAATCAGAGCTTCCAGCGTAAGCTCTTCCCAATCTGCAAATGGATCAATCTTTGCCGCGTATCTCCCAAGCTCCTCTAACCGGAACCAATCGAGTCTCTTCCTTATTATATATGCGGCCTTTTGAACACAGTCGCAGAACAAACCGTGATAACGTCTTGCCTCCGCCCCTGCCCACCAGACTCCCGCGTAATCAGAAAGAAATTCTCCTTTATATATATAACAGGCTTTTAGATAAAGCTTAAGTTTTTCTTCTTCGTCCTCATCTTTCATGTCGGCCGCTTTTTTTAATAATCCTTCGAATGCAGAGGCATCCTCTTTTACAGGTATAGCAGGAGTCCAATAATAGACACCCCTGTGGAGTGTAATATAATTCTCTGCCGGAAGTCCCATATCCTTAAGCTTTCGTTTTGCTTTATACACAATCGTCTGCAGAGCCTGATGACGATTTTCTACATCCCGGTCTCCTAACAGCGTCTCTTCCAGACGGTCTCTGCTCACGCCAGTCTGAACATAATGGAGCAACATCTGCATCAGGCTGGTAAAATGTGTATCTCTTGCTTTCTCTCCGGTAAGGGGAATGTCCCCATAGCTCATACGGAACCTACCGAACATCTGTACATATAGTATATTCTGCTGTTCCATTTTGCCCCTCCGCCTTATATTTTAATTTTTACTGATACACTTTTTAAAATATATACCACAGAATAAACATTCCGTGGTATTTGTAATATGTATATACATATGTATATTAATTATATCTTTCTGTCAATTAAAAATCAATGGAAATATAGCACATAAAAATTGCCATATAAAACTCTTTAATAAATTACTATATATAAAACAGGTCTGAAAAGTTATAGAAATCACAGACCTGTTTTTAGTCTTTTTTATCCCCAAAACAACTAATTCTTCCGAACCATTTTATTATGGGATGTTTTCTTTTACATGTATTATATGGGCTTACCACGGAATGTTTATTCGGTGGTAAAAAACCGGATATACAAACTACAAAAGTATTCTATGCAGAATCGCATATATTGCATAATTTTTCAATAATAGATGCGGCTGCTTTAAGGAGGATGAATATGCGTAAACAGAAAATATTCCTAGGGGTATTTCTTATTGCTGTATTAGTTTTCTTTGGAAGGTTCCTGTTCTCTGACGAGCTGGAGACAACTTTTTACCACCTGTACTCTTCCAAAATACATGGTGCTCAAACTACCCGTCTTGTAGTATTGTCAGATCTTCACAATCGGGAATTCGGACAGAACAATAAGGATCTGACAGAGCAGATCCAAGTTCTAAAACCCGACCTGATCGTGATTGCGGGAGATATGGTTAACGCAGATAACGACAATCTAGACATCATTCTGAATCTATGTGAGAAGTTGGTAAAGATTGCACCTGTTTACTACAGCCCCGGCAACCATGAAAGTCATCTGCTTTATGAAAAAAATATCCCTCTTGAAGAAAAGCTTGATGAGAAAGGCGTCCATGTCCTGGTCAACCGGGCTGAGTCCGTAGTGATCCACAGGACACCTTTCCTGATTGGAGGATTAACTACGGCTCCAGAAGGATATGTTGAATACGGCGAGGAATTTATAAAGGAATACGAAAAAAGTGATGAATTTAAGCTGCTGATATCCCATTATCCTGGTCTTTATTATGAAGCTTTAGCAGATACAGAAATTGACCTTGGTATATGCGGACACTATCACGGCGGCGTAGTCCGCATACCAGGAATTGGCGGCTTATATCATGGAGATACTGGATTTTTACCAAAATACAGCGGTGGAATGTACGACCTGCCGTCCAGTACAATCTTTGTTTCCAGAGGAATGGGCGGACACAGTGGATTTCCCAGAGTTAACAACCGGCCTGAGCTGGCTGTCATCGATATCAATACCCGAAAAGATAAATAAAGGAGTGATGAAATTATGATTTTATTAAGTGTAATTGAGCCGGTTTCAATACTGTGTATTATCTGTCTGTACATATTGTTGATTTGGCGTATTTTCAAGGTGAAATCAAAGCTGCAGATTTCTGAACTAAAAAATGGGCTTGGAAAACTGCCCAAAAAGAGAAAGATTGCCATAGCGGGATTGGTGTTCTTTTTGGTTTGTTTTGCCGGACGTCTGCTGACAGAACTTTGGTCGCCTGGCATGCTGATGGCATTCAATTATGAAGAAGCTGCGAAGGGACAAAATCCCAACGGTACCCGGTTTAATGAATCTGATATCCTTTCCGATGAAATGCTTAAAAAGGTTATTGAACGCGGAAATTTAAAAATCAGCGTTGAGAAATTGTCTGAACTGCTGACGCTGTCCACTCCCCTGGACTCACAAAAGCTGGATGTTTCCAAGGAGTCCGATATGAAGATTTCCACAGAATACTGGATTCACTGTTCACCCCGCGTATCACTGTACCGGACCAATCCTCAGACTGTTTTGAATTTTCTGGTTGACGTATATCGGGAGAATTTTACGCTGAACTATGCGGAAAATGACAGTGTACTGGATGTGTCCTTTGATGATCTGGAAGGAATGGAATATCTGGATGTAAAAGATTATCTGCAGATGCAGGCGACCAAACTTAAGGACTATCTCCCCGGAAACAGTAATGAAAGCAGCAGCTATCGTGCAGAGGGAAGTGAGGAGACCTTTTCCTCTCTTTATGAAAAAATTCAAAATTTTATAGATGTGGAGCTTGAACGTTACGGAGCGTTTGTTCTGGAAAACGGACTTTCTTCAAATAGAGATACCTACCAGTCCCGGATGCAGTATGCCAACCATATTCTGGACACATCGCGCAAAAAGGACATGGCTGCTCATGATGTACGTATAGAAGCCATCGACAGCTACAATGCATATATGACCCGTTTTGTACTTATTCCTACCTATGATGAGGATCAGGAATTCTACATGTCCAGGACGAAAGTCGGAGTAGATTATTTCGCGGACGAGGCGACGGAATTTCTGGAATCCGCTACAGAAACAGTGGAAAAGATAAAGCGCAATACATACGCTTCTGAGCAGATTGGCAAAAACAATCCTACAGCACAAACCCATAAGCAGGCCAAGGAGCAGATCGAGTCTTTAAAAACAGAGCTTCTTAATCTGGCTGATCAGAGCAGAGAGCTTTGTGATACGTATATTGAAGAAAAACGTGACGGCTATATGCAGGTGAGTTTTACATCACCTTCCACATCCAGTGTGGCGTTTTATTGTCTGCTTTACACACTCCTTTTTGTTGCCGCGCTTAGCGGGCTTGCATTGCTAGACCCGTTTTACAGAGAGCACGGCAAGAACCATACGAGTGGATTTAAGACAGCTATTTTAAGAAGAAAAAAGGAAAAAAACAAAAAAACAGAGGAAGGCGCACGTCATGAAAGAACTTGATGTATTTCGTTATTTAAAAAAATACCGCCGAGTGATCGTCATAGTATCCATTCTGGCGGGAATTGCTTTTTATATGATAGCCCAGTTTTATATTCAACAGTATACAGCGGTCACAGTCATTGAATATACCGGCGCTGAAGCCGCTAAAGGGGAGTCCCCGGACAATACTCCTCTAGACCCGTCTGAAATATACGGAACCAACCTGATTTCCCAGGCGATGCAGAAGCTCGGAATTAAATATACAGAATCCACAATAGACGATATCCGTATGAATATGCACGCAGAGCCTATTATTACTGACGAAGACCTTCAAGTGCAGCAGGCTAAGCTTGATAATGGAGAAAAGGATTATGAATTTATACCCACCCGTTTTACCGTTTCTTTCAACTGCGGTGTCGGAAACGGCAAAGAATATCCGAGAAAGATCCTGAATCAGATTCTGCAGGAATACGTACTTTATTATGGAAAGGTTCATGTGAATACTTCACAGGCCGCCAACCCAGTCAGCGACATTTCTACAAAGGGCTATGATTATCTGGAAATGGCTGAAGTTATGGATGATACTTTAGAAGAAATTACCGAACACCTGACAGACAAAGCTGACTGGAACGCTGAATTCCGTTCCAGCAGAACCGGCCGGAGCTTTCAGGACCTGAAAAATGAGTTCGAATTTATCCGGGATGTGGAAGTCAGACAGCTTCTTTCTGAGATTTTAGAAGGAAAGATCACCAAAAACCGCGATCTGCTTCTGGATAAATATAAAAACCGAAACAGTGAACTTGGAATATCCAATGATGCAGTATCTTTTGAGGTCGATAAGATCCGCGGTATCATCTCATCTTATGAAAATGCCATGGATGAATTCAGCGCTACCGCCGATATAAACAAAGGAAATGACGCCAATGCAGACGAGGGGGCTCTGCGCAATTATGTACTCCCTAATGTATACGACGACTGGAACCGTAAAAATGAGGACGATAACTGGGAACCTGTAGACCGAACAGCGGAATACGATCAATTGATGATGAAGTACATCAAAGACCGTACGCTGTACGAAGAAAATGCCATCGACAAAGACTACAACAACTATATTTTAGAAGTATTTTCCGATGCGCCGTCCAGCGCGCCCCAGAAAGTCCAAAAAGATATTCTTAAAAAGATTGAGCGTCTGGCAGAAAAAATCAATGCACTTCAATCAATCTATTATGAAACAAACGATGAGTACAATGAGTATCTGGGCGGAAAGAATGTCGCTGTTCTTTCAAGTGTAAGGGTTACAGAACGTTTTCCGATTATGCTTTTTACGATTTTGATCGTTGTGATCTTCGGCGCTCTAGGCTGTGCCGGAGCAGCGCTCTTTGGAAGAGTTGAGGATTTCATCGAGTATTATGCCTTTACAAACAAGGTAGACGGTCTTCCCAACCGGGCAAAATGCGATCAATTTATTACTGCAAGAAGCCATCGCCCGATTCCGGAAAATTTTGCATGTATTGTCTTTAAACTGGCTAACCTGCAGTCGGAAAACGCAAGACTTGGACGTGAGGCTGGAGATCGGATGATCAAAGACTTTGCGGAGACCCTGACTTCCGTTTTTGCCCCATCCGACCAGATGTTTGTGGGCAACAACGGTGCAGGACAGTATTTGATTTTTGCGGAGGCCCTTAATCAGGAGCAAGTACATGCCGCTACTTTGCAAGTCAGTACTATCCTGGAAGAAAAGGCCCATGACCGCGGATACCATATAGATCTGCAAAGCGGATCTTCTAATGCAGGAAGCGAGCAATGCTACTATATTCGCGAACTTCTTTCAACTGCGATGAAGAGGGTAAAATAATTGGAGATGATTCAGTGGAAAACAAAAAATTAAAGATCTGTTTCGCAGCATCATCCGGCGGCCATTTGGAAGAACTTATGGTGCTGCGCCCTCTGATGGAACGGTATGACAGCTTTATTGTCACGGAACAAACGAAGCATGAAGCCGCCGGATCGAAAGACCGGATTTACTATCTGATGCAGGTGAACCGTCTGGAAAAGGCCTGCATCTTAAGATTAATCGCGAATTCGTTTCTTTCGCTGAAAATATTACTGACAAAACGTCCGGATATCATCATTACTACCGGCGTTCTTGCCATAATTCCCCTTTGCCTTCTTTGTAAGGCATTGGGAAAGAAGCTGATATTTATCGAATCCTATGCTAATGTATACAGTCCGACGAAAACCGGCAGATTCCTTTACTGGTTTGCAGACCAGTTTTATGTCCAATGGCCGGAGCTGATGGCATACTACCCCAAGGCCACATATCTCGGGGGCATCTATTGAGGTGAGGTGACGATTATGATTTTTGTTACAGTTGGAACCCAGAAATTTCCTTTTAACCGTCTGCTGAAAAAAGTTGACCAGTTAGTTAAGGAGCAAGTGATCACGCAAGAAGTTTTTATCCAGACAGGTACCGCAGATTATATCCCTTCTTACTGTCATCATCAGGCTTTCTACAGCCGGAAACAGTTTGGAGAAATGATCGGGGCGTGCAGCATACTCATTACACACGGCGGCGCCGGTACGATCATTGATGCCATAAAACGCAGAAAAAAGACTATCGTTGTCCCCAGGCTTTCAAAATACAGGGAACATGTGGACGATCATCAGCTTGAGCTGCCGCTCAGACTTCATGAGTTAAATCTTGTCTATACCTGCCGGGATGAAAATGCCCTTCCCGACGCACTTTCTAAAATTGAAAATTATGAGTTTGATACATACCATTCTAACACAGAAACGTTTATCGCGTCTGTCGACACTTTCCTTCAGGCAGACGCACCTACTATGATACCAGGGAGGTTTAGAACTTGACTTCGTTCATCTATATTGTATTGGCAACTGCAATGTTCTTTTTACAGGATACATATTTTAAAATCGGAGGCGTTGACTTCAGCCTGAAAAATCCTTGTGCACTCGCGATCTTATTCCTTGCACTGCTGAATTTCACCGCAACTGTACGACTTGGCCGGTTTCTGGTTCTGATCCGTCATACTGCTGTGCAGATGCTGCCGTATCTGATTCCTCTTTTCTTTTCTTCAATCATATGGGTAACTTCCGCAACAGACGCTGTCACGATCGCTAACGGCCTCGGGATGATCGTTCCCCAGCTCCTTTCCGTCTGCATGGCAGCGGCCACATTATATCTGTTCGGTGAAAAAGGAATCTTGTATTGCCTCGGCTCCATGTGCGCTGCTAATACTCTGCTCATTGTGACAGTAATAGCAAAAGGCGGCCCAGCGGCTTTCCTGGAGGAATTTCGTACGCTGATCGTCACCTTCACTGCCGAGAGCGGTCCGCTGATGATGATGCTGGAAGTCAACGACCTGACTTTCGCATTCGGCCCGTTCTTAATCTATCTGCTTTTGAACAGGAAAAAGGTTCCTCATTTTTTTCTCTGGCTTATTGTAGTAACTTTCCTTTTTTTGGCCGGTCTTAAGCGAATAGCTATTCCTGCAGTCATACTGGGTGTTCTTATAGCCTTTCTTTTGCAAAAGCTTCCAAATAAAGCTGCCAGACAGACAGCACTTTGCCTGTCTGTAGGAATGATGCTTGTGAGCTTTCTCTATATAGCAGGAATCAGGATGGGACTTTTTGAATATCTGGAGGCAAAGCTTGGAATCAATACCATGGGCCGTGTCAATATGTTTGATAATCTGGCGCCCTACTATGATATCAATTTTACATTTATGGGACGCGGCACAGGCTTTGAGCGGTATGTGGACTGGGCCTCCGGGACGGTATATCAAAGCCCACAGCGTACGATCATGCAGATACATAATGATTTCATGCGTATGTACTTAAACATCGGTTTTGTGGGGTACTGGGTGTGGCTATGCGGTTATCTGACCGTCCGGATCCGCTACTGGTTCCGGCAGGCGGGGAAAGAGGCAGGATGCACATTTTTCGCTATTTGTATATACTGTTTTGTTTTATACGCTACAGACAACACTATCTACTATCCTTATACAATGCTGGCCTGCGCGCTGGTTCCTATGTCCTGTAACCTTAATGCCCTGGCAGATGCTGAACTTGATAAACGCAGTGCCCATTGGAGCAGCCAACTGAATGGAGAACAACAATGAGAATATTAGAGATCGGGCCAAGCGAGACTGGCTCCTTTGGAGGGATGGCTGAAGTCATCCATGAAATCAGAACAAGCCGGTATTTGAGCAAGGAATTCAAGATTGACAGTTTCCCTTCTTACATAGATGGGAAATTAGCTGTCCGGCTGTTTTATTCTGCCTTCGGCTATCTAAGGTTTCTGCGGTGTTACAAGCAGTATGATCTGTTTCATATCCATACTGCGGAAAAAGGCAGCACTTTCCGCAAGAACCTTTATCTGAGGAAGATAAAAAAAGAAGGAAAAAAGTCTGTCATACACGTCCACGGTGCAGAGTACCTTTCTTTTTATGACGGCCTTAATCCCCATAAAAAGAAAATTGTCGATGATTTTTTCCGGCAGGCGGATCTTGTTCTGGCATTGTCTGAGCAATGGAAAAAAGAACTTGAATCCAGACTTCCCATTATGGACTGTCAAGTGTTAAACAACGGCGTCGATACAGACTTTTTCCGCAATGCTGCCGCTGATGTGACAAAGCGCCGCAATTTCTTCCTTATGCTTGGAAGGCTGGGAGCACGAAAAGGCGTCTATGACCTTATTGATGCGGTGGAGCTTGCCATTAAAAAAAATCCAAAGCTTAAGGTGTATATAGCCGGGGACGGCGAGGTCGAAAAAGTCAGAGCACTGGTCGCGAAAAAAGGTCTTAAGCAGCACATCCATGTACCCGGTTGGATTAATAGATCCGATAAGCTTAAATACTTAAAAAGCACTGCAACCTTAATACTTCCCTCCTATCATGAAGGACTGCCTGTAGCTATCTTAGAGGGGATGGCAGCTGGCAAGGCCATCATAAGTACCACAGTCGGGGCGATCCCGGAGGTCGTTGGAACGGAAAATGGAATTTTAGTATCCCCCGGGGATACTGCTGCCCTGGCAGAAGCTTTGCTTTTCTGCAGCAGCAATACATCAGCGCTTGAACGTATGTCTCAGGAAAATATGAAAAAGGCGGAAGACCGATACAGCATCCGGCAGATGCACAAACAGCTTGCAGAGTATTACCGGCAGGCACAAAGATCCGGGCAGGCTTCCCGGTAAAAAGAGGTGAATATACAGTATGAATCAGGAAAAACCAATGATCAGCGTAATCGTTCCGGTATACAACACGGAATTCTATCTGGTAAGATGTTTAGATTCCCTGCTTGCGCAGACCTATCCGAATCTGGAAATCCTCCTCATTGATGACGCGTCCACAGATGGCAGCGGTACAATCTGTGAAACATATGCTGCCAAAGATGACCGTCTAAAGGTAATTCATTTCCCCCAAAATAAGGGACCGTCTGCTGCCAGAAATACCGGCATCTGCAGATCCCAGGGACAATATATCTCTTTCGTAGACGCGGATGACCATGTAGAACCAGATCTTTTGGAAAAGCTTTATACGGCGCTCTCGCAAAGCAAAGCGGATATCAGCATCTGCGGGGCGGACGGGATCCGTATAAAAGACGGGCCTTCTGATACCTTTTCAGGAAAAGAGGCCATCCACTGTCTGGCACATGGTACACCCTTTAACCTTGTTCCCTGGGGAAAACTCTACGATGCCAGACTGGTAAAATCTTACCCCTTTGATGATCGTGTATTTTACAGCGAAGATCTCCTGTTTCTTTATCAGGTGTTGCGCCGTGCCAGGAAGGTCTGCTATTTCCCGGAGCAGCTATATCATTATGTCAACCGGGAGAACAGTCAGGTCCACAGCGGCATTAGTGAACGAAAATGTACAGCGCTTTTTGTCCATAACCAGATCTGCAAGGATGCTGCTTCTCATTTCCCAGAAGTACTGCCTGATTTTCAGCAGATTGCCCTGGATACAAATACACGTATGGCTATGTTTGCCATTGAGTCAGAGCTGCCCTGCCGTCAGCTGCTCGGATACTTAAGACGGCTCTGTAAGAACACCAGGCGTCATATCAGCCTAAAGGCACTTATGCGGTGTCAGGAGAAAAAGGTGGCAGCTGCATCTGTGGCCCTATGTGCCGGCGAGATACCATTTTACGGAATTGCTCTTATCTATAAATATATCAAACACTGGAGGCCCTGATGAATACAGAAGAGAAAAATCCGATGATCAGCATAATCGTACCGGTCTATAATGTCGAACCCTACCTGAAAAAATGTCTGGACTCCATAGCTGCACAGACATATCCGAATCTGGAGGCCATCATCGTAAATGATGCATCCACAGACCGCAGCGGGCAGATCTGTGAGTATTATGCTGCCCGTGACACACGTATGCACGTCATACATTTTCCGGCAAACCAGGGACTTTCTGCCGCCAGAAATGAGGCAGTCTTAAGAGCACGCGGGAAATATCTGACTTTTATCGACTCAGATGACTACGCAGAACCTGACCTTTTAGAAAAACTGTATGGCAATCTTACTGAAAACAGCGCCGATATCAGTATCTGCGGCACCGAAAATGCCTGGGCAAAGACTGGTTCCTCACGTACATATTCGCGGGAAGAGACGATATGCTGTATGGCACGCCGTTCCCCATTCCTCTGGAATGTCTGGGGAAAACTTTACCTGACGGAAACAGTAAAAGCTCATCCTTTTAATAAACATGCATTTTGCTGCGAAGATCTTTTGTTTTTCTATCAGGTACTAAAGGACATTAAAAAGGTCAGCTATCTTAAGGAGCCGCTGTACCACTATGCCTACCGACCGGGGAGTCTTATCAACAGCGGTATAGACACGAAGAGATGTACGGTGCTGTCTGTCCTTGATGCGATCTGCAAGGACGCCTCCGTCAATTTCCCAGAAGCATTGCCAGGTCTTGGTCTTCTGTCTCTGGATACCAGTGTTCGTCTTGCCCAGCAGGCGTTAGAAAACGGCGTGGCAAAAGGAACTGTTTTTTCCTGGCTGAAACGTTTCCAAAAGCATATCCGGCGGCATTTTAGTTGGAAAGCAATTGCACTTAACCGGGATGTAAAAACTGCGGCTGCGGTATTTACACTGTATGCCAGTACAGCAGCTTTTCACGGGGCAGGCGTCATCTATAAGTGCCGCAAACATTTTCACGGCGCTAAAGGCCCCGGCACATCAAACGAATAAATTCTTAAAGTGCTGATCGATGCAACGGTAAAAATCGGAGAGATGGGGTGAGCATAAAGGATGGACAGGACAGACCATGTAGTAAAAAACCTGAAATTTGCGGCAGTCAGCGAGTTTTTGCTTGCTGTTTTGAAATTCGTATCCCGCCGGGTATTTGTCTTTCTTCTCGGAAAAGAATATTTAGGGATAAGCGGATTGTTTACGGATATCCTCTCCATGCTCTCACTGGCAGAGCTGGGATTTGGAATCTCTATCACATACAGCCTTTACCGTCCGGTAGCTATTGGGGATACTGAACTCATTAAATCTCTCATGGCTCTTTACCGGCGTGCCTACCATATCATCGCGCTGATCGTCCTTGGAGCCGGATTGTCCCTGACTCCTTTTCTGGATTTCTTTGTGAAGGAAATCCCGGAAGGGATTTCGCAGCTTTCATTGATTTATATCTTAAATGTAGTGAATGCCAGTGTGTCCTATATATTTGCATACAAATCTACTCTGCTGTTCGTATACCAGAAAAAGTATATTGACAGCCTGATACGTACTGCTGTGGCAATCGGGGCAACTGCCGCGCAGATTGGAATCCTTATACTGACCAGAAACTATGTATACTATCTGTTCATTGCAATCGGCGCTACGCTGTTACAGAATACTATCCTTTCCATAAAAACAGACCGGCTTTATCCTTACCTCCGAAAGCGGCGCGTAAACCCTCTGCCTGCGGATATACTCTGCGATATCCGCCGCAATGTAGGAGCCATGATACTGCACCGCATAGGGGCCGTGGCTGTATTCAGCACGGACAATATCCTGATTTCAAAGTTTGCCGGTATCGCAGTTACCGGATTATATTCCAATTATACGATGATCCGGGGATTTTTGAATATAATGATCAATGCATTGTTCAATGCTATTACACCGGCTTTAGGCAATCTAAACGCCACGGAATCATTAAAGGACAGGCAGATTGCTTTCCGGCGCCTTAACTTTTTCTCAGCCTGGCTGTTCGGCTGGATGAGCATCTGTCTTTTATGGCTCTTTGATCCGTTTATCTGTATCTGGCTGAGCGAAGATTATCTGCTGCCGAGACCGGTTGTAACCTTGATCGTGGTAAATTTTTATATTAACTGTATGCGGATCCCCGTAGCAAACACCAAAAGCACAATGGGACTGTTTTGGGATGAGCGTTACAAATCTATCTTTGAGCCGCCCTGCAATCTGATCATCTCGATCATCCTGGCTAAGCGTTTAGGGATTTTCGGTATTCTTGCGGGAACACTGATCAGCATGATAGCACTGCCGTTTTGGATTGAGCCGCTGGGACTTTACCGGCACGGCTTAAAGGAACCGGTGAGAGAATATTTTCTGCGGTATCTGGGACATTTACTCATAACTGCTCTTGCTGCGGGGCTTACAGGGCTTGCATGCCTTACAACAGCTACAAATATATTCGGATTTCTAAAGAAATGCGTACTTTGTCTGCTGATTCCCAATGGAGTTTACCTGCTTGTTTACCGGCGGACATATGAATTTCATTTTCTAAAAGAGATGGCCGGACGCATTGCAAAGAAGATTTTCAGATGAGAAAAGAAGCTGGGAGGAAATATCATGTATAAACGATCAATCTACGGCGGATTAAGGTACTGGGATTTTCTACTATTAGATTTGATATCCATGCAGATTGCTTTTGGGGCAGCTTACGCCTTCTGTTTATCCCGGACGGCTTACAGCGACCAGTTATACCGCAGTGAAATGTTTAACTTTATGTTTTGTCAGATTGCAGTAACTTTCTTTATAAATCCTTTTCAGGATATACTAAAACGCGGCTATTATGTAGAATTCAAAGAGTCTTTCAAACATGTATGCGCAGTCATGCTAGTTGCGGTATTACATATGTTTTTGACGAGGCAGACTGTTAAAAACCCCGAGGTTCTTTTTTCTTTAACCGCAATAGCTTATTTTATCCTTCTTTATCTGGGGCGGATATTCCGGAAAATCTGTCTGCGAAAAGGAGGCAAGTCATCAAGAGGGAAACGTTCACTTATCATTGTCACGGTGTCAGACCTGGCACAAGAGGTTCTTTCCAGGCTTACAGATACTTCCTACGAAGACTTTGTCATATCCGGAATCGTTTTTCTTGATAAGGACCTTACCGGACAGCATATAGGAGATATCCCTGTTGTCGCTTCGATGGAAAATGTAAAGGATTATGTACGGCATGAATGGGTAGATGAAGTATTTGTCAAAGTTCCGAATACAGTTGCTTATCCGAGAGAACTGATTGATTCTTTTATCTTGATGGGAATCATCGTACACTTAACTTTGTCAAAAATAGAAAATATCCGTGAAGGAGTTCAGCAAGTGGAGTTCATGGGCGGTGAAACTGTCCTGACTACCAGCATAAGCATGAGTTCTCCCAGGCAGATCCTTTATAAAAGGTGTATGGATATCGCCGGCGGCCTTGTAGGATGCCTGATCACAGCCGTCCTGTTTTTATTCATTGGACCGCTGATCTATATCTCATCACCTGGACCAGTGTTATTCTCCCAGATCCGGATCGGGCGAAGCGGCAAGCAGTTCAAATTGTATAAATTCCGAAGCATGTATATAGACGCAGAACAGCAGAAAAAGGAACTGCTTAAACAGAACAAAATACAAGGCAGTCCTCTTATGTTCAAAATGGACTGCGATCCCCGTGTGATCGGCAGCGGAAAATCAGACCGGCGCGGCCGTCCCAGAGGAATCGGACATTTTATCCGCAGAACCTCTCTGGATGAATTTCCACAGTTTTTCAATGTACTGAAAGGGGAGATGAGCCTGGTTGGTACACGTCCCCCTACAGTAGATGAATGGGAACTTTACGACCTGCATCACCGGGCCCGGATGGCCATCAAACCGGGAATTACCGGTCTGTGGCAGGTCAGCGGCCGGAGCAAGATCACAGATTTTAATCAAGTGGTAGGATTGGACACCGAGTATATTAAAAACTGGTCCCTGGGCCTTGACTGTAAAATCCTTTTAAAAACACTTTATGTAATCTTCAAAAGAGACGGAGCTTCATAAAGCAGACGGACCAGGCAGGATATTCGCATTTCTGGAACAATTCCTTTCTGATAACAAGGAATGGATTCCAGAAAGTCCTGCTCCCTTTTCCTGTCACTTTACAATATGAGTCCCATTCTGTCCAGAATTTTTTCATGAGTTCTTACACTGGCTGCCACATAAATCCGCGTTGTCTCAATCTGGCTGTGTCCCAGTACATCTGCCAGATGCGCCAGATCCTTCTCAATCCCATAGTAAGCTCTCGCAAACAGATGTCTGATGCTGTGCGGAAATACTTTGCATGGTTCTACCTGTGCCTGCGGGCACAGCTTTTTCATATCATGGCAGATATTAGAACGGTCCAGTGCTCTCCCACTCCTTGTCCGGAAAATGTGACCACTCTCAATTCCCCGCTTTTTCGCATACTCCAAAAGCTGCTTTCTTAACTCCTTTCGGATGATTATCGTACGGTTCTTGCCCTTAAGACGTACCTGCGCCTGCCCGCTTGCTGCCGCCTCCACAGTAATGTAAGAAAGCTCGCTGATTCGTATACCTGTACTCCCAAGCGTCAATAAAAGCATATACAGCCGTTCATCATTCTGGTAACGCGCCGCCCTGAGAAGCCGCATATACTCATCCTTGGAAAGCTCTCTTTCCTCTGCTAAAAATATCTGGCGCTGCACCTTAAGAAGTTTAAGCTTCATATCCGGCAATCCGTAAAAAGTCAGGAAAGCGTTGATCGCCGAGAGATTCCCGTTTACTGTCTGGGGCCTATACTTTTGCATTAATCCGTTACGGTATTTCAGAAGGAACTCTTTTGTCATCTCTCCACCGGACAGTTCCTTTAGCATCCGTTCCACGTAAAATACATATTTTTCGACCGTAGCTTCTGACTTTTCGCTGTCATGCAGACTGCTCCTGAATAATAACAGGGTATTCTGTGTGATGGTGTTCATGTAATCTAACCTCCTTTTTTACAGAATATTATGTCCTTATCACCTCTTTTGTCAAAGTAAATTGCAGTTAAAAAAATACGTATGCCATAACTTTGATTGGTAATATAAAATTTGCTGAATTGAAAAAGTAAATTCCAGTGCAAGAGTAAATCCCACTTGATCTTTAAAAGTTATGGATTTTACTTGATTTCTGTAATACTATCTGATAACCATATACCAAATGTTGAGAGCAAATCTAGTTAAAATAATTTATCTTGTGTCAAGCATTTTATATATGAGAATCAAGTGTATGCAGAAGTAAATTCTACTACTAGATAGCTAACCTTTCCTGCTTTTGGTACAGGGTATCCAAGCCAGGAATGAATAGTTATTATTTATAAAAAAGAATAAAATCTACTTGTGCAAAGGTAAATTTCACTATGGATTGGGAAAGTAGAATTTACTTTTTCATTTTAGGGAATATAAAATTTTTCCGAAGTAGCTTTACATAAAAATCCAAAAGTGCTATAATAGGTACATGCAGATATGGTTCATCGGTAGAACACTGGCTTCCCAAGCCGGAGAGGCGGGTTCGACTCCCGTTATCTGCTTTTATTCATTTAAGGGGCATTAGCGCAGTTGGGAGCGCGCAACATTCGCATTGTTGAGGCCACGGGTTCGAATCCCGTATGCTCCATTCTGGAATACTATTTAATATTTCTGCTTTCTTTTCCATTGATTTTCCTATTTCTTCCATAATAACGCTTCGTGCAGCGAATATTTTTATGTCTCATGATACAGATACATAACTTGGTAAAAACTGACACACAAATCCATAACATCTATAAATTTTTATTCACTGCAAAAGCCAGCCCAAGATCAGGACTGGCTGTTATATTATCCATTCTATATTAAATTCCTATATTCCCGTCTTCCACCCACAATTGCATATATTATAACTATCCTCTTATCGTCATCGACTTTATAAAATATGAGATACCTTTCCATAATAAGTCCCCTTTCTCATCCCCATCTGGGTTCACTCATCTATTACATATCTGATACCTTTATTAAGAAATCCTCATATATTCCGACAGAAACAATATCACCAAAAGCATATTCTTCTATAGTATCATGCATAAAATTATAAACAGTGATCCTATTCTTTTCAGGGTCAACAAACCAATATTCTTTAACACCAGCATTTCGATATTTAAAAAGCTTTATCAGATAATCCATCCGCCTGCTGCCTGGTGAAACAACTCGCCCCCTCTTCCCACACACAAATATCGCACACTGCCGGCGCATATCCGTATTTTTCATCTATTTACTATTTATAAATACTACTCCACCAATTTTTAAATTAAATCACTATTACTCGACAATTGTATCAATGATAGACATAGAAGGTTGTTTAAATATCTCAAAATTGCAAACAGATTATCCGTGTTGTGACAGAAACCATTTAATTAAAAAAATTGATGATAAAATATCGGAAATTATTTTAGGTAAACGTAGGTTGAATATTATTTTAGAAAAGATAATCAATGAAATTAATTATTTCCACATCAATTTCATAAAACAAACAATATTTATGCGCAGCATCATAAAAACCTAAATATGGAATCAGATATTGATCCGCAAGTAACCTCTTAATATCCGTACTCAACTCATAATAATTATTATTTTTTACGTTATAAAGATTGGTAAATAATTCTTCATTCCTTGATAAATTTATCAATTCAAATTTTAAAGGAATATAATAATTTAATAATGCATCATAATAACTTTCTCTTTCTTATTTTTTTGCATACAATCTAACTTCATTTTTAGACCAGTATGAAGAATCTGGCTTACAAAAAGCATTGCGGCTATACCGCACTACACCCCATACTTATATGCACAAAATCAAACAATCCAAACAATGTATCATAAATCCAATATCTATGACATGATGCTGGGGTCAAAACATAGAGTTTTCTATGGCTGAATCTTCGTAGAACCTTGA
>CAJUAM010000025.1 GCA_910584615.1 uncultured Dorea sp.
TTCTTACCAAAAAGGAGCCATTTATTTCCAAAGACACAACTTATTTTACACTACCGGTAAAAATGAGGTGACTATAAAATGACAATGGATGAATTAAGCCAGGGAGTCTCGTTTGTATAACTTCCAAATCAGTTATTTTGCGACACTCCCTTTATTTTAATGTGACACAAATACGGCTGGAAAAAATAGAGTTTTCAGCAATTTTTCAAATGGGTTAATTCTATTGCTTCTTTTCCTGTCATATGTTCTATTGTAATTTCTATACAGTTAAGAGCCTTCCATTCCCGTTTGATTTCTTTACCTATAGTTTCTTTATCCTCACTGTATTTCAATCCCAAAATTTCGGCGGCATGAAAAATATCTTCGTCGGTTTCTAATACTCTGGCTCTGCCAAAAAGAATGACACTTTTGAAATACGTGGTCAGTTCTTCTTTTATCACATCATCTTTTTCAATAACACAGAATGAAACTTTATCACACTGCTTTATTGCATCCTGCTTATGTCCGGTTTTTGCCCCATGGAAAAAAATTTTCCCATCTTCATACACATAATTTACAGGTACGGTATATGGATAGCCGCCATCCCCTATAAGACCTAAAATTCCGGTTTTCCCATACTTTAAAATTTTAATGCATTCGTTCCCGGTAAGCTGTTGTTTTATTCTTCTCATCTTTCTAAATTCCATTTCATTACCTCCGTATTTTTCTGTTGCCTTTTTTGCATTTTAGTCCAACTGATATATCCATACATATCATTTACTAAGAACATAATGAAGCAAACGATAACTGATAAATAAGAAATATCTGACAGGACAGCCAGTGTCCATAAAACAATCAATACGATATCATTGGCAGCGTAGGCAAGCGCATAATAAGCACTCCGCCGAAAGGTCAGATAAACGGCAAGGAAGCTCGTTGCGACAGACAGCGTACTTGGTATCAGATTTGCCGTATCAAAAGATTTCAAAATAAAATAGAAAATAAGAGTGATGGCGGCGGTAAGTGCAAGCATGAAAACGGGTTCTCTTTCTTTCAGATGGTTGACTTTGACCTCTGCCCTGTTTCCTCCATAGGGGTTGCGAAGCCATGATAGGAAAGCAAAGACAGCCATAGGTGCCGTCATACCAAGATATGTTATCATTTCTCCGTAATATGCAAACGTGAAAGATATGATGCCGTATAAAATACTGAAAACAACAGTCAATAACTGACCGGCGGGATTTCCTTTGGAATTAAAGATCAAAGCGGTAGCCCCGATCACCGATGCAGTGAGTGTCAGATAGTTCTCCCTGTCAAAAACCAAAAAGGAAATAATAATCAGCATTATGGATAAGCACCATAAAATAATTTCCCCCTTTGAAAAATAATAAAGTAGAGATTTGCATTTTTCCATAAGTATCCTCCTAAAAAAATAAGCATCCGTATACACATCTCCTAAGACCTAACGATGTGTACCGAATGCTTTCGCATTTCATTACCCGGTGGCAACTTCGCGCTTATTGTAACACACAGGACTGGAAAAGTAAAGATGTTTAGGGTCTGGAAAGAAAATGTTGGTCTGTATGGAAATTTGCAAACGATTGAGGTATAATTCAGATGTTGGGAATAAACAAGATATTCTGATTTGCAAAGAGGAGACAGTTCTATGAGAAAAGTTGTTTTATTTATTGCAATGAGGTCTTGACGGGTATATTGTGGATGAGCATGGCAATGTAGACTGGCTTAATGGACAGTTACGGGAAAAGCGCCGTCTGATCTCGTGAGAGAACTAAAGAACAAAGAAGGGAAGGATATTTGGATCTGTGGCGGAGCGAATATAGTTCAACAATTAGTTCAAAATGATTTAATTGCAGTTATATGAAAGAACTTATTCGGTTTTTTGTTGCTGAAAATTTTTTGACAGGGAATACATTGGATTTAAAATAGGATACGGCAGTCATATAGCGAGGAGGATATTTATGGATCTGACAAAGGAATTAAAAGAAGTATTGTATGGTCAGGGAGCTGCTTTAGTGGGGATTGCAGATATGAGCCAGGTACAGGATTGTGATTTTCAGACTGGGGCAGCAGTCGCCGTGCCATTGCCTGAAAATATCATTGTTGATCTTCAAAAAGCCCCAACGAAAGAATATTATGATTTGTACTATTCTCTTAATGGAAAGCTGAATGAAATAGTCATGGCAGGGGAGGAGTTTTTGCGTGACAGAGGATTTGAGGCTTATGCGCAGACAACAGACAGAGTAAAAGTAGATCAGGATAATGTTTCAAAACTTCCGCATAAAACGGTGGCTTTGAAGGCAGGACTTGGCTGGATCGGGAAAAACTGCCTGCTGGTAACTCCTGAGTATGGTCCGGCAGTCCGTATCTCATCACTGCTGACGGATGCGCCTTTAATATGTGATGAGCCGGTGACTCACTCGCGGTGTAAAAGCTGCAGCTTATGTGTAGAAAAATGTCCCGCGCAGGCTTTAAAAGGCACTTTGTGGGAAGCCGGCATGCCCAGAGAGAAGCTGGTAGATGTGGAAAAATGTTATAAAAAGCAGGAAGAGATTATGTATCAGGCGACAGGTATTAAGACGGATCTGTGCGGGAAATGTTTTGCAGTCTGTACGTATACACAGAGGTATCTGAGGCAGTCTGAGGATAATCTTGAGTAGAGGTACATGAATATGAAAAAATACTGGCTGCCGGCGGCTATGCTGGTTTTATTTGAAGCAATAGCGGTTACTTTATGGCTGTCAAAGGACAATTTATTTTATTTGTTCAATTTCAGCTACATTGGAATATCCATTAGTCTCGGGATATATTTATTTATCCGGAAATACAGGTATGCCCGCCGCATAGCGCAGCTTCTTGTGGGATGTTATATGCTTATTTATCTGGGGCTGGTCTGCGGGGAGAATATGCAGATCGAGGGTTTTTGGTATTATCTGTTTACCGGTGTATTCGAAGCCGCGACCATTCACTATGCCGTGGCAAAGATCTTCGGACCGCTGATATTTGGAAGAGGGTGGTGCGGTTACGCCTGCTGGACTGCAATGGTCCTTGATTATCTTCCCTATAAAGTACCGGATAAGCCGAGAAAAAATATCGGCTGGATCCGTTATATCACTTTTGCGGTGTCACCCCTGTTTGTTGCGGCACTGTTTTTATGCCATGCAGGTAAGATAGAGAGGATCATGTTCTGGGCATTCATCATAGGGAATGTCTTGTACTATGCAGTTGGGATTGTTTTGGCATTCATATGTAAGGATAACCGTGCGTTTTGTAAGTATATCTGCCCCATAACTATCTTTTTGAAACCAATGAGTTATTTTTCACTGCTTCGGGTCCGGTGTGATAAAGAAAAGTGTATTTCCTGCGGCAAGTGCAAAAAGGTATGTCCCATGGATGTAGACATGACAGACAATTCCAGAAAGCGGAAAAACGGTACAGAATGTATTCTTTGCTATGAATGTGTGAAAAATTGTCCGAAAGATGCGCTTTAAAATCTGTCGGGGCTGATGATTGGCAGATATATCCGGGCCGGAAAATAATGCAGAATAAAAAGAAGACTGAATGGTTATCTGAAAAGGGGGCAGAATATATAAACTTTAATTGTTTAAAGCAGACACAAAATTTACGGAAAAGAGGTTTTATCTATGAATAAAAAGACACGGGATTTGTACGCGGCGATGTATGAAAAGGTCATGTGTTTGGACAGTAAAGTTTATCAGGGCATGTATCGCCGTATTTTTAAGATGACAGAGGGGAAAGACGTGTTGGAGATTGCCGTGCATTCCGGACTGCTGGCAAAGCATGCCGCATATGCCACAAACAGTATAACTACAGCAGATGAAACGGGAGAGTGTTCTGATAACCTGATATTTAACGCTGGTGAGACGGTAAGGCTGCCATATAAAGAGGATTCATTTGATGTGATCCTGGTCGTTAATGAGCTTCATGCCATGCCAGAACCGGAGAAAGCACTCAAAGAGATCGGCAGGGTGTTAAAGGAGAAGGGGATGCTGATCGCTCTTGATCTTGTAAATCATAAAGCAGGGGCAGTAAACGGTATATGGTCCAAAATATTAAGGGCCGCAGGCAGAAGATCCGGACAGCATTGGGATATGGAAAGTTGCAGGGAACTTTTTGAAAACAATGGATGGAAGGTGAAAAACTGCAGGGAAATACCGGCACGTATACCGGCCGTTTATGTGGAATGTGTGAAAAACCAGAGCAGAAAGATACGCTATGCTGATGAAAAGGATTTTGAACTATTAAGAGAGTATGATAAACATATCAGTGAAATCCAATTGAAAAACAGTATCCGCGCAAAAAGAGTTTTGATGATGTTTCATAATGATGATTTTGCGGGGTGGCTGCGGTTTGGCCTGTTCTGGGACAGTATGCCGTTTCTGAACATGCTGTATTTTCAAGACACTTACAGAGGGAAAGGCTACGGCAGGCAGTTAGTAGATTTCTGGGAAAAAGAAATGTTAAAAAATAAATATGATATGGTGTTAACTTCCACATTGTCAAATGAGCAGGCACAATTTTTTTACAGGAAAATGGGATATATGGATTGCGGCTGCCTGCTGCTTAGGAATGAGCCTTTGGAAATTATATTATCAAAGCCTCTGGTCTGAATACAGGTTTTTAGCCTTTAGGTTCTTTATTTTAAAATTCCTTATAAGCGGGAGACCAGTTTACAGTTCCCGGTAATAAGGACAGATATTTTCGTAATGGCCGTCTTTCATTTTGAAACCGTTCGGTATCATTCCAAGCTGTATAAACCCTAATCGTTCATACAAATGCCTCGCGTGAACATTGCTTTCAACAACCGCGTTAAACTGGATCACTCTAAATCCAAGCCTTTTCGCGTTTGACAGGCAGTCTTTTACTAACTGTTCTCCAATATGCCTGCCTCTGCATTCTGCGCTTACCGCGTAACTTGCGTTGCAGATATGTCCGCATCGTCCTATATTATTGGGATGCAATGTATAAAGACCAACGATCACCCCATTTTCTTCAGCGACTCCGCAATAGCTCTGCGCGCTGAAAAAATCTGCCGCGTCTGAAATATCAAGTGTTTCTTCATATGGAAACGCAGTGCCTTCTTCAACTATATCATTCCATATATTCAGCATATCTTTTATGTCGCTTTCTCTGTATTTTCTGACCAACATTTTTATACCTCCATTAATTTCAGAGCAAGTAATTATTTTCACGGTTTGCAGCCTGTAAAGCAATTAATTTATAGGCTGCGTATCCCCTTTTGATTTTTACCGGGGTTATTATGTTGTATTTGGAACATAGATAGTATATCATAGAACGGTGGCAAGGTATAGAAGAAAAATCATATCCGATGAAGAAAGGGAGGAAGATCATGACTGCTGTTTATCTGGCCCCGGTCTATCTTATCGTAAATATCTGTCTGATGCTCCAGATCTATAGATGGCTTCGGGTGTGCAATACATTATTTGAAAAGACGTGGGTGAGGGGAATATTTTTCGGTATTTACATATTTCTTGCGCTGTCTGTATTGACTGCGTTTCTTTTGCCGGCGGGCTGTCTTCAAAGAATGATGAAGCTTATCTGTAATTACTGGCTCGGCATACTGCTTTATATGGTTCTGGCTGTATTGATGGCGGATATTTTCTATTTTGCCTGCCTGCATACTGCCGGGGATATACTGCAGAGATATGGAAACGGGACGTTCCAGGCTATGCTGGGAGGAGTATGCGCTGTTTTCATCTTTGGGGTGAGCGCATGGGGAAGTTATAATGCCCGGGTGATCCATGTGACTCCCTATGAGATCACGGTTGATAAAGATGGAGGAAAGATCAGTTCGCTGAATGTAGTATTGGTCTCTGACTTACATTTGGGGTACAGTATAGGGACTTGCCATATGTCTCGGATGGCAGAGAAGATCAATGAGCAGAATGCAGATCTGGTAGTAATCGCTGGAGATATTTTTGATAATGAATATGAAGCCCTTGAAAATCCAGAGGAACTGGAGGAGATCTTTCGGAGTATCCGGTCAAAATACGGTGTGTATGCCTGCTATGGAAATCATGACATTGAGGAAAAGATCTTAGCAGGATTTACTTTTGGAGAAAAGGGAGCGAAAAAAAGCAGTGCACGGATGGATGAATTTCTGGAAAGGTCGGGAATCCGTCTGTTGAAGGATGAAGCTGAACTGATAGACGGCAGCTTTTATCTGTATGGCAGACCAGATGTAAGCCGGCCGGGGCGGGGGATTGTTGAAAGAAAAACGGCGGACGGATTGATGAGAGAGCTTTCAAAGGACAAGCCAGTGCTCATCATGGACCACCAGCCTAAGGAGCTATGTGAATTATCGGCAGCAGGAGCTGATGTCTGCCTGTGCGGGCACACTCATGACGGACAGATGTTCCCGGCAAATATAGTTACAGGAGCAATGTGGGAAAATCCGTATGGATACCAGAAAAAAGGCCGCATGCATACGATCGTGACTTCTGGCGTCGGTGTGTTCGGCCCAAATATGCGTGTGGGTACGATTGCGGAAATATGCCCTGTTAAGATACATTTCCAATAATGAAATATTTCTGTTATAATGGCTGTATCGGTAAAGGAGATGTCTGCATATGAAAAAGAGATTCCGGTTTGTCCGATGGCTGTCAGTCAGGCTGCTGATCATAAGCTTTATGCTTATTCTGCTGACCGGCGGTTTTTACGGCATTAAGGGATATAATATGTACAAAAATGCAATAGATGAAAAATCACTTTCAAAGAGGGTGGAGGAAATACGTGATATGGAGAATTTCACGTATTATTCTGAACTGCCCCAGTTTTATATCCAGGCTATCATATCTGTGGAGGATAGAAGATTTAAGAGCCACAAAGGTATTGACCCGATCGCGATCGCGCGCGCGGCGTGGAGGGATATAAAGGAGGGGGCTTTCGAAGAAGGCGGGAGTACAATAACCCAGCAACTGGCAAAAAATATGCTGTTTACCAAGGATAAGAAGATGGAACGTAAAGCGGCAGAGGTGTTTGCGGTATCGGAGATAGAATCAGAATATACGAAAGAAGAGATTTTTGAGCTGTATGTAAATATGGCTGACTTCGGCGGGGGATACTATGGTATCTATCAGGCATCGAAAGGATATTTTGGAAAAGAGCCGTCAAAGCTTTGTGATCATGAGTCTGTCTTGCTTGCCGGAGTGCCTAATGCGCCGTCGGCCTATTCGCCTGATAAAAACATGAAACTGGCTGCAAAACGCGCAGAACAGGTGCTTAAAAGTATGGTGAAAAATAAGGTCATAACGAAGAAAGAGGCAGGTGAGATAAAGGATCAGATCCAGTGAATTTTTTGCGGAGAGGAAAGAAATAAAAACATGTCTGTTTTTCCATAAAAATATTGTAATACAATCAGCAATTATGTTATATTATTAAAAGATTGCCATACATTGGAAAACATGGAAGCGGTTTTGGCTGCTGCCATGTTTTTGTGTGGGATTTTTCGTTGATGATCAAAAGAAAGGATGAAGTGTGAGATGACAGAAAAACAAAAAGACTCCGTTTTTGAAAAAGGGAAAAGGCGGAGTCTGAGCGGACGAATATTGAAAAACACAATCTTTAATATCCTGATACTGGTAGTTATCTGCTGTGTGATCATGGCGCTGTCTATGCAGTCGTTAGCCAACAGTATCCTGTTAGACAGCTTACAGCCCATGGTGCGCCAGTCTGCCAAATCCGTTGAGGCTAATATCCATATCCTGGCGGATCGGATGATGACGATTGCCGACGATCACCGAATGACAGGAGGGGCAGAAGCTTTAGGAACAGACGCTGCCAAGGCAGTCAGAAAAAGCCGCAGCGATGTTCTGACTGAAGCCGCTGAGATTTATGAGCTGTACACGATTGCTCTTTATGACCTTGACGGGAATCTCCTACAGGGGATTGACGGTGCGCCAAAGGCTCTTGATGACAGTTTTTTCGGGCTTCTTAAGGAAACAGATAACCTGACTACCGACACTGCTACGATCTTTCAGGGCAGCCTTGGCATTACTATGGGTATGCCGGTGAAGGAAGACGGAAAGACTTATATGTATGTCGTAGGAGTTTACAAATATGATGCCATTGATGATATCATCAGCAGTATCAATCTGGGCAAGAACGGTATGGCTTATATGGCGAACCGGGAAGGGATCATCGTTGGTCATCCGGACCAGTCTGCGGTTCTTGAACAGAAGACGCTGACTCAGGTCAGTGACGGCAACGAGGATGCCATAAGCCGGGTGACTACCGGAGAAACAGGATCCATAGAATTTCCTATCGACGGGAAAAAGATGCTGGTAGCATTTTCACCGATCCGCGGCACGCAGTGGTCGCTTGTTATCCAGGTTCCAAAAGCGGATTATAATCACCTGATCAACAAGGCGATGCTGGTAGCTGTATTGTGCACTTTTGCGGTGCTGGTGATTTCTATGCTGGTGGTTCTTAAGCTGGCACATTCAATCTCGCGCCCGGTAAAGAGTGTTACGGACCGGATGGTTTCCTTCTCTGACGGAGATCTGCATACAGAGGCAGTGGCCGTACAAACCGGGGATGAACTTGGTGTGATGGCGCGGACTCTTAACGATACGGTGGAAAGTGTCAACCAATACATATCGGATATCCAGCAGGTGCTTAGGCGGATTGCGGACGGCAACCTGGGCGTAGAGCCGCAGATGGATTATAAAGGAGACTTTACCCTGATCCGGGACAGCCTGACTTCTATCATCCAGTCCATGAATGATACGATAGCAGGATTCCGTTCGGCCGCTGTCAGGCTTGCTGAGATGGCGGAGGAACTTAGCGGTCAGTCAGGTCAGCTCCATCAGGCCTCTCTTGAGCAGAATGAATCTGCGGAGGCACTGGTAGGTGAGGTGTCTACGGTGAAAGAACGGCTTCTAGACGTTACAAAAAGCAGCAGCCAGACCCGCAGCAAGACAGAGGAGATCACCCAGTGTATCGAAAAGGCCAATACGCAGATGTCTGCCCTGTCCGGCACTATGAAGGATATCAGCGCCAATGCCCATAAGATCACGAAGATTGCCAAGGCTATTGAGGATATTTCCTTCCAGACAAATATATTAGCGCTCAATGCATCTGTGGAGGCAGCGCGGGCAGGAAGCGCCGGCAGCGGATTTGCCGTAGTAGCCAATGAGGTCCAGAATCTGGCATTTAAGAGCGCTGAAGCGGCTAAAAGTGCCACCCAGATGATCGGAGATACCATTGCCATCATCCGCGCCGGTGTAAGTCTGAATGAAGAGACTGCAAGCTCTTTAGAGGCAATATCCGATGTTTCCGCACAGATCAGCAGCATAACAGACCAGCTTGTGACTGCGGTGGAGGGTCAGGAAAGTGCTTTGATCTCCATGGAAGAGAGGATCGGAGGAATCACCGCGATTGCTGACCGGAACCTGCAGAATGCAGAAGGAACAGAGGAATCCAGCAGATTGCTGGCAGACGAGGCGGAAAAGCTTCAGGCACAGGTGAAAAATTTTGTTTTGAAGGGGGAGAGTGACAGATGAAATGGATAATCCGTAAATTGCTGCCGTTATTTTTGGCCTTGTGTCTTGTCGGCTGCGGCAAGACAGAAGGATTGCAGGACGGTTACTATACTGCTCAGGCTTCAGATTTTCATTTTGGGTGGAAAGAATATGTCACGATCATCGTGAAAGGAGGACGCATTGTTTCTGTAGAATATAATGCGGAGAATGCCAGCGGTTTTATCAAGAGCTGGGATAATGCCTATATGCAGACTATGCTGCACTCTAACGGAACATACCCGAATGAATATACCCGCTACTACGCCGGGCAGCTCTTAGATGGGCAGGGTGAGGAGGAGATCGATGCGTTAAGCGGGGCGACTTCGTCTTACGGTTCTTTTCAGAAACTTGAAGCGGCAGTGCTTGAGCAGGCGAAAAAGGGAGATTCAAGTATCGCGATCGTAGACAACAGTGAAGAGGAGTAGGCGTGGAGGCAGTGCTTTTTCTCAAACTGTGAAATAGATGAAAAACACGCAGATGAAGACTCTTCTCTGCGTGTTTTTTATTGCGGGAAACCTGAATTTGATCAATTTGCCATGAAAATCTATATCAGTATTTGACATTTCTTCTCTCTGTATTTATAATGTACGGGAAATATCGTAAATACAGAAATGAAGGGAAGGTTGATCATGCGTGTGATAGCCGGAAGTGCCAGAAGATTACAATTGAAAACTTTAGACGGATTGGACACGAGACCTACGACGGACCGCATCAAGGAGACTCTTTTTAACATGATCGCCAATGAACTTAATGGCTGTATGTTTTTGGATTTGTTTGCCGGCAGCGGCGGTATCGGGATCGAGGCGTTAAGCCGGGGAGCGGAGTATGCAGTATTCGTAGAGAAGAATCCAAAAGCTATGTCATATGTGAAGGAAAATCTTGCCCATACGAAACTTTCGGATCGCGCGAAGATATTGCAGACGGATGCGCTCAGCGCCCTGACCCAGCTGGAGGGACAGTATCAGTTTGATCATATTTATATGGATCCGCCTTATGGTAAAGAGCTGGAGAGAAAAGTTCTCTGTCAGCTGTCAGATTCAAGTCTTCTTAAGGAAGATAGTATCATTATCATAGAAGCGTCTTTGGATACAGAGTTTGATTATGTAAAGGAGCTTGGATATTCTGTTATAAAAAGTAAGATCTATAAGACGAATAAACATGTCTTTCTTAAGAAAGACGGCATGGAGACGATGACATAGCACAGACGGTGTTACAGGCTTTTAAAGATGGGAGAGGAATAATGATAAGAGCAATCTATCCGGGCAGTTTTGACCCGGTCACCTACGGGCATCTGGATATCATGAAAAGAGCGGCAGCCCTTGTGGATGAATTAATTGTCGGAGTATTGAATAATAACGCAAAAACACCGTTGTTTTCCGCAGAAGAACGTGTTAGAATGTTAAAGGATGCTATGAAGGATATAGAGAATGTAAAGGTTTTGCCTTTTGAGGGTCTTTTAATAGATTTCGCGAAGCAGATGGATGCCTGTATGGTCATAAGAGGATTAAGGGCAATCACTGATTTTGAAAATGAGCTGAAGATGGCGCAGACGAACCATAAGCTGTCACCGAAGGTAGAGACTGTATTCCTTACGACCAGTCTGGAACATGCCTATTTAAGTTCCACGGTTGTAAAGGAGGTGGCATGTTTCGGAGGGGATATTTCCCAGTTTGTGCCAAAGAGTGTTGAGAAGATGATACAAGAGAAAATGATGGAAAAGGAGAGTGTACACCAATGAGCAGCCGTATTGAACAGATTATAGAAGAGATTGAGGAATATATTGACAGTTGCAAGTTCCAGCCTTTATCTACTTCTAAGATTATCGTAAATAAAGATCAGATTGATGAGCTTTTGCGTGAATTACGCATGAAGACTCCTGATGAGATCAAGAGATACCAAAAGATCATTGCCAACAAGGATGCCATCTTAGCAGATGCGCAGGCAAAAGCAGACGGCATGATCGAGGAGGCACAGATCCATACTAACGAACTGGTGAGTGAGCATGAGATCATGCAGCAGGCTTACTCACAGGCCAATGAGATCGTTACAGCAGCTACGGAGCAGGCACAGCAGATCCTTGATAACGCGGCTAATGATGCCAACGATATCCGGATCGGAGCGATCCAGTATACAGACGATCTTCTTGCTAACGCTGAGAGTATTATCGGACATACTCTCGACAGCTATACTGCAAAATACGACGGTTTGGTGAATTCTCTCCAGGAGTGTTATGATATGGTGCACAATAACCGTACAGAGCTTGAGGTGCCGGAACAGTCGCCGAGAAGTCTTGAGACAGAGTATAGTGATGAAGGACCGGATATGCTCGATCCGTCATTTGATTTTGAGGATGATCCGATGATGTAAGCAGGAGAGGTCAGATCAGGTACAGATATAAAAATGCAAGCAAGCTGGTCACCAGAGCGGTGACCAGTTTTTTTAGTATATAAGAATACAAAGATATCCCGGTTCCTCCTATCATGGAGGCAGTCTGTGCCGCGGCACACAATCCTCCGAAGGAGGTGGCAGACAGACACAGGATATAGACCGTCTCCTTTTCTAAACCTGATTGGCACAGCAATGTGATACCATTTGTAATCTCAAGGTTCGATAAGAGAAACAGATGTAAAAGGCTGCCGCCGAAAGGGAGCAGTCCTAAAAGTTCTGTAAAGATCGCGAAAATCATAATATAAACACCTACTTTTGTAATGGATTCAAGAGCATTGGAAATAGAAAAGTCCAGCGCGTCAGACAAAGAAGCGGGGGGCAGAGAGGTGTCTGATGCGTGGGGGGACGCGAAGGCTCTGGCATTCTTGCCGCTGTGCGGGCGGAATAAAAAGCTTATGATAACCGGCGACAGGAATAAAATGCCGACAGTGGGAAGCTTTAAGCTGTCATCGCAGAGGTTTTGCATAACAAGGAAACTTAAGATGAACATGGGGCTTGTGTTGTTGCAGAAGGTAAGAAGATAAGAAGCTTCTTTTTTTGAAATACTTCCCTGACGATAAAGATCGGCAGTTACTTTAGCTCCCATGGGGTATCCGCACAAAAAACCTGACAGCACGGCAAAGGAGCCATAAGGTGATACGCGGAAAAATCTGCAGAATAAAGGTCTTGTAATGTATAGAAGGATGTTGATCGCTTTTGTCTGGATCAGCAGATTGCAGATCAGGATAAAAGGAAACAGTGTAGGCAGGACTGTATGAAACCATAAAAGCAGTCCCTTGCCTGCTCCTTTCAGTACCGGCGCAGGGAACAGAAGCATGATCAAAAATAAAGATATCAAAAACAGCGGTACGGATATTTTCCTGATAATATGAGCGTAAAACGGCATGATGGATCTTCCATATTGAGGTCTTTGAAATAATTTATGGAATGAGCTTCCCTTTTATGAAATATATTGTGATACCAGAGTTAAAAGCTTTTTTACCTTGGCACTACTTTATGACAAAAAATACATGAATTTAACAAAATAGTACTTGTGTATTCTAAAACATTGTGATATTATTAACAAAGATAAAATCTTATTTTGAAACTATAAGGTTTTGTTTTTTGACAATTTGTTGTTAAAAAAATAACGAAAAGGAGAAGAAACCATGAGCAGCAAAATTACAATCATTGGAGCAGGAAGCGTAGGAGCTACGATTGCCTACACATTATCCGGACAGGACATCGCATCAGAGCTTGTGCTGATCGATATCAACAAAGCAAAGGTAGAAGGAGAGGTAATGGATATTGAGCAGGGTACCTGCTTTAGAGATCCTATTTCTATCACAGCAGGAGAATATGAAGACGCAAAAGACTCTGACATCGTAATTATTACATCCGGTATTGCGCGTAAGCCGGGACAGACAAGGATCGAGCTTACACAGACGAATGTAAATATCTTAAAAGAAATCACCCCAGAGATTGTAAAGGCGGCTCCGAATGCCCTTTACATCATCGTAAGCAACCCAGTAGATATAATGACATACGTATTTACAAAGATTTCAGGACTTCCGGAGAATCAGATCATCGGATCTGGAACAATCCTTGATTCTGCCCGTCTTCGCTGCGGACTTTCTGATCACTTTAAAGTTGCGCAGAGAAATATCCATGCATACGTGTACGGCGAGCACGGCGACACATCTTTTATCCCATGGTCAGCAGCACGTATTGCCGGTGTTAATGTAGATGATTACTATGAGATGGCAGAGCACTTTGGAAAGCATTTTGAGAAACTTGATAAGGAAGATATGCTTACTTATGTCCAGAAATCAGGCGGTCAGATCATCTCCAATAAAGGCGCTACTTTCTATGCAGTGTCAAGAGGAGTATGTAAATTATGCGGATTCCTGCTGTCAGCTTCTGAATCAGTTACTACGGTGTCTTCTATGATGCATGGTGAATATGGTATTGAGGATGTATGTTTAAGTACCCTGACATTAGTAGGACCGAACGGAATCCAGGGCAAGCTTTCTATGAAGCTTACGGATGAAGAAGTAGCCCTTCTTAAGAAGAGCGCGGATGCTTTGAAGGAAGTTATCGCTCAGATTGAACTGTAAGCAGTGAAGTTATCAAAAAAATAGGAAAGGAAAACGTAAAACTATGAAGTACAGTTATTATCCAGGATGCACTTTGCGGACAAAGGCGAAGGATCTGGACGACTATGCCAGAGCAAGCGCAAAGGCTTTGGGGTTCGAACTGGAAGAGATAGAGGACTGGCAGTGCTGCGGCGGTGTATACCCTCTTGGTTCTGACGAGATAGCTACAAAGCTTTCATCTGTACGCGCGCTGAACGCGGCGAAGGAAAAGGGCCAGGAACTTGTAACGATCTGTTCAGCCTGTCATCATGTTATCAAACGTGTGAATGATGATATGAGAAATGCAGAAGATATCTGCACCAGAGCGAACAATTACATGGAGCTTTCGGAGCCTTACAAGGGAGAGACCAAAGTCCTCCATTATTTAGAAGTGCTCCGTGACAGAGTGGGATTTGATGAACTGAAAAAGAAAGTGGTAAATCCTCTTACAGGTAAGAAGATCGGCGCGTATTACGGCTGTCTCCTTCTTCGTCCGGGAAAGATCCTTGGCTTTGATGATCCGGAGAATCCAAAGATCATGGAAGACTTTATACGTGCCATCGGCGCAGAGCCGGTCATCTATCCGTACCGCAACGAATGCTGCGGCGGATACATATCCTTGAAAGAAAAGGACATGGCAAGATCTATGTGCGATAAGATCACAGAGAGTGCAGAAGGGTTCGGGGCAGACATGCTCATCACCGCCTGTCCGCTGTGTATGTATAATCTGAATAAAAGCAGTGAAAGAGAGATCCCTGTATATTACTTTACAGAGCTTCTCGCGATGGCACTGGGAGTTAAGGAGGTGCAGGCATAATGGGCGCTAAGAATAAACAGGCAGAACTGATCGAAGAGATCAGCGGCGTGAATCCGTTAAAATGTATGAAGTGCGGAAAATGCTCGGCCACATGCCCTTCTTATAATGAGATGGATATCAAGCCGCACCAGTTTGTATCTTATGTTATTAATGAAGATGTGGAGAGTCTTGTAAACTCAAAGTCTCTCTGGAAATGTCTTTCCTGCTTCGCGTGTGTGGAGAGATGTCCAAGAGATGTAAAACCTGGGAAACTTATTGACGCTGCAAGACAGATGGTAGTAAGACAGAGAGAAAAGACCTACCTGTCACCGGACGAGATCCCGGAACTCCTTGATCCAGAGCTGCCGCAGCAGCTTCTAGTCAGTGCATTCAGAAGATACAGGAGGTGATAGAACGTGCAGAGGATTGGAGTATTTGTCTGCCATTGCGGAAGTAATATCGCGGCAACGGTAGACGTAGCGAAAGTAGCAGAGATGGCGCTTTTAGAGCCGGGAGTTGTCCATGCGGAAGATTACCAGTATATGTGCTCTGAAGCAGGACAGGCAAAAATTGCAGATGCCATCCATGAAAAAAAATTAACAAGTATTGTAGTTTGTTCCTGCTCTCCGCGTATGCATGAGGCTACCTTTAGGAAAGCTGCGGAGCGCGCAGGTCTGAATCCGTATATGGTAGAGATCGCCAATATCCGTGAGCACTGTTCATGGATCCATAAAGATATGGAGGAGGCGACGAAGAAGGCTGTTATCCTGATGAGAGCTGCAGTTGCGAAAGTGAACTTAAATACGCCGCTTAAGCCCGGCGAGAGCCGTGTGACTAAGAGAGCGCTCATCATCGGCGGCGGTATCGCAGGTATCCAGACAGCTCTTGACATTGCGGACGCAGGCTACGAGGTAGATATTGTAGAGAAGACACCAAGTATCGGAGGAAGGATGTCCCAGCTTGACAAGACTTTCCCGACACTGGACTGTTCCGCCTGTATCCTGACGCCGAAGATGGTGGAGGCGTCTGCTCATGAAAAGATCAATATCTATACATACAGTGAAGTGGAAAATGTAAGCGGATTCGTAGGCGACTTTACAGTAGATATCCGCAAGAAAGCAAGAAGCGTCGATATGGATAAATGTACAGGCTGCGGTGTCTGTCAGGAAAAATGTCCGTCTAAAAAGGCTCCGAGTGAGTTTAACCGGGGACTCAATAACAGAAGCGCTATCTACACCCCGTTTGCACAGGCAATCCCTAATGTTCCTGTCATTGACAAAGAGTCCTGTATCAAGTTTAAGACCGGAAAATGCGGGATCTGTTCTAAAGTTTGTCAGGCGGGCGCTATCAACTACGAACAGAAGGACGAGATCGTTACAGAGAAGTACGGCGCGATCGTGGTTGCCACAGGTTTTGACACCATCAATCTTGATAAGTATGACGAGTACGCGTACAGCCAGAGCAAGGATGTCATCACATCTTTAGAGCTTGAGCGTGTGATGAACGCGGCAGGACCGACTCACGGACATTTAGAGCGTCTTTCTGACGGAAAAGCCCCGAAGGAGATGGTATTTATCCAGTGCGTAGGCAGCCGTTGTTCAGACGACAGAGGAAAGCCTTACTGCTCAAAGATCTGCTGTATGTATACGGCAAAACACGCTATGCTCATACGGGATAAATATCCTGATGTAAACGTAACGGTATTTTATATTGATGTGCGTACACCGGGCAAGAACTTTGATGAGTTCTACAGAAGAGCTGTAGAACAGTACGGTGTGAATTATATCAAAGGGCAGGTTGGAAAGGTCATCCCGCAGCCAAATGGGAAGCTTTTGGTACAGGGGTCAGATCTTCTTGATAATAAACAGATCCTTAAGGAAGCGGATATGGTTGTCCTTGCTACGGCGATCGAGCCGAATCCGGACGTAAGAAAGATCGCTACCATGCTGACAGCAAGTATTGATACCAACAATTTCCTGACAGAGGCTCACGCGAAGCTGCGTCCGGTAGAATCGCCGACAGCAGGGATCTTCCTCTCAGGCGTATGCCAGGGACCAAAGGATATCCCGGAGACCGTTGCGCAGGCGGGTGCTGCTGCAGTGAAGGCGATCGGTCTTCTTGCCAAGGATAAGCTTTTGACGAATCCGTGTACTGCTCATTCAGATGAGCTTCTCTGTAACGGATGCTCTACTTGTGAGAATGTATGTCCTTACGGAGCTATCACTTACGAGGATAAAGAAGTCAATGACCATGGTATCCGTGAGGTACGCCGCCTTGCAGTTGTCAACAGCGCGCTTTGTCAGGGCTGCGGCGCTTGTACGGTAGCATGTCCGTCAGGAGCTATGGACCTTCAGGGATTCTCAAACAGACAGATCATAGCGGAGGTGGATGCAATATGTCGATAGAAAAGAAAGAGTTCAGACCGAAAATTGTAGCGTTCTGCTGTAACTGGTGCAGTTATGCGGGAGCTGACCTTGCAGGCAGCAGCCGTCTTGGTTATCCGGCAGATGTAAAGATCATCCGCGTTCCTTGTTCCTGCCGTGTAAACCCGATGTTTATCTTAAGGGCATTTGAAAAAGGGGCAGACGGAGTGATCATGTGCGGCTGCCATCCGGGCGACTGCCATTACAGTACAGGTAATTTCTACGCGAGAAGGCGTATGACGCTTTTATTCTCCATGCTTGACTATATCGGCGTGGAAAACGGGCGTACACGGGTAGAGTGGGTATCGGCAGCGGAGGGTGTAAAATTCTCTGACACCATGAACAGTTTTGTGGAAAAGATCTACTCACTCGGCGAAAATGTAAGATTGGGGGATTTAAGATGCAGGAATTGATTAATCGTGCTAAGATGCTGCTGGAAGACGGAACAGTGGCGCGAGTTCTTGGCTGGAAGGCCGGAGACCTGCCTTACAATCCGGAGCCGGCTTACTTTGAGAGCGCAGAGTCTTTAAAGGATTTTGTATACAACGGATTCTGCGGAGCGAATTTAAGTAAATACATGATCGAGGCATCAAAATTAGAAGGCAAGACTTTAGTATGCCTGAAGCCATGTGATACATATAGTTTTAACCAGCTCATTAAAGAGCACCGAATAGACCGGGAGAAAGCGTACATTATCGGTGTGGGCTGCAAGGGAAAGCTGGATATCGAAAAGATCAGAAATCACGGTGTGAAGGGTATCGAGAGTATTCAGGGCGCTGAGATTTCTGACGAGGCAGATACTCTTTCCATTCAGACTATTTACGGAGAAAGATCCATAGCCTACGCTGATGCCATGTTAGAAAGATGCCATGTGTGCAAAGGAAAAGAGCATAAGATTTATGACGAACAGATCTTTGAGTCCAAAGAGACAAAGGATGGCGAGCGTTTTGATGAAGTTTCCCGGATAGAAAAGATGTCTTCGGCGGAGAAGTTTGCGTTTTTTAAGGAGGAGCTTAGCAAGTGTATCCGCTGCAACGCCTGCAGAAATGTCTGTCCGGCCTGCAGCTGCCGCAAGTGCGTCTTTGACAGCAATAAGTTCGACAGCTCCCAGAAGGCGAATGTGGATTCCTTTGAGGAGAAGATGTTCCATATTATCCGCGCATTCCATGTGGCAGGAAGATGTACGGACTGCGGTGAGTGCAGCCGTGTATGCCCGCAGGGGATCCCGCTTCACCTGTTTAACCGCAAGTTCATTAAAGATATTGATGAGCTTTACGGCGAGTATCAGGCAGGAGATGACACCGATTCAAAAGCACCGCTCACAAACTATACGTTTGAGGATGCGGAACCAAGTATTGTAGGAAAGAGGGGATAATGTATGTATAAGATCGCAAAAGAAAATCTTTCCGCATTATTCCAGTTAATCGCGGATAGTCAGGAATTGTACCTTCCGGTAAAGACAGCCGGACAGGTAAACTTTGCCGCATGGAGTGAGGGGGCAGATGTTGCCCTTGATACGCTCAAATCCGTAAAATCTCCGAAAGATGCATTTTTTCCGCAGAGTGAGGGTCTTTATACGGTAAAGCGGGAAGGCAAAAAGATGAAGGTAGAGCCGGAGGAGCTTAAAAATCAGGATTTTGTCGTGTTTGGCATGAAAGCCTGTGATGTGAAAGGCCTGGAGGTGCTGGACAATGTATTCTTGTCCGATCCTGTTGATACTTTTTACGCGGCAAGAAGAGACCACGGAACAGTCGTTGCTCTTGCCTGCCATGAGCCGGAAGAGTCCTGCTTTTGCAAGGTGTTTGGTGTAGATGCGGCGAACCCGGCGGCAGACGTAGCCTGCTGGATGATTGGGGAAGACCTTTACTGGAAAGCCCTCACAGAAAAAGGCGAGGCACTGACCGGAAAAGTAAAAGAGCTTCTTACAGATGCGGACGAGGTTCCTGTTGAGACGGAAAAAGAAGCTATCCACAATATAGTAGAAAGACTGCCGTACATGAACCTTTCCTTAGACGGATGGAACGGCGATGTTCTTTCAGAAAAATTTGACGACAAGCTCTGGGAAGAGTTATATAAGCCATGTCTGGCCTGCGGTACGTGTACGTTTGTATGCCCTACCTGCCAGTGCTATGACATCAAAGATTATGATACAGGAAACAGCGTTTCCCGTTACCGCTGCTGGGATTCCTGTATGTATTCAGACTTTACGATGATGGCCCACGGCAACAACCGTACAAGCCAGATGCAGAGATTCCGCCAGAGGTTCATGCACAAGCTGGTATACTATCCGGCTAACAATGACGGCATGTACTCCTGTGTAGGATGCGGCCGCTGTGTGGAAAAATGTCCGGCTTCCCTCAATATCGTAAAGGTGATCAAAGCATTTCAGAAACAGGGAGGTGAAAAATAATGAGTGAATGTACCTGTCATAAAAATTATACTTTAGATACGTTGATCCCTAAGGTCGGCGTGATCACGGATATCCGTCAGGAGACGCCTGATGTCAAGACTTTCCGTGTCAATGCGCCGGAGGGTGGAAAGCTTTTTGAGCATATGCCGGGGCAGTGTGCCATGGTATGCGCGCCGGGTGTCAGCGAAGGTATGTTTTCCATTACTTCTTCGCCCACGAACAAAGAGTATCAGGAGTTCAGTATTAAAAAATGCGGAGTCCTTACAGATTATCTTCACAGTCTTGAGGTGGGTGATGAGATTACGGTCCGCGGGCCTTACGGCAATTCTTTCCCGGTAGAAACAGAGCTTAAGGGGAAGAACCTTTTGTTCATTGCCGGAGGTATCGGTCTTGCGCCTCTTCGTTCTGTGATCAATTATGTCATCGACAACCGGGAGAATTACGGAACGGTTGATATTGTGTACGGCTCCCGCTCGGCAGATGACCTTGTACAGCTGAAAGAGATCAAAGAAGTGTGGATGAAGACCGAAGGGATCAATGTCCATCTGACTATCGACCGTGAGCAGGAAGGATGGGACGGTCATGTAGGCTTCGTTCCTAATTATGTGAAGGAGCTTGGCTTTGACACAGAAAGAACCGCTCTTGTGTGCGGACCTCCGATCATGATCAAATTTGTGCTGGCTGGACTTAAAGAGCTTGGCTTTACAACAGAGCAGGTATATACTACCTTAGAGCTTCGTATGAAGTGTGGTGTAGGTAAGTGCGGACGCTGCAATATCGGTTCTAAATATGTGTGCAAAGACGGACCGGTGTTCCGCTTTGATGAGATTGATGAGTTGCCGAATGAATATTAATATTGTAGTGCGATATGACGTTAAAACTAACGAAAGGATACAAATAACATGGAAAATATGGTAAATGTATATTTTAGCGGTAAAAGATACAGCGTTCCGGCAGATCTTACGATTATGACCGCCATGGAATACGCTGGCTATACATGGAAGAGAGGCTGCGGCTGCCGTCATGGTTTCTGCGGCGCCTGTGCGACCGTATACAGAATTAAAGGTAAGAATGAGCTTAAGACCTGCCTTGCATGCCAGACACAGGTGGAAGAGGGTATGTACGTGGCAAGTATCCCATTTTTCCCGACAGATAAGAGAACCTATGAGATTGAAGACATCAAGCCGACCCAGCAGATCATGATGGAGCTTTATCCGGAAATCTACAGCTGTATCGGATGTAATGCCTGCACAAAAGCATGTACGCAGGATCTGAATGTTATGCAGTATATCGCGTATGCCCAGAGAGGCGAGTTTGAGAAATGCGCGGAAGAATCCTTCGACTGCATCGGCTGCGGCTGCTGTACTGTAAGATGTCCGGCCGGAATCTCTCATCCGCACGTAGGCGTGCTGGCAAGGAGACTGACCGGAAAATATATTGCACCTGAGACAAAGCATCTTACAGACCGCGTTGAGGAGATCAACAAGGGCGAGTATGATGAGCTGATCGAGCAGATCATGCAGAAAAACATCACCGAGATGCAGGAACTTTATAATACAAGAGAGATTGAGAAATAAGGGAGGGCGTGAACATGTATACACCATATCCAGAGAATATGATGGAATCCATCAAAAAGGTAGAGGCTACAAGGGCAGAACGTATGTCTACAGAACCAAGACGTCTGACTGCGGACGAAAAAGATGCTCTCCTTAAGGAATTCCATCCAGATTATGATCCGGATGCTTTTGCGGAGATTAAAGTGGGTCCCAATAAGGGGCAGAAGGCTCCGATCGAATTAGCTGAGATGCTCCACTCCACAAGCCGTATCGTAAATGAGGATATTGATATTACAAAAATTGACTATGACGTAGACGTACTTGTGATCGGAGGCGGCGGCGCCGGTTCCTCCTGTGCTATTGAAGCCCACAATGCAGGAGCCAACGTTATGATCGTGACAAAGCTTCGTATCGGTGATGCCAATACAATGATGGCAGAAGGCGGTATCCAGGCGGCAGACAAGGAGAATGATTCTCCGGTGCAGCATTATCTTGACTGCTTTGGAGGCGGACATTTTGCCGCGAGACCAGAGCTTGTGAAACGTCTTGTTATGGAAGCTCCGGATGCCATCAAATGGCTGAACGAGCTTGGTGTTATGTTTGATAAAGACGAAGACGGACGTATGGTAACAACTCACGGCGGCGGCACATCCAGAAAGAGGATGCATGCATGTAAGGATTACTCAGGCGCTGAGATCATGCGTACTGTTAGAGATGAAGTGTTAAACCTCGGCATTCCGGTAGTGGAGTTTACCTCCGCGGTAGAACTTTTAAAGGATGATAAAGGACAGGCGGCAGGGGCAATCCTCCTTAACATGGAAACAGGAGATTATTCGGTCGCAAGGGCGAAGACAGTCGTGATCGCTACAGGCGGCGCGGGAAGGATGCATTATCAGGGATTCCCTACTTCCAATCACTATGGCGCGACAGCAGACGGACTTGTGTTAGGTTACAGGGCGGGAGTGCCTCTTCTTTACCAGGATTCTATCCAGTATCATCCGACAGGCGTAGCTCATCCGGTGCAGATCCAGGGAGCGCTTGTTACAGAGAAAGTGCGTTCTGTTGGAGCCCAGCTTGTAAATGCTGAAGGTGAGGCATATATCCATCCGCTTGAAACACGTGATGTGAATGCTTCCGGTGTTATCCGTGAGTGTGAGGAGGGCCGCGGCGTAGAGGCTCCAAGCGGTCAGAAGGGTGTATGGCTTGACACACCTATGATCGAGATCCTTGGAGGAGAAGGAACTATTGAGAAGAGAATCCCGGCTATGTTCCGTATGTACATGAAATACGGGATTGATATGAGAAAAGTGCCGATCCTTATTTATCCGACTCTGCATTACCAGAACGGCGGTCTTGAGATTGACGGAGAAGGATTTACGAAGGCAATCCCGAATCTTCTGGCAGCAGGAGAGGTTGCAGGAGGAATCCACGGAAGAAACCGTCTGATGGGTAATTCTCTTCTTGATGTCATCGTATTTGGCCGAAATGCCGGTAAAAAGGCTGCGGCAAAGGCAAAAGAGGTAGAGTTAGGCAGTATGAATCTTGATCATGTGGCAGGCTATGCCAAGGAGTTAGAGGGCGCTTCAGTCGCTACAGGAGAGGTATCGCCAAAGCTCCTTCCAAAATACGCCCGTCATGAGAGATAGAACCAGTAGAGAATAGAAACAAGTTGAATTTATAGGAGATTATGATTATGCGTGAAATCGAAGTCAGTAAACTTACGGATGTAATTGAAAAGCTTTGTATCGCAGCAAATGAGCATCTTCCGGAGGACGTAAAGTGCGCTATAAAAAATTGCCGTGCGTGTGAAGACGGGGAGATCGCCAAGGGAGTTCTCGATAATATTATCGAGAACTTCGAGATTGCGGATAACGAGTGTGTGCCGATCTGTCAGGATACCGGTATGGCATGTGTATTTTTAGAGATCGGACAGGATGTCCATCTTACAGGCGGTGATCTTGCCGAAGCAGTAGATGAAGGCGTACGCCGCGGATACGATAAAGGATATCTGCGTAAATCAGTTGTAAAAGATCCGGTGCGCCGCGGGAATACAGGAGATAATACACCAGCGATGCTCTATACAGAGATTGTTCCGGGAGATCAGATCAAGGTTACGGTAGGGCCAAAAGGTTTCGGAAGCGAGAATATGAGCCAGATCCGTATGTTTAAGCCATCCCACGGTCTTTCGGGGATCAAAGACTTTATCCTTGAAGTTGTAGAGACAGCAGGGCCGAACCCGTGTCCGCCTATGGTTGTGGGTGTCGGAATCGGCGGAACCTTTGACAAGGCAGCTCTTCTTGCAAAGAAAGCGCTGATGAGGCCGGTTGATTCCAGCAATCAGGATCCGTTCTATGCAGATCTGGAGGTGGAGATGCTTGAAAAGATCAATGAGCTTGGAATAGGTCCCCAGGGCTTTGGCGGAAAGACAACGGCGATCGGTCTTAACATTGAGACTCTGCCGACTCATATTGCAGGTATGCCGTGTGCAGTGAATATCAACTGCCATGTGACACGCCACAAAACGGAGGTGATATAGATGGCAGCAAGAAAGATTACATTACCGCTTACCGAAGAGCTTGCTAAGACACTCCATGCAGGAGACAGCGTGCTCGTGACCGGAACGATCTATACTTCCCGTGACGCCGGACATAAGCGTATGTGCGAGTCGCTGGAAAAGGGTGAGGAGATACCATTTGATCCAAAGGATGCAACCATCTATTATGTTGGTCCGACTCCTGCAAAGCCGGGTAAGGTGATTGGCTCCGCAGGTCCGACAACAAGCGGGCGTATGGATGCCTACGCGCCGACCATGATGTCTGTGGGAGCAAGAGGTATGATCGGAAAGGGCGCGCGCCTTCCGGAAGTCGTTGAGGCTATGAAAAAATATTCCGGCGTGTACTTTGGAGCGATCGGAGGGGCTGGAGCGCTCCTTGCGAAATGTATTAAAAAGGCAGAGCTGATTGCTTTTGAAGATCTTGGTGCTGAGGCGCTGAGAAAGCTTTATGTAGAGGATATGCCGTTAGTCGTCATCATTGACAGCGAGGGAAATAACCTGTATGAAAGCGGACGTGCCGAATATCTGGAGCAGAAGAATAAATAAAAACACTTCCTGCCAAAGATTCTGGCAGGAGTGTATACATAGTAAGAAGGGAGAACGTAAGACATGGAATTATTTGGAGGAATATTGGCAGTTAAGTCTGTAGTGTTTCTTACTTTCTCGGTCTTTGCGATCGCGGCTATCGGGTACGCGATCGGAAAAATAACAATTAAAGGAATCAACCTGGGAACGGCAGGAGTATTTATCATTGCCCTGCTTTACGGGTGTATCCTCTATAGCAGGCTGTCAGGGAATCTGACAGTAAATGAAGAGTCATTTTCCACGGAGGCGCTTAAGATCGTGGAGAATATGGGCTTGATCTTTTTCGTTACTTCTGTAGGATTTATCGCAGGTCCTAACTTTTTCGGCAATCTGAAACGAAATTTTAAATCCTATGTTATGCTTGGCCTGGTCATTATTGCGGCAGCGGCGGCAACCTGTATCGCGTGTATACTCATCGGCGCGAACTTCACTGGTCTAAGCCACGAAGAATTCAGGGCGATCTTAGTTGGGATACTGGCAGGAGCACTTACCAGTACACCGGCATTTTCCGCGTCAAAGGCAGCGGTTGGAGCAGACCTTGAGGCGCTGGTGTCTGTAGGATACGGAATCTCGTACCTGTTTGGTGTAGTGGGTGTGGTGCTGTTTGTACAGATCATTCCAAAGGTTCTGAAGGCTGATATGAACGAAGAGGTGGAGAAGATCACTGCCAAAGAAGGTGAAAGCAGAAAGAAAAAGAACCTGATCCTTACGGAAATAGATGAGTTCGGATTTATGGCATTTTCACTGGCAGCGATCGTCGGTATCCTGATCGGAAGTTTAAGCTATATGAATTTTTCTCTGACTACTACCGGCGGATGTCTGTTGACAGCACTGGTATTCGGTCATTACGGACATATCGGGAAGATATCTATCGTGCCGAAGAATTCGACTTTGAAGATGTTAAGAGAACTGGGGCTTATGCTGTTCTTGATCGGAGCAGGCGTATCCGGCGGGGCGAAGTTCGTAGAGTACTTTGAGCCGGTATATTTCCTGTATGGGGCGATCATGACTATCCTGCCGATGATCATCGGATTTATGGTGGCAAAGAATATACTTAAGCTTCCGCTCCTTAATAATCTTGGCTCGATCACCGGCGGTATGACAAGTACTCCGGCATTAGGGACATTGATCAATATGGCGGGGACAGAAGATATCGCCTCAGCTTACGCGGCGACTTACCCGATCGCTCTGATCGCGGTAGTGCTGGCATCTCAGCTGATCATTATATTCTGCTAGATAGTGGCCTGCCATAGTCATTTGCGGGACATTATAGGTTTTGATATCCGGATGGGCTATTAAAAAGAAACATCGGAAATGGTATAACCGTTTCCGGATGTTTCTTTTTTTACATATGAATTTAAAATATATTGTAACAATTTATAGTTTTATGACGTTAATATATGGAGGGAGGTGAGCATGTGGAGGATTTTGAAGCGATCTACCGGCGGTATCTGATGGAAGTATACCGGTATCTTTTAAAGCTTTCCGGAAGTTCTGACGTAGCGGAGGAGCTTACGCAGGAGACTTTTGCCATAGTTTTTGAAAAGATTGACCGCTATGAGGACAGGGGGAAGACCCTGATCTGGCTCTGTCAGATCGCAAAATATGAGTATTATTCCTGGTGTCGGAAGAACAAGGTAAGGACAGAACGTCTGGACGAGAACACCCCGGCGTCAGAGGATGTACCGCTGGATCAGATCATAAGGAGAGAAGATAACGAGAATGCGAAACGGATACTTCACGGCTTGCCGGAACCTTATAGAGAGGTGTTCCTCCTTCGGGTGATAGGAGAGATGTCATTTAAAAATATCGGAAAAATATTCGGAAAGAGCGAATCATGGGGACGGGTAACATTTTTCAGAGCCAGAAAGATGATCGCGGAGCGTATGGGAGGTGATGATCATGAATAGTTGTGAGATAGTCAGAGACTTATTGCCCTTATATATTGATGAGGCATGCAGCGAAGGGAGCCGGACAATGGTTGAAGAGCATCTGAAAAGCTGCAGGGAATGTAAAGAGGAGTACAGGATGATGAAATATCCTGCTCCGACAGAAAAAACACTGGAAGATTTTAAGGCGGTGGAGGAGAAGATCTTAAAAGAGGGAAAAGAGAGGATAGAGACAGGGGTGAAATATAAGATCGCATACAAGATGCTGTGGCTTGATCTGTTTTTGAATCTGTTTTTCCTATGGCTTGGGATAGGTATCAAGGACTTGTTTTTGAATGCCGTAGAGCTTCCGTGGTATGGAAAATTTGTAAGCTACGAGGAATTGAGCCAGACAGAGCTGTATGCCGTGTTTACGCAGTTTACAGGTATTCTTCTTGCGAGTTTCCTGTTTCTTTTCTGTGACGTGATTGTTCTGGTTTTTAAGACAAAAAGGCTGCGGATAAAGGATGAGGGGTGTTCAGCAGAAAAAAGGAGGGGATATAGTATAGCTGCAGAGTATGTTTTAATATCTTCGTTTATCATCAAATTTTTATATGCAGTGATCATGACGGTAGTCGGATTTTTATATCTGTACACCGAACTGCTCAGTCTATGCGGCTGACAGGAGGGAAAAGGAAAATGAAAGGGAGGAGAGGGTATGTTAAGAAAGATCATTCTAAAAAATTTCAGGAGCAATGTAAAAACATATATTTTGTTTTTCGTGAGTAATATGTTTGCCGTGGCGGAACTTTTCATTTTCTGGGGGCTTAACGATATGGTAAAAGATCTTATCACGGAAAAAGTGACGGCGCTTGCGTTAAAGATTGATTTTGGGATCGCTGCAGGCGTGATTGCCTTTATCACGGTCTGTCTGATGGTATTTTCCATGAAATGTTATATACAGCTTAGGATTAAAGACTATACGACTTTTATCGTCTTGGGGATGAAGAAGAAAACTACGTATCTGCTCCTTCTTTCAGAATATAGTATCGGCTGTATAGCAGCTCTTATCTTAGGGATGACAGCCGGAAGTACCGGGCTTAATGTGACTGCGAGGGTGCTGCATCTGGCGTATCCGGATTTTTTTGAGATAAGAAAAACAGGATTTATTGTGTACAGGGATGTGGCGGGAGTAAGCCTTATGATCATGGCAATTGTTTTTATTATCCTTCTTGTGTGGATGGACGGAAGAGATTTGAGCGTACTCATGAGTCAGGATGTAAGAAATGAAAAGCGTCCTGCCAGCCCAAAATGGATTGGAATGATATTTTTAGGACTTGCGGTCATGGCTTTTGGAGAGGTGCTTTATCAGGGGTCTGATCTTTCGTATATTTATTCTCATATCGTGTGGGCGGCGGGGCTGTTTCTTACCGTGGCATTTGGCACGGCCATGATATTAAACCCAGTGCAGAAAAAGGAGAAGTTTTATTTCCGGCATATCATCTCACTGAACCAGTTATACAGCCGTTACCAGAACAATCTGTTTATCATGGCGATCCTTCTTACAGTACATTTTTTTGCGCTGACTTATCTTACCGTACAGATCGCGGCGCTTCTTCCTCTTGATCAGTACCGGGAAGATTATCCTTATGACATGATATGGATTGCCAGAGAGACAGACGACTGGTACAGCAGGGAACTTGCAGAACAATTTGACGGGGAAGTGACAAGCTTTCCTATGGTGCGGGTAACTACAGCAGCCGGCGCGCAGCATATAGGACTGTCGGCAGCTTCCTATGAAGAGCTTGCCGGGAAACGATTTGATCTTGAAGGGCGTAAGATCGTGGTGGAGGTGGGCAATTCTGATTACAAAAAGGAAGCAAAGATTGAGGATAAGGACTTCTGGGAAGCATACAGCGTCCTGTTTGTGGGTACAGAGTTCATGGATGAAGAGATCTATCCGCCGCTTCGGGATAAATGGAAGGAAGCAGCATTTTCTATCCAGGAGTTATATTCCAAATCCACGATCGGGCAGTATTCGGTAGATCTATGGCATGAAAATATCATCGTCTTTTCTGACGACTATTTTGATGAACAGTGGAAAAAGGCACGTGTAAGCCCTGATGAAGCCTCTGCGTTAAAGCTATTTACATTTCCGAAAGGAACGCGGGATAAGGCTTTTAGAAAGCTGTCTGCTTACAATGAAAAGAATGGTGTCCCCAATAAGAACTCAACACAGAATGAAAGCAGCCTGTACGAAACGGAGGGATTTCTGACCGGACAGAAGATGCGGGCGGTCTTTAGTCTGTGCAGTAAGCTGTTTCTTATGGCAGCGCTGCTTTTCGGAGCGTTTTTCGCGGCGGGGCTTAAGATCCTGACGGAGCTTTCCTCATTTAAAAGGCGGTATGAATTTTTGCGGTGCATGGGGATGAAAAAGAAGATAAGAAGGAAATGCATTGGATTTGAAGTGAGGCTTCTGCACCGGATCTCCATAGGAGCAGCCCTTTTTATGGCAGGGATATATATGGTGTCTTTTGTGTATAAAGAGAGCATATATCATGTGGAACAGGCGGCAGGAAAAAATGTTGTGGCGCGGGTGATCTCTGCTGTTTCGGAGGGGATGGATAAGGAGTTTTTACGGAACTGGTTATTGCTGATGGCAGGATATGTGCTGGTAAACAGTGTGGTTCAGGGGATATTCGCAAGGTACGTGGCAGGAAAGGTACAGATACCAGAATAAAAGATCCGGATGGAAGGAGAAGACAGAAATGAGAGTGTTGGAAGTAAGAAGACTTGTGCGTAATTACCGAAAGTCGGCCATAAAAAGTTCTGAGGAAGATATAAAGGTATTAAAAGGTATAAGCTTTAAGGTGGACCGGGGAGAATTTGTCGGGATCATGGGGAAATCCGGGTGCGGGAAGACGACACTTCTTAAAGTGCTTGGGATGATCGACAAACAGACGGACGGCACGATAAAGTTTATGGGGAAGGATACCAAAGGACTTTACGGCGATCAGCTTGCGGATATACGGAGAAAGCAGATTGGTTTTATTTTTCAGGATTTTTACCTGATGGACAGTCTGTCTGTGGAGGAAAATATCATGCTGCCCATGATTCTTGGAAAGGAAAAGCCGCAGGTCATGAAAAAACGGGCAGTGAATTTCGCGGGAAGGTTCGGGATCGAGAAACTTCTGAATAAGAATCCTTACGAGCTGTCCGGCGGGGAAAAGCAGCGTGTGGCGATCTGCCGTGCCCTCATCAATAACCCGGATCTGATCCTTGCGGATGAACCTACGGGAAATCTTGACTCCAAGTCTGGACAGATAGTAATACGCGCTCTTGATAAGATCAACCAGAAGTATAAGAAGACGATCGTCATGGTCACTCACGATCCCCAGATGGCAAGCCACTGTACGCGGATCATCCTGTTAAAGGATGGGAAGATACTGGATGTGCTGAAAAGAGATGGAGAAAAGGAAGAGTTCTATCAGGAGATATTGGGACGGATGGCAGATCTGTGAGACTGGGGGCAGATGATGATAAAAATTGTATGGAAAGATTTTAAAAGTAGCCTGAAAAATAATATTTTGTATTTTATGGCAAACAGTGTCGGAGTAGCAGAGATTTTTGTGTTCTGGGGAATGTATTCTGTGATCGGAAAAGTAATGAAAAGTGGTTCTACCGGAGAGAGCGGTGCATATGACATTGTTATATGCGCAGGTGCGGTCATCATATTTTCCGTGACGCTCATGGTGTATTCTATGATGAAGTATATCAGGCTGCGGATCAGAAGCTATAGTCTGCTTGTCACCATAGGTATGAGAAAACGTATGATGTATGCCATGATGGGATTTGAATATGCCGCCGGGTGGCTGCTGTCTGCGGCTTTCGGGCTTCTTTTGGGAAGCGGACTCCTTTTTCTGGTACTGCGGCTGTGGCATATGGCTTTTCCGGAGTATATAGGCAGGGCCAGGGTGGAAATAGAAGTTTACCACAGGACATGCAGGGTGGGGCTGGCAATTATGGCAGCAGTGCTCTTTGCCCTTATCGTGTGGTCGGAGAATAAAGGCTTAAGCGGTCTGATGGAAGGGGAAGAGGTAGCTGAGGCAAGGCCGAAGAGAGCATACTGGCTGATCATGGTACTTGCGGGAATTGGATTTTTTATTTTGGGGTTTTTTAAGTATTCCGGTTCTGAAGTGATCGGATGGCCTTACGTATACGCGCATATGTACTGGATCATGGGCGCTTTTCTGATAGTGGCCTTCGCAGGAGGGTTTATTCTGGAAAAGCTTCATGAAAGAGGAGATTTCTACCTGAAAAATCTTCTGAGACTAAATAACCTGTACAGCAGGTTTCTAAGCAGCCTGCTTATCCTGCTTATGCTTTTAGCGGTTCATTTTCTGGCTCTTAGTTACTGTGTCACAGGGATTTGTGAGATACTTCCCATGGGAGATTATGTAAGGTATTATCCTTATGATGCATTGTGGATGGCCCAGGAAAAGGAGGCGGATCAGACATTCAGTAAGGAGCTGGCAGAAAAATATAAAGGGATAACAGAGAGCATCCCAATGATCCGTGTGACGAATTATTTTGACAGCGAGCATATCGGGATCTCTGCAGCAAGCTATGAAAAGATTACAGGTGAAGATTGTAAACTTAAAGGACGTCAGATCATCTGCGCGGTCAGCCAGTTAAAATGCAGGACGGGTAAAAGTATCAGATCGGATAAGTACAGGGAAATGAACCAGTGGCTTGTGCCAGGGAAACTTACAGATGAGTGGCACCAGTATTTGTATGACCTTGATACAAAAATGCCGCAGCATGACACGAAGTACCATTACCAGATCAAAAAAGTACATACCCAGAACTGGTTCGGAGAATATGGGATCGCATCGGACTGTGAGGATGTCATTGTATTTTCCAATGAATATTTTAAAGAGCAGAGAAAGATCTTGCTCGGTGATCCTGAGGAATCCACAGTGCTTCAGTTATTTTCCTTTCCAAAGAAAGAAAAAGAAAAGGCATGCAGAGAGCTTAAAAGGTATGTAAAAGCTTATGGAGTGAAGGATTCAAAGTGGACACAGCAAAAGCAGAGCAGCCTTTATCTTACCAGTGAGACAGTAGAGGAGCTTAAAAAGGCAGATATTTTCAAAATCTCAAATAAGCTTTTTATCATGGCGGTATTATTTTTTAGCGGCCTGTTTGCGATGATGATAAAAAACTTATCTGAAATACCGGTTTACAAAAGGAGATATGGATTTTTAGAGTGTATGGGAATCACAGGACGCATGAAGAAAAGAGTCATAAGCGCAGAAATACAAAGCATACCATCTATCGCGGTGCTTACGTCGGCAGTCCTTTCCGCTTTGTACTTACAGATGCATATTTTGAGAGAAGGAGAAAAAGGGATCGTACTGGAGAAAAGGATTTGGCTTTATTGGGCGGCGATCACGGTCAGTTATCTGATGGCAGAATATGTGGTACAGAAAGTATTCGTAAGATATATAAGGAGGAGGATCGGACAGTCATAAAAGATCCTAATTGTTAATAATAGCTGATCATGAATGATTGGCTATTATTTTGTAAATGATTATTGAATAGATATACGAATTAAGATATAATATGACTATATTAAATTATGCAATATTATTTTTAGGGAGGATTATATATGGAAGTAATCAGGCCGTCATCAGATTTAAGGAACCACTATAGCGAAATATCCAAACAATGCCATGAAGAAAGAACACCTGTCATTATTACAGTAAATGGACGTGGGGATACTGCAGTATTAGGATTGCAGGATTATTATCAGATGAAATCGGAACTGGAACTATTGCGTACATTAGCAGAAGCGGAAAATGATGTTGATAACGGAAGAGTTGCGCCTATGCAGGACACTTTTGATGATATAAGACAGTCTTTGCTAAGGAGGCAGTCTGATGAAATATAAGATAATCCGTACAGATAAATCAGATGAACAGTTAAGGGAAATTATCTTTTATATTGCGGAAGATTCAGGAAGTATTGATATAGCATTGAATTATCTTGATAAAATTGAGGCAGCTATTAATAATCTGGAAGATTTTCCGATGTCTGGCAGTATTCCCCAATATTCAATTTTACGGAAACAGAGATATAGAGTACTTATTGTAGAAAGACATCTGATATTTTATAAAGTTGATGATGATAAGAGAATAGTTATAATATATGCAATTGTGGATGGAAGACGGGAATATAGGAATTTAATATAGAATGGTTGAGGCAATAGCCAGTCCTATTTTATTTTAAAGAAGGTTGTGAAAAAGGCTTCTTTATGATAATGTAATCAATATGATGTCAGCATCATCAATATGATAAGAAATGAAGGCATGATTTTAAAGAGCCATGCTATATTTATAAGGGGAGGAAATATGCTTTCAGAAAAAAAGTATTTCTTGTTCGATATAGACGGGACACTCGCGGTGGATGATACGCTGTATGAAGGAAGCAGGGAACTGATTGATTATATAGGGACGATCGGCGGGCGTGTATTTTATATTACCAACAATTCTGTAAAAAGCCGGAAGGATTATGTAGAAAAGTTCAGGCGGTGGGGGATCGATACGAAAGAGAGCCAGTTTATGACGGCATCTTATGCTACCTGCCGTTATCTGGAGAATAATTACAAAGATAAAAAGATTTTTGTGCTTGGTACGCCTTCTTTTACAGAGGAAGTAAAAAGCTATGGGCTTACAGTGACGGAGCAGTCAGAAGGAGACGTTGACTGTGTGGTAGTCGGATTTGACCGGACCCTTTCTTATGAAAAAGTAGAAGCGGCCTGTGAACTATTGTTCCGGCAGGAAGTGGACTTTATCGGGACGAATCCGGACCTTCGATGTCCGACGGCCTTTGGATTTGTACCGGACTGCGGAGGGATCTGTGCCATGATTACGGCAGCAGTTGACAGGGTGCCGAAGTATATCGGAAAGCCCAATGCCGGTATCATAAGACTTTGCACAGAGCAGGTTAACGCAAAGCCTGAAGAAGTGCTGGTGGTGGGGGATCGTCTGTACACGGACATTGCCTGCGGGATCTATGGAGGAGTAGAGACAGCTTTAGTCTACACCGGTGAAGCAAAAAAAGAAGATCTGGCGTCTTCAGAATTTTTGCCGGACTATACATTTGATAATATTGAAAAGCTTTATCAGGAATTTCGTAAAAGCAGAGAGGGAGCTTAATATGTATTTGAAAACGCTGTTATCGGCAGCCGCGTTGCCGGCAGTTTTACTGGGTATGGAAATATTTCGGGAACTTCATCATTTCCGTGTGGTGACTTATAAGATATCGTCGAAAAAGCTTGAAGGGATGGAAAAAGCTATGAAGCTGGTCTTTTTGAGCGATCTTCACAACCAGATTTATGGAAAAGGGAATAAGCGTCTGCTCCAGAAGATCAGGGAGGCGGACCCGGCACTCATTCTGATCGGCGGGGATATGCTGGTTGGAAGGAGAGACAGATCTTATCAGCCGGCTCTTTCTTTTGTGACAGAGCTTTCGAAGCTGTATCCGGTGTATTATGCCAACGGCAATCATGAGCAGAGGATGAAGGAGTGGCCCGGGGTGTATCAGGATTCTTTTGAAGAATATAAAGGCGCGCTTTTAGAAGCGGGAGTGCATTTTCTTGAAAATGATTCGCAGGAGCTTCTTTGCGGCAGAGCAAGGCTTCGGCTTACAGGACTGGAGATCCCGGCGGAGTGCTACAGTCATTTTAAAAGAATACCTATGCCAGATGGGGCGATAGAGGAACGGATCGGAGAGGCCAGAGAGGCGGATTATGAGATACTGCTGGCCCATAATCCGGCGTATGTGAAAGAATATCTTGCGTGGGGAGCAGATCTGGTGCTGTCAGGTCATCTCCACGGGGGGATCGTGCGTTTTCCGGGCGGGATTGGGGCGATCTCTCCTTCATTTGCGCTGTTTCCACGATATTCCGGTGATCATTACCGGGAGGGAGAGAAGGATATTGTAGTCAGCAAAGGTCTGGGAGTGCATACGGTATGTGTCCGTCTGTTTAATCCGGCAGAGGTTGTAGTACTTGAACTCAGCGGGAGTACACATGATAAGGATGACGCAAAGTAAGCAAAGTGGCAGGTGTGTAATTTTGTGTTGAGAAAAATCGGGAAATCCTGTATAATAGATAAGCTGTGACATTATCTTAGACGACCGCAAAGTCAAGCGTGGTCTCTAGAGGGACTGGATGTGAGGAAGATAGATGGGAATTCCTGTGAAATTACCGGTATTTGAAGGGCCGCTGGACCTTCTTTTACATTTGATCGATAAGAATAAGATAGATATTTATGATATCCCCATCGTTGAGATTACGAACCAGTATATGGAATATATCGAGGCGATGGAGAAGGCAGATCTTAATATCATGAGTGAGTTTCTTGTAATGGCGGCGACGCTTCTTGATATTAAGTGCAAGATGCTCCTTCCGAAGGAAATAAACAGTGAAGGCGAAGAAGAAGATCCAAGACAGGAGCTTGTTGATCAGCTTTTAGAATATAAGATGTACAAATATATGTCCTATGAACTGAAAGACCGCCAGATCGACGGAGAACAGACGTTTTTAAAAAGTCCGACGATCCCGGAGGAGGTACTGGATTATGTAGAGCCTGTGGACCTTAACAAGCTTTTAGGAGATCTGACACTGGCGAAGTTAAACCGTGTGTTTCAGGATGTCATGAAGCGTCAGGCGGATAAGATAGATCCGGTCAGGAGCAAGTTCGGCAAGCTTGAGAAAGAAGAAGTGACCCTTCCTGACAAGCTCGATTATGTATCAGGATATGCAAGGGAACATAGAAAGTTCAGTTTCAGAGAACTGCTTACGAGGCAAAGCTCCAGGACTCAGATCGTGGTGACATTTCTGGCTGTTCTGCAGCTTATGAAAGAGGGGATGATATTCATAGAGCAGGAACAGCCATTTGACGATATCATGATCGGTTCAAATGTACTGGCAGGCTGAGGTTTGACTTAGGATGAATGGGTAAGAGAAAGAAAGGTATGGATATAAGTGGAGATTAATAAACTGGAAGGTGTGATAGAGGCGATCTTATTTGCTGTAGGTGATTCGGTGGAACTTAGTAAGATCGCTGCGGCAATTGAACATGATGAGGATACGACGAGGAAGATCATCCACCGGATGATGGATAAGTATGCTGCCAAAGAGCGGGGCGTGCGGATCATGGAGCTTGAGAATTCTTTCCAGATGTGCACAAAGAAGGAGATGTATGATTATCTTATACGGATTGCGAAGCAGCCAAAGAAATACGTCCTTACAGATGTCCTTTTAGAGACGCTTTCGATCATTGCGTACAAGCAGCCGGTTACGAAGCTTGAAGTTGAAAAGATCCGGGGGGTCAAGTCAGATCATGCGGTCAATAAGCTGGTGGAGTACGATCTGGTCTGTGAGGTGGGACGTATGGACGCGCCGGGAAGACCTTTATTATTCGGAACGACGGAGGAATTTTTAAGGAGATTTGGAATCCAGTCTGTTGATGAGCTGCCGATCATGAATCCGGAGCAGGTGGAGTCATTAAAGACAGAGGCTGAGGAAGAGGTGCAGCTAAAGCTGGATATTTAGAAGATATATACATAGACGCGTAAGTTTACGCATACATTGCAGTAATGGATCATTTGCGGTGCGGTGCATGAAAAGAAGCAGACAATTACAATTATATATGATTTTGGCAGTTTTGGTGATAGGGCAGATATTAGTGATGGTATCTGGCAGTCCGGGATTTTTTGGGAAGAAAGATGAGAAGTCTTTAGGACCGGCAAAGGAAGTATCACAGGAGATAGGTAACGAGCCAAAGAATCTTTACGCCCAGTCGGCGGTACTTATAGATGCTGACAGCGGGCGTATTTTGTTTGGGAAAGATGAGCATAAGGTACGCCCCATGGCGAGCACCACAAAGATTATGACCTGTATTCTTACATTGGAGAATATGACGCAGGATCAGAAAGTGAAGGTGTCACAAAAGGCGGCCGGACAGCCGAAGGTGCGTCTGGGTGTCAAAAGCGGTGAGGAGTACTATATCAAGGATATCCTCCATTCCCTTATGCTGGAATCACACAATGACAGTGCAGTCATGATCGCTGAGGCGATCGGTGGCTCTGTAGAGGCTTTCGCAAAGATGATGAATGAAAAAGCAAGGGAACTTGGATGTAAGGACACTCATTTTGTGACACCGAATGGTCTTGACGGGGAGGATGAAGGGGGAATACACGCGACGACGGCAGCAGATCTTGCGCGTATTATGAAATACTGTATTACAGAATCGCCGAAAAAGAATGAGTTCCTTGCAGTTACGAGGGCAAAGAGCCATACATTTACTTCCATAGGAGGGAAGCGTCAGTTTTCCTGCAATAACCACAATGCGTTTCTTAGCATGATGGAAGGGGCTCTGTCAGGAAAGACGGGGTTTACGGCGAAAGCGGGATATTGTTATGTGGGGGCGCTAAAGCGCGGGGAGAGGACATTTATCGTTGCTCTTTTAGCGTGCGGCTGGCCGAATAATAAAGGGTATAAATGGAAAGATACGAGAAAGCTCATGGAGTATGCTCTGGAAAATTATGAATACCGGGATGTGTGGCAGGAGTTTTCGGAAGAAGAGATCGCAGTAAACGGAGGTGTCAGCCCGGATGATGATTTTGAATTTCACTGTAAAGTGCGTGTCGGTATGAGACCGGAAGATAAGGGCAGCAGTCTTCGTATCCTTCTTCGGAAAGATGAAGATGTGACGACAAAAAAGAAGGTGGAACCTTACGTAGCCGCTCCTGTGAAAAAGGGGGAGCAGGTTGGTGAATTGACTTATATGCTGGGGGATAAAGAGATCAAAAGCTTTTGTATCGTTACTTTGGAATCCATAGAAAAAAGGGATAAAAAGTGGTGTTTTGAAAAGGTAGCAGAGCTTGTATGTCTGTAAATGATATGATAATGATCAAAAGGGTGCATGGAATGTTGAGTCGTGATCCATGCACCTTTATTATGTCCGGGACAAATTGCCTCGCAGTCTATTGAAAAAGAAAAAATTATTATGATTTTATGAATATCATTGACAAGAAGTCAGGAAGTACATATAATAAGTGTACTAAGATACTTAATACACTTAATGTTCTTAGTACACTGACATTTTTGAAAGGGGGACCCTATGATTATTATTGATTACAATGATAAACGTCCGATTTATGAGCAGATTGCAGATCGTTTCCAGACACTCATTATAAGCGGCGTGATGGAAGCGGATGAAAAACTCCCTTCAGTCCGCACCCTTGCGGTTGAACTGTCGATCAATCCCAACACGATCCAGCGGGCTTATATGGAATTGGAAAAAGACGGATTCATCTATACAGTGAAGGGGAGGGGAAATTTTGTGAAAAAGGATGACGAATTGATACACAGGCAGAAAGAAAAGCTTTTGGCAGAGCTGGAAGACCAGGCGCGCGCCTGCCTTAAGCAGGGGATAAAGAAGCAGGAACTTATCTGCCGTATTGAAAAAGCGACGGAGGAGGTTTTTGTATGATAGAGATAAAGAATGTTAGCAAATCATTTGAAAAAATAGAAGCTGTTAAAGATATTGACCTTACGATCCGTTCACAGAATATTTTCGGAATGCTTGGAACGAACGGCGCGGGAAAAAGCACTCTTCTTCGTATGATGGCAGGGATCCTCAGACCCGGACAGGGAGAGATTGTGATCGACGGGCAGAATGTATGGGATAATCCGGAAGTGAAAAAGCGATGCTTTTATATATCGGACGATCAGTATTTTTTCCCCAATGCGACGGCAAAGGATATGGCGACATTTTATGGGAGGAATTACGCGAAATTCGATTATGCGAGGTTTGATGAGCTGCTGGATAAATTCGGACTTGAGGGGACAAGAAAGATACAGACATTTTCTAAGGGTATGAAAAAGCAGCTTTCTATATTGATAGGCCTTTGTGCCAATGTATCCTATCTGTTCTGTGATGAGACATTCGACGGACTGGATCCAGTGATGCGTCAGGGCATTAAGAGTATTCTTGTAAAGGAGATCGACGAACGGGAACTGACACCGATCATCGCATCCCATAATCTTAGAGAACTTGAGGATATCTGCGATCATATCGGACTTTTGCATAAAGGCGGCGTGCTTTTGTCGAAGGAACTTGGGGACCTAAAATGCAATATGCATAAGATGCAGTGTGTATTCCCGGAAGATTCGAAGGTTTCGCTCTACAAGCTGTTCCATATTCTTAAGCTTACCCAGAAAGGGCGGCTGATTACTATGACGGTAAGGGAGAATGAGGAGGATATTGCCGGAAAGATGGAACAATTGGATCCGGTTTATTATGAAGTCCTGCCATTGTCCTTAGAGGAGATCTTTATCAGTGAAACGGAGGTGGTCGGATATGACATCAAAAATCTCATTTATTAATTTAAGAAGGGAACATATCAAGCACCGGATTGGTATGATACTTGTGACATTTTTCTTTTTCTTCCTGTACATGCTTACATTTCTGATAGTTGTACAGAATATATGCAGTGAAAAAGATTATGCATATAAAAACCTGGACAGGATCACGGATCTTTCGCGGCCGGAGACGGGAATGGGCTTTTTGGCTGTCGGGGCGGCAGTGCTGCTTGCTATCAGCAGCTTTCGATACCTTCACTCTAAAACAGAGATTGACTTTTATCATTCTCTTCCCATAAAAAGACGAAGACTTTTGTATCTCATGATAACGAATGATTTTGTGCTTTTTGTATTCCCTCTTGTCCTTGTTTCGTTATTCAAATGTATCGTTGCGGCGGCAGTCGGGTATTTCGGCGGAGAATTCTTTGTAAATACTATGTGGTCGATCCTCTGTTATATTGCGGTGTTTGCTGTTATCTATCTTACAATGTCACTGGCTATGATCATGACGGGAAATACTTTTATAGGGATATTGGGATTTTGCGTGTTTGCCGGATATTCACCGATCATGCTTTACTGGCTGTATCCGTCTCTGGCATCGACGTTTTTCGCGACTTTTTGTGATACAGGAAAGAGATCAGAGATTTTTAAATATTTTTCACCGGCCTCTCTGTCAGATATGCTGCTGACATCGTATGATGGATGGAACTGGAAGGAGCATATCGGCCATCTGGCAGTTATCGCTGTATGGGTGGCAGTGCTTTTAGTCATCAATTATCTCTTGTTTGAGAGACGGCCTTCTGAGATGGCGGGAAGAGCAATGGCATTTCCGGCATGGAATCCGATCATCCGTTTCCTGCTGGTGATCCCGGGGGCGGTCTATGTGGGTCTGGCTCTTTATACCGTGTCTTTTACATCTTTTAAGCCATGGATCATTGCAGGAATAATCATCGGAGGATTCTTCTCCCATGGTGTGATCGAGTGTATCTACCGGTTTGATGTCAGGGGTCTGTGGTCGAATAAGCGTCAGATGCTGGCAGCCATGGCGGTGTCCTTTGTGATCGTTGGATTTTTCTGGGCAGATTTGGGCGGATATGACCAGTATCTTCCGAAAGCAGAAGAACTTGCCTCGATCGGGCTTGAAAAATCTGGGGGAGATTCTTTCTGGGGCAAGGAACGCAATGGAGTGAGCGGCGAGGCGATGGAAGAGGAGCTTAAAGTTCTTGAGAAGATTGTAAGTGAAAATAATAAAAATAAAGCATATAATAACAGCCTTGATGGATACAAAGGTTTTGAATACTATACCGTCAGATATAAACTTAAGAATGGAAATGAAGTAAGACGCCAGTATCTGACCTCTGCCAAACTCAGGGATGAACTGATGGAAAAGGTATTTGATACGATGGAGTATAAAAAGGATACGTATTCTTTGTATACGGCGGACTGGGCTTTGGTAACAGATATTAAATTAACCTATCCGGCCTCCATGCAGACGCTGGATCTTACGAAGGAGCAGAGAGCAGGATTATTCCGCTCTTATCTGGAGGATCACTCTACTTTGGACTATGATACGGTCAGGAGCACACTTCCCTTTGGGCAGATCATGATCATGCATAATTATGATACATCTGCTTTGATGGAAGATAACCGGTATCAAAATATCGCTATGGAAGAATCGGATGCCTATTATCTCTATCCATCCTTCAAAAAGACGATCAAATATCTGAAAGAAGAGCTGAAGGTAGATTTAAATACTTCTATGAAAGACATTCAGGTCACGCATCTGGAAGCGTCCAGATATAAAGAAGATTCAGATACAATGGAAAGTCTTGATATCTATGATGAGGAATTTATCAATTCTATCAAAGACAGATTATGCTACGGAGAGGAAATGTGGCCTGACGGAATTGATGTGGCAGATACCAGCGTTGACTTAACGGCGACAATATTGACAGATACCGGGGAAGAGACTTGCGCGGTATATACAGATTCTGAGACTCTGGAAAAGATAAAAAATAAGGGAACTTTTGAGTGATCGTCCCGTAATTGTATAAATTACTATATGTTTTTGATACAGGATATGTTATGATGGAATCAGCCTTTTATGGCTGATTCCAATCTGTATTACAGGATTGGAATTGTTTCACATTATTTTGCATATATACGAAAGGAATGGAAGATGGAAAAGGAATTAGAATTAGAGGTGGATGTTGTTACTTTGATGACAGATGAAGGTGAGGTTGACTGCGGTATCATCACAGTGTTTGAATTGAACGGCAAGGAGTATATTGCTATTTCACCGCTGGATGAGGAGGACGAATTATCAGAAGATGTCTGGTTTTATCAGTTTGAACGGGATGCTTTAGGAGGAGACGAGCACGATCTTATCTTTATCGAGGATGAGGATGAGTACGAGCAGGTGGTTGACAAGTTTGATGAATGGCTGGATACTTTGGAGTTTGAGGAGTAGGGGTATATTTTATACCCCTGTTCCTAATACGAGTTTAACAGTAAAGATTTCTGATGTGCGGGATACGAATAGCTCCCCGTCTAAAAGCCGTATCATCTTGCGGACACTTTTCAGACCGATATTATTATGTTCTACAAAAGCGTGATCCTGCTTGATCGCGTTTTCTATTGAAATGGTAAAGCTGTCTTTTTTCAGATAGAAGGATATGCGGACCGTTTCTTTTTTGTCTCCGTATTTAAAAATATTTGAAAACAAGTTGTCTAGTATTCTTTTAAGCATTGTCTTGTCACTTTTTAGGACGACAGATGAATCGTCAAGGTCAAGTTCTGTCCGGAATCCTGCCAGCTTGATAAAATCATCATTTTCCAAAAGACATTGCCGGATAAAATCTGTAGAGATAAAGTCAATCTTGGGAGTTTCATTCTCTTCCGAAACAAGAGCGTACTCAAACATCCGATCGGTCAGTTCTTTGATATCTTTTGTCTTTTTTAAGCATCTTTTGAGATATTCTTCTTCAAGTTCCGGATTTTTCTTAAGCTCTATCACTTCCAGATAACCGTTCAGTATCGTGAGAGGAGTACGGAGATCGTGGGAGAGCGCGGTGATCAGGTCCTGATTGGCTTGCCGGCTCTCCTGTTCTTTTTCAATATTATCATGCATGGCGATCCGCATGTTATCCAGTTCTTTTGCCAGGATCCCGATCTCATCGTCTCCAAAGTCTGGAATAGGACGGCTTAAGTCTCCGGAGGACATGACAAGTACCTCACGCTCAAGTGCTGATATAGACTTTATCTTTCGGCTGATAAAAAAAAGGACGATAGAGAAAAACAGACAGACAGCAATCATCAGGCATATCAATGCGCAGGGATAGACGATGACAGAGCGCCGGTAGGTAATGACCAGTGCGTTTCCTCTCGCATTGGAAAATTCCAGCGGGAAATAACGGAAATCTTCCCCCTCTCCGTCAGTCAGCCGGTATCCCCAGTTAAAGAGAATAGGGAAGAGTCCGTCCTCCTCCATGATCCTGGCTTGGCGTGACGTACGGTATAAGCCGTCCTCGGCACCGTAGATGGAGATCTGAGTAAAATCATCAGCCAGATCAAGAAGAGGGCTGAGCGCTTCAATCCCTTCCTTATCATCCTCAGATTCGGGAAGTTCATAATTTTTTGCCTGTTCATAGAGGGCATCCGTAAGCTGCATGTCTACTCCGTTATGAAAATAAAAATCTTCAAGTCCAAGGTAATCTAAAACTCTCCATTTATTCATCCAGAGTGTGAAGTAGAGCCAGAAGCAGATCAGCATAGCACAAAGGATCAATACTCCGAATTGTGTGCGGATCTTCCATTTTTTGATTCGGTTAAATGTTTTTCTAATCACACCGGTACCCCCTTCCCCATACAGTTTTGATCAGAACCGGATTTTTCGGATCTTTTTCTATCTTGCGCCTTAAGTTCCGGATATGCACCATGACTGTATTATTTGCTCCGTAATAATAAGGCTCGTCCCATACGGCCTCGTAGAGACGCTGGGCGGAAAAGATCTGTTTCTGATTTTTGATGAGCAGCAACAGCATAGCATATTCTGTACCGGTCAGGATCAGAAGTTTTCCGTCTGAAAATACCTGTTCCTTCTGAGTGTTGATTTCCAGATGATGGTAGTGGAGTTTTCCGGAGATACTGTCTGTGTCTTTTTCTGTCTGGTGTATATGGTCTTTTCCTTTGTAGATCTGGTATCTTCGGATCAGTGCTTTGCTGCGGCCGATCAGCTCGTTGTAGGAAAAGGGCTTTGCCAGATAATCATCCCCGCCGCTTGAGAAACCGAGAGTCTTATCGCTGTCTTTTGTGCGCGCGCTTAAGAACAAAATAGGAGCGTTGTTGTTTTTGCGGATTTCTACGCAGGTCTGATAGCCGCTCTTACCCGGCATCATGATGTCAAGGATGATAAGATCATAATCTTTGCTGCATACAAGGTTAAGAGCGGATTCACCGTCACAGGCTTCTTCGATTTCAAAGCCTTCGCCCTCAAGCAGCACATGTATGACCTCCCGTACCTCTGGGTTATCGTCTACAATTAAAATGTGTGATTTTTCCATAGTCTTTTGTCACCTCTCCTGTAAGTATTCTATCAGACATTGAAAAAAATTTTCTCTGTTCTTAAGAATTTTTAAGAATTAATTTCGGTGATTCTTAAGAGTTGGAGATTAGAATATGCACATGTCGGGAAAAGTCATACTATAAGGAGGTACGTAAAAGTGAGTAAGATGAGTATAGTTGTTCCGTGTTATAATGAGGAGGCGGCACTGCCGGTCTACTATGAGGAGATGTGCCGGATAATGGAGAAAATGTCGGAGGTAGAATTTGAGATCATTTTCGTGGATGACGGTTCATCAGACCGGACACTTGGAATATTAAAAGATATGAACGAAAAAGATGGCAGGTGCAGATATCTGTCCTTTTCCAGAAATTTTGGGAAAGAGGCAGCGCTGTATGCAGGGCTTAAAGGAGCACAGGGAGATTATGTGGCGACAATGGATGTGGATATGCAGGACCCGCCGGGACTTCTGCCTGAGATGTACCGTATATTAATGGAAGAAAGCTATGACAGTGTAGCTACAAGACGCTCTGACAGAGAGGGGGAGCCTAAGATACGTTCCTTTTTGTCAGAAAGCTTTTATAAAGTCATCAACCGTATTTCGAAGACAGAAATCGTAAGCGGTGCCAGAGATTACCGGCTTATGCGGCGGAAAATGGTAGATGCGGTGCTGGAGATGAGTGAGTATAACCGTTTTTCAAAGGGAATCTTTGAATGGGTGGGATTTCGTACAAAATGGCTGGAGTTCCGCAATGTGGGGCGCTGCGCGGGAGAGACAAAGTGGTCGGTAAGGAAGTTGTTTTCCTATTCCATAGAAGGGATCACCGGTTTTTCTGTAGCACCGCTGTCATTAGCCTCAGTGATAGGCGTAGCATTCTGTATGCTTTCCTTTGTGATGATATTTGTGATCATCGTGCGTACGCTGCTTTGGGGAGATCCGGTATCGGGCTGGCCGTCGCTGGTGTGCATTATATTTATGGTAAGCGGGATCCAGCTTTTTTGTACGGGGATCGTGGGCGAGTATTTATCGAAAACTTATCTTGAGACGAAGCGGCGTCCTATTTTCATATTGAAAGATTCCAGCGAGAGGGATGAAGGAGACGGTTATGAAAGAAAATAACTGTATGGATCTTAAGAGGCGGTATGACACGTATGCGAAACTTGCGTTGTGTGTGTTTTCGGTATCTGCCTGCTGGTTTTTCTGTATGCGTCATGGGATGTTCGGATCGAAGGTAGACTGGATCAGCCAGCACAGCGTACTGCCGGATTATTTCAGGAGGCAGTTTTATGAGACGGGGGATCTGTTCCCGGAATTCGCGGCGAATATCGGCGGAGGACAGAATATCTATAATTTTTCCTACTACGGTCTCTATAGTCCGGTGATACTTTTGTCTTATCTTCTTCCTTTTGTGAAAATGGCGGATTACATGATGGCAGCCCAGATCGTAAGTCTTGCGGTATCGGGAATGTTATTATACCAGTGGCTTTCTGGGAGAGGGGTTGATAAAAAGATCAGCTTTTGCGTGGCAGTTATTTTTCTGCTGTCAGGTCCGATGGTATTTCAGTCATATAATCAGATCATGTTTGTGGATTATATGCCTTTCTTGTGCATGGGATTTCTGGGAGCTGACCGGTATTTTGAAAAGAGGAAGAATGGGCTTTTGACAGTCAGCGTATTTCTTATGATCATGACAAGCTTTTATTTTAGCATCGGTGGGATGATAGTACTTGGCTTGTACGGATTGCACCGGTTTATCGGTGTGTGCGAAGAAGAGTATAGGATATGTTCTGATATACAGACAAAAAAGAAAGCAGTCTTTACCCTTTTTGGGAAAGGGATACATTTTCTGGCTTCTTTTTTTACCGCAGTGCTTCTTAGCGGTGTGCTGCTTATCCCAACGGCGGCTGCTTTGATGGGAAGAAAGAGCACAGGCGAGGGGATAGACTGGAAGTCTCTTTTGGTGCCGGAGGTTTCCATAGGCAGGTTTTTTTATACTCCTTACGGAATAGGACTTACGACTTTCGCCATTACAGCGCTGTTATCGATGCTGTTTTTCCGAAGATGGCAGGAGAGTGTACTTGCGTGGGGATGTGTGGTGATCCTTACAGTGCCTTTTTTCGCTTATATGATGAATGGGGGACTCTATGTGCGGGATAAGGTGATGATCCCTTTTCTGCCGCTACTTTGTTATGTGACGGCTTGCTATGGGGACTGGCTGGGAAGTCTTAGCCAAAAGCGGAAAATGCTGTGGGGGATGCTGCCTTACGGGGTTACTTTGTGCGGTCTGTGTGTTCATTTCAGCCGGACTGGACTGGGCAGATGGGGAGGATTTTTACTGGCAGATGCTGTAGTCATGCTGCTTTGTTATGGGGTGTTTGTTATCAGGAAAAATGTACTTATCCTGTTCCTTTCGCCTATCGTGCTGCTCGCTTTGTTTGGGGATTCGTATCATCTTCAGAAAAGTAAATATGTAAGCAGGGAATTTTATGAGAAGGTGACAGACAGCGCAGATGCGAAAAGGATCAAGGAGGCGTTGGAAGGGGAGGAGGGGTTTTACAGGACGCAGCAGTTTGGAACGCGGGAAGAAAATGCGGCGAACCTGAACCGGATCTGGGATATGGGACAGTATATCACTTCTATATACTCCTCTTCGTATAATGAGGATTATCAGCAATTCAGAAAAGAATTTGGAGCGGAACAGCCGTACCGTAATTTTTTGATGCAGCCGGCGCTGCGTAATCCGGTGTTTCAGAGATTTATGGGTGTGAAATATGTGGTGGAGGATGGAAGACTGTGGGAAAATAAGGCGGTTTCCCCTATCGCTTACACAACGGACAAAACGATGGCAGAAAAAGAATATAAGAACCTTGGATTTCCGGAAAATCAACTGGCTTTACTGGATTATGCGGTAGTAAAAAAAGATGGGTCAGACGGAAAGAATGAGAAAGAAAAAAAGGATTATCAGAATGTGGTATCTGTTCTGGTTTCCCTGCCAGAAGAGATTAATTCCAAAAAGGACGAAGCTGTTAACATAACAATCCCCAATCCCCTTGTTTTAGAGGAGGCAAAAAACAGCAGCGCGCAGCACGTGCTGTTTCTGCGGTTTCATGTAGAAAACCTGCGGCCGTCTGAAGATATTGCGGCATGGCTTGAGGGGCAGTGCAACAAACTGACAGCCAGAAGCCATTTTTATTATAATGATAATACGGTGTTTAATTATGCGGTGCCTGTTAATAAAAATAAGCGGCAGGCAGAGCTTGTCTTTGGACCGGGGCATTATAAAGTCTCGGCAGCAGAGTGTTATCTGGGAACGCTTCCGACAAAAGAGGACGCAAAAACTTTGTACCATTCGGAGTTTATACCGGATAAGGAGAAGACAAAAGGTAATGTGATCGCAGGAAGTATCACTGCCAGAAAGGAGAGCTGTTTTATCACTACGATTCCTTACGATGAGAACTTTGAACTGTTTGTGGACGGAAAACGTACGAAGACAGAGAAGGTCAACACTGCATTTTTAGGATGCCGGATGAAAGAAGGTGAGCATACGGTTGAGATGATCTATCATGCGCCGGGAATGAAGGCCGGAAAGATCGTCTCGGCTGTGGGAGTATTGCTGTTTTGCGCAGATCTGAGGAAGAGAAGAACCAGGGTAAGGTCTTGATTGTTCTTGACAGTAGGGCAGAAACGAAGGTAATATGTAAATGTAGAAAAAATGATCACAAATACAAAGTTAAAGGACAGATTTTGCCGTAAAGACCAAAAAATATTGGAAGCGGCAAAACATTATAAAGAGGATGAAGAGTTTATGAAACAGAAATTACAGGAATACTATGTTTATTTTATGATCTATTCTATCATAGGGTGGATATACGAAGTCTTTTTGGAAGTTGTGGTGTACCGGTGGGGATTTTCCAACAGAGGGGTGCTGTTTGGGCCATACTGCGTGATCTATGGAACGGGTGCTTTGATCTTGCTGTTTTCTCTGGGGAAATTTATGGAAAAACGGATATATATCGGGAAAATACTGGCGACGCCTTTGCTGGTCTTCATTGGAATCATCATTATTACGACTGTAGTGGAACTGATAGGAAGTTATATCATGGAAGCCGCGACTGGAGGCTGGGCATGGGATTACCGCAGGTTTGCTTTTAATTTTCAGGGACGGATTGCCTTAAATCCAAGTGTGCGTTTTGGAATCGGAGGCATGGTGTTTTTATATGTTTTCCAGCCGGTGTTCGTTAAGGTGAAAGATCGGATGTCTCCAAAAGTCTTTCAGGCGGTTTTTTGGATTCTGGCGACAGTGTTTACAGCAGATACAGTCGTGCTGGCGGTGAAGTCTTTATTTTGATCACGCGGTGGCAGCAGCGGGATTTTTCCTGAGACAGATTATTTTAAATAAGTTTTTTACAGTAGAAAGTTCTTGTGTTCTGAAAGATATTGTGTTATTTTTGAATTATCAAGTCTGCCGGCATTCCTGCCGGCAGAATCAATCTTAAGATATCAGTAACCGCAAAGCGGTCTGATATTCATGCTTTGATCAAAGCAAAGCTCCGGTTAATGAATGAAAAAAAGGATAAAGGAGGGGTGCGTATGACGACAGGAATTATTTTCGCTTTTTCATGTAATTTTTCTATTGACAATTAAAAATAATTATAATACTATATTAACCATACAGCGAACATTCGTTCGGAACGAGAAGGAGAATCAATTATGGCAGGTAATGAAAATAAGCAGAAAGCATTGGAAGCAGCGATTGCAAAGTTAGAGAAGGATTTCGGAAAAGGGGCGGTTATGAAGCTGGGAGATCCGGCGGCGCAGGTTGTGGTCGAGACAGTTCCGACAGGGTGTCTCAGTCTGGATATTGCGCTGGGTATGGGCGGTGTGCCGAAGGGAAGAGTTGTAGAGGTCTATGGACCGGAGTCCAGCGGTAAGACCACAGTAGCCCTTCATATGATCTCGGAGGTTCAAAAAAGGGGAGGTATTGCCGGATTCATCGATGCGGAGCATGCTCTTGACCCGGTGTATGCAGGGAATATCGGAGTTGATATTAATGAGCTGTATATCTCACAGCCAGACAGCGGGGATCAGGCATTGGAGATCGCTGAGACGATGGTCAGGTCGGGAGCTATGGATATCGTCGTCATTGACTCCGTGGCGGCACTGGTTCCCAGACAGGAGATCGAAGGGGATATGGGAGATTCCCATGTGGGTCTTCAGGCAAGACTTATGTCTCAGGCCCTTAGAAAGCTGACTCCTGTGATCAGCAAGTCTAATTGTATCGTGATATTTATCAATCAGCTCCGTGAAAAGGTGGGCGTGATGTTTGGTAATCCGGAGACTACTACAGGAGGAAGGGCGCTTAAGTTCTATGCGTCTGTCCGCATGGATGTAAGAAGGATCGAGACCTTAAAGCAGGGCGGGGAGATGACAGGGAACCGTACAAGGATCAAGATCGTAAAAAATAAGATCGCTCCGCCGTTTAAGGAGGCAGAGTTTGATATCATGTTTGGAAAGGGGATTTCCAAAGAAGGGGATATCCTTGATCTGGCGGTAGGACTTAACCTTGTAAATAAAAGCGGAGCATGGTTTGCTTATAACGGTGATAAGATCGGACAGGGACGTGAGAATGCCAAGAGTTATCTGGCAGAGCATCCGGAGATCATGAGTGAGCTTGATAAAAAGATCCGTGAGCATTACCGGTTTGACGGCTCAAAAGAAGAGGACGCCGCCGAAAAGAAAGAAGGCGCGAAAGCAAAGGATCCGGAGGCGGCAGAAAACGTAAAAGAGCCGGCAAAGACTGCGCGCAGGCGAACGGTAAAAGAAGATTAAGGAGTGGAGAGGGCAGATGGTTGTCACGAACATAGAGGCTGTGACGAAAGCAAAGTATAAGGTATACATAGATGGAGAATATGCTTTTATCTTATACAAAAAGGAGCTTTCCAGATACCATGTTGCAGTTGGATGTGAGATTAAAGAGGCTGTTTATAAGAAGATTTACACAGAAGTTGTGGCTAAGCGGGCAAAGCTGCGCGCCATGCATCTTTTGAACGACATGGGAAGGACACAGCAGCAGCTTGAACAGAAGCTTGAACGGGATGGTTATACGAAAGATATCATTGATGAGGCAATTTCCTATGTGAAATCTTTTGGCTATGTTGACGATGAGAATTATGCGAGGATTTTTATTGAGGGCAGAAAGAATAAAAAAAGCAGAAAGGAGATCTTTGCCTTACTTGTGCAAAAGGGGATTGACAGAGAGGTGATCGAAGGAGTTTTTGAGCAGTATTATGAAGAGGATGATGACCAGAATGCGATCGCGCAGATTTTAAAAAAGAAGCATTATGACCCTGAGACGGCTGATAGAAAAGAGAAGCAGAAGATATTCGGGTATCTGACACGCAAAGGTTTTCGGAGTGAGGATATATTTAGCGTTTCTGAAAAGCTTGACATCTTTGATAAAACAGTATAAAATTTAACTGTTGTATTTGTACAATGAAAACTAAATAAGGAGGTGCTCCTGTGCTAAGTAATGGGTTCATTATTGCAATTGCAATAGTGCTTATCATAGCAGCGGCAGTAATCAGCCACTTTATTACCGTGTCGAGTCTGAAGAGTAATGCTGAATCAAAGATTGGAAATGCGGAGACAAAAGCCCGCGAGATCATAGATGATGCGGTTAAGACGGCTGAAGCGAAGAAGAAGGAGTCTCTCTTGGAAATTAAAGAGGAATCTATCAAGAATAAGAATGAGCTTGAAAAAGAGACCAAGGAACGCAGAGCGGAACTACAGCGCTATGAGAAGCGTGTCCTTTCCAAAGAAGAGGCTTTAGACAAGAAGTCCGACGCCATTGAGAAGCGTGAGGCAGGATTTGCAGCAAAAGAAGAACAGCTCAAACACCGTGAAGCAAAGGTGGAAGAGATGAGCAGGCAAAGAGTACAGGAACTAGAAAGAATCTCAGGACTTACCTCCGAACAGGCAAAAGAATATTTGTTGAAAACTGTTGAAGATGATGTAAA
>CAJUAM010000026.1 GCA_910584615.1 uncultured Dorea sp.
AAAGAAAATGCACCATATACTTAAAACAAATAAGCCTGTCACTGCTTCATCCTCACATTTTCCTATAAACAGCATACTTGGGAGATATGTAACATAATAGAATGGCAGAAATCTCATGCCGGCTATCATCCATTCCGGCAAAAGTGCAAGGGGAATCACCGCTCCTGTCACAACTGCTGATAAATTATCCTTTATCATGAGAAAGGTACTGATCTCCTCAAATTTTAAAGTTAAAATCCCAAGGAAATAATTGAGCAAAGCCATAAACAGCAGACCTAAAACAACCATGATAATTCCGCATAGCAATATCTTCAAATTGACTGTATGTACAATAGAAATCCTGAACAAACAAAACCACAGAACAGTTGCTAAAAAGCCAATGCCTGAAGAAAATGCAAGCTTCCCGACCTCCATCGCCACAAAATAGCCCTGTGTCTGTACCGGTATCACCATATATTTTGAAAAAGTGCCGTTTCTCAACATCCCCGTCATCTGCTGGCTGATTTCAGCAGACTTTTCCATCTGGAATAGATAGGAACTTATGATATAGTAGGAAATCATGGTGTGAAATTCCAATCCTGCTATCTGCTCTTTTCCTTCAAACAAAATACTCCATAAGATCCATGCAAACAATATCTTAGCCACTGACAGAATCACATCAATAAATACATCTGCTCTCCAGATTAACTGCGCTTTCATATATGCCCTGGCAATTTCCAAATATTTCTTCACGTTTTACACCCCCTTATAGATACGCTCTACTACAGAGCCTATTTCTTCTTCCTCAATTCCAATATCCCGGATCGGATAATGACCGATATACGATTCCAGGACTTTTTCTGTATTTTGTTTTGGTATTTCAAGCACCAGTTTGTCATTTGTTTTTTCTAATATCCTGCAATATTCCGGGACATCAGGCTCTACGCTATGCTCAAAATATATCGTCATTTTCTTGCTCTTCTGGTATTGTTCAAATAACATATCCGTATCGCCGTCATATATTTTTCTGCCGTAATTTACTACAATAGAGCGTTTGCATAATGCCTTAATATCCTCCATATAATGTGAAGTCAGCAGGATGGTCGTTCCTCTCGATTCATTTATATTTTTCAAGAAAGTCCGAATCTGTTTACTTGCCACAGCATCCAGCCCAATTGTCGGCTCGTCTAAAAACAGTATTTTGGGATTATGAAGCAATGCAACAATCAATTCCATTTTCATCCTTTCTCCTAATGATAATGTCCTTACCTGTACATCCATAAGCTCCTGCACCTGAAACAGCTCCACAAAAAAGTTCTTATTTTTCCTATACTCGTCTTCTGGAATACGATATATTTCTTTAAACAGTCTCAGCGTATCCTCCGCTGTCAGCTCAAAAAACAACTGACTCTTCTGCCCCATAACTACCGCATATTGATGCTTAAATGCCTTCTCCAGCTTATTAGGATAAAATCCCATGACCTGAATTTCGCCGCCTGTTGGCGCAATAATACCAGTCAGCATCTTCACTAAGGTAGTTTTACCCGCTCCATTCGGTCCAATCAATCCTATAAACTCACCCTCATCCACATCCATGTTAAAGGCATCTACCGCAATTTTTTCTTCATATTCTCTATGGAACAGACCCTTAATACTTCCTATCACTCCCTCCTGCTTCTTATACCGTTTATACTTTTTCGTTATATTTTCTGTCCGTATCATCTTCATGTTTAAAACCTCCAAATGAAATATATTTTCGTTCAAGACACAAAAAAACGTGGTTTCTGCCTGTCATAAACAGACTGAAACCACGAATCCATATGTCTCAAATTGATGTAGCAAAACAAGGCCTTCCATGAAAGGATACCCGCAATGTCTTAAAACCTGCGCTCCATTTCATAGTTGGTCTAAAACAAAAAAAGCATGACCGCTACAGCCATACTTTCCTTTTTCTCATTCATCAAAACAAGACAATCATTCCCAGTGTATGCAGTATTCTGTAAGGCAGAAACAACTAGCATTCAATAATGCTGAAAAGGGTACCACAAATAAAACACTATCCCTAGCGCTTATCACTCGCAGTGCTTACCCTCTTTATTAAATTTAGTTATTCTTTGTCATTACAGATACCACCAACATATAGCACATCTACCTTTTCTTTAAAATATGAATCTATATTAACTCATAACTTTTCCAGTGTCAATATTTATTTAATGGATATTTTAATTATAGTGGCATTTCTGATAATTGACTATAATTAAAATTTAGCTATGCTTCATATTATTATTTCTTTTTTAACTATCATACCGGCAAACTATCCCTCACACACAATGCCCCATACCCCGCGTATGTCAAGTTGATGTCACAAACTTTTTTCACTTTTTTTGAGTGAAAATCGCTGAAACCCGCATAACTTCGTGGGGCGTGTGGTTCGCTAATGCTAAGTTAGAGTAAAATTGACGGTGAATTAGTGTCAAGTAAAAAAGTCTGTCACAGATACTTTGTATATTGCAGCCTTCTTTCTCTTCTTCCAGGTTTCATATAAATAACTACCTGATTATTTTTCACTCGTAATCCTGTATAGAAAAATCTACTACTCTTTCCACAGAATGTGGTATATCGGCTTCTCGCATTTGCAAAATTAACTTTGAATTCCTTTCATATGTATAAGCAGCATCTGCATCTTCTGACAGAATAAGTATCTTTAGTAATTGGTAAAATAATGATTTTATATCATCTACCTTATTCCAATTAATCAAATGGCAATAGTCATATTCTTGCTTTTATTCCCGGTTTTCAATTTGTAGACAAACATACCCTTGTTTTTTGATAATTATTTTTTTCAGTGATCCATGATTGTGCAAGTTCCCCCAATAATGAATGTCTATGACTGCCATCCCTGGTTTTGCTGAATATTTCATATAACCCTCTCCAATCTGAATTATAATTAAGCGCCATATTCGTATATCACTTTTCCTCAATCAATTTTATCTGTTCCGCCGCTTTAAGAACATTCAACTGATACTCTGCAATCTCTTTCAAAATCTGAAATCTTTCTGTCTTATTTCTGCCCTCACGGATCATTTGCGCATTATGAGTTTCCAGATTGGATAAAACTGTAAGTTCGTTAATTGAAGCAAAGTCTCTCACATTACTCTTTTTTGCCAATTCAGGATTTTCATCCCGCCATGCTTTCGCGGTAAATCCGAATAATGCAACATTCAAAACATCTGCTTCCTCTGCATATGCCAACCACTCTAAGTTTTCTTTATAATTTCCTGATGGGATCAAGTAATTTTTTACCGCATCTGTTTGAATCAAATAATTATTTTTTGACAAAAATCTTTTTGCATCCCACTCAATTTTCTTTGCATCATTCTCCGCTTCTTTCAGCCTTTGAAATTCTTTGATCAAATATAGTTTAAAAACAGGGCTGATCGCCGAAGCAAATTCAAATGCAATATCTTTATGTGCATACGTTCCTCCATATTTTCCACGTTTCACAAATAATCCTATCGCTTCTGTCTTTTCAATCCATTCCGAAACACTTAGTACAAATGTATGTAAACCTGCTTCGCTTTTAAAGTGGTCGAATTCGACCACTTTAAAAGCAGGATTATAGATCTGTTCCCATGTACCCAAAAATTCCAATGTCCCTCTATTTCGCATCCAGTTTTTTACAACATCTGCTCCTCTGGACTCGCCGACTTTGGCTTTTGCAATATCAGTTATACAGATATAATCATCAAAATTTTCCTCTGAAACAGTAATATTGATATTCTGCACCACAATTACTTTATTTTTTCTCATCCTTTTTTCCCACGCTGTGCTAAATTAAAATCTTATTTTCTATGTAAAAGTATATCATGTTACCCTTGTTTCTTCAATCTTTTTTCGAACACAAGTTCTTTTAATGATTTCATGAATTTTTTGTTTTGAAAATCATCATTCATATTTAGCTTAATTAATTGTCAATTCAGCATCAAAGGAATACATAATAAGCACTTTATTCGACACACTGTACCACAAAATAACGTACTTATTATCTCAAAATCTGCCTCATTTCTACCTCATCAAACTATTTTCGACACACAGCGCCCCATACCCCGTTGATGTCAAGTAATTGTCATGAACTTTTTTCACTTTTTTTGAGGTCAAAAGTCCGCAAACCCGCATAACTCCGTTGGGATTATGGTGAATTAATGTCAAGTTGGTGAAAAAATCGTGGTGAATTAATGCTAAGTTGAATTGTCCGTCATAAGCCCTGACCTTCTATAAAGAATCTTGCAAGCCAGGGATCTAGCTGTCAGCATAAATATCATCTTCGAACTATCACCCACTTGCCTAGGTTTCCCCCAACAACGCCTCTGTTTGGTACCAGACTTTAGTCTGCGCTGAACTACCTACCGATAAAATTTACGTCATTCTTGAGCGAAAATCCATTTTCCCCGAAGTTGCACTGAAAACCTGCGTAATTCCCATTCTTCTCACATAATCAATCCATGCGTAAATATCCTCTACATCGTATATATATTGACCATCCTCTGTCTTTGCCTTCCTTAGTGCAGCCGCTATTAAGGCAAATTCATTTTCTAAAGAGGTATCAAACACACCTTGATCATCCGTATTTAATGATACCTGTAACGACATATTATTCTCAGTGTTTCTCAATTTTCTGCCATTAAAACGAAGAATCGGATGCTCCTCATATTTTTGAATCGTTCCAATCAAATAATTTGACGACGGATTGGTTTCGATTCCAATTCCTTCCATCACCAACATCTGAATCATTCGGTTCTGTATCTCCCTTACCGCTTCCGCATAACCGCATGGAATTTTAAACAGCACTCTTTTTGCACCCTCTTTTCTTACATGCTCATCATAGTGATACATTCTATAAAGTTCTCTGTATTTATGTGTTTTTCTTACTGTATTAGAAACTTTAGCATTAAACTCATACCGAGAAATCTTTTTTAACGGAATACTGTTCAACCTACACTCAAACGCCTCCTCATCTAGCAGATAACTTTCTGGAAAATCGCCACGCAACTGCCAGCTATTATAATATTCTAAATAATTTATTGAGTCACAGCGTGCGTTTTTCAAATTATATGTAGGACAAATCTCATAAAACAAATCATAAAACTTCCTGTCAAGTATACTCCTTAATTTTCTGTTCAGACCAATCCCGTATTCATCCTGCTTTACCAACAGCCATACGATATTATCCAACAAGTCTTGTTTCGGCAAAGCAAGAACATTCCCTTTAAACTGATAGTAAGCAGAAGTATCTATCCCAAGTGCTAATGCATGTCCAATCCTACATCCTCTATGCAGGTTACAAAAAAGCACTGCTTCATCAATTGCCCGCAAGCCATCAACGAGGTCCAAAAAATCCTCTCCTGCATGATAGGTTGCCATTAAAACGCCCCGTCCCCCTAATTCAACCGGAACTAAATAATCAAGCAGATACCTATATATTTGCGCAAATACCTCCGGTCGACATCCAATTTCGTTGGCGCAGGCATCTATTCCGCGGATATATTGATTTATCCTACCCTTTTTTTCCAAGAGTGCTATGATTGCATTTGCGCATTTTTCCGTTTTCCGTCGCACAGCAACATCTCTTGGTGCCAATAATTTATACTTTTCATCCTTTGCTTTTGGAAAATGCAATACAAAAAACATTTTTTCCTTAATTTCATCTTCACAGACACATTCCAATTTTTGATTCATTTTACCCGCTAATGTATGGGAATCTGATGCCGGACAAATCCTAGCCTCCAGAGAAACAATATTTTGTTCCTGAAAAGAAGCATTTACGGCTAACCGGACAAGTTCATACTCATATTCTTTCTTTCCCTCAACAAAATATTCCTTCCGCGACTCATAATTGCCAAAATTTGAAAAACCTACCACCCGATTCACCTGCACCATTTCACTTCTGAAATAAGTTCTGGCAACCAAATAACGGTAAAACACATTTTTTTGATATTCCTTAAAAGAGTACTCTTCCGTACCAAAGGCGCGTTTATAACATTCATATAAAAATCTTCTCTCTCCTGATAAAAGTCTGCTAGGATTATTGTTCTCATCATATACATCTTTTTCTAGTGCATAATCTAAAACAACCTGCTTTTCATTCCACGCGCCATACATTTCTCTAGCAAGATTTATGATATCCTGTAAATCCGATACCTTTTCCCATATCAAAATTATTCCTTTTTCAACATCATCCACAACTGCTTGGAGACTCTCTGTTAAATAATTATCATGGTGTATCACAGCAAAAAGATAAATTCTGTATAATGCCGCTCTAAGGCACATCTCATAAAACCCTTTTCTATTTGGGCTGCTCCCATAGTTGTACTGGAGCATTTTTTCAAAATTTTTAAACTCTTTTCCACGATTTTCGATGTGGTTCATAAGGCAAATCCAGTTCAACTCAAATATTTTTGTTGAGCCATTAAGATGAAAATGGTTCTCCGCCATCCCCCTTTTCAATATATTATCCAAACGCATATCATTGCTACCAATAATAGGCTCCCAAGCAAAAAATCGGTTTTCTCTTCCCCTCCTTAAATCCTCTTGTGCCAAAAAAGCACATGTAAAAAAATCTTGTCCAAGTTGAAAGGAAATCTCCCTCCACCTCAGCATCTCTTCCAATTTACATTTTATCTTCTGTGATTGAAATGTTAGCAGCTTCGATGCAACTTTTGAAATCATTCCAAAGACACTTCTTAAACCATTCGGGCTGCTTTTCATATCTTCATTCAGCAGCAAGTAATTGTTAACTCGCTCATCCTCCGAATATCTTGGAAAAATATCCTTAGCATATTCCAAGTACAGCCTCTTACCTACACAGTCATATGTATGACAATCCCTGCTTGTCCCACGAAACAACTTTATCTGTTCAAATGGTATTTTCTTGAACAATATCTCCAAATTTCCACGTTCAATATCCATCCTTATATTCCTCTAATTAATAACATTTCTTATATGGGCAACAGCCTTATATTCATTATGTTGTTCTTCGCTGATCCTTTCCCGCGGATTTTCCATATATAAATCAATAACCTCTGAATATAATTTCATAAGTAATTCAGAATCAAATCCCTCAGGCATTTTTTTCTCTTTATAGGTATATTGCTGAACTCTATATGCCATATTTTCCAGTAAATCTTTTACATATTCAGCATATCTGTTATTTTCCGTTATATATGCTGTTATTTTATTTACTTTTCCGGTATAATCCTCTGTAGCAACCGTTCCAATTCTCTGTGCAAAATCACGTTTCAAATTCTGCTTCTCTATTTCATCCAACTCAGCATCACCAGGGTTCTTTCTTTTCTCCTCCGCCGCCATGCACACACGTGCATAAATTCGGCAAATATCTATTTCCTCTCCTTTTATCTCCCCTTCCTCTGTTTTTTCTAACGGAATCCAGAATTTCGTCCAATCAACATGCCCCATCCCAACTTCTTCCATAAAATAGCTCACGTTATCCAAAAACTTCTTAATCAACTGATATGTCCTGTCCTCATCTGACTCTGTTGCTTTTTTATAATCATTATTCATTACACAATTTTCAAGTAACCGTAGTGATAAATCAACATTCAACATGATAGCTCTTGCCTGTTTAATCAGGCTTATATTCTCATCCTCCATGACGAAAAAAATATCCTTCACATCATCCCAATCTATCCCTAAAAGTTCCAGATTCAAAAAATCAAAAATACTCTCCAGTTCACACAAATTTACGATGTAATTCTCAAGCCCCACTGCCACATTCGGAGGAATCGCATAATTATTGGCGATAAGAGAAATCCTATTCATGCGAACCTTCCCGTTGTTAATCGGTTCATAGTTAGAACATAATAAAGCTGTAATAATCCAGATAATGATTTCAGCTTGTCCATTGTCTTTCCTAATTGCTGTAGCTTTCGTCTTTGAAACATCTTTCCTATCAATGGACAATATATACTTTCCTTCCTCCAAAACATCTGCAACCGCATTCCAATACTCAAATATATGAATAAAAAATCTGTCTCTGTTCATCAAAAACTGACGGTTTTCCGTTGCGATCCACGGTACAACCCCATTCGACCGATTTCCCCAGATGAATCCCCCAATCAAAGGATCAGCAATTTTTATTTTCTCGACAAATTTTTCATTTAGTATAATCGTATAATATATCTTGACATAAGCAGACAACAAATTATCATCATTCAATGTCAAATAAATCATATTGTTGCAAAGCCTCTCAATAACAGTTGCCAGACTCCACAGCACAAATTCCCAATTTGAATTGGCATATAAATCTACACTGCCCACCTTTTTTACTAATATTTTATTTAAGAAATTACACATATTATAATTTTTGATTTGATCATTACTCTCCACAACTTCCATCAAATCTTCCCGTTCTTCCCCTCTTACATTCCTCTTAATCATTTCCTCTATAAAATAATACTTAAATTCCAGTATATTATTCAGCTTTAGCTGTACATTTTCTCCTGGGTATTCCATTTCATCAAGCAGTGAAATAAAATTGATCAAATCTCTCAAATTAAAAGGAATCAGATAACTGTACCCATTTTCAGAAGGGACAAAATACATTCCAGTTTTCTCAGATATCAATTCAAGCAATCTATTTTCAAGAACCAACGATTGATTATCAAGATCTTTTTTCTTGAGCATAATTCCTTCCAGTTCAACCTGATTACTTTTCAGTTCCGGCAGATAAATTCTCCTCGCTTTCGGAATCAATTTAGTGGCATACCGTTCAGCCATTTCCCGCATCTCTTTGTCTATAGAATTTGCCCGTCCCTTTCCCTGAATAATATTCTTAAAATCATCTCTGTTTTTTTCTTCAATCCCCATTTCAAATTGTTCAATTTTAACAGCCATCACAATAATTATATTGGGTAAAATCAAATATTTTCGAATCTGCTCCGCCATCTGATAAACATTCTCGTTACATAGATCCAAATCGTCTATGGCAATCAACAATTTTTTACACTTTTTTGCACTCTCTCGCTTGGAGACAATCTCTAAATACATTTTGACTAATTCTTCAAGATCATTCCTTAACATAGTACTTGCGCCAAGTTTTTGCAGCTTTGAAATATTTCCTGCCTCATCATACTCATCATCCAACATTTTCTCCTTGTTGTTAATGATTGATAAGCTTTTATACACCTTCGATAACTGCATCATCATCTTTTCTCGTTCGTATTGTTCTATTGACTGATTATTCTTATCATAAATCATCTGAAAATCCTGGTATATATGAGCTAATACAATATCTACAATATTATGCACCTCATCAAACATTGTCGGATCAACTATAATGTTCGTTCTCCAATTACTGTTTCTGATACCCTCTCCAAATTTCAGCTTATCATCATGTTCCCCCGACCGAACCAAAGCATAGACAAACGACATCATGGCGCTACTCTTTCCGCTACCTCTTTCACCGCAAAAAGCGATAATATTATTGGGATTTTCAAGCTTATTATTTTCATCTCCTCTTTCATCTTGTATGTTCCAAATATTATTTAAACTATTTACTGCAATTTCATATTCATGAAAAAACAAACTCTCTTCAGTAATTTGTTTTTCTATATGTATCTTGAATCTTTGTCCATCTGTAATTTTCAATTTTTTCATAAGCACTTCACTCCAATTCGCATTTATTTTGTATAATCTGCACCTTGATAAATTTCCTCTGAATATATCTGATAAAATTTCATTTAGATACGAAAAAATTATAACATAATCAATAGTTGCAAACAAACTATGTTTGACATTTTCCCCTTTACTCGCCATCCACAGCCCTTCCTTTCAACATCTTCATGTTCCTCCATGCAAAAATAACATCATAGATACGTCCGTCTTCCCTTACTTTATAATGGATACAGTCCATAAATACAAACGGATAGACAGGAGTTAGTGGGCGTGACTGCCATTCCTATATTTCCAGCAGTATCCGTCAGTGATCTTGCTGACCATTTCTGCTGACAGTTCCATCCCGTAAAGTTCCTGTGTCTGGTCATGGATATCCCTGGTGCTCATGCCAATTCCTGTAAGCAATAAATGTTTCTTCTCATTGTGAGATAAGTCTACTTTTATATTTTGTAAATGTCTGACCTGTCGTATATAAATCTCCGCTAAATATACCGGCTCCATATTGGCCCTCTTTTCAAATAATAAAATCAGAAAAATAGCATAAATTAGTTACTTTCCTGATTTATCATTATAATGTAAAACTGCTACTAATTTCATTTTGTTACTTTATACTGTGCTAAGTTCTTCAAGTTGTTCTATCTCTGCAACGCCAAGCCCTGAATACTCCGCAATTTTCTCTATCGGTAATACTCTATCCCGCAACATCCTAAGTGCTGTTTCCTTCTTATTTTCGTTTCTGCCTTCATCTTTCCCTCTATTCAAAATCGTCCTTGCCTCTGTCTCAAGTAACGTTCCGCTCATCATTCCACCTATCCCTTTCTGCACATTCTCATACTTCTGTGCGACTTCTCTGATCACATCTCCAGAAAGTTCTATAATTGTACGTTTGTCAAACGCCCCAATAATTCCTTCCTGTTCCAGTTTATCAAGTCTTTTCAAGATATTCTGGTACTCCGCTTTCAGTTCTGCCAACTTCTGCTCATTATTATTATACACCTTAAAGTTCTTTTCATGTGAAAAAATATAAAATGGAATTAACAGTAATAAACCTTTTGAAAAGATATCCTCCAGAGAATATTCCTGTGTCTTTATGATTGGCACATCATACTCCACGATACCACCTGGCGTCTTTATCACATACCGCATTTTATCAGGTGTCTTCTTATATGTTCTGAGATACAACACTGCTGTATTCGGGAATGTTACAGTCGTGTTTCATTAATGATTTCACCCTCATCCAATGCTATCTGAGCATCATACTCAAACAGTCGAATGTCATCCGACCATCCGGCAGGCTGCTCTCACATTCAAGATGGTATTTTTTCTTTTGCTTTCCAAATATTATAAAATTTGTGTCCGTTATTCATTCATGATCCGCTGCATCCTGTTGATCAATAAAGTGCTCATTAGAATGAAACTCTATTATTTCATTTCCTGTATAATCTTCTTTGAAAATCTCATTGATTATCGGAATAATCATTTGCCGGCAATCATTTAAAATTGTCCGAAATGCTCCATCATATATATTTCCCATATACATTCCTCCGTATTTCTTATTTACATCATATCATTATCATATTGTATACACAACTATATTTGAAATACAAAGTGCATTTTTTATATTTCATATGTTTAATTCATTCGATTTATCCTGAATTAACGCATAATAAGCACTTTATTCGACACCATATGTGAAAAACAAAGTGCTTATTATCCCAATAATCTATCCACTCTACCCCGGCAGACTCCCCGCCTCAAGTTGGAAGACTTGAGGCCACACACAGCGCCCCATACCCCACCTGCGGATTCGGGTACACCTCAAATCCCGGCAGCGCCCTCGCCCCGCGCCTAAGATACGCCTTCACCTTCTCCCCATACAGATACGGATCATTCCCTCTCACGATCCCCCACTCCATCATAAGCGCTGCCCCGCCAGATGCAAATGGTGTCGCAAAGGAGGTCCCGCTGAACGACGCATATCCGCCTCCTGCTGCTGTAGTAGTGATATCCACCCCGGGTGCTGCAATATCCGGTTTGATGATATTTTCTCCCCACCGTGAAAGAGAACCCCGGCCTGAAAAATCCGCATAGGCAAATGTCAGTCCATTATACGCCCCTACGGATATCACACGCCTTGCTGTTGAAGGTATGGTAAGGGTCATATTGTCCGTTGGATATAAGAATCCCGTTCCCTGATTGAGCACCCCTTCACTTGGGAGCCACATCTGATATTCTCCGGACACGATGTCTCTGGGGATCAGCACGATCCGCCAGACGCCTCCGTTAATATAACTTTCACGGGGTATCATATCGATATAGATCTCCTGCGCCGTGCTGTAGGGACTTGGTTCACCATAATAAAGAAGGATCTCCGTCTGTCCTGCCACATACCTTTGAGGCCCCAGTATTTCCTGCACCGGTCCGATCCGGATTCCTGACGGTGATATGATGGAAATATCCACCACATCTACATACTCTTTCCATATCTGTACATTCAGTGACGGCTGGTTATCCTGAACGGCAAGTTCTATCACTGCCTCACCTTCATCCGTCAGACGTCCTGATATATGTCCTGCACTTACAGCCTCATTGCCGGTTCCAATACAGATACAGCTCTTCCACACATTTGATATATCGTCAATAAATCTTTCCAAAAGCGATGTTCCATCATGAGATCCATAAGTATTTCCGAAACTTATATTAATCGCGACCGGCATCTGAAATTCAAGTGCCTTTCGGACTACATAATCAACACCCATCATAAGTTCTGTCGTCCGGGGGAATCCATCGCTTGACGGATTTCCAAGTTTTACGACTAAAAGTTCACTCTCCGGCGCCACGCCTGCATAGCGGCGGTAGTCTGCTTTGGCGCCTCTCCCGTTTCCCGCCGCGATTCCTGCCACCGCAGTGCCATGACCAGACGTATCTTTAGTCGCTACCAGTCTCCCTCTCTCTGCCGGAGTCTGGGCCTTCAAAGCCTCATCTATCTTTTCTTTTGTATACTCCACTCCGATCTCATATCCTTTCGGTGCCGCCTCCCCCTCTCTCGGTCTTAAAGACTGATCCCAAAGAGAGCGTATCCTCGTCGTACCGTCAGCGTTGCAGAAATCAGCCAGCGTATAATCAATCCCTGAATCTATCACCGCAACGAAAACTCCCTGTCCAAACAAAGAAAAACGGCTATCCTGCACCGTATCGATACAAGATACCCGTCTTCCGTTTGCTGTTTGGAAAAACAGTCTTTTTGGTTTTTCCACATATTCAACCTGAGGCAGCAATGCCAGTTCACTGATACGGGATTCCCTTACCGTTATCACCGCATATTCGTTCATAAGTTCTATAACCTGTTCCGCTATCTCCCTCACCGGATCTAAGCTTCCTGAATACTTTATGATCAGTTCCCATGACTTTTCTATCGGATCATAGCCGATATCAAGCTGCAAGGATTTCTCTCTCTCTTCCTCCGTGGCATCAAGTGCCAGATTTAAAATATTTTCAACCTTCTGACCTGTCAAAATATTGCTCCAGTACCTGTCATTGACATATCATATGACCATTGATACATGTCTTATGCATCTATCAGTTCATGCAGCACTGTGCCAGATACGGCGCCAGTCCTGCCGGTATGAAATACCCTCTTTCATGCTGGCATACCGGACATTTTGCAGGGACATTTTTGCCATGATAGATATGCCCGCAATTTAAGCACATCCAGTCATTCTCTTCGCCGCTTACATAAATTTTGTTGTTTTCAATAAGCTCCGCCAGCTTTCCGAACCGTTTCCCGTGTATTTCCTCAATTTTAGCAATTTCCCGGAAAGTATACGCCGCTTCGCTATAGCCTTCTTCCTCAGCAACCTTTGCAAACGCCGGATATACATCGTCAAATTCTTCCATTTCATTATGATGCGCTGACTTTAAAAGCTTCACCACATCATCAAAATGATCCACCGGATATCCTCCGTCAATGTGGATCGTTGTCCCGGACAAATCCTTTAACAGTCCATAAAATCTTTCCGCATGCGCTCTCTCCTGATCCGCTGTAAACAAAAAAATCTGGTTTACCGCATACATTCCCTGCTTTTTCGCCGCCTCAGCTGCTATCGTATAACGGTTCCTCGCCTGACTCTCCCCCGCAAATGCCCGCATCAGGTTCTCTCTTGTTCTGCTCTCTTTAAAATCAACAGCCATGTTACACACTCCTTCTCTTTTTCAGGTAGTATGTACCATGACTGCCATATTATACATATAATTCAGCAAATATTTTTTCCGACCGCAATCTTTTCTATGCGCCCCTTGATATAATTGCCAAGACCATACACTACATTGCTGATCACATATTCCCCGTCATTCACAAACACTTCTATAAGATTCGGTTCCGCAAATATATCCAGCTTATAATTTCCATATACTTTCGGCGTGCTGCTTATCATACGGTGTCCTTCAATATCTCCAAACACACGGCTTCGGTCTGTTTTTATGAAATCCCTTTCCGCCCAGATCCTGAATCCCCCGATATCGAGAGTCTCTCCTTCCTTAAGAGTAACCTGAACACGATACGGCTCTTTATCTGGAATGGATAGCTTCTGAAAGTCTTCCTCACAGGAAAGGATCTTCTCCTTTGTCAGAATCTCTTTTTCAAAAAACTGATCCACCTGCGGATGCACACGGAAATAAATGTGATCATCCTCCATTTCCACAACTCTTGGAAGACACATCATTCCATTCCACGGTTTTTCTCCTTCCTGCTCCACTGCTTTTGGCATCCTCATCCATGCGATCATGACACGTCTCCCTGCCGCATCCAGATTAGTCTGGGGCGCATAAAGATCCAGTCCATGATCAATATACTGATAATTTCCGTGAAGGCTTAAGCTGCACGTCTCCGGCTTAAAATCAGCAGGCATACATATGGCATGATGCTCATAGCCCCCCGCTTCCTCAGCAATATACATCGGTGAACCCATGAACACATACCGGCCATTCAGCTTAAACATATCCGGACATTCCAGCGATCTTCCAAACCTTTCATTACGGATCTGCGATACATAACTCCAGTTTTCACCGTCTTCGCTCTTATAAAAAATCGCCCGCCCGACTTCACCTTTATATGTACTGCCGATAACCATATAAAAGTCATTCCCGTCTTTCCATACTTTCGGATCCCTTGTGTCTTTATAATCCCCGATTTCTGTATCCTCTATCTTAGGAATGACAACCCGTTTTCCCCCGAAATTGTCAAAAACAAATCCATCCTCAGAGGATATCATAAGCTGTGCGGCATCATGATCCTTTGCATCCACGTGGATATTTTCCGCATTTATCTCATTGTAATGGATACCTGTATAATACAGGTTCACTTTTCCGTTCCACTCTATGGCACTTCCAGAAAAACAGCCGTTTGAATCTTCATATTTTGTAGGAAAAAGGGCAACCCCCACATGCTCCCAGCTTATAAGATCCTCGCTTACCGCATGTCCCCAGTGCATAGTTCCCCATACAGGAGCATAGGGAAAATACTGATAAAACAGATGATACCTGCCTTTATAATAGATAAATCCATTAGGATCATTGATCCAGTTGCCCGGCGCTTTCAGATGTAATGTATTCTTTATCATGCCAATTTCCTGCCTGTCTCTAAATTCTTAAATCCAGTATAATGATAAAGAGGGTATTTTTCAATACCCTCTTTTGGCAATACGCAAATAATAACATTATTTCACGGCACCCGCCACAACACCGCCGATGATCTGTTTCTGCAGTGCAACGTACAGAACCAGTATCGGAATTACGCACAGCAAAAGCCCCGCCATAATCGTACCGTAATCTGCAGAGTAAGTTCCGTAGAAACTGTAGGTAGAAAGAGGAAGTGTTAACAGCTTCTTATCTGTCAGTACAAGCGACGGCAAAAGGAAATCATTCCAGAATGCCAGCGAATTTAAAATTACCATTGTGGAAATGATCGGCTTCAAAAGCGGCAGCACGATCTTAAAAAATGTCTGTGAATGCGTACACCCATCTATATAAGCGGCTTCTTCAAGCGCCAGCGGCACATTTCCCTTGATAAATCCGTGGAACATGAACACTGACATAGCCATCGAAAAACCGGTATGTAAAAAGATCAATGTAATTCTATGGTTCAGAAGGTTAAGCGTTCCTCCGTAAATGCTTACAAGAGGGATCATGATAGCCTGAAACGGGATGATCATAGAGGCCACCATCAATCCGAATGTAAGCTTAGAGATTCCGTTATTGTGACGAACGATATAATACGCCAGCATTGCAGCCAGAAGCGTTACCAGCACTGTCGCAGACACAGTTACGATCAGTGAATTTTTAAACGCGTTCAGAAAGTCCATCTGGGTATATGCTTTTACAAAGTTGTCAAAGGAAAGACCTTTGATGGTAAACAGCCATGAAAACGGGCTTTTGATAATATCCCTCTTCTGCTTCAGAGAATTAATCACTACCATGATAAATGGGAACATATATGCAAGGAAGATGATGATAAGTCCTGCCATTGCAAGCATATTTGCCACTTTCCTTTTTGTTCCTCCGATTGATGTCTGCTTCATTATGCTTCCACCTCCTGTCTCTTTGTCAGGTATACCTGAACTCCGCTGATACATGCTACAATGACAAATAAGATCAATGCCTCAGACTGGCCGACTCCAAACTGTCTTGATGTAAATGCCTTTTCATATACGTGCATTGCCGCCATCTCTGTCGTACCGTAAGGCGCCCCTGCCGTTAACGACAGATTGACATCGTATACCATAAATGCCCTTGATAATGTAAGGAACAGACAGATTGTAATGGATGACATCATAAGCGGCATAATAATACTCTTTAACTTTACGAGTCCGGAAGCCCCATCGATGCTGGCCGCCTCCATGACATCCTCAGAAAGCCCCATAAAGCCCGCTACATAGATCAAGATCATATAGCCGGACAACTGCCATACAGACACAACTACCAGAGCGATGAACGCATTTGTCGGATCAGACAGCCACGATACCTCAAAAAGTTTCCATCCGGTGCTCTCTCCGATACTTACGAATACTCTGGAAAATACAAACTGCCAGATATATCCAAGTACAATACCGCCGATCAGGTTTGGAGTAAAAAAGCCCGCGCGGAAAAAATTCTCTCCCTTCATGCCCCTCGTCAGCAGATATGCTATGGCAAACGCCAGCACATTTACGATGATAACAACAAATATTACATATTTAAATGTCAGAAGCAGGGATGTCCAAAATCCGGTATCTTTTATCACACCTCCAAAGTTTTTAAATCCGACAAAATTTTTAACCGCGGCAACACCGTTCCAGTCTGTCAGTGTCAGATATACACCATAGATAAACGGGATGATCACAACTGCAAAGAAGCAAAACATACCCGGTAATGCAAACATGCAGAAATCTTTTCCATTATTTTTTGATCTCATATCCTGCTCCTCCTTATTCCTGCTCATTCCAATAATCCTGAATGGATTCCATCAGTTCCCCGCGGTCACTTCTGCCTGCAAGGTATTTCTGCATTGCAGCTCCAAGCACCGCCCAGTGGTCATTCGGTACGATCACTGACGCGCTGAATGCTTTTTGTTCATGTACTTTTTTATAGATATCCCTGCTTAAGGGGTCGGCCGGCTCATACGGATTATTCTGAAACGGCGGTATAATATTGCAGGTCTTTACAAGCATCTGCTGCCCGATCTCACTGTATACGATCCAGTTTAAGAACTGCCTTCCCGCTGCCTGTTCTTTTTCAGTAGCAACCTGCCGGTCAACCATCACCTGTTTTGACGGCGCGCCCTGAATCATCTGATTCGCGAAATCATCCTTGTCATTATTCATAAAATACGGAAGAAAGCCATACTCATCCGTCTCCTTGGCTCCCGCTTCCGAAAGGTTCGGCCATGCCCAGTTTCCGTTGAACCAGAACGCCGTCTTGCCATCCGCGAGGTCGATAGCCATCTCGTCATAATCTGCTCCTAAAGGGTCGCCCTTTGCCACGTTATACTCTTTCAGCACATCAAAGATATCTAAAAATTCAGACATTCTTTTATACGCGCTAAGATCCATCTTTCCTGCCTTAATCTCCTCCACTACCTTTTGCGCACCCTCTGATGTTCCGTCATAAGTCTCGTAAATATACTGGAGATGATGTGCTCCTAAAGACCAGTCCTCCTTTGCCATGGATACTGGTTTTTCAATTCCCGCTTCCACCAGCCTGTCAAGAAATGCCTGAAACTCATCCAGTGTAGTAATAGAAGCCGGATCAAAAGTTTCGCCCAGAGCCTTTTCAATCACTGACTTATTATAAATAATCCCGCGTCCTTCAATACATAACGGAAAACTGTAGATCTTTCCATTAATCTTTGTAGTATACCCTTCTGCCTGCGAAACCCAGTTTTCATTCGTCATATCGACTGCCTTTTCCTCTGCCAGCGCAATAACATCCGTTGTATCCAGAATCGCGATGGTAGGCGGATTGCCTGAATTGTACAGGCTTATCATCTTTGTGTAGGGTGAATCGTCACTGACCGGCATGACTTCTATATGAACACCGGACTTCTTCTCATACTCCGCCCCCATCTCCTCTAATGCGACCTGAATCTCCGCTTTCGTATTAAGAAGCGTGATATTCGTCCCGTCAAGGGAAGAGTCATATTCAAAGGTATCTGTCGATGTATCGATAGGTTCCTTCTTATCTTCCGCGTTCGGGTCATCCGGGTCACTGGCAAATCCGAATCTGCATCCGGTCAGCATCGTCGTCATCAATACCACGGTCAACATTACTGAGACAAGTCTTGCCATGACTTTCTTTCTCATGAATCATTCCTCCTTTTTCTTAACCGGTAAAGTAACCGGTTACTTTTGATATTTTTATATTAACACTGAAAATAATTTACGTCAATCGTCAAAAATATCTTTGTGAAATATGTCTGATTTCATATAATAGAACTTGTATATATTATACAAAACCGGTTACTTAACCGATTACTCGTTGCTTACAAACCTCTCTTTTGATATAATGACAGCATTGAATAACAATGAAAAGAGGCAGACATGGCACCAAAAAAGAACATCACTTTCAATGACATCGCAAAGTACACAAATTTTTCCAAGACAACCATTTCCAGATATTTTAACAATCCCGATTCTCTCACTCTTGAGAACCAGGAAATCATTGCGAAAGCTCTCGTTGATCTGGACTATAAAGAAAATAAAGTAGCACGCATCCTTGCTAACGGAAAGACAGAATTTATCGGTATCATTATCCCAAATCTGTCTCTCCACTATTATTCCGAGATGTTAGACAAGATCCTGTCCACCTACGAACAATTCGGCTACAAATTCCTGGTCTTTATCGGCAATGAGAATGAAGAAACTGAGCGGCGCTATATTAAAGAACTCCTCGCCTATAAGATTGAAGGTCTGATCATATTAAGCCATACGATTCCTTCAAAAGAACTTCACACTCTTAATCTCCCCATTGTCACCATAGAGCGGGAAGACCAGTATGTATGCAGCGTGAACACAGACAACTATATGGGCGGTTATCAGGCCACCAGCCTTCTTTTCAGATCAGGCTGCGATATTCTGGTACACATCAATTCTCCTGCGGATAAAGCGGTTCCTGCTTATGGGCGTATCGAAGGTTTTTTAGATCTGTGCAGTGAAAAGCAGTTTCCCCACGAGATCATTTTAAAAGAAATGGGAAGTACTTATGAATCCATCCAGGAGCATTTAAGCACAATCCTTGACGATCTGGACCACAGATACACAGGACAGAAAAAGGGGGTTTTTCTGTCCAACGACACACAGGCAAATGTATTTTTAAACCTTCTCATAAGAAAATACGGTGTCCTTCCAGACGATTACCTGATCATCGGCTTCGATAACTCCCCTATTTCAAGAGAAGCGGTAATGCCTATCAGCACTATTGGCCAGCCGATTGATAAGATTGCCTATGAAGCAGTCAGCCTTCTTGTGGAGCAGATGAATGAGCGAAAAAAAAGAAGGCCGGTCCCTTTAAAAGAACCGGTCCACAAGGTCATTACACCTATATTGATAAGACGGGATACTACCGAAAAAATGTAACTATAAGTTACACACTTTTTCTTAAGAGGATACAGCAGTTGAACCGATAAATATTTCTGTATTTTTTACAATAATTATATGATTTTAATACAATTTTAATTTATTTGTGTCAAAATACATATAGTATTTATATATTTGAAATAAACAGAAAATGTTTGATTTCTATCAAAGGAGGTAAGTTATGAAAAGAGCAAAACAGATTTTTCTGTCAATCATGGCAGCAGTACTTGTAATAACAGGCAGCTTTGGTACGACTGCTCTGGCAGACGGAAGAAGACCAAAAAAAGTATCTATTTCCAAGTCATCTATGAAAGTAATACAGGGAAAAGAATTTGAAATAAAAGCAAAGATGACTCCCAGAAGGTCAGATGATGATTATCTTAGATGGCAGATCATCTCAGGGAAAAAATATGTAAAATTCGAAGATAACGACCGCGATGGCGATGATATGGACTTTGTAGCAGTAAAGCCGGGAAAAGCAAAGATACGCTGCTATGTTGTTGGAAAAAACAAGAAAAAATACGGCGATGTAATTACTGTGACTGTTAAAAAAAGGCCTGCGGATTATTCATTGAGAAAAGTCGGCAGCTCTAAAAAAATTGAAGAAGTCTATGATGATTTTGATCTTGAAGTAAAAAAAGGCCACTCCATCAAAAACAGCGAGCTGAAATGGACGATCAAAGATAAAAGCATTGTTGGCTTTGAAAGCAGACGCAGGACCGGCCGCGAAGTAGAATTTGTAGCCAAGAAAACTGGTACTACCAAAATCACCTGTACCTGTACCAATAAAAAAGCAAAAACAAAAAAGATCACCTATACGGTCAAAGTCGTTGCAGACGATGATGATGATTACGATTATGATGACGATTATTACTATGACTAACAGCTGATGTGACACGGGACACAGTTTTAACACTGTGTCCCGTCTTTAATGCCCTGGTTACGCGATACCGCAGATCTTTTAATCGCATGTTCTGAATATCATTTTAATTAAATCCAATAATCCTTCTTGCGACTGAGTATGCCAATGAAGAAATCCTGCGTCCCGGTCTGCCCGGGATATTCATAGTCTGCCCCAGTATCCCGTACCGGATCCTCAGATAAGTCTTTAAATCTTTTTTCTTAAGATATTTCCAAAGCTCCCTCTTTTTTTCCAGATTTTCCTGTTTCTTTGAACGAATCAAAAGAATAGATGAAACTGTCATCATGATTGCCAGATAATTCACCATATAATGCCTGAGCTTTCTGCTTTCAATATCACGGAGCTGATACATATCAATCATAGTCTTCGTCACAAAAATCTGCTGATCCACTCTGGAGATCATAACTTTTTCATTAACTGACTGATCCTCCCTGCCAATAAAATAACGATAGAAATCTACATCCATATAATAAATCTTGCGTACATTGGGAAGCGGATAATATACATAAATATTATCCACATAAAAAGTATGCTTCGGCAATGTCATCTGGCTGAGCTTGATCATAGACGTACGGTAGATCACTGAATGCATCAGTATATACTGATCCAGACGGAAACGCCCGATCTCATCCCATGTAAAAATCCGGTTCTGGGGCAGTACATTCCGGTAATGAATACATTTCTTATGTGCTGCGCCAACTTTTTCATAGACATAATTAGAAACCAACATATCAATCTCTTTATCTTCCTTCTCCAACTCCTTCAAAAATGAAAGAATCCGAAGCAATGCCTCTTCGTTAACCCAGTCATCACTGTCAACTACTTTAAAATATTTTCCGGTTGCATTGGCAAGTCCTGAATTAACTGCATCTCCATGTCCTCCGTTTTCCTTATCCACCACCTTGACGATATCCGGATATTTTTCTTTATATTCCTGAGCTATCTGTAACGTCCCATCCTTTGACCCATCATTAACGATAATAATCTCAACATCTTCGCCTCCTGAAAGAATGCTTTCAATCGCGCGTGACATATAGTCCTGCGAATTATATGATGGAATCGCAAATGAAATGTATTTCATCTTATTCTCCTCCTATTGTTATTCAATGCTACTTAGTATAAAGCATTCATTCATATTTTCCAACTTATTTTTTTTAAAAGGATAAAAAAAGTAAATATCCAATTGTAAAATTCCCGAATATCCGATATAGTTATTGTAAATGGAGGAATGATATATGAAGAAAAACATAATTGTCGGACAATCCGGCGGTCCAACAGCAGTAATCAACGGAAGTCTTTACGGTGTTGTATCGGAAGGACTCAAACATCCAGAGACAGGACATGTATATGGCATGGTCAACGGAATCGAAGGATTCTTACATGACCACTATATGGATATCGGCGCTCTTGATACCACCAATGAGCTGGAACTTGTGAGAACAACACCTGGAGCTTATCTCGGATCCTGCCGTTATAAACTCCCGGAGGATTTAAATGACCCTGTATATCCAGAGTTATTTAAAAAATTTGATGATAAGGACATCGGCTATTTCTTCTACATAGGAGGAAATGATTCTATGGATACGGTTAGCAAGCTCTCCCGCTATGCCGAAACAATAAAAAGTGATATCCGTTTTATCGGTGTTCCAAAGACCATTGACAACGACCTGGTAGTGACAGACCATACTCCCGGCTATGGAAGCGCAGCAAAATATGTTGCTACCGTTGTCAGGGAGATTGCTACTGATGCCACTGTCTACGATAATAAACAGTCTGTAACGATCGTAGAGATCATGGGGCGCCACGCAGGATGGCTCACTGCCGCGAGTATGCTCGCGCGCAAATTTGAGGGTGATAATCCGGTACTGATATACCTTCCTGAAGTTGCTTTCAATCAGGAGACATTTGTTGAAAAGGTAAAAGAGTGTTTAAAGACTACTCCAAACCTTGTAGTATGCATCTCTGAAGGTATCAATGACGGTAACGGTACATTCATCTGTGAATATGCCAGCGATGTAGGGGTTGACAACTTCGGCCATAAGATGCTGACCGGTTCCGGAAAATATCTGGAAAATCTTGTCAAAGAAAAGATCGGTGTAAAGGTACGTTCCATAGAGCTGAACGTATGCCAGCGCTGTTCCTGCGCGCACCTGTCCAGAGTAGACCTTGATGAGGCTGTAAATGCCGGCATCTATGCTGTGCATGCCGCACTGGAAGGCGAGACCGGAAAAATGATCACCTTTATCAGAAATAAAAGCGTACCATATGAATTATCTTACGGCACCGCAGATGTGAATATTATCTGCAACAAAGAAAAGCCTGTTCCGGAAGAGTGGATCATTAATGAAGGTTCTGATATCAGCGATGCCTTTATTGATTACGCAAGACCTTTAACACAAGGATATGTAGAACTGCCTACTAAGAACGGAATCCCTCTGTTTGCATATCGCAGATAAAGGAAATATAAGAATTTCATAACAGGGAGAATACATGTTAACAGTTTGTTCACTTATCTTTCAAAATTCCTTTACTCCTTTAACATTGTTTCTTCATAGCTGGTTCGTATAATAATATCATCAGAAGAAAACAACGACGTAATCATAGTAGCACACTATTTTGAATAAACTTTTTCATAATACATGCCGGGCACTGCGAAAGCGGTGACCCGGCATCCTCCCTTTTTACAGGGTTTTAGAAAGAGAACAACAAAAATTTATTTTTATTTATTACAATTGGCCAATCGGCAGTTTTTTCCAATGCAAAATGCACATTACTTTTTTCTTATTCTCTCTTCTTTGTCCACATACTCTTTCGCATCTTTAAAAAAACTTCCTATGATCAATAAAATAATCACTCCTATGGGAAATGCAGCAATAATGGCAACCGACTGCAGCTGGTTCAGCGAATTTTGGGCAAATACGAGCGCGATCGGCAGAACAATAAACATTACCGCCCAGAAAGTCCGTATTCCTTTGCCCGGTTCCTCACCAACTTCCAGTGTTTTATATGAATAAGAAGCAACCACTATAGTCAGCGCATCAAAAGTAGTAGAATAAAATGCAATCATTGTCACTACCAGCAAAAGCAATCCTAATGAGGTAAGAGGCAGCGTGTCAAATATTTTTAAAATCGCCTCAGAAATCGAACCTCCTTGCGCAATATACCCAGACACATCCAACCCGTGCTTCATCTGCTGTGCCAATCCGTAATTTCCAAGAATGACAAACGATGTAAATGTTCCTGCAATTCCCCAGCCATATCCACCTACAATTACATTTTTCACCGTCCTGCCCCTGCTAATCGTTCCGATAAAAAATGGTGTCGCGACGCACCATACCATCCAGTAAGACCAGTAATAGATCGTCCAATTTTGCGGAAATGATGTTTCCCTCAAAGGATCCATCCAAGTTGACATACCAATAAAATTCTGAGCCATATTTCCTATCGCGCAAAACCCTGTCTCCAGAATATATCCTGCCTCACCTCCCAGCAGCAAAAAATACATCAGCAGGGCAAAAAACAGATAAGTACAGATTCCGGCAAGTTTTGTAACCCCTCTCATGCCAAACCACACGGTCAGTGTATACACCGCAGCGATTAACAAAAGAATCATAATAGTAAGTCCCACTCCAGAAGGAATTTTAAATACCCATCCAAGTGCCGCCGAAAGTAAGGGTGTTGCCAGCGAAAATGTAGTCGCAGTTCCTGATAACAGCGCAAATATAGCAATCAGATCGATAACTTTTCCACAGATGCCATCTACTTTATCTTTCAGAAGAGGACGGCATGCTTCTGAAAATTTCTGTATTTTCCTTCCCCGCACATGCAGCATAAATCCGAATGCTGCCGCAAGGACGATATAAAAACTCCATGCAATCGGTCCCCAGTGAAAAAGCGGATATGTAGATGCCCATCGCTGAATGCCTCCAAGCTGCCCAATGTAAGGCTCATTAGCATACAAAGCCCATTCACACAACGAATAAAACAAAATATCTGCCGCCATAGTAGATGTAAAAATCATAGTTCCCCAACTAAATGAAGAATACATTGGCTTTTCCTCATCCCCCAGACGGATCTTTCCATATCTCGAAAACGCAATATAGAAAGAACATACCAGGATTCCCGTACCAAGCAGCGCATAATACAATCCACCTTCATCCCCTATGACTTTGCGAATGAAGTCAAGCATATCTCTTGACTGTTTTGGCCATAGCACAAATACTGCAAAAAGCATGCTGACAAAGATCAATGGCACCAAAATAGAGACCCAATCAATCTGTTCTCTTAAATTTTTTTCTTCCATCAAGTTGTCACCTTCCTTTTTTCTGGTACATTCTTCAGAATTTAGTTACATACTCATAATAATCTTTCGCATACTGGTACTGCATTGTTTCATATTCTTCAAAATATATGCCCGAGTCTTTCTTGATCTCGCACCATACTGTCCAAAGAAGTCCGCAGGCTGCAACATAACAGTAAATCTTTCTGCGCACCTTATCGGGACACCCTTCTTTAAAATAAAAACCAAGCACCTGATCTATATGTTTCTTGTCATATCCTGCATAAATACAGAACATGGCAATATCCATATGCGGATCTGAAACTGCTGCGTATTCCCAATCGATCAGACTGATTTTATCCGGCTGGATCAAAAAATTATCCGGCACAGGATCTACATGGCACAAAAACTTATCTGCCGGTTCCATCTCAATCACCTCTTTCAGACGCAGCACCCGTTCCCTGGTATCCATATAATCCGGAAAAGTCCTGGCAATATCCTGCCTGCATTGTTGTTCGTAACGTATTAACATTTCAAACACATCAAACGATACATCTCCAGCAAGCCTCAATTGATGAAAATGATACAGATGCCGGATACATCTTCGTACCTCTTCCATATTCTGCACATCACATGTATGTGCCTCTGCCAGATATTCCGTAATCTTGATTCCCGTGTCTGAGTTGATATACAGATAACGGTCCGTGATATCCTTACCTCTCAGAGTCTGATAAATCATCGCCTCCTGTTTCCTGTCCAGCAGCTTTTCCGATCCTTCCCCCGGAATCCGTATCAGATATTCCTTTTGCCGAGACTGAAAATGAAACAGTCTGTTAGTCATCCCTTTCTCCAACGGACCAAATTTCCGGATCTCATAAAGAAGCTGATTTTCTCTCAGCGCCTGTATTCCCTGTTTTGTCACGGTTTCCTCTAGTCCGCATTCTGTCAGAACTTTTTCTATCTGTATTTCCACTCTTGTTTTCACAATGCGATTCCTTTCTCAAAAAGGACTTTTGCTGTCATACTGCAAAAGCCCCTTTAACTCATTGTTTTTATTCTCTATATTCCGTTACCATCTTGTAGAACTTTTCAGCCTGTTTATGACATATCTTCAATTGTTCTAATTCATCCGGTCCAGAGATACATACCTCAAAATCAGCCGGCAGTTCTAACGGTGCCTTTGCAAGATGCTTTGCGATCAGCTTCCAGTCCAGCATCCCTTTATCCAGTGTACCATCTACATTTGGAATCCAATGCGCATCATGCAGCAGCACTTCTCTGTCTGCGCTCTCAGGATCCTCCTGATACAGAAGTTCATCCGATATAGAAGCATTATCCTGTAGATGTGTCGCATACAGACGATCCTGATATTTCTTCAGGAAATGATAAGGATCTTCTCTGCACATTAATGCCGCATGTCCCGAATCCCACGCAAACACAAGGAAATCATCCGTATATCTGTCAAACAGCATGTCAAACTGCTCATCTTGATATTTCTGGGGCGTACATATCATATTTTCCAGCGCAATCCGCACTCCTGCTGCCGTGGCATAACTCTTTACCTCATCGAAAGATTTACAAACCTGACGATAATAAATATCCTTTTCCTCTGGCTGTTCTTCAAACATCATATAAGGAAGCTGCATATGCAGCACCATTACTGTTGCCCCGATATGTGAACACAGATCAATACGATTTTTCAGCAGATCAACTCCTGCCAGACGTGCATACTCATTCTTCGAGGTATAGTCCTTTCGGATTTCCGTAAAGCGATAACGATTCCGGAACACCTTTTTTCCATTGATAACTTTTGTCCGTATGCCACCCTCAGAAGCGTGGATGCTGTGTGCTTTAATATTGTAAAAATTCAAAACATCTCTTGCCTGAAACATCTCACTGGGACTATAGAGATATTCTCCTTCCCAGTTCTGCATCCACTGTGTATGTGTAAATCCAGCCTCAGCCAGATTTGATATTTGCCGTTCTATGTCAATCCAACTATGCAGATCACTATTATAATCCGTTTCACAAGAACTCAAAAGTCTTTTTTCAGACATAATCACTTCCTCCTGATCATTATAGACGGATATGCCTGATACACAGACATATCCATCTGGTTACTGTCTGCACCCTTACGTGCGTTTAAAAATTTTTATACTTCACCACTTGCTGCTGCCGCTGCAATTGCCTTCTTGTTCATCTTATAAAGAACCATGCCGCACAAAAAGCCCAGCGCCGATAATACTGCCATTGCAATAAAGCAGTGATGATAACCGGCCAGCGGTGTTGCCGTTCCTTCATATTTATCCACCATATTTCCAGATAAAGTATACAAGAATATCTCTGGCGCATAAGTAACAAGAGATATTACCCCTGACGCCGTTCCTGCAAGCTTCTTTGGAACAAGAACTTCATCAATCGTGGAAAAATAAAGAGCTTTAATACTGTACAGGCAGAGGCCGTATACCAGGAAGTTCGCCACAACTAACGGCACAGCACTTCCCTTTGTCGGGATGAGCACGTACAAGGAAGCAAAAACCGCCATTCCGATAAATGCATATGTAATAAAACGGATCCTGCTGCCCAGTTTATCAGCAACAATACCAGCAACAAAAGCTCCTACCATCATCATAAAATAAGTACGGATAATACTCAGATTAGCCACTACTGAATCATTAAGACCGAATGCGTTTGACAGATATGCTGTTACATAGCCATGAAAGATCAATGCAGAATAGTTACAGATACCCAGCATTCCACATAACCATACTCTTGGCATTTTTGCTACCAGAAGGACATCCTGCAAATTCAGAACATTTTTTTCAGTTTCTGTTTTTACCTTCTGTACAGGCTGATCATCCTTCATAAAAATTGCCGCGCACACACCTGCCACTACCAGCAGTACGCTGTAATAAAGAATCGCGTTCTTCATACCGCCGATTCCATCTGAAGCCATAGAAAATACAGCCACAGATCCAAAAGCTACCAGCGTACCGACCAATCCACGTCCGCCCTCAAGGAAGCCGAACAGCCTTCCCTGCTCTTCCGGTCCGCCCAGATTATTAATTGATTTTACCATTGCGGCCCAAAATGTAAATACTGTTGTAACTGCGAATATTGCATGAATAACAACCAGCCATACAAAGCCAGGCATAGTCCAATACCAGAGACCTGCTGCCGCAGTTCCAATACAGGAAAATACGATCAGTTTTTTAGAACTGAATTTATCCGCCAGCACTCCTCCTGGAAAATAACAGATAAAATTTACGATACCATATGCCGACATAATAATACCTAACTGGGTCTTCGTTGCACCAGTTGCTGCCTGCAAAGGCTCCATATATGTTTCTCTAAGATACGGCAGTTTTGTGATCAATCCCCCTGCAAACGCTACTATGATCAGTGTAAGCCACTTTGTAGCATTGGAAGTTTTTTGATTTTCCATAGAAACCCTCCTTTTTCTCAATTCAAGTACTTCATCCGACCAAAAAACAAAATATACTAACCATTCATTTTTTGTGATAATTCTGTAAATACAACTCCAAGTCCATAAGCTCCTGCATCCGGATAACCAAGGCTTCTCTCACCTACTGTACCGGCCCGGCCCATACGCGCAACGATCTCTTTTGTGGCCTCTGCTCCATCTACCGCCGCCTGCGCGGCTTTCTCCAGAATTTCTTTCAGGCTCATTCCCTCTTTTGCACACTTGTTCCAGCAATCTGCACATGGCACTAATGCATCGATCAGTGTCTTATCTCCAACCACTGCACCGCGGCCGAAAGAACGCTCTCCCGTACTTTGGATCCCATTTACCGCTGCCTGCATCATCGCTGCAAATCCAGCCGCATCAACCGATTGCTTTCCTTTTACAGCTTTACCCGCTGCACGGAATGCTGACCCCCATATAGGACCAGAAGCCCCTCCGCAATATTCCATAATAATCAGTGAACAAGCATCCAGAAAGGTTCCCATATCATGAGAGTTGTTTGCCATCAGATCTTTCCACTCTGCTTTTAACTGACGGAACCCTTTCGCAACACTCATACCGAAATCCCCGTCTCCTGCATGGGAATCTAATTCACAGAACGGAACTTCATTGCGTATGATACAGTCACTCATTGCATCTACCATATAGATGAGATTCTCTGTGCTTATGACTTCATTCTTTATCTGAGCCCACGAAGAATCGGTTTCTACTTCATAGCATACTACAGTCTCTTTTTTCTGTTCTTCATCTCCATAAATATCACGGGTTTCTATCCCAGAACTTTTTAACGCCGGTGCATCACAAGCATACGCCAGTAAATCCTTCAGTTCATCATCTAATTTTAATAATGAAACAGATGCTCCCGCCATATCAATACTCGTCATATAGTTTCCTACCAGAACCTTTAACACCTTGACATTTTTCTTATCCAACTCACGCAGCACCGCATGGTTCAGCAAATACAGTTCCTGTAATGGCGTAGCTCCGAATCCATTGATCAGCACGGCTGTCTCAGTTCCTGACGCATTCAGTTCCTCTACTAACGTATCTGTCATACGCTTTGCAAGTTCATCAGCAGACAATATTTTTTCTCTGCGGATACCTGGCTCTCCATGAATTCCCACTCCATATTCCATCTCATCTTCTTCCAGAGAAAAGGTCGGTGAACCTTTTGCCGGAACTGTACAAGATGTAAGGGCAAAGCCTATGCTTTTTACATTTGCAGCAGTTTTTTCCGCTATTGTCTTCACTTCAGCCAGCTCTTTTCCCAATTCTGCTGCTGCACCAGCTATCTTATGTACAAATACAGTCCCCGCCACTCCTCTTTGTCCTACTGTATAGAGACTGTCCTGTACCGCGATATCATCGTCCACCTTCACATAATCTACCTTGATCCCATCGTCCTGCGCCAGATATGCCGCGTTTTTAAAATTCATCATATCCCCGCTGTAATTCTTGATAATCAGAAGAGTCCCCTTCTTGCTGGCTGTACTGCGGATAGCCTGGTAAATCTGGATTTGAGAAGGTGAAGCAAATACATCCCCGCATACCGCCGCATCGAGCATACCCTTTCCGACAAATCCTGCATGAGCCGGCTCGTGTCCGCTTCCTCCACCGCTTATCAGAGTCACTTTATCCTGATTGATCTCTCTTTTTTTGATCACTTTATATTTTGTCAATAATTCTAATTCCGGATGTGCTTCTGCTATTCCTTTGCACATTTCCTTTACAACTGTCTCCGGCTTGTTAATGATTTTTTTCATATTCTGCCACCTTCCTTATACCGGCGTCCTACCTGATCAGCTGTGATAATCGCCGCAGCCACCTGTTCCCATGTTACCGAGAACGGCATTGCATGAATCGATTCTTCTGGAATACATGCCTTTTTAGCAACTTCCATAAGTTCTGTATCTGTGATCGTATCCACACCAATATCTGAAAGGCATACCGGAAGGCCAATTGACAGGCAGAAATCCAATACCTCTTCAATCTCCTGAGCAGGTGCATTCTCTAAAACAAGCTGTGCCAGTGTTCCAAATGCAACTTTTTCTCCGTGGAAATATTTGTGAGTTCCTTCCAGCAATGTTAATCCATCGTGAATCGCATGCGCCCCTCCAAGTCCTGCACTTTCGAATCCTAGACCAGACAGAAGAATATTAGTCTCGACAATGTTCTCTAATGCCTGTGTTACCTGATTGCAGTCGCAGGCAATCTTAGCTTTGCGTCCATCACTCAGCAACGTCTGGTAGCATAATTTTGCCAGTGCCAGCGCTGTATTTGTTCCCTTTGCCGGTGGACATAAATCCTCTCTTGCCCCGCATGGAAGCCCTGCATTTACGTTTGAATAGGATGCTGCTGTTGCTCTGGCCTCGAAATAGGTAGAAAGAGCATCTCCCATTCCGGATACCAGAAATCTTGACGGCGCATTCGCTATTACCGTCGTATCAATCAAAATTACACTCGGACTCTGTTTAAAATATGCATAATCATCAAATGCTCCATCTTCTGTATAGAGAACTGCCGAATGACTGGTCGGTGCATCTGTAGCCGCAATTGTAGGCGCGATGATCAATGCATCTCCTTGTGCTACACATTTAGCAGTATCAATTGCTTTTCCGCCTCCTAATCCAATCGTACAACTGCAGCCATTAGCCAGTGCCAGCTCCTGGATCCGCTTAACTTCTTTTCTGGAACATTCTCCTGTGAATCCGCTCTCAATAAACGAAACCTGGAACTTTTCTGCTGTCTTATCCAGTTTTTCTTTTACTCTGTTGGCATCATCCGGATGTGCAATCAACAATGCTGTTTTTCCATAAGTGCTTACAAAATACCCCAAATTTAATAATTCGTCCTCTCCCTGAACATACTTTGTCGGACAGATAAAAGCTTTCCTCATAGTAACAATAACCTCCTTACGTGATTTCTCTGATGTATAAAGTATATCTGTACTACAAAAGAAATACACTGGATTGAGATGACCGAATACATGATATATTTGTGGTAATTTTATGATATATGTATCGTATATTGTACTATCTTACACATCATATCTGCTGTGTTTCACAATACGTACGATAAAATGCCGGAGTCACTCCCACATGTTTTTTAAATGTCTTGATGAAATATCCGGAATCACTGAATCCTAATTTATCACTGATCTCCTGAACAGAACAATCTGTGGATTCTAATAATCCCTTTGCCCACTCCACCCGCAATCTGGAAATGAAGTGAGAATAGCTTTCCCCTACGTCCTTAGTAAATAAACGGCTGAAATAACTGGGGCTTACATGGCAAAGTTCCGCCAGTTCCGCCATAGAAGGTATACTGTGCTTGTGCCCATGTATATATTCAAATGCCTGCAGCAGAATCCTGTTGTTGGTCTTTGGGAAATTATCTTCTACTTCTGTTTTCTCATCCATAGACTCTTCTATTGTTTCTTCCATCTTTTCTTTCTCATAACTATTTCCAAAACCATTTTGATAAAAAGGGATCTGTTTACTGAAAAATGTCTCATACATGTGGATCGTCTGTTCCTTATGCATAGTCTCACGGATGGTATAATTACACATATAAAATAACATCATAGAAATCGTCTGTATTTTATCCATTGATAAGATTGGGATTTCCTCATATTCTGCAGCAAACTTTTTCTTTACGCTTTCCAGCTTCTGGCTAGAGCATGGTGTAAATATCTTTTCTATATTACTTTCATCTTCTCCCACAGGAAGCCTTACCTGACCTGCCATAACCGCACCTACATACTGCTGATTGACGATTAGAGGAATCGCAATATCCATAATAGAAAAATAACATTGGTAAATATACGGCGAATTATTTCTTGCCGCTTCTACTCCTCCCCGTGCATCGCATTTTTGGCAATAAGAACTTAATGTCTCATTTTGTCTGACCTTTTGACAAAACCTGTTACAGCAACTATGTTCTGTAATAGGTATTCCTTTATAATTCACAGTTACAATTGCCATTCCTGTTACCTTTGCCACAGATCTTTGAAGCATTTCCCATTCTTCAATATCTAGCATCTGTTCCAATCTTCCTGCCATACTATAACATACCTCCTAAAATATATCTTTCAAGCTCCTTGCTTCGCAACACGTCATTATTTTCATCTTTTCAATAATATCATAATCGTTTATTTCCGGCAAACCTTTTAAACAACAGTACCTGGCTGCAGATATTTTGTCCTTTCATGAGAACACCAATAGCATAAACCCTGTTTCAGCCATAAAAAATCCGTAGAAAGCTTGAGTTAAAAGCAATCTACGGATTCTACCAATCTGCATCAATTATTTCTCATTCATGATCATCTTTATTTTTTTCTTTTCTGATCAATCCATGGTAAAGCAATAGAGCACAAAATGTTGACACAAAAGTCATCATTATGGAATTCAATTCAATGCCATTCATATTGCAGATTATATTGATTATCATATTAGCAATTGTTACTGCTGCTATAGCAATAGTTCCTTTTAAAAAATACCTCATAACTTCATGTCTCCTTTCAGAGCAAATATGTATTAATCATAGAATAGTATACCAGTGTACACAGCGGTTCTCTTAAAACAGTCATAAAATACCCCATTTCATAAATAAATGCGTTTTTATCCCGCAGACAACGCACTTATTCATCATTTTTGCAGAGCAGCGCTTGATAGAGAGGATCAAATACAGTATAATCGGGTAAGTAAACTTCGAAAGGAAGGTACTATGAAAATGCTGTTATCTTTTTTTCAGCTTTCCCTTGCTATTTGTAATGTATGGCCCAAACGCATGAGCTTAAAAGGGTTTGTCGTGCTTTATATGATGCTGTTGCTTTCCGGAATGCCTGTAACACTCCTTTCTTGCATACCATACGGTCTGTTCGGTATTGTGGCAGCAGTTTGTATTTATGGATTAGTTACCAGCCAGGATACTGACGCCCAGAATGTTTGTATGGGCATGATCGGATTTGTACTTGCAATCGTAGCAGATAATTTTCTGACAACTTTTCGGAACATGCTGATTCCCCAGGCTTTATCAAATCATCAGTATTTCTCTTTCGGTGTCAGAATGATCCACATTCTGCTGTTTTACTACATTACGCTGCTTTTCGGCAGACTCCTGAAAAAATTATTATTGTCTGGCAAAGGGATTCTACGCCTCCAACAGACATGGTATTTAATTGATGCCGCATTACTGCTTCTTATAACTACCTATCTGTTTGATAATCTGATCCCGGGGCAAAATGGCTCTATCGGCAGAATGATTTATAATAATGCCTTACATATTTCCGGGTATCTGCTTGTTATGCTTTTTTTGCTTCTGGCTATGCGCCGATCCTATATGGAACAAATACAGACAGAAGCAAAACAGAAAGCCTTACAGGATTTACAGGACTATACACACAACCTGGAAGCCATGTATAACAGCCTTCGCTCCTTCAAGCATGATTATGTCAATATTCTGCTCTCTATGTCTGGATACATTGAGAATTGTGATATAGAGGAATTAAAGAAATTTTTTGAAAACAAAATCTTTCCAACAAAGAATTTGATCGACCAGGGTGATTACAAGTTAAATCAGCTCAGCAATATCGGTGTGTTGGAGATCAAAAGCCTGCTCTCTGCAAAAATGATCTATGCACATGAATCAGGGATTGATGTTACAATTGATATTCCCGACAGAGTGGACTGTTTTCTGATGGATACTGTGGACCTTGCCAGAATACTGGGAATCTTTTTGGATAATGCCATTGAAGCTGCATTAGAGACCAATAAGCCCCAAATAGGCTTAAATATCATTCAGAATAATGCCGGTGTGTCGATCATCATAAGCAATTGTTTTTTGGATAATGGCTTAAGGCTTCATGAATTAAATCAAAAAGGCTTTAGTACGAAGATCGGACATCAGGGAATCGGGCTTTTAAACGCTCAGAAAATCATCAGTTCTTATGACAATGTGCTGCTGGAGACAACAATACAATGCGGTTGTTTCATGCAGCATATGGAACTTACCGCCAGAAAGCAATTTGGTAAATAGTCAAGAGTTATTTTAAAAAGATTTTCAGGGAAAAGGGTAACCTTAATAAACCTACGGCATGTTTCTCAAAAAAGACGTAAGTTAGGAATTCGATATGGATTACCTACTCTTTTCCGGAGAGTAGAGTTGGCCCTTGTCCAGCAGACCAAAGAGCAGACGTATAAATTTACGGGAAGTCAACGCGAGTGCTCGTTTATGCTGATGGTTTCTTGTTTCAGCATATTTCTTGTCATAGAATGCTTTGTATTCAGGACAGTGTCTTATAACACTTCCGGCAGCTTCTATGATGTAGTAGCGCAGATATCTGTTGCCAGCTTTGCTCATGTGTTTGTCTTCGGCTACGAAGTCGCCAGAGTCATTATCGTTCCAAACGATACCACAGTATTTTGCGAGGGCATTGGCATTAGGAAAAGCCTTAATGGAACCCATTTCGGCTAAGATACCGGCCGAATAAACTTTACCGATTCCGGGAATGGAATTCAGTACCGTGTACTCGTCAGGGTTTAGTCCCTGAACTGTCTGAAGGATTGCCTTATCAATCGCCCTGAGTTCCCTTTCAAAGGAACTGATACAGTTAAAGGAAGAGGCGATTGAGATAGTAAGCGGCTCATAGAGGCATTTATCAAGCCGGTATGAGTTGCGGGCTGCAGCCTGTAAGATTTTTGCTGTTTCTTCCGGATCAGCGATACGGCCTTTGCTCTTAGAGTTAATAAAAGCGACGAGGTCTTCTGCTGATGAGTTAACGATATCTTCATTCGTTGTGTACTCAGTAAGAACGGCTTCAGCTGTGGCACCATACTTGTTTGCGAATGGATGTTGTCCATCACGAAGCAATGCGTATTCACTGAACTTGAGATAAATGTTGTTAAGCATGTAAGTCTTTTCTCTTGCGATACATTCAGTGATGTGCATGCGGTGTCTGGTAAGATGTTGCAGGGCAAGGTATTGGGAACCACGCCATGGTTTGATTGCAATACGTCCTACACGGGCAAAATCAGCAATCACATAGGAATCTATGCCATGATTCTTTCCGATGTCGTTAAAGGACTTCTTGTAATTCTTAACTTCCTTTGGATTGAGACAGTAAACTCTGACAGAGAATGGTGCAAGCAGGCCACTGGCAGAAAGATAATTAGCCAGATGGACACCATAGAAACCAGTGGATTCCATGCCGATAACAACGTATTTGAACTGATGGTTATGCCCTAACACATCAGAAACCATCTGTTCCATAAGGGCTGCACCTTCCTGAGTGTTTTCTACGGGTTTCATCCTGATGTAGAACTTCTCATTGAAATCAAGTGCGGAAATAACATGGATACGGGATGCAATGTCAATCCCAACAAACAGTGTTGAGAGGTAATCAATAGGTTCTTTCACGGATCATCACCACCTTTCAATAAAAATGAAGAAGAGTAATCATGGCTTATCCCAGATCACTACGCCGCCCTAAACCTCGCGTTATGAGCATTACCTGGCAGAAATACCCTGCTGGTGGCTAGATACCAGGATGCAGCATTTGTGTAATAAGTCTTAGCGTAGCATTAGGGTTGCATGCTTTCTTGGCAATAGCAAACGCTTTGCAGGAGTGAAGAAGCAATGACCATAGCTACAGTTCTTATGGAACTTATTGTAACATCTGGGACCATGACTATAAAGTAACTTATTAACCAATAGACAGAGAATGGATGAACCAGCATGATGGAAGAAGAATCTTCGGAAAAGATCTTTAGAATTATCCTTCTGTCTAATCAAAAAAGAATAAGTCTGTAAGCTGTTTTTCTTGCTTACAAACTTATTATACGAGGAGTGACATCATATGCTGAACATCTTTGTATGCGAAGACAATACCATACAGCGGCAATCTATTGTGCAGATCATTCAAAATGCCGTGCTGATAGAAGAACTGGATATGCAGCTTGTTTTAGATACAAAAGATCCTTATATGCTGCTTAAAAAAGTCAAAACCAGCCAGAACACGGGCATTTATTTCCTTGATATCGACTTAAACAGCAACATGAACGGAATGAAACTGGCACAGCAAATCAGATTGTTTGATCCCCGCGGCTTCATCATATTCATATCCGCACATTCTGAGCTAAGTTTCATGACCTTTCAGTATCGAGTGGAAGCCATGGATTTTATCTTAAAAGACAACCCTGCCGAAGCGAAAGTAAAAATCAGAGAATGTCTGTTAAATGCAATGGAACGCTATACACTCCAGACTAATAAAACACATAAAGTTTATACGATTGAAACCGGCGGCCGGAAAATAAGTATAGATCATGATGATATTTTCTTTTTTGAAACTTCCAGTAATATCCATAAAGTCATTCTCCATGCAAAAGACCGTCAAATTGAGTTTTCCAGTACCATGAAAGGACTGACAAACACATTAGATGATGATTTTGTGCGCTGCCACCGGTCATTTCTGGCAAATAAAAATAACATAAAAGAAGTAGACGCGAAAAAACGAATCATCTATTTTACCAATGGAGAAACCTGCCTGATGTCCACACGCATGATGAAAGGATTCTGTTCATATAGATATAAGTGAAAACTTTTATTATTGAAAGGCGAGTTCCCCCCCGCCTCTCAATAATATGATTGCAGCAATCTTAACAAAAAAGCACTTTTTTTATCTAGCGCGTCTTCCTCCGGTCTCCATGTTCCATATAATACCGTTTTTTATCTTCATACATTCTCTGCTCCGCCTCCTTTACGGCAGCAACAGCGTCTTCCCTGCACAACGCGGCTCCTACTGAAACATGATAAGCATCCTGTCTCCCGCAGCATGACCCTGACTGTTATTCAGCTCATGAAGTCCATTCGCATCAGCATAAATACATGATAAACTATCAGGAAGTTTCGAATTATACTGCGAAAGTATCTGCTCATAAGCATTTCTGTTCTTAAGGTTCGTGAGAAGATCTGTAGTTGCCATCTTTTCCTTCACACGTATTTCTCTCCTCGTACAGGCAATATCCCACAAGAAATAAGCGATCAAAACAACTGCTTCGTATAGCCCCAGCCAGAACAAAATTTTTTCAATATACTTAGTTTTTTATAAGCTCCATTTCCTGATTCTCCACATAATATCAGACCAGTTAAAGATTATTGTTCTCCCTCCGCCGAATCAATCTGTTTCGCCTGAAAAATATTCTCATCTGTTTCCGATTCTGTCATATCTGCTGTGACCTTTATTTTCTTGCCGTCCATATCTTCATCCAGACTATTCTCTGCACCATCTTTTACAAATGTCATCGACGCGCCATCCTCAGTCTTGAGAGTAACGGTATTCCCGGTTGTATCATCTACTACTCCAACATACTGGGCATCCTTTGCTGCTTCGTTTGGATCAGAATCCTGCACTTTGATAACTATCAGATCCTCCGGATTATCCAGATTTCCTGCATATGTGACCGTCACTGTATTACCTGTCTGAATCCCGTTGGCATACTCGTGCTGCGCATCCGCAACATTGATCGTATACTCCTTCCCCTTTTCCGAAACTGTCAGCGTATTCATGTTTACCTCAAGCACTGTTCCTGTCAATGTGTGTGTTTCTGACAGTGTCTCTTCTTTTGCCTGCATCTCTTTCTCAGTATTCATCTCTTTTTCTATCTGACCCAATACTTCTGACTGCAGTGTAACAGGCTCCGGTTCATCACCTATCTGTATAGTCCCTACTTCTTCTCCGCTCACCTTAGCTGCCGGCGCATTTTTCTTTGGTTTTTCTGTTGTCAGATATTCACCGTATATATATGCATCTTTATCTTTATATTGAACGCGCGACCATCCATTTTCGCACACACCCGTACGAATCACAGACTCTCCTTTTGCAAGAGAGGAAATAACTTTTGAATCCGTAGTATACAATTCCCTTATATGTACTCCTGCTGTTGTATATACTTTCTCATTAACGGTTTTTATTTTCATCTTCTTCTGCTCTTTTTTAACAATATTAGGAGCATTATCTGTAATTTTAATGACAGTAACATTCTTAGTGTCAGTTCCATTTATTTCTCCTATATAAGTTACAACAACCCAGTTTCCTTCACGTATTCCGTTTTTAAATTCATGCTGGCAGTTATTTGAATTAAACAGCAGTTTTTTTCCGTCATTCTGACGGATCGTTATCGTATTCTCTGTAATCTTCACAAGTGTCCCTACTGCCTGTTTCTCTGTCTGATGCCTGTTCTCTCCGAGATCCTCTATACTTGTTACCTTTACTTTCGATGTATCCGTATCCTCCAATTTTCCCTCAAAATAAATGACCAGATCATCACCTGCTCTCATATTCTTTGTATTGACAGTTGCCTCCGATACATCAAATGTATAGTCTTGTTCAGCTTCTTCGACTACCAGTGTCTTGCCCTCAAAACTGACAAGCCTCCCTTCCATCTGTCCTTCGCTTTCCACAATAATTTCTGTTTTCTTTTCTTCTGTTTTTTGTTCCTCCGCTTTACATCCTGTCAATGACAGAGAACATGCAAAAACTATACCAGCTGAGATTACAGCCAGATTTCTAACATATTTTTTCATTTTTCTCCTCCTTTTTCCCATTGAGGATAGGACTTCTTGTCAGATTCCCGGATCAGATCATGATTTTCCACCAGAATAGTTTTTATAAAAAAGGCACCGAAAACCAAACAAAATAATTTTCAGTGTCTTTTATTAAAAAATACTCCCGAAAGACTACCGGACCAACGAGGCATTCCGACATATCCCCGATCATATATGCCGCTGCCGTAATTGATTAGCTGACCGTAAAGTCCCTTCCTCAACACCTGACTATACCCTCAGCGGACAAAGGAACCCATGTCCCTTTGTCCACTGAAGGTAAAATCATGTACTTACACTCGCAGCACAGAATAAAACTTCCAAACTCCCGTGCCTATTTCTTTATACACTGTATTGCCGATCAAAAAAACCTTTTTACCATATTTGACATTATTTTACTATTTGCATAACTCCGTCAGATCACATAATATGTTAGTATTAATACACTTGGGTTTTAAAACCCATTTACAATGTTTTACTAATATATTTCGGAGGCTGTTATGACAATTGCGATCATAGATGATTCTTCAGAAGACATTTCACTTTTATATGACTATATATGCCGGTACTGCAATGAACACAAGGTACACACATCAGTTAAGACATTTACAAGCGAAACAGCTTTCCTTAATGCCTTTAAAACAGAAAAATATGATCTTGTTTTTCTTGACATTTTTATGAAAGACTTAAACGGCATCCAGATCGCTAAGGCAATTAAAAAGCTGAATTCCAGATGTCAGGTCATCTTTTCTACTTCCAGCAAGGAGCATGCCATCAAAGCATTCCGCCTCCATGCCTTAGATTATCTGCTGAAACCATACACCTATGCACAGCTTGAGGATGCTCTCAATTGTTATGAAAACGCTGCCGCGAAATTCACACATTATATTGAACTTAAGGAAGGACGCTTACAGACAAGGATTCTTATTCCGGATATCATGTACGTAGATTACCACAATCACTATATACAGGTACATTCCTTGTCAAGAGTCATCCGCTCCTACATGTCTTTCGGGGACTTTTCTCCGCTGCTCTCTCCCTACAGGCAGTTTTTATGGTGTTACCGGAATTGTATGGTCAATATGGACCATGTGGATTCATGGGAGGATAGTGATTTCATTCTCAAAAACGGAGAACGCCTGCCTATTAACAAAGCTCAGCGTAAGAAAATCCTTCAGACGTATGCAAACTATATCTTTGATTATGTAAACGGAGGTGTGATACTGTGACTCCCGCTCATATTATAAATACTTTTTGCTTTATTCTTCCCTGTTTTATCCTTCTGTTCCTTACCTTCAAGGATCATTTGCGTACTCCTGCCTTTATGCATATTGCCGGAGCGATCCTTTTATATCTTGCAGTTACATTTTACGGTTCCAGAACCTATGCCAGTTACGCCGCATTTCCTCTGAAATATGTTATACTCGGCCTGTCTACCATTATTCTCGGTGCCGTCATCTTTGATATGGCCACCGAATACCGTCTGGGACATGGTATTTTTATTGTCGCCATCGCCAAATGTTACGCGGAACAGGTGACGCTTCTTTCCATGTACGTCTACTTTTTATTTCATGGCCGTCTCCCTTTTTATAATACATTTGACTCATCTTTGATCAGGGCTGCCCTGACACTTGCAACGTTTCCTCTCATATATACCTTTTTCAGAAAGTCGCTGCGCCCGGCTCTGGATTATACTGCCTCTTTTTCCATATGGAATCAGGTATGGATCATTCCAATCTGCAACAACCTGCTTTACAACATGCTGTTTTCTCCGAATATATCCTCCCTCGACTCTGTGCCGGACAAGTTCTTCTACTATGTTCCACCGCTTTGGATAATCCTTACTTTTTCTACTTATATCCTCATTATCAAGATGGTCATCGTGATCATCGAAAATGCGAATCTTCAGGAAAAGCTGCATATTTCTGAAACAATTTCATCCTCACAGCGCAAACAGACCGAAACTCTCCAGCTTCAGATTGAACAGACCAGCCGGCAGCGCCATGATATGCGCCACCATCTTATTGTCATCGACACATATATCCGTACAAAAGATATCAAGGGACTTAACGCTTACATAAAAAAGTACCGTGCCTCTCTGACTCCGCCGGCAGATATCTACTGTGAAAATCTTGCTCTGAATTCTATCGTCGGATATTATAAAGAACGCTCAGAAGGAAAAGGCACTGTCTTTCATGTCTCTATATCTCTTCCAAAAGAGCCGCTGATACCTGATACGGATCTGTGCGCCATAGTCTCCAATCTTTTGGAAAATGCTTCTGAAGCCTGTGAGCGGATGAATGGTAAAAGCAGCTTTATCAATATAAAAATTTCAGTAACAACCAGCTCTCTTCTTGCAATCATTATTGAAAACAGCTATGAAGGGGAGATACAAAAATCCGGAAATATCTTTATCTCCTCCAAAAAAAAAGGCCGCAGGGGGATTGGCATCTCCTCTGTTCTTAATATCATCGAGCAATATAACGGATTATCAAAATTTGAGTATGTAAATCAGATTTTCAAAGTTTCAATACTGCTGAAATTCAAATAAGTTCTGCATTCAGTTATCTTTTTTATGTAATATTTTTACGTACAGTATTCCAGTCACGATCATGATACTGACAAACATTATAAAGCCGGCTGCCTTTAACGGAACAGGTCTGCTGCTTTCTTCCCACTCTCCTTTACCTGCTTCTTTTGAAAACTTTGCATCTGCTTTTTTACCCATATTCCACTGTATTTTTATCGGTTCCGTAATTCTTTTCATCAATGATTTCTTTGGTACAATTGTAAAAAAGAGACTTTTTACAGATTCATTACCTGCCTTGTCAGCTGCTTTTACTGTCACCTCATAATCTTTACATTCATGCAGCCTGTATTCGTATGATGTTCTTTTTGAACCGATCTTCTGATTTTTTCCATTGATCAATATCTGACGCACTTCATCTTCCTTCTTTGCAAGCCCTACTTTAAATGTCCGCTCTTCCTCATATTCCTGCCCTCCTTCAACATTATGGAATATAATTTCCGGCGCAGTATGATCTATCACAAACTCAGCCGAAGCCTGCGCCTTGTTTCCTGCCGCATCGGCTGCTTTCACCGTTACTTTGTGCTTTCCTTCTGATCGGATCGTCTCCCCCATATGATAAAGCCGGCCGTCTAGCCTCATCTCATATACATAAGTTGTAAAATCATGAATCATCTGTTGAAACGGATATTCCCATTTGAATTTCTTAAGATGCTGTCCGTCAAGCGTTTCTATATATCGAATGACCGGATCTGTCTTATCAACAATGATCTGCATTTCTTTCATGGAAATATGGCCTGACATATCTTTTGCCTGAACCTTCACATGATATATCCCATCGTTCTTCAATGTCTGCGTGAGTATTTTCCCCTTGCTGCTGTCCTTCCACTCTGCTGACGAAAGCTGCTTTTTCCTGCCCTTAACATTTTTCCATACTGTCTGTGCGTAAAATTCCTGCAGCCTGTTTTCCTCGCTGATCTCACAGGAAAGCTTCACTGATCTTCCAGTGATCATATAATCTTTGGCTCCCGTTATAGTTATATCAGGTGCGGCCTTATCAACAAAAACCGTCTTGATCCTCTCGCTCTTATTTCCCGCCCTGTCCTCAGCAGTTATCGTTACATCAACACCCTTCCCGAATACTGATGGCCGGGATATCACAAATCTGCCCTGCTTTTTACTGATACTCCCCAGATCCCTGTCTCCTTCCAGACCCGAAATCTTTTCAACACCGCTTCCTGAGTCTTCTGAGACAGCAGATAATGTCACCTGATCCTGATACCACGTATCAAAGCCTTTCGGAACACTCATCACGATTTCCGGCGGTTTTGTATCAATTAAAAATTCCTTTTTTAATTCATATCTATTAAGTCTCTTTCCCTCCTCATCCTCCATCCATACATGAAGTATATTCTTTCCCTCTGAAAATGTTTTTTCTGTAATTACCGCCCTTTCTCCTTTTTCTTTCAGTGTCCTTTCATCCAACTTATTGTCACCATGTTTTAAACAATATTTCGTCACTCCAACTTCACTCATATGGCAAATTGTAATTTCCGGCTTTTTTATATAATAACCCCGCTTTCCATTTATTTTCGGAATATCAATCTTATATCCTTCCATTACTTTCTTTTCTTCCGGCGGCTTATCCTCTTCCGGCAGCTTATCCTCTCCCTCTCCCGGCGGCTTGTCCTCTCCTCCTTCCGGCGGCTTGTCTTCTCCTTCCTCCGGCGGCTTATCCTCTTCCGGCAGCTTATCCTCTCCCTCTTCCGGTAACTTATCCTCTCCCTCTTCCGACAGCTTATCCTCTCCCTCTCCCGGCGGCTTGTCTTCTCCCTCGGTCAGAACCTCCGTCTCTTTGTCTATCACATTGCTCTTGCCTGAATTGCTTTCTACTGCATATGTCACAGAACTTTGCTGTACATATATCAATCCTAACACTGCCGCCAATGCAGCTATATATCTTATCTTTCCTGCCATACATGATCTCCTTCCAGATTTATCCCGTATTGTCTCATCAATTTTTTAAACTCTTCTTGTTCCTGCAGCTCTGGCATTTCCTTTAGCTGTTCTTCAATATTCTGGATACATAATTGTCTTTCCATATTAGAATCCCCAAGCAGCACTGCGGTATACGCAATACGAAGCTCCATAGAATCCTTTATTTCTCCAATTCCTGCGCGAAGCATCTCTTGCGCCTGTCCGCGATCTTCTAACTGAGTGAAAAGTTCCGCAGCTTTTTTATAGATTCCCTCCCTCACTGTCTCATCCTCTTCATGCTTTAGCTGCTCTTTATACATATCGGCCGCTTCCCTCATTTCACCCAGTCCTTCATACGCAAATGCCATATATCCTAAAAGTTCTGCCGTCTCATCTTTACTGCTTTCTTTCAGACATATTTCACCAAGTCTCAGGAGATTGCGAAAATCATCACTTTCTCCAAGAATGGTATATCCTTTCAAAAGACAGCGATAATAATTCTGTTTTTCTCCGATGCTTTCTTCATCCTGATCTTTCATCTCCGTCTCGGCATCTGAAAGTGCCTGTCTAAGCCTCTCATCCTGCCAGGCCTCTCCTGTAAAGCATTCCGCAATAACCGCCATATGTTCTGCCAGTGCATTATCCTTCACACTCCTAAAATATTCTCTGCTTTTTTCATAATTTTTCAGTTCCAGAAAATATACTGTCCCAAGTTCCATATTCAGACGTTCTTCTTTTTTTCCACCTGATATATGCGTACTGCTCTCATTAGATTTCTCTATCTTACCGGCAGTATCCGCTTTTTCTTTCTGAAATTTCTTTGACTGCTTTGGCTGCTGTGCCACTGTATTTATACTTCTTATAATGATGATCCCGCCTTCTGCCGCTGCGCCCATAAGGCTTACTATCACTATCAATGCCGCAGCAGTCCGGCCGAATCTTTTTTCTCCCTTTGATTCTTTCTTTAATTGTCTGTATTTTGGAATCGTTCTTTGAATCTCTGATACATTTTGATATATTTTTTTAGAATGCCTGTTCAAGCATCTGGAAATGATCTTTTGAAATTTTAATTCTTCACTTTTACAAAGATGCGGGTCAGCCTCCACCTCTGAAAGCAAATATTGAAAAGTCCTGCCCAGTCCATAAATGTCAAGCTCTACACTGGCTTTCTGATAATAAGGTTCTTCCGGAGGCAGAAAATACTCCCGCACCGTACGCCTTTGCATCATTCTGAGCTGTTCACTGTTTGATTCGGCATTGACATCAAGAAAACCTATCTGCCCCTCCTGGGATATTATGATACTGTACGGGTTCACATAACGGTAACAAGGATTACCCCGGCATCTGTGGATCTGTGACAACTGTCTTGCGATATCACCAATCATCCGGAACAACTCTTCCTTTTTTACGCAGGGATGATATTTAATCCATCTAGGCAAAGGATCTCCTCTTACATATTCTGAACTGACATAACATATCTGATTATGCTCAATTAAGCGCAATACATCATACTCTTCTTTAACTGCCAAACACACCACCTCTCTTAGAAAAATATAAACTTACGGGATCTTTTTACAGAAATCTCTGAAATATAAGAATAAAACAGACTCTTTAGAACAACTAGAGTGATTAATATATTAAAAGATAATCACAAAAAAAGCAAGAACTTTTTTATAAATTTTCAGGAAGATTGAAACAACTGTTTAAAACCGAAAACGATAAAGCTTTATGACGAAACCATAAAAACAGCAGTATTCAGCAGATAACTCTGCTAAATACTGCCGTCTGATCTTAATTGACTTTATGTCTCTCACTCAGTTCTCTCGGCGTATACAGATGCCTTGGAATACCATCAACCATAACCGGTGATACATCCCCCTGGATCAACGGTCTTACATATGAGATAAAATCACTGGATACATAAGTTCCTCCATTGATCACCCACTCCGGCGGAACAAGCTTCTCGTCATTAGCAATCTTGTGAACGTCCTTAACTTCTGTTCCGCACTGATACGGATCATCAGAAAGTCTCTGAAGAACAACCATCTTGCCGCTGTCACCTTCGTCCGCCGCTTTCACAGCAGCTCCGCCTACCTGATAAGCCTCTAAGATATCCACACGGGATGCCGCATGGGATGCTGCTCTCTGCAATGTACTAAGTTCAATCGCACGTGTCTTGCAGCCAAGTTCTCCCGCAATATAATTCGCAAGGTAAGCTGCCGTACCGGATAACTGCTTATGTCCGAATGCATCTACAAAATCGACACTGTTGCCAAGCTCACATACATACCTTCCATCTTCTGTACAGATACCCTCTGAAATCGCAACTACTACAGAAGTCTTCTTTTCCAGAATCTTCTGGACCTTGTCGCGGAATTTAACCAAGTCAAATGAATGCTCCGGCAGATAGATCATATCTGGTCCTTCACAATCCTCACCCTGCGCAAGAGCTGCCGCTCCGGTAAGCCATCCTGCATTACGTCCCATGATCTCTACAATCGTAACAAGCCCGTTGGAATACTCTAAACAGAAACTGTCGCGGATGATCTCTTTCATAGAAGTTCCGATATATTTTGCCGCACTGCCGTATCCTGGTGTATGATCTGTCAGCGCAAGGTCATTGTCAATCGTCTTCGGACAGCCGATAAATCTTGTAGGATGTCCGGTAATGATCGCATAATCAGACAGCTTCTTGATAGTGTCCATAGAATCATTACCGCCGATATAGATAAACGCCTCAATATCAAGCTTATCTAAAATAGCAAAAATTTTGTCATACACATCTCTGTCCTCATGTATCTCCGGGAGCTTATAACGGCAGGATCCTAAAAAAGCAGCCGGTGTCCTCTTAAGAAGCTCTGCATCAAGCTCTGTCTTGATATGATCAGAAAGATCAATATACTTTTCCTCCAGCAGTCCCTGCACTCCATGCAGCATACCATATACTTTATTTGCACCACGGTCTTTAGCAGTACGGTAAACACCAGCAAGGCTGGAGTTAATAGCTGCTGTCGGTCCGCCGGACTGTCCAACAATCACATTTCTTTTCATAATTACTATACCTTCCTTCTCTAAAATTGGTCTCAATAGAACTATTTTATTACATTTTAAAGGATCTGTCCACTAAATTTTCCTCCATTTCCCGTATTTCCTGCTGCGCAAAAATAAATCCTTTCATACATCCGTTCCCCGTTACATCCTGTACTTGTCCATCCTCAATCTCTGCCTCTATTTCACAATGATTATCACAGACTCCGCATCTCATCTTTTTAATCTTCATCCTTCGCCCAGCCGTAAGCATATTTTACGGCTTTTTCCCATCCTTTTATTTTTTTTCTGCGTTTTTCCTCTTCAATCTCAGGAGTAAATATTTTATCAATCGCCCAGTTGTTAATGACTTCTTCCTTATCCTTCCAATATCCCACAGCAAGTCCTGCCAGATATGCAGCTCCTATAGCCGTTGTTTCAATACACTGGGGACGCTTTACCGGTGCATTGATAATATCCGCCTGAGTCTGCATAAGGAAATCATTGGCACTGGCACCTCCATCTACTTTCAAAGAGCTTAACGGAATCTTAGAGTCCGCCTCCATCGCATTTAAGACATCATTGACCTGATAAGCCAGCGATTCTAATGTGGCCCGGATAATATGATATTTATTCACGCCCCGTGTCAGACCTACGATCGTCCCCCTCGCATACTGATCCCAATGGGGCGCGCCAAGTCCTGTAAATGCCGGAACAACATAACATCCATTCGTGTCACTCACCTTTTTTGCCATATACTCAGAATCCATCGAAGAATCAATCAGACGCATCTCATCCCGAAGCCACTGTACTGCTGCCCCAGCCACAAAGATAGACCCCTCCAGAGCATAGTACACCTTCCCATCTAATCCCCACGCAATAGTCGTCACAAGACCATTTTCAGAAAATACCGGCTTCTCTCCTGTATTCATCAGCAGAAAACACCCTGTCCCATAAGTGTTCTTTGCCTCTCCCGGCTTAAAACAAGTCTGTCCGAACAAGGCTGACTGCTGGTCTCCTGCCGCGCCCCCGATCGGAATAGCGCCGCCAAAGAAAGAAGCATCCACATTCCCATACACACAGCTTGAAGGCAGTGCTTTTGGAAGCATAGACTCTGGAATACCCATAATATCCAAAATCTCCTTATCCCACTCTAAAGTATTGATATTAAACAATAATGTCCTGGAAGCATTGGAGTAATCTGTCACATGCACAGCTCCTTTCGTCAGCTTCCATATCAGCCATGTCTCCACAGTTCCAAAAAGCAATTCTTTCCGCCTTGCCTTTTCTCTGGCCCCTTCCACATGATCTAAGATCCATTTTATCTTCGTTCCCGCAAAATAAGCATCGATGATCAGTCCTGTCTTTTTACGGAACATCTCCGTATAACCCTTTTCCTTCAATTCATCACAATATTCCGCAGTTCTGCGGCATTGCCACACGATCGCCCGGTATACAGGTTCTCCTGTATTCTTATCCCACACAACTGCCGTCTCTCTCTGGTTCGTAATACCGATAGCGGCAATATCTTTTGCAGAAGCTCCGATCTTATTCATAGCCTCTACCGCCACGCCAAGCTGCGACGACCAGATTTCATTCGCGTCGTGTTCCACCCAGCCCGGCTTTGGAAAATACTGTGTAAATTCTTTCTGCGCAACACTGCAGATCTCTCCCTTTTCATTAAATAGGATACTGCGGTTGCTCGTCGTTCCTGCGTCCAGCGCCATAACATATTTTGCCATGTGTATCACCTCTTTTGACTATTATATCCACTCAAAAATCCATTATTTATATTGTACCACAAACATGACTGTTTCGGCATAATTTCTTCTGTCTCTTCTCTTTTCTGTTAAACGGTTTCTTTTCAAAATAATAATTAGCTCCATCTGTTCTAATAAAAAAACACCCTGTGATCCAGAGTGCTTTTCTTTTCCCTTATTCTTCAAGGCATATAAGCGTGGGCGAGAGGATTCGAACCCCCGACCTTTTGGTCCGTAGCCAAACGCTC
>CAJUAM010000027.1 GCA_910584615.1 uncultured Dorea sp.
AATCTATATTTAGTTTTACTTGTTACCTTTTTCCTTTTCCTCTTAGGCGAGTGTTTTAACACTTTCTTAGGAGGCGGTCGCTCTATCCTGCTGAGCTATAGCGACATTTATGCTCATTTATTCTAACACTGAGCATAGAAAAAATCAAGTTTAAAATAGATGTTTTACAATTTTTTATTTTGTTTTTTATTTTATAACTACCTAATTGAAATTTATCCTTCCCTGCAGCCATATATTTCCTTTAAATCTACGGCCTTTCGCAGGTTCTCCTACTACTCTTGCTTTTGGAACACAAAGTGAAAATTTCAAGTCATTCACTTCCAGATCCATAATATAAAGTTCTTCTTCTGTCAGCACATTTTTTGTAGTTGTAAATTCTAAAATTGTACCAAGAATAGAATATTTATCACACTCAATTCCATAAGGCATAATACTTGTGTCTACGATACTGAATATATCCTCTGTGATCAATCTTCTGGATACTTTCGAATATGTATCAATATCATCGAGAGTCAGACTTTCAATTGCTGCGGGATCTCCTGATTTTGCAGCATTTACCAGTTTCATCCGATTATGCACATTTTCCTGCTGCTGTCTCTCCTGATTCTTGTTTTTTAGAACAGGAAAGAGTATCATTCCTTCATTACTCAGAGCAGACAGGGTCACAGACATGTACTGTACCCTGTTCTGTCTGCTGAGCTGACATATTTTCAGATATTCTAATGTATTCTGGACATGAAAGATCAGATTGATAGCAATCTTTGAATCTTCACATATTCCTATATATGATTCTCTGTCACTTCTTCGTTCAATTGCTACATCAGCATACGATGTAATTCCTTTTCCATTAAAATACGGAAAATAATATTGCTTTTGAAACCGAGAAGTCATATCCATATCACCAAATAAAGAGATTCCGATTCCTTCTGCATATTCCTTCTGAAATTCACAGAAATCCATCTCCTCATCTTGTAAGATCAATTCATGATGTGTAAAATTTTGTTCTACCTGAGTCAGGATTTCGTATAATTCTTTTTTTGATTCTATATCGCCAAATCCAATGGCTGTCAGGTATTGATTCATAATTATTTCCTCTTGATTTCAGTCATTTGTCCCATATATGGCTGTAAAACTTTCGGAATCCTTACACTTCCGTCTGCCTGAAGATTATTTTCTAAAAATGCGATCAGCATTCTCGGCGGAGCCACAACAGTATTATTCAGTGTATGCGCAAAATATTTACTTCCATCTGCGCCCTTTACACGGATTCCTAATCTTCTTGCCTGCGCGTCACTTAAATTAGAGCAACTTCCTACTTCAAAATATTTTTTCTGTCTTGGAGACCATGCTTCAACGTCACATGATTTTACCTTTAAATCTGCTAAATCTCCGGAACAGCATTCCAATGTACGAACTGGAATGTCAAGAGAATGGAACAGATCTACTGTATTTTTCCATAACTGATCATACCAGTATGGACTTTCCTCTGGCTTACATACTACGATCATTTCTTGTTTTTCAAACTGATGGATACGGTATACACCTCTTTCTTCAATTCCATGTGCTCCTTTTTCTTTTCTGAAACATGGAGAGTAACTTGTAAGAGTCTGCGGGAGCTGACTTTCATCAAGCATATTGTCAATAAATTTTCCAATCATAGAATGCTCGCTTGTTCCAATCAGATATAAATCTTCTCCTTCAATCTTATACATCATGGCATCCATTTCCGCAAAACTCATTACCCCTGTTACCACATTACTTCGAATCATAAATGGAGGTATACAATATGTGAATCCTCTATCAATCATGAAATCACGGGCATAAGTGATGACTGCGGAATGAAGTCTTGCGATATCACCCATAAGATAGTAAAATCCATTTCCTGCAACTCTTCCTGCGCTTTCAAGATCAATTCCATTAAAGCTTTCCATTATTTCTGTATGATATGGGATTTCATAGTCTGGAACCACTGGTTCGCCAAATTTTTCTATTTCAACATTTTCGCTGTCATCTTTTCCAATTGGTACGGAAGGATCTATGATATTCGGAATAGTCATCATGATCTTTTTGATTCTTTCCTCTACCTCTTTTTCTTCATTTGAAAGACTTTCTACACGATCAGCATTTACCTTTACTTTCTTCTTAAGCTCATCTGCTTCTTCTTTCTTTCCTTGAGCCATGCATGCACCAATCTGTTTTGAAATTTTATTTCTATCAGCACGCAGCGCTTCAACTTCCTGTTTAATATCTCTATTCTTTTTATCTAATTCTAATACCTCATCTACTAACGGAAGTTTATCATCCTGAAATTTTTTCTTAATATTTTCCTTTACAGTTTCCGGATTATTTCTCACAAATTTTATGTCTAACATTTTATTTTCCTCCTATTTTTTATTTTGTTTCCTTACCATATATATCAGAAAAGATAGCCTTGTCCAATGCCTCGGCTTCTTCTTCGGCAAGCTCTACATAACTTTCTGCATTAACAATCTCTTTTACATAAGTATAACAACCTTCACGGCTATGCATGGCATTCATGATCCATCCATTATTTTTTCCATCAAGCATCGCAACTGCAAAACTTAATTTTCCGCCCATTTCATTGAAAGCATCATATTTTACAATTCCAACCTTTTGAAAATTCTGATCCAAAACTTTTCTCATATCACGAATATCGGCACGGTTTTGTTTTGTGACCTTTATAACAGTTTCTGCCTCCTGAAATTTTTCCATCATACTTTCTTCCAGGCTTTTTCCATCCTTTCCGCGCATAAATGTTTGATAACTACTTTTCAGTCGGTTATATTTTACTGTCACATTTACATATAATATAAAAAGTATTATAAATAATACAAGCATAAAGATAAAGATAAATGCGGGATCTATTCCCAATGCATTTAATATTCTACTTTCCATAAATATTTATTCTCCCCTTCCAAGACTCATAATCATGTCGAACATTCGTTCTAACTCGTCGTCTGAATAATATTCTATCTCTATCTTCCCTTTTCCATTCCCTTTTGCTGCTATATTTACTTTCGTTCCCATAACATCTTTCATTTTATCAGCAAGATCATTATATAAAAACTCATTTTTTATTTCTTTTTTTACTTTCGGCTGTTTTGGATTTTTTATATCCTTAACAAGCTTTTCTACATCTCTTACACTTAATTTTTCATCAAATATCTTTACGGCCAATTCATATTGCGCATCTGCATCTTCAATGGCAAGAAGAGCTCTGGCATGTCCGGTAGATATCATATCATCAATTACCATTTGTTGTACTTTTTCACATAATTTTAAAAGACGCATAGAATTAGTAACTGCTGTTCTGCTCTTTGACACCCTCTCTGCCACTTCATCCTGCTTTAGATTAAATTCTTCCAACAGTCTTTTGTATGCAGCAGCTTCTTCAATAGGATTGAGATTTTCTCTCTGAATATTTTCTATTAACCCTATTTCTATTATTTCTTGTTCAGTGTAATCTTTTATGATAACGGGAATTTCTTTCACACCTGCCATCTTAGCCGCTCGCCATCTTCTTTCGCCAGCAATGATCTCATAGTAATCTTTTTTCTTTTTCACAAGAAGCGGCTGCAGTACACCAAATTGTTTAATTGAATCAGATAATTCCATTAAAGCATCTTCTTCAAACTTCTTACGTGGTTGATCTCTGTTTGGTTCTACTTTGTTAATATTTATCATCTGTTCGCCAGATTTTGATTCAACTTGGACATCACTATTCTCCAGTGTTTTCAAAACTGTTTCCATCTGATTTATTTTACCAGACTTGTTATCAGGTATCAAGCTGTCCAATCCTTTTCCAAGGCCCTTTTTTCTAACGGCCATATTTTTTCCTCCTTTAATTCTTTTCCTGAGATATCACTTCATCTGCTAATCTCATATAACTTTCTGCTCCTGCAGACTTCGCATCATAATGATTTATAGGCATTCCATAACTCGGTGCCTCCGCAAGTCTGATATTTCTCGGAATAATTGTTTTATATATATTTTGTTCCAGATTATCTTTGACATTTTCAACTACTTGCAATGAAAGATTTGTTCTGGCATCATACATTGTAAATACAACGCCTTCTATGATAAGATTTTGATTTAACCTGTCCCTCACAAGTTCTACTGTATGTATCAATTGACTTAATCCTTCCAATGCATAATACTCACATTGAATTGGGACAAGAACAGAATCCGCAGTTGTCATTGCATTAATTGTGAGTATACTCAAAGACGGAGGACAGTCAATAATCATGTAATCATAATCATCTTTTATTTTATATAAAGCATTTTTGAGAATATATTCTTTATCCTCTTCATCTAACAATTCTATCTCAGCACCTGACAAATCAATGCTAGTAGGTATTATATCTAAATTTTCATGAATATCCTTTTTTATTGCTTCTTCAATACTTACCTCACCTATTATCAGATCATAAATTGTATTTTCTACAGAATTCTTATCTAAACCTAAACCACTTGTCATATTTCCCTGTGGATCCATATCTACTGAAAGAACTTTTTTTCCTTTTTCGGCAAGACATGCAGATAAATTAATAGCTGTAGTAGTTTTTCCTACACCACCTTTTTGATTTGCGATGGCTATTATTTTTCCCATATTTATCACCTTTCTTTTTCGTGTATTCTTAGTATAACACTTTTCAATCTATATATCCACAAAATGTTTCACGTGAAACATCTTTTTTATAGATATCTTTCAATGTTTCACGTGAAACATTAAAAGAACCCCTTATTATTTAAGAGGTTCTTTTGATGGAATTCCAGATTTCCTGGGATATTTCTTATTAGTCATTTTTTCTTTTTTTATTGTCACAATTGATCTTTTTATATCCGTGTCAGGAAGAATAAATTTAACTACTTCATTAAGACTTCCACCAAGCAATTTAATAGCATTTTTTGAATCATCTATTTCTTCCTCTATATTCTCAGATTTATAAGATATGAAATAACCTCCTATTTTTACAAAAGGTAAAGAGTATTCAGATAGAGTAATTAATTTTGCAACAGCTCGGGATACACATATATCATATTGTTCTCTGAAATTTTCCCGTCTTGCATAATCTTCCGCTCTTCCATGAATTGCTTTAATATCTTTTAATGATAACTCTTCTATTACATTATCTAAAAATTTTATACGTTTATTCAGTGAATCCAATAATGTTATATTCAACCCAGAAAACACTATTTTTAATGGAATACCAGGAAATCCAGCTCCCGTTCCAATATCTATAACTGATATATTGCCTGTTTGCAAATATTTCTGATCCAAAGCCTTTACTATAGAAAGACTATCCACAAAATGTTTCTGTACAACTTCTTTAAAATCCGTTATAGCTGTAAGATTCATGAATTTATTCCACTCTACAAGCAATTCGTAATATGTCAAGAACTGTGTTATCTGCTTATCATTTAACTGTATTTCTAATTTATTCATTTCTTCTTTTAAAAAGTTTTCCATGTTCGTATACCCTCTTAATTAATAACTGATGCTGCCCATCATTTTCTTGATACTTCCTCCAGATACACTAATAACACAGATATATCTGCTGGTGATACTCCGGATATTCTTGAAGCCTGTCCTATTGAAATCGGTTGATATTCTTTTAATTTCTGCATTGCTTCAATTCTTAAACTTTTTATATCCTCATAATTGATATCATCTGGTATTTTTTTGTTTTCCAGTTTTTTAAAATGTTCTACTTGTTTTCTTTGTCTTTTGATATATCCATCATATTTAATTTCTATATTGATCTGTTCAATCACTTCTTCTTCAATCTCCACTGGAAATTCCGGTCTTTCCACATCAATATCTTTTAGAAGTCCATAAGATAATTCCGGGCGCTTTATCAGATCCATTATAGTACTTCCAGATAAAAGAGGAGTACTTCCACATTTTCTTAATAGTTCTTGTACATTATCATTGTTTCCTACTGTTACATGCTCCAGTCTTTTTATTTCACTTTCAATCAATCTTTGTTTTAATTTAAGCTTATCATATCTTTCTTTTGATATCAGCCCAATTTTATAACCCTTTTCAGTCAATCGAATATCCGCATTATCCTGGCGGAGCAAAAGACGATATTCTGCCCTTGATGTCATCATCCGATATGGTTCATGACTTTCCTTTGTCACAAGATCATCAATCAAAACACCAATATATGCTTCTGAACGGTCTAATATGATTGGCGGAAGATTGTTTATCTTTCTTGAAGCATTAATCCCTGCTATTAATCCCTGGGCAGCCGCCTCTTCATACCCTGAACTTCCATTAAACTGACCGCCGCTAAATAATCCTTCTATATTTTTAAATTCGAGAGAAGCCTTTAATTGTCTTGCGTCGATACAATCATATTCAATTGCATACGCATTCCTCACAATCCTGACATTTTCAAGTCCAGGAACAGTCCGGTACATCTCATACTGAACATCTTCCGGAAGAGAACTAGACATTCCTCCAATATACATTTCATTTGTCTCAAGCCCTTCTGGTTCAATAAACACCTGATGTCTTTCTTTATCTGCAAACTTTACAACCTTATCTTCAATAGAGGGACAATATCTTGGTCCGGTACCTTCTATCATTCCTGAAAAAAGAGGTGAACGATCAAGGTTCTTCTTTATTATATCATGGGTCTCTTTATTAGTATAAGTTAGCCAGCAAGATACCTGATCTATCTGAACATCTTCCGGATTAGTAGAAAAAGAAAAAGGCACAACCCTCTCATCTCCAAACTGCTCTTCCATCCTAGAAAAATCTACTGTATTCTTATCTATCCGGGCAGGAGTTCCTGTTTTAAAACGATACATACTAATCCCAAGTTCCTTTAAACTTTCCGTGAGATAATTTGCCGCCTGGAGACCATTAGGTCCTGTATACGTACTCACATCTCCATAAATACAGCGTGCTCTCAAATATGTGCCAGTACACAATATAACTGCCTGACAATGATAAATCGCACCTGATAATGTCTGAACTCCTATAATCCTATGATCTTCAACTAATATTTTAACAACCTCTGTCTGTTTTACTTCAAGATTCTTCTCATTTTCTAAAACCTGTCTCATAGTACGGCTATAGAGAGCCTTATCTGCCTGCGCGCGAAGAGAATGAACTGCCGGCCCTTTTGATCTATTCAACATCTTTGACTGAATAAAAGTACGATCTATCACCTTACCCATCTCACCGCCTAAAGCATCGATCTCTCTCACAAGATGACCTTTAGAACTTCCCCCGATATTAGGATTACATGGCATAAGAGCAACACTGTCTACACTTACTGTAAACACGATCGTTCTGTGTCCAAGCCGCGCACAGGCAAGCGCAGCTTCACATCCCGCATGTCCTGCCCCGATTACTACTACATCATATTTGTCTTTATTTTCCCATACAGAATTTACTGAATATTTCATTTACTAAATCTTCTCCTACTGTTTCCCCAGTGATATTTCCCAACGATTCATATGCATCCATCAAATCAATAGAATAAAAATCCTCCGGCATATTCATTTCAATACTCTCATTTACTTTACATAAAGATTCATAAGCATATTTTAAAGCTGTTTTATGTCTTACATTTGTAATATATACTTCATCATTAAAAGAAATATTTCCTCCAAAAAATAATTCTTTTACAATTTCCTCAAGCTCTTTAAGACCACTTTCATTTTTTGCCGATATTTCTAAAATTTTATTTGGACATGCTGATCCATATTTTAATGGACCAGATTCATTTTCTACATTTTCTAATTCATCCTGTACGTTTTTCTTTGTTACTACCATTTCCAGATCCGTCTTGTTTAAAAGAATGATTGATTTCTTTTTATATATCATCTGGAAGATCTCTTTATCATTTTCATCTAAAGGACAAGTAGAATCTATCACATACAAAATTAAATCAGCTTTTTCAACATTATCCTTTGCCTTATCTACTCCTATACGTTCAATAATATCTTCCGTATCCCTGATTCCAGCCGTATCCATAATATTTAAAGAAATTCCCTGAAGATTAATATGTTCTTCAAGAACATCTCTTGTAGTACCTGCAATATCTGTTACAATTGCACGTTCCTCTCCCAACAGAGCATTTAACAAGGAAGATTTCCCCGCATTGGGTTTTCCTACGATAACTGTCTTTATTCCTTCTTTTATGATTCTGCCATTATCACAAGTAGATAAAAGATCCTTTATTTCATCAATCAGGTAATCTACCGCTTTCTTTAACTCTTCACCATATCCATCCAGAGAAATATGTTCCGGATCATCAAGAGAGGTCTCTATAAAAGCAGTATGATAGATAATTTTTTTTCTGATATCATCTATCTTTTTCTTAACACTTCCTCTCAACTGATTTATAGAACTCTGGCGGGCATATTCACTTTTTGAAGATATCAGATCACCTACCGCTTCTGCCTGAGACAGATCAAGTCTTCCATTAAGAAATGCACGTTTTGTAAATTCTCCCGGCTCTGCAGGTCTTGCTCCGTACTTTATCAATGTTTCAAGCACTTTTTTTACAACATATATACCGCCGTGACAATTGATTTCTACTGTATCCTCTCCTGTATAACTATGCGGTCCACGCATGAGCATCACAAGAACTTCATCAATTGTCCTTCCATCATCTTCAATAAAACCATAATGAATCGTATGGGATTTCTGATCATCTAAATGTTTATTACTTTTTCCGACATATATCTTATCGGCAATCTCAAATGCTTCTTTCCCTGTCATTCTTACGATCCCTATTCCAGAACTGCTCATAGCAGTAGAAATAGCAGCTATTGTATCAGAATATTTCCTATTCATCATATCCTCCGAATTTTAAAAACAGGGGTCTTCTCAACCCCTGTTTTTATTAATCATCTGTTGCGGACTAATGTCACAACTACTCTCCTATATGGTTCTTCTCCCTCACTGTGGGTAGATACAGCCGGATCAGACTGAAGTACTGAATGAATGATTCTTCTTTCATATGGATTCATAGGCTCAAGAGATACATTCCTTCTTGTTCTCTTTACTTTACTTGCAATGTTTTTAGCAAGATTCTCAAGAGTTTGTTTTCTTCTTCTTCTATAATCTTCCGTATCAAGTTTTACCCTTACATATCCATCCTGCATCTTATTAGCAACGCGATTTGTCAGATATTGAAGAGAATCCAATGTCTGTCCGCGCTTTCCGATCAATAAGCCCATGTTCTCCCCATCCAGGTTGATATTAAGGGCTCCTTCATCATCTATACTTGTTGTTATTGTCACATCTTTCATGCCAATACATGCAAGTACATCTTCCATGAACTTTTTACATGTAGCGATCGTATTATCCTCAACTGAAGCAAGAACAAGTTCTTTCTTTTCCTGGATTTTTATATCCTCTTTTACATCTTCTTTTCTGTCTTTCTTTGTATCCCTGCGATTTTCTTTTTTATTATCTTTTTTATTATCTTTTTTATTATGTCTGCGATTATATTCTTTCTTTGGATATCTTTCAGGTTTTTCTTTTATTGGCTTATCTTCTGCCATTTTCACTTCTTTTACTTCTTTTACTTCTGTAACATTTTCCTCTTTTTTTATTTCTTCCTTTACCGGCTCTTCCTTTTTCCTTCTTGCCTTAATTACAGCCTGTTTCATACCGATTCCAAAAAAACCAGCACTTCCCTTTTCAATCACTTCATAATCTAGTTTATCACTTGTTACTCCTAACTGAACTAAAGCTTCTGTAATCGCATCATCAAGTGTTTTAGCAGATACTGTAATATAATCCATAATAATTTGCCCCCTAATTATTCTTGTTAAACTTATTAACCATATTTGCTTTATCTGCAAGGCTTCCCGGCTTCGCATTCTGTGCTCTTTGCTTTGCCTGCTCTACCTTTGCTTCTCTTTCCTTTTCTGACATTGTACTTGTCTTACGATTTGCTGAATCCTTTAATGATCTTGCATTTGTCTGAGCCATCTCATTAATCCTTTCAGCTCTTTCCCCACGCTTTTTCGCTTTCTGTTTTGCTTTTTCCTTATTTTTCTCAATCAGATCCTCAACAGACATTTTAGCAAGATGTTTATTGATAACAATCTGCTGAACAGTACGCACAACCGCGCTGACAATCCAGTAAAGACCGATACCAGTCGGCAATGTAAATACCATGAATACAGATAATAAAGGCATTGTTGTATTCATTGTCTTCATCGTACCTGCCATCGGATTATCTTTATCAAGCTGCTGTTCGGAAACTGCCTGATTAAGACGGATATTCAACATCTGAGTCACGCCTGATAAAACAGGAAGTAAAATAGCCGTAACAATCACCGCTGCAGCAGGTATTGAATAATTCCCACTATTTTTGATCATCTGCATCGGAGCTTCTTTAAGATTTGGAATCGTTAAGAATCTCTGAACAGTATCTGAAGCTGTCTTGATCGCCGGTACATAACTTTCAATATTATAAATTACAGGATATAACGCAAATAAAAACGGCATCTGTATCAGAAGAGGAAGACATCCCCCCATCATTGAAGTTCCGTATTTGTCATATACCTGCTGGATCTCTTCCTGCTGCTTCATCATAGAAGCCTGATCCTTTTTATTTTTATATCTCTTCTGTATTGCCTGGATCTCCGGATTCATAACCGAAGACATCTTTGACGTTCTCTGTTGGTTAATAGTCATAGGAAGCATACAAGTATACACAATGATCGTATAAATAATAATAGATAATCCAACTACTCCATTCTGGAGACCAAACGTATCTGTCAACATCGTATAGATAAAGTCCATTACTTTACCTAATAACCAGCAAAGTTGTCCTACAATCGGCCAATTTGCTGCAGTCAATAAACTAAAAGCCATCTCTTTTCCTCCATTGTAATATTTTCTTATGGAACAGGGTCATATCCTCCCTTTGAAAACGGATTGCACCTTAATATTCGTTTTAGCGCAAGATATCCCCCTTTTACTGCTCCATACTTTTCAATCGCTTCTAATGCATAAGTTGAACATGTAGGATAATATTTACAGGATGAATATCCCTTCATGGAAGAAAGATGCTTACGGTAAAATATAATACATTCAAGCAAAATCTTTTTCACACCCTATTACCTCAAACTGAATCTATACCAAAAACATCCCGTGAACCTTACTCATAATGGAGCATGTATTCTTCACTTATCCAGGTATAATATTATGAAGATTTGCCAGATGGAGCAGCGCACTTTCTATCTCATGGTAAGTTTTTTCTTTTGCGCTGTTTCTCACTATGATCACGATATCAATCCCACATCTGAAACTATCTTCCTGCAATCGATAAATCTCTCTTATCAACCTCGTTAAATGGTGCCTGACAACACTATTTCCTACTTTTTTACTTACAGATATTCCTAATCTATTCTTTTTTAACTCATTTTCCCTGACATACATAACCAAATACTTATTAGCCAGCGATCTGCCTTCTTTATACACCAATCCAAAATCTGAATATTTTTTTAATGATTCGGAATATTTCATAACTTGATTCTCCTAATTTTAATAGAAGAAAAGGCCACATATATGCGGCCTAAGCGGATAATACTTTTCTTCCTTTAGCTCTTCTGTTCGCAAGTACTTTTCTTCCGCCTGCAGTACTCATTCTTGATCTGAAACCATGAACTTTAGCTCTCTGTCTTTTCTTAGGCTGAAATGTCATCTTCATAGATATCCACCTCCTTATATTTTATAAGGGAAACTCCCTATGTATTTCCATAAGACATCACTGTTAATTATATTAAATTACTGTTTGTCCGTCAAGCAAAACCTTTCATTATTTTTATTTAAAATTGTTCTGCCAACATATCCACAACTTATCCACAAAATGTGGATAAGTTGTGGATATTAAGTGGATATCTTGTTAACTTAATTTTTTTTCCAAATTTCCATTAAGAAAATAAGCCATTTTCACTTATTATAAAGTTATCCACACGGAATAATAATTGCCTAAATCTAAAATTTGATGTAAAATAATAAGAAGTCTTAGAAAGAGTAGGAGTTATATATATGAACATTGTCGAGGAAAAATGGGCCGACATTATCGAATACCTGAGAATAGAACATGAATTATCAAATGTCTCATTTACAACTTGGATACAGCCTTTAAAAGTATATGATGTAATCAACGATACAGTCTATATCATGGTTAATATGAATGCAAGCGTTGAGTATATCGAAAAAAAATATCTTCTTCCTTTTAAAGTATGTATTGCGGAGATTACAGGGATTGAATACGATGTTGTATTCGTATCAGAAGATGATGAAAAATTAAATGAAATTCGTAATATGTCAATTGAGGCTGATTCTAAAAGAAAAAACAGATCGCTATTTGAAAAAGCAGGTTTAAATCCAAAATATACATTTGATACATTCGTAGTAGGAGGCAATAATAATTTTGCTCACGCAGCATCTCTTGCCGTATCCGAATCACCTGGAGAAGTGTATAATCCACTTTTTCTATACGGAGGAGTAGGACTCGGAAAGACACATCTTATGCACTCTATTGCCCATTTTATTTTGGAAAAAAATTCTAAAAAGCAGGTTTTATATGTAACAAGTGAAGCTTTTACGAACGAATTGATCGAGGCTCTGAAAAAAGGCAAGACTGCTGGAAATGAATCTGAAATATCGAAATTCCGGAACAAATACAGGAACAATGATGTTCTTTTAATAGATGACATACAGTTTATTATCGGAAAAGAAAGTACACAAGAAGAATTTTTCCACACCTTTAATCATTTGCATACTTCCGGAAAGCAGATCATCATATCCAGTGATAAACCTCCAAAAGATATTGAAACTTTAGAAGCAAGACTCAGAACCAGATTTGAATGGGGTCTGATAGCTGATATATCTTCTCCGGCTTATGAAACCAGAATGGCAATCCTGCAGAAAAAGATTGAAATCGACCATTTGGAAAAATATAAAATTCCCCATGATGTACTCGATTATATCGCTGTCAATGTCAAATCAAATATCCGTGAATTAGAAGGATCACTAAACAAACTGATCGCTCTCTATAAATTGAATCACAACGAAGGACCTATTGACATCGCGCTGGCGGCAGAAGCATTAAAGGATATTATTTCGTCGGAAAATAACAGAAAAGTTACCCCTGAACTGATCCTTGATATCGTATCAGAACATTTTAATGTAACAATTACTGACTTAAGGAGTAATAAAAGAAACTCTGAGATTGCGTATCCACGGCAGATAGCTATGTATCTTATAAGAACTATGACAGAATCATCACTAAAGGCCGTAGGTGTGGTTCTTGGCGGAAAAGATCACTCGACAGTTAAATACGCAATCGAAAAGATAGAGAATGAAGCAAAGGTAAGCGAATCCTTTTCAAATACTCTTTCTATATTAAGAAAGAAAATAAATCCGGTCTGATGTTAATAAAATTGTGGACAACTATAGATAATCGTTTCTTTAAATAAATATAAAGATTTTTACAAAAAATAATCCCAATTTTATCTTATCGGTTCCTGATTACTTTAAACACAATTATCAAACCCAAAAATAATGGCCAATAGAGGATTTGAGACACTTTTCCTCTTTTCCACAGCCCCTAATAAGAATAAGACGGAAAAAATCATTTATTTATATATGTTTGCTTTTCGAAAGGAGTTATACACATGAAAATCATATGCAGCAAATTAAACCTCGTAAAAGGAGTTAATATAGTCTCAAAAGCTGTTCCTTCAAAAACAACAATGCCTATTCTCGAATGTATTCTGATTGATGCTACAACAGATATTATTAAATTCACTGCAAACGATATGGAATTGGGAATACAGACAGAAATTGAAGGCGAGATCATAGACAGAGGAATGATAGCAATTGATGCAAAGATATTTTCAGAAATCGTGCGCAAGCTTCCTGAAAATGATGTTACCATAACTACTGATGATAATCTGCAGACAACAATCGTATGCGAAAAAGCAGTATTTGACATTTCCGGCAAGCCCGGAGAAGAGTTTTCTTATCTTCCTGTGATTGAAAAAGAAGATTCTATAACAATTTCTCAGTTTACTTTGAAAGAAGTGATAAGACAGACTATATTTTCTATCTCTGATTCAGAAAGCAATAAGTTGATGACCGGGGAATTATTTGAGATCAATAATAATATGCTAAGAGTCATATCTCTTGACGGGCACAGGATATCCATCCGTAAGATAGCGCTTAGAGATGAAGTAAATAATAAAAAACTGATTGTCCCGGGTAAAACATTAATTGAAATCAGTAAGATCCTGTCTGGCGAAGCAGATAGTATGGTAAATATTTCTTATACAGATAACCATGTAGTATTTGAGTTTGACCGGACGATCGTAGTATCAAGGTTGATCGAGGGAGAATATTTTAAGATCGATCAGATGATTTCCAACGATCATGAAATTAAGATCAGGATCAATAAAAAAGAGTTATTAAATTGTATTGACAGGGCTACTCTTCTTGTAAAGGAGGGAGATAAAAAGCCGATTATCATTAATATCAATGATGAGGTTATGGAGCTTAAGATCAAATCACAGATAGGATCTATGAATGAGGAGATTTATATCAATAAAGAGGGGAAAAATCTTATGATTGGATTTAATCCCAGATTTCTTTTAGATGCTTTAAGGAATATTGATGATGAGGAGATAACATTGTATCTTATGAACGCGAAAGCTCCATGCTTTATTAAAGATGATGAAGAGAGTTATATATATCTGATACTCCCTGTTAATTTTAATGCAGTGTCATAAATGCTTGTATATTTTCAGAAAGTGAGATAGTATGATAAAAATAAAACTAAAAGATGATTTTATTAAATTAGGACAGGCGCTTAAAGCAGCAAATCTTGTAGAATCAGGTGTAGATGCCAAAAACGTGATACAGGATGGTCTGGTAAAAGTGAACGGTGATACAGAGATCCGCCGGGGAAGAAAGTTGTTTGGCGGTGATATCGTTGATTTTAACGGAGAGCAGATCAAAATTGAAACTTAAATCTTTAAAAATAAAAAATTTTAGAAATTACGATTTGTTAAATCTGGATTTAGATGAAGAAGCAAATATATTTTATGGCGATAATGCTCAGGGAAAGACAAATATACTTGAAGCGGTGTATCTTTCAGGAACGACAAAATCTCATAGAGGAGCAAAAGATAAAGAACTTATAAAGTTCGGGAGTGAGGAGTCTCATATCGAAACTATTGTTGAAAAAAAAGGGATTAATTATCAGATAGATTTTCATCTGAAAAAGAATGGACCGAAAGGAATAGCTATTAATAAATTACCGATCCGTAAAGCAAGTGAATTATTTGGTATCATAAATTTCGTTTTTTTTTCACCGGAAGATTTAAATATCATAAAAAACGGACCTTCTGAACGGAGAAGATTTATAGATTTAGAATTATCCCAGATTGATAAGATATATCTGAGCAATCTGATGAATTACAATCGTGTTGTCAATCAGAGAAATCATCTGTTAAAAGAGATAAATAACGAACATAAAAAAAATTTTATAGATACTCTTGAAATATGGGAGCTTCAATTAGTACAATATGGGGATAAGCTGATAGAAAGAAGAAAGAAGTTTATTGAAGATATGAACAGAATCATATCTTCTGTACATAAAAGACTGACAGGAAACAAAGAAGAGATACAGATCATTTATGAACCAAGCAACGGTTATCTGACACTGTTTGAGGCAGTGAAAAAAAACAGAGAGAGAGATTTAAGGATAAAGAGCACTTCTGTAGGTCCGCATAGAGATGATATATGTATTATGTCGGGAGATCTGGATATCCGCAGGTTTGGTTCACAAGGACAGCAAAGAACTGCGGCTCTTTCTTTGAAATTAGCGGAAATAGAACTTGTAAAACGAACAATTCATGATACACCTGTATTATTACTTGATGATGTGTTGTCTGAACTTGATAAACATAGGCAAAACTATTTATTAGACAGCATTAATGATATACAGACTCTTATTACCTGTACAGGTGTTGAGGATTTTGTAAATCACAGGTTTTCAATCAATAAAGTGTTCCATGTCCAGAATGGACAAGTGGCGAAAGAGAATTAGGAGGATTTGAATGAGTACAGAAAAAGTACAGCATGAATATGGCGCCGATGAGATTCAGATATTAGAAGGTCTTGAAGCAGTAAGAAAACGTCCGGGTATGTATATCGGAAGTACTTCGCTTAGAGGTCTTCATCATCTGGTTTACGAAATTGTGGATAATTCTGTTGATGAAGCATTGGCAGGATTTTGTGATACAATTTTTGTTACGATCAATAAAGATAATTCCGTCACTGTTATAGATAATGGACGTGGGATTCCAATAGGGATCAATCATAAAGCCGGGCTTCCAGCTGTAGAAGTTGTATTTACTGTACTCCATGCCGGGGGTAAGTTCGGCGGCGGCGGATATAAAGTATCAGGCGGACTTCACGGAGTGGGTGCTTCTGTTGTTAATGCTCTTTCTAACTGGCTTGAAGTTGAGATTTTTAAAGATGGAAAAATATATAAGCAGCGTTATGAACGGGGAAAAGTTGTAGATAAGCTTCGTGTTGTCGGGGAATGCGGTGAGGAAAAGTCAGGTACGAAAGTTACGTTTATGCCTGATGATACCATTTTTGAAGAGACTGTATTTGATTATGATGTGTTGAAGCAAAGATTCAGGGAGATGGCATTCTTAACAAAAGGGCTTAAGATCATTATCCGGGATGAAAGACCGCAGGAAAAACCGATTGAAAAAACTTTCCATTATGAAGGCGGTATCAAAGAGTTTGTGGAATATTTAAACCGCAGTAAGACGGCATTATATACAGATGTTATCTACTGTGAGGGAATAGTTAATAACGTATCGGTTGAAGTAGCGATGCAGCATAATGATTCCTATAGTGATAATACTTATGGGTTTGTCAATAATATTACAACTCCGGAAGGAGGAACCCATGTTGTAGGTTTTCGTAATGCCCTGACAAAGACTTTTAATGATTATGCAAGAAAGAACAAGTTTTTAAAGGAAAGTGAACCGAACCTTTCAGGAGAGGATATCAGAGAAGGACTGACAGCGATTATCAGTGTGAAGATTGAAGATCCCCAGTTTGAAGGACAGACAAAGCAAAAGCTTGGTAACAGTGAGGCGAGAGGAGCTGTTGACAGTATTGTAAGCAGGCAGCTTAGTGTTTATCTGGAGCAGAATCCATCTGTCGCAAAAATGACAATTGAAAAATCTGTTATGGCACAGAGGGCAAGAGAAGCAGCAAGAAAAGCAAGAGATCTGACAAGGAGAAAGTCTGCTCTTGATAATATGTCTCTTCCAGGTAAGCTTGCGGATTGTTCCGATAAAAATCCTGAAAATTGTGAGATATATATCGTAGAGGGAGATTCTGCAGGTGGTTCCGCAAAGACAGCAAGAGACAGATCTACCCAGGCTATTCTTCCTTTGAGGGGAAAGATACTGAATGTAGAGAAAGCAAGGCTTGATAAGATATACGGCAATGCGGAGATAAAAGCGATGATCACAGCATTCGGCACAGGAATCCATGAGGATTTTGATATCTCAAAGCTTCGCTATCATAAAATTATCATCATGACAGATGCAGATGTAGACGGTGCTCATATCAGTACATTGCTTTTGACTTTCCTTTATAGGTTTATGCCAGAATTGATAAAGGAAGGTTATGTATATCTGGCTCAGCCTCCTCTTTATAAGTTAGAAAAAAATAAAAAAGTGTGGTACGCGTACAGCGATGATGAACTTGATGGTATTTTAAAAGAAGTCGGGCGTGATACGAATAATAAGATCCAGCGCTATAAAGGTTTAGGAGAGATGGATGCAGAACAGCTTTGGGATACTACAATGGATCCTGAACACAGGATTCTTCTCAGAGTGACGATGGATGAGGAGTCTGCTTCTGAGTTAGATCTGACATTTACAACTCTGATGGGTGATAAAGTAGAGCCAAGAAAAGAATTTATAGAGGAAAATGCAAAATATGTCAAGAATCTTGATGTATAGATTAATGTAAGAGAAAGGACAGGGGAAAATGGAAGATAATATATTTGATAAAGTCCATGAAGTGGATCTCAAAAAGACAATGGAAACCTCTTACATTGATTATGCAATGAGCGTGATTGCTTCGAGAGCGCTTCCTGATGTAAGAGATGGTTTAAAGCCGGTTCAAAGAAGAATATTATATTCGATGATAGAGCTGAATAACGGTCCTGATAAGCCGCATAGAAAATGTGCCCGTATCGTCGGTGATACAATGGGTAAGTATCACCCGCACGGAGATAGTTCTATTTACGGAGCGCTTGTTAATATGGCTCAGGAATGGTCTACCAGATATCCGCTTGTTGACGGACACGGAAACTTTGGTTCTGTTGACGGAGACGGCGCGGCCGCCATGCGTTATACAGAAGCACGGTTAAGTAAGATTTCAATGGAGCTGACAGCCGATATCAATAAGGATACGGTTGATTTCGCGCCAAACTTTGATGAGACGGAAAAAGAACCGGTAGTGCTTCCCGCAAGATTTCCGAACCTTCTGGTAAATGGAACTTCAGGGATCGCTGTCGGAATGGCAACAAATATCCCCCCTCATAATTTAAAAGAGGTCATCAACGCAGTTGTTAAGATCATTGATAATCAAATTGAGGATAAGGAAGATACTACAGTTGAAGAGATACTTAAGATTGTGAAAGGACCTGATTTTCCGACAGGAGGCATGATTCTTGGTACAAAGGGAATTGAAGAGGCTTACCGGACGGGACGAGGAAAAATTCGCGTACGTGCTATAACTGATATTGAAACTATGCCTAATGGAAAGAGCCGTATCATTGTGACAGAACTGCCGTATATGGTGAATAAGGCAAGGCTGATTGAAAAGATAGCAGAGATGGTGCGTGATAAAAAGATTGATGGAATTACGGATCTGAGCGATCAGTCTAATAGAGAAGGTATGCGGATCGTCATTGAACTTCGCAGGGATGTGAATGCCAATGTAATCTTAAATCAGTTATACAAGCATACACAACTTCAGGATACATTTGGTGTTATTATGCTTGCTCTTGTGGATAATGAACCAAAGGTTATGAATATTCTTGATATGCTTAAGTTCTACTTAAAGCATCAGGAAGAGGTCGTTACACGCCGTACAAAGTATGAATTAAATAAGGCAAAAGAAAGAGCGCATATATTAGAAGGACTGCTTATTGCTCTTGATAATATTGATGAAGTGATCCGGATCATCAGAGGATCACAGACCGTGCAGATTGCTAAGAAAGAACTTATAGAAAGGTTCGGACTTTCAGATATTCAGTCACAGGCAATCGTAGATATGCGTCTTCGTGCTCTTACCGGTCTGGAAAGAGAGAAACTAGAAGCCGAATATAATGAACTGATGAAGCAGATTGAAAGGCTGGAAGCAATTCTTGCGGATCATAAGCTGCTTTTAGGAGTGATCCGTAAAGAGATCATCATCATAAGAGATAAATACGGTGATGAGAGAAAGACTTCTATTGGATTTGATGAATTTGACATATCTATGGAAGATTTGATTCCAAAAGAGGATGTAGTCATTACTATGACTAAGCTTGGATATATTAAGCGTATGTCTCATGATACCTTTAAGTCTCAGAACCGTGGAGGCAAGGGAATCAAAGGAATGCAGACTCTTGAAGAAGATTATGTAGAAGAGCTTTTTGTATCTCATACCCATCATTATCTCATGTTCTTTACCAATACCGGGCGTGTGTACCGCATGAAAGCTTATGAGATCCCGGAAGCAAGCCGTACTTCGAGAGGAACTGCGATTGTTAATTTGCTGCAGCTTATGCCTGATGAAAAGATAAGCGCGGTGATAGAGATTGATGGATATCGTGACGGAGAATATCTTTTCATGTCGACAAAAAAAGGACTTGTCAAGAAAACTCCTATTAAAGAGTACGCAAATGTACGTAAGACAGGACTTGCTGCCATCACACTGCGGGAAGACGATGAACTTATCGAAGTTAAATATACGAATAGCGATGCAGAGATCTTTCTTGTGACAAAATATGGTCAGTGTATCCGGTTCAATGAAAAAGATGTGCGGCCTACAGGCAGAACATCCATGGGAGTACGGGGAATGAATCTTTCCGACAGAGATGAGATCATCGGAATGCAGCTTAATATTCAAGGTGAAGAGCTTTTGATAGTATCTGAAAAAGGTATGGGAAAACGTACTGATCTGTCAGAATTTACCTGCCAGAACAGAGGCGGAAAAGGTGTAAAATGCTATAAGATCACTGAAAAGACAGGCAATGTTATGGGTGTTAAAGCGGTTCATAAAGACGATGAGATCATGATCATCAATACCGAAGGTATCGTTATCCGGATGAAGTGCGAGGGGATTTCTGTTCTTGGAAGGATCACATCAGGAGTAAAACTGATCAATCTCAAGGAAGGCGATATCGTAGCAAGCATTGCCAAAGTAAGAAAAGGCGATGAGGAAGAATCAGAAGAAGAAAATGAAGAATAAATAAAGCTATTAATATCAGAGAATGTGTTAATGAAAAATCGGGCTTATATCTAAAAGATTAAAAAAGCTGAAAAGCGGGCAGGATTATCCGCTTTTCAGCTTTTTATGTAAGATAGCTACGCGCAGAGATTATCTTTTTTCAGTTCTCTTAAAATAATCTCAGCAACCTTTACTACAGTAGCTTCTACGAATTTCGTACACTGTGCTTTTCTTTCCGGAGAATTTTTTTCCATGCCTCTCGTAAGAACACGGCAGCAGGTACCGCCGCAGGTATCTTTAAAATAATCATGAAATTCTTTTGTAAGTTCAAAGCAGCGGATATTCTTTGGATCGCCTGGTGTAGAGCGTCCGAAGAAGTAGCCGATACACATAGTAGCGCCTGCCAAAGCTCCGCAGATGCATCCGCCTCCTCCAAGCCCCCATGGGAATCCGGAACTCATCTTGATCGCGTCGTCAGACATGTTAAGATCAAAAGCTTTTCTTATAGTGTAGATGACAGATTCAGAACAGGTGAAGCCGGAGTGGAAGATGTCATTAGCGTCTTTACGTAATTGGTCAAAATTTATATCTGTATTCATAGTGGTCCTCCTTATAGATAGTATACTTGATAATATGATATCACATACATAAGAAGATTGCATTAAGATTTGAATGTTAATAATGGTTGGTTAGATAATGTATCAATTCATCTCTTTTGTTAATGTTCGTTTTATCAAATATATTAGATACATGTTTTTTTACTGTTTTTTCGGATATGGTTAATACATCCGCGATTTCTCTATTTGAGAATCCCTGACAAATCAACAGCGCGATTTCTGATTCCCGTCTGGTTAACTTTGCTGATCTGCAATCTTCGTATGAAGGCATGATAATATTTTGATTTTTAGTCAGTTCTTTTTCAGATTCTGTTTCAATCAGTGACAACGATTTCGTATCATCATTTATTAGAATGAGCCGGATACAGAATGCATATAATATCGGTCGAAAACAAAGTACTATATCTGCCAGCAATTTGTCATATTCTGTGCTTTCTGACAATTGTACAAAACAAAGCAGAAAGACTTGTATCAATCCGGCTTCTATTGATTTAGTCCCGTATATACATAGTAACTCTTCTTTATCCATAGCTTTATCATAAAAAGGCAGTGTAAGCAAAAATGTTCCTGTCAATAATATCAAAAAGCTTTTTATATCGAGTAATTGTATTATATTAAAGTCTGATATATATGTAAGAAGTAAAATATATACAAGAAGATATATACCAGTTTGCCATCTTTTCTTCATACGTAGATCACTCTCCATTTGCCTTTTGGATTTCCTCATCATCCGCAGGATCTTGTGATGGCAGAATTTCCTGTGCTTTTTGCGCATTCCATAATTTTAATCTCAGCATACTCTCCATAGGAAGAAGTACAAGAATGATTGCAGACGAATAAATAGGCGCGGAGATTCCAGGCATTATCATCCCTCCTATAGATGGTAAAGCATCTTCTGTTAAATCCAGAGTCATTATGATCTGGGCAGATTCAAAGAAGAACAGAAAAATCCCTGTTATTAATGTAGTTTTTACAGTCAGACGAACTGCTTCAACAGCGCGTTTCAATTCCTGAATAGATTCCTGGTGTTTTCTGTTAGGTATACTCAATCGAAATGCATTGTTAAAATCCATCAGAAAGCCAGCACTGGTTATTAAAGTAAAGTTAAATAACACAATTAATGTTAGCGTGAAGAAATCAGTCGGCCAGAATAGTCCGGATCCAACTGTGAAAAATTTGCTTAAGATAATTACAGCTAAAATAGAAATAATGTACATATTCCCTACCTCCTTATTTTTGTTTCATTTTATCAGCTTCATATATGTGAAGCAATACTTCCTGGGATGTATTTATAGTAGTATATCAGTACTATTATTCAAAGATCCGTGTGAAATTAGAGGCGGATGTGCATTTGTTCAATTCATTTTCAATATATATTCGATCTTCAAGAGTAAGATGTTTCTGGTTACCTGGGATATGTCTACTCATAATTCCTCCTTCTACTGCTGTCAGAAGGAGAGATAACCATATCACTTTTGTATGCAAGAGTAAATATCAACTGTGAAGGAGTAAACTCCATTCCACATTGGACGAGTGGAATTTAAAGTTTTATTTTAGTTGCAATTTGGTGACTAAGGGATTGCTTGAAAAGCGGTCTCTTTTTGAGTATAATAAAAATCAATAAAAGGTGGGGATGTTATTTGAAAGCAGATACAATTACAAAAGATTATATACCAGATACAGAAGTGTTTGCTGATGTATTTAATTATTATATTTATGATGGGTAGCAAGTGATTTTACCAAAGCAGTTAGAAGAACGGGATTCTACAGAACTTGTACTTCTGTATGGTGCAGATGGGTCAATAGTCCCGATTCAGAAATTCCGGGATGCACAGAAGCTGTGTACTGCCATGTGGAACAGTGTCTATTGAAGCGACAAAAGCTCCGGACGGTTATCTTTTGGAAAGCTCATGTTTCCAGTCCGCAGGGAAGCGTGGTATTAGAGGAGCGAAATTTGATGTCATAAATGACAATGAAAATGTTGTTGTGGTAGGAAGGAGAATAGTTATGAAACGGATAAGCTGTGTGTTGTTGCTTTTGTTTTTTATGGTCAATATAACATATATAGATGTGTTTGCAGCCGGAGGAACTTTCAGTCCGGAGCAAGAACAAAATGAGCAGAAGATGATACGGGAGGGGGAGAGTAAAAAGAAATCTGAAATTTATTTTTCCATGTTGGGAAAGAAGAAAACCGGATGGTGTAAGATTAAAAATAAATATTATTATTTTAATGAGAAGGGAGTCCTTCAAAAGAATAAAATTGTAGGAAACAAAAAAAGCGGATATTATTATGTGGATTTGGACGGAATTCGTGTAACGGATAAAAATATCCAATACGCAGTTAAATTTGTGATGAAGAATTCTAGTTCCAAAGATTCGTCTAAAAAAAGGCTAAAAAGTTGTTATAAAGCGTTATGCAAATATCGTTATCGGCGGTTTTATTCAGAAAAACCGAGTGCAAAGAAAATAAAATCATATGCTGGTTATATGTTTAAAAATAAAAGGGGAAATTGCTATCGCTATGCCTCAGCATTTGCTTATATTGCGCGAGTGTTGGGGTATGACAGCTGTGTTTCTGTCGGGGGCGTGACTGCATACGCAAATAGCGGTCTGAGTCCTCATGGATGGTGTGAAGTAAAGATAAACGGTAAATGGACAATATGTGATTGCAGTATGCAGAGAGCGCATAAAAAGAATAATTTATTTTTGTGTACAAAGAAAAAATATCCGTTTAAAATCAGATGTAGCAACACCTATACAATGTATGTGAAAAAAGGGAAAGTAAGCTGGAAATGAAATTAACCTGGCGGGAGTTTCATATTTTTAAACATAAAATTACCATAAAACCGGCTAAATCAGCTGGTTTTAAAAAGTTATAAATATAGTGCGTACATCTATTGCTTATTTTTCACAAATTTACATGCAATGGGAATTGATGTTGTTAAAATTGCAAAAGCAGAAGGCTATGCTGTAGAAACGGTAAAAGGCTGGTTGGGATTATCAGTTGATGTATAAAAGAGTAATGTTTTACAAAATGTTTAAAGTGATTCTGTCTCGTAAACGGAATTAAGAACAGAAAATTTACTAAAATGAATTTTATAATCCGTCGGTGTGCGACTGTGTCAATGGTAGAGCACACGGCTGTTAACCGTGGGGGTGTTGGTTCGAGCCCAACTCGGGGAGTTTGGAAGAGTCCGTAAACATCGTTGTTTGCGGGCTTTGCATATCTGAAGATAAGTGAGAAGAAATTTTGACACGCAACATACTGTTAATCGAAAGAGATAAGCCTCAATAGCTCAATGAAATAGTCATATTTGTTAGAGGTTTAGTAATTTTTTACTCGAAATGGCGGGTTTTCATTCTGGTCTATATAAAACAGGAATGGCAACATGGAATATTTATAAAAGAAAAAATATGTGCGGGATGTACGGAAGTGAGGGTAAAGCTGTGGCTTTCCATTTAAAGAAACCTTGTATTGGACTTGTACGGGATTTCTTTTGGAAAGAAAGATAATAGAATAATTGATTATTGTCGGTATTTGTAATAATATAGAAAGGAATGATATACAGAAGGAGTATGGATATTATGAATAGAATACTGATAATGGTACTTAGAAACTGGTTTTATGTGCCATTCAAGTGGGTAAAACTTTGCTGGTACGCAGCTCATGCAGACAAGTATACGGATTACGAACATTATGTGTTTTTGAGGGATATTGTACGTCATGCAAATAAAGGAGGAAATGTAAATATCGCAGTGACAGGTCTGGAGAATATTCCTGAAAAAGACGGATTTATGTATTTCCCCAACCATCAGGGAATGTACGATATGCTGGCAATGCTTGAAGCAAGTCCCAGACCATTTTCGGCAGTTGCCAAAAAAGAAATAAAAGATATACCTTTTTTAAAACAAGTATTAGCGTGTTTAAGAGCTTTTTTACTGGATAGAGAGGACGTGCGACAGGCTATTGAGGTCATTGCGAATGTAACTAAGGAAGTTGAGAAAGGAAGAAATTATCTTATTTTTGCAGAAGGTACACGATCGAAGAACGGAAATCAGACACAGGAATTTAAAAGCGGTTCTTTTAAAGCAGCTACGAGAGCCAAATGCCCGATCATACCGGTAGCGCTTATTGATTCATTCAAACCATTTGATGCGAAGACAATTGCTCCGGTGACGGTAGAAGTACATTTTCTAAAGCCTTTATATTATGAGGACTATAAAAATATGAAAACAAAAGAGCTCGCGGCATATGTGAGGGAAAAGATTGATGAAAAAATAGCAGGGAAGGTTTAAAAGTCTCAGTTTTGGGACTTTTTTCTTTTTATAAATATTACGAAATGTTTCGTTAAAAAGTTTTTGTAATATTTTTTCGTTGTGTAAAATTAATAAAAAAGGGGAGAATAAATTGTCAGTTATAGAAAAAATATACGAAACAATTGCGAAACCCAAGGAAGGAGAAATAAGATATATTCATGAAACATGTTTATGGAAAATATTTCGCTGATAAAAGGAGATGCATCTATGAATATTAAAGATATCGCGAATATTGCAGGTGTATCTACATCCACTGTTTCAAAAGTATTAAATAAAAAAGACCGTGATATCAGCGAAGCAACAAGAGAGAGGATATTACAGGTCGTTCGGGAATATCAGTATGTTCCTTATTCTAAGATCAGGAAAAATACTTATATCAAGAGTTATTATATTGAAGTTCTTTTGGCGGATATCCGTTATGACTGTACGGATCTGATCTATTCTATCGGACAGGCGGCATCCGGGAAGGGTTACAGTATCGTTGTTAATAACCTGAAGGAGAACTGGAAACAGATCAAACTCTTAGACGGAAAAGATGTAGACGGGATCATTGTAATCGGGGATTTTTCAAAGTACAGAGAGATTGTTTCAGAGATACGGATCAAGCAGATCCCTTGTATTCATTTAGGATTTACAAGACAGAAGGAAAAAGGAATACCAGAGGTTATATTTAATGAAGAGGAAGTGGTATACAGTGCTGTTTCTTATCTGATAGAAAAGGGACATACGAATATTGGATGTATGATATCAGATTCGCCTGCTGCAGTCAGGGGATACCGCAGAGCTTTATATGAATATAAGATTGAATTCAACAATGTGAATATTTTTAAAGAAGACATTACAATGCGAGAGGGCAGAGAGCGTTTAAGAGAGTGGACAGAGTTAAAGATCACAGCAGTTTTATGTTCAGATGAAGAAAAAGTGATCAGTCTGTACCGGGTCTTTTCAGAAAAAGGAATTTCTGTACCAGAAGATGTATCTGTAATTTCTCTGAAGGATTCAAAGTATTTTGATCTGCTTAAGCCATCAGTTACAGCAGTTACCGCCTGGGAAGGAAAATGCGGGGAGAGGATCACAGAGTTTTTGCTTGAACAAGTGAAGAATAGATCATCTGCTCCGGAAAGTATTTATATACCAATAAATATTAAAGAGCGTGAGAGTGTAAAGTTTCCGAATAAATGGCAAGGGCAGAAAATTGTCGTAGTCGGCAGTCTGAATCTGGATGTAAGTATCTCTGTCCCCTATATTCCGACCGGAGGAGAGGCAATGATCGCAACCGGTACAACGTTGATCCCCGGAGGAAAAGGAGCCAACCAGGCAATAGGCGCGGCAAAGCTGGGAAGTAAGGTTTACATGATCGGATGTCTTGGAAATGACAGTGACGGTAAAGATCTTTACGGAAATCTTTTGGAGCACAAAGTGAGAACTGATGGGATTGAGTTTGAAAATACATTTTCTACAGGAAAGGCGTACATTAATATTCCTGAAAATGACGACGGAGACAGTACAATCATCGTATATCCGGGAGCAAACCGGGCATTGAGCAGAAGACAGATAAAAAAGTATGAGTATTTGTTTGAAAGCGCGAAATATTGTCTGTTGTCTCTGGAAATACCTATTGAAACTGCTTCTTATGCTGCCTCTATCTGTCAGAAAAAGAATGTTAAAGTTATCTTAAAGCCGTCCGGAGCAGAAAAGATATACGAGGAATTGTTAAAAAAAGTCACATATTTTATACCGAATGAGAAAGAGTTAAAGCTTGTGATTCCCGGAGATGAAACTGTGGAAGAGAAGGCTGAGAGATTGTGGAACTTAGGGGTTGAGAATGTGATCGTAACATTAGGAAAAGAGGGATGTTACTTGAGAAATGCGGAATATGCAAGACATTTTCCGGCAGCAGGCTTTGAATCTATTGACACGACGGGCGGCGCGGATGCATTCATCAGTGCGCTGGCTGTGTATCTGAGTGAAAATGTCCCGCTGGTACGGGCATTAGGTTTTGCTACCTACAGCGCTGGAATTACTGTGACAAGACAGGGGGTCCAGCCTGCGATGCCTGACAGGATCACGTTGGAAATGTATCAAGACATGATCATGGATACATTTGAAGAATGATAGAAAGGAGAAAGATAAAAGTTGAATAAGATACTGGTTGTTGGGAGTCTGAATATGGACTTTGTAATTGATGTTGATGCGAAGCCTCTAGCGGGAGAAACGGTTTTGGGAAAAGGTGTTGCCCTTATACCGGGCGGAAAAGGAGCGAATCAGGCGTATGCGGTGGGAAAGCTTGGCGGAGATGTCCGGATGATAGGAGCTGTGGGAGATGATATATACGGAAAACTTTTAAAGGATAATCTGAAAAATGCAGGAGTAAAGATATCAGGGATTGAGACTGTTGCAGGTGTTTCCAGCGGGAATGCATTTATTACAGTGGATAATAAAGGTGAAAACTGTATTATCGTTATACAAGGAACAAACGCGTTGGTCTCAAAAGAAATGATTGACCGGCATATAGAGATGATCGACGATTGTGATACTGTGATCATGCAGATGGAAATTCCGGTTGATGTTGTCAGGTATGTAAAAGATGCCGCAAAAAAAAGAGGCAAGAGGGTTATTTTGGATCCGGCTCCCGCAAGAGAAGGACTTTCAGAAAAATTTTTCCAGGGATTTGATATTGTAAAGCCTAACAAGACGGAGCTTCAGACACTGATCGGAAGAAAACTGGATACAAAAGAAGAGTTGATAGAGGGTGCCAGAGAGCTTATTAAAAAGGGAGTAGACAAAGTGATCGTTACACTGGGCGAGAGAGGATGTCTGTTTGTCACGGAGGATACATATGAAGAATTTCCTGCCGAAAAAGTACAGGTCGTAGATACAACAGCAGCGGGAGATAGTTTTACAGCTGCTTTTGCGACGGCTCTTGAAAGAGGAAGTTCCTACGGTGAAGCGATCAGGTTTGGAAATAAAGTGTCTGGTATTGTAGTAACGCGTAAAGGTGCACAAACTTCCATTCCGACAATGGAAGAAGTGATAAAAAGATGAAGAGGGAGGGATGAGGATGAAGATACCGATAATTATTGACTGTGATCCGGGAGTGGATGATGCGCTGGCAATCATTCTTGCGTTAAGACATCCGAAGGTTGATCTGAAAGCCGTATGTACAGTAACGGGTAATGGAGATCTGGAGAACACGACAAAGAACGGGCTTAAGATTTTATCATTATGCGGCAGGGAGGATATTCCGCTGTACAAGGGTTCGGGAAAGGGACTTGATGATAAGCAGCCGGATACGGTCCCGGCGTTTGGCGATGACGGACTTGGCGGATATGCGCATGTAGTTCAGACTGACAAGCAGATTGAACAGGAGAATGCAGTCGATTTTCTTTTGAGGGCTGCGGATGAAAGCAATGGTGAGATCACTTTATTTGCAACCGGTCCATGTACGAATATTGCCAGGGCGATCCGCAAGGATAAGGAATTTCCAAAGAAATTTAAGAAGCTGATCGTGATGGGCGGGGCTAAATATACGGGAAATATGAGCCCTGTGGCAGAATATAATTTTTGGGCGGACCCGCTTGCAGCTAAGGAAGTGATGAATGCAGGTTTCCATGAGATTGTTATGATAGGCTTAGATGTGACAAATAAGATTGCATTGGGAGCAGATATCCGGGAAATACTGCGGATGTTTGATACGGATCTGTCAAGATTTATCTACAATATAACGAGAGTCGGGCTGGAGGAAAACTGGGAAACAAGAAGAAAACCGGTCGCTCCTATGCATGATGTATTAACAGTTGCTTACCTGATCGATGAATCGATCCTGACGCTTAAAAAAGCAAATATTGATGTAGTGGCGGAGGGGATCGGGAGAGGTCAGTCGATCATCGATATAGGAGGACATTGGTCAGACGGAAACTGCAACGCCCTTTATGCGGCAGAAGTTGATGTTGAAAAATTTTATAAGTTATTTTTAACAACGATCTTTAAAGAAAATGAACAAGAAATTTTAGAATATTTAAGGTAAAGGAGAAATGATCATGGCAGCAAAAAACAGAGGAAAAGAGACATTTTCAATTATGGTTATCCTATTGATACCGGTTGCGATCGCAATCAATATAGTAGGAGGACAGATGACATCTATATTAAAGATTCCGGTAGATCTTGATATGATCGGGGTTATTCTGGTAGGAGCTTTAGCAGGCCCGATTCCGGCAGCAGTTACAGGTGTGCTTACAAATCTGATCAATGGTATTATGGATCCATCCTGGATTCCGTATGCGTTCACTTCATTTTTTATAGGTGTTTCGGCAGGATTATTGTCTAAATACAATATGCTTACTAAAGTCTGGAAATTAGTTGTTTCAGGAATCATCATTGCTTTAGTGGCAACGATCACAGCTACACCGATCACGGTATTCTTCTTTGGCGGATCCACAGGCGGGGGCGGTTCTATGATTGCGGCAGGGCTTATGGCGACTGGTGTTCAGATCGTACAGGCAGTATTTTCCGTATATATCGTAACAGAGAGCATTGGAAAATTAATATCTGTATTTGTAGCGTATTTCATTATTAAGGTTCTTCCGGAGCGTACACTGGTAAAATATAGGTTTGGAGAAAAATTTATTAAAGCAAAAGAAAAATAGGAGAGGAAATATGACAGAGTCAGTACAAAAAACGAATAAAATCGCGGCGTTGTATCCGCTGACAAAATTTTATATTGCGATTGCTATTGCGGCAACGGCAGTTATACTGCCGGGGATCAAACTAAAAGCGATCTGTTTTGTGGCTGTAAATATTTTGGCCGCAGCCAGCGGCGTATACGGTGTATTTTTGAGAAGAGTGAAAAATTCTGTAGGCGTACTGTTTATAATCCTTGTTATCATTCAGACATTTTTTACAGCAGGTGATACGGTTCTTTTTTCATTCTGGATATTTACCGCAAAGCTTGAAGGATTACTTTTTGCATTAAAACTTGGTTTTATATTAGCAAATGTAGGGGGCTGTTTAATCTGGTTTTTTGCCGTGACGACAGAAAAGGATTTTGTACTGGCGCTGGAAAAAAAGGGATTAAGTTCGAAGGCATCTTATGTAGTGCTTTCTACGCTCCAGATGGTCCCGGTATTGAAAAAAAGATCAGAAGTGATCATGAATGCCCAGAGGGCACGGGGAGTTGAGACGGAAGGCAATCTTCTTGTACGGGCAAAGGTATTTGTACCGACGTTAGTTCCTCTTGTTTTAAGTGCCATACAAGGAACGGAAGAGCGGGCGCTCACACTTGAGGCAAGAGGATTTTCTGTAGAGACAAAGTCAACGCATCTGTATGATATTGAGGAGCGCCCTGTTGATAAGATTATGACGGCAGTTACGGCAGTTTTGTTTGTATTGATTGTGATCGGGAGGATTTTGTTATGACTTGTATTGAATTAAAAAATGTAACTTACACATATCCTCTTTCTAAAACGCCTTGTGTAAGCCACGCAGATCTTGTGATTGAAAAAGGAAAATTTTATGCTGTCATTGGTGCCAATGGGAGTGGAAAAACAACACTTTGCAATATAATAAGAGGATTTATACCTGAATTCTATCAGGGAGAACTAGAAGGCAGTGTTATACTTGATGGAAAGAATCTCAATGAGTATACACTGGGTGAACTTGCTCCAAAGATTGGATATGTATTCCAAAATCCATTTAACCAGATTACGGGAGCAAGGGACAATGTGTATGAAGAGATTGCGTATGGTCTGGAGAACCTCGGTGTACCTGTAGATACGATTAGGAAAAAAGTAGAAGAGGTTATGGAGATAACAAATACAGTTTATCTTGCGGAAAAAAATCCTTTTGAGTTGTCAGGAGGACAACAGCAGAGAGTCGCCCTTGCTTCCGTGCTTGCGCTGGAACCGGATATTTTTGTGATTGATGAGCCGACATCGCAGCTTGATCCAAAGGAAACGGAAAGAGTTTTTGACATCATTGACCGGATGAAGAAAATGGGAAAAACAATTATTCTCGTTGAACATAAGATTGAATTGATCGCGAAATATGCAGATGATGTGATCGTTTTGGAAAATGGATGTGTGATAAGGAGTGGAGAAAAGCATGAAGTTTTGTCAGATCTTTCTCTTATAGAAAAAGGGATCGATCTGCCCCAGACAGTGCTTTTAGCGGATGAACTGCAAAAAAAAGGTATTTTGGTTGATGAAAAGATCATAACAAAAGAAGAAATGGCACAACAGTTAAAAAATTTAATTGGAAGGTAGGGGATAACTATGTCGTTAATAGAATTTAATAATGTAAGCTTTACTTATCCGAATGGATTTTCAGCTGTTGAAAATATTGATTTTCATATAGAAAAAGGTGAAAATATCGCTATTGTCGGTCAGAATGGCGCAGGTAAGACGACGATGGTAAAGATGATGAACGGGCTTTTAAAACCAACGTCTGGTAAAGTCGTCATTGACGGAATGGACACATGTGATTTTACAACAGCAAGATTATCCAGAAAGACAGGGTATGTTTTCCAGAATCCGGATGATCAGATATTTCATAATACGGTTAGACAGGAAATAGAATTCGGGCCAAGCGTACTCGGGTACGATGCTCAAAGAGTAAAGGAACTGACAGAGTATACGGCAAAGCTTGTAGGGCTGTCAGATGAACTGGAGGAAAATCCTTATAATCTCCCGTTGTCAATCAGAAAATTTGTTACGATTGCTTCTGTAGTCGCGATGGATACGGAAATAATCGTGTTGGATGAGCCGACGGCAGGACAGGACATAAGGGGTATCAGGATCCTTGAAAACATGATAGAAGAATTAAAGAAAAAGGGCAAGACGATCATTACCATTACACATGATATGGAATTTGTGGTAAATAATTTTGATAAGGTATTTGTAATGGCCCATAAAAATCTTCTAAAGGTCACAGAACCAAAAAAAGTATTCAGTGACAGTGCTTTGCTGGAGGAAAGTATGCTGAAAAGACCGTATATCAGTGAGATAGTATGGCAATTTGGATTGCCGGAGCATATTGTCTTAAGAAAAGAGCTGGCAGAATATATTGTTGAGACTGCGCAAAGTTCCCAAAAAGAGAAAAAAGTCTAAAACAGATCAGGCTGTACAAGGACGGACTGAGTGGTATATGAAAAAAAGGGATTGACAATGAGCATAAGCTTTAGTATAATGCTCTTGTTTGGAGAAATACTCAAGAGGCTGAAGAGGCGCCCCTGCTAAGGGTGTAGGTCGGGTGACCGGCGCGAGGGTTCAAATCCCTCTTTCTCCGTTAAAAAAAGAAAACCTGAGATTCAGGTTTTCTTTTTTTATGTGTTCAGATACAAAGCAATACATTCATACGGCGATAGTTGGTACAATTCCTGACATGTGTTGGATTGATGATAATTACCGGTATAGTTTCCGATTACTGCTTCAGTATTTTTTCCGGGGATCCGGATATAACTTTTGATGTTTTGAAAGTTATGGATTACCAGCAGCCGTTCGTTTAGGATAATCCTCTGGTATGCGATAACGCATGGATCTTCTGTTTCATACGGCAAAAATTCTCCGTTTATGATGATGTTGCTGTATTTGCTGTCTCTTCTCAAGTGTATCAGCTTTCGGTAGAATTTCAGTACCGAATCGGAAAATTCCTGATCTGCGGCATTGATGTCTTTATAGTTTGGATTTACTTTTAGCCATGTATGTTCTGCGTTGCTGAACCCGGCGTTTTTTCCTGAATCCCACTGCATCGGTGTCCGGCTGTTGTCTCTGCTTCGCTTTGCCACGATATCAAAAGCTGTTTTTTTATCAAATCCGGCATTCACCGCTCTTTTGTACTGTCCTCTTGTAGCGATATCGTCGTAATCTTCTATGGAATCCATCCGGATATTTTCCATGCCGATCTCCTGCCCCTGATAAATGAAGGGAGTACCCCGCAGAAAGAAGAAAAGGGAGGCAAGCATTGTCTTGCTGTGATAACCGATATCTTTTTCTGGTATATATTTATTTACGGAACGGTTCTGATCATGATTTTCCAGATATAGGGCACCCCATCCCTTTTCCTGGACCATCCGCTGACTTTCGAATATGGTTTTTTTAAGCTCTTCTGGCGTGAATGCCTTTGGACGGAACCATTCTCCGGTAGCCGGTACATCAATATCTGTGTAGCTGAAATCAAATACCATGGAAAAGAATCCCAAATCTCCGATAAATAAGTTTAACAATTCTTCCGGTACATTAGCTTCGGCAACAGTCATGCTGTTGTGAGGACGGAATGTTTTTTCTGTTAATTCCTGCAGGAATATTTCAATGCCCGGCTGGTTTAATACCCAGTCTCCGATGTAGCGCAGTCCGTCCTCGCCGTCCGGCTGGAAAGTTTTAAATTCCAGCCGTTTTTTGATGTTTCCGATGGCGTCTATCCGGAATCCGGCTAAGCCTTTATCCAGCCAGTAATTTACCATCCGATAGATTTCTTCCCGCAGCGATTGGTTTTCCCAGTTCAGATCCGGCTGCTTTTTTGAAAATTCATGGAGATAGAACCGGTTCGTTCCTTCTATTTTTGTCCATGCCGGTTCTCCAAAATATGACCGCCAGTTGTTAGGAGGGTTACCGTCTGCAGTTTCTTTAAAAATATAATAGTCCGCGTATTTACTGTCCGGGTCTTTTAGTGCCTTCTGAAACCATTCGTGTTCGTCAGAAGTATGGTTTACTACCAGATCCATCAGAATCTTAATCCCCATCTTGTCAGCCTTTTGAATTAATTCGTCCATGTCTTCGTCACTGCCGAACATGGGATTTATATGGTAGTAATCGGAGATATCATAGCCGCCGTCGTCCATGGGCGACTGGTACACGGGACAAAGCCATATAACATTGATTCCCAGCCGTTTCAGATAGTCAAGCCGGTTTATGATTCCTTTCAGGTCGCCGATTCCGTCACTGTTGCTGTCCTGAAAGCTTTTCGGATATATCTGGTATACAACCGCATTTTTCCACCAATCTGTTTTTCTCATATATGCCTCCAGTGATTAACCTTTTACTGCTCCTGCCGCAATTCCTTCGATGATATTTTTCTGAAGGAAGATAAAGATTACGAGAATCGGTACCGCGCAGATCAGGACTGCCGGAAAGATAAGTTCCCACGGATTCCCATACTGTCCGGACAGGCTTTTTGCATAGTACAGACTCAGTGTCAGCGTCTTTTTGTCATTGTTTCCGATGATCAGGAACGGAAGCAGGTAATCATTCCATATCCACATGGCGTTGGTGATGATTGTTGTTACGGTGATCGGTTTTACCAGCGGAAAAACGATTTTGAAAAATACCTGGAAAATATTAGCTCCGTCGATTAAGGCTGCCTCCTCCAGCGATATCGGCACGGATTTCATAAATCCATGATACAAAAAAACGGTCATACTGAGGCCGAAGCCGCTGTACATAACGATAAGTCCTCCGGTATTTTTAAGACCCAGCATCTCCATCAGATTTACTAAAGGATACATGACAGACTGGAAAGGTATGAGCATGGCTGCCGTAAATATCAGGAATAAAGCCTGGCTTACTTTTGTCTTGTTACGTACCATCAGCCATGCGGTGATAGCTGATACCAGCACGATGACTGTTACGGCAATGACTGTGATGACAAGCGTATTGAATAACGACGGGCCAAGGTCTATCTGTTGTGCGGCGCTTTTTAAATATTTGAGGTTCCATGATTTTGGAAATGCCATAGGAGAGGCTACGATTTCTTTCTGGCTCTTAAATGAATTTACAAATAAAAAATATATGGGAAATATCGTGTAAACTGCAATGACTCCTAATACAACGAACAGAGTGATCTGCCTTGTTTTTTTGTTCGTACTCATAGAATTTTTCATTACGCCTCAATCTCCTTTCTCTTGGTTACGCTGACCTGTGCTACAGATATTACGGCAATCAGCACGAAGAATATGATCGCCTGGGCCTGAGCCATGCCGTAGTTGGCAGGGATATTTTCTCTTGTTGACAGAAGGATCTGCAGCGACAGCATCCTTGTTCCGAAGTTTCCGCTTGTCAACGCCAGATTTTCATCCAGCATCTTGAAACTCTGGGATAAGGTCAGGAAAAATACGATAGTAAACGCAGGCATCAGCATAGGCAGCGTTATGTGTTTAAATTTCTGCCACGGGGTCGCGCCGTCGATGGAGGCGGCCTCATAGAGATCGTCAGGGATGTTGTTGAGTCCATTAAGGTAAATCAAAAGCATGTACCCTGCTGATTGCCAGGTTGCCATAATCGCCATGGCGAAGATTGCTTTGTTGGGGTCCTGGAGCATATCGCAGAGAAAAGGTATCTTAATGGCTGATTCTCCGCCAAAAAGCACCAGAGAAAAGATATTCTGGAAGATAAAGCTCCAGACAAAACCCATGGCGAGCCCTCCAAGCAGGTTCGGGAAGAAATAGACTGTCCGGAAGAATCCCTTTCCCACATTCACCTTTTTTACCATCATTGCCATACCAAGGCTTGCAATATTTTTCATAATGACTGCCACCACGGTAAACTTCACGGTAAATATCAATGCCGACAGAAATTTTTCTGACCGGAACACCTTTATATAGTTGGTCACACCTACAAGCGCGCCCCACCAGTTCTCGGAGCCTTTAAAATAAGAACCTCTCCATGCAGTAAAGGAATAGGTGATTCCCATGATAAACGGTATGATGATGACCACAAAGAATAAAATGACTGCCGGTATTACTAAGATTTTAAACCATCTTTTATAAAAATTTTCCATCTTGTTTCCTCCCTACCATTCTTCCATGCCTGATTTCCAGTTTTTGATGCATTTGTCCGCAATCTCGCTTAGCTGTTTATCGGACCATTTTTCTTTTTCTACAAACAACTCTTCCATTACATATTTGCCGTAGCTTTCCAGTCCCCAGCTTGCAGGAGCAGCGTCAAATGGGTTTGCAAGCAGGTCGTCAGCAAGTTTATATTCTATCAGGTCGTTGGAGAGAGGATTGTCAAGCTGAGTGTTTTCATCTGCGTTAAACGGCACGAATGCAAAATCGTTGACAATAAAGTCAAGCCCTTTTTCCGAGGTATTGAGCCAGTAGACGAAATCTTCGGCATCCCGTCTTTCTTCTTCCGTCGCTTTTGCGTTGATGACATAATATTGTGATACGAACTCTGGAATGGAGCGGTTCATCTTCTCCGGCGTCATGCTGTCTGCCGTGATATCGCTTTTGTCAAAGCTGACTTTCACAGGTAGCATGATCAGGTTTTCTGCTGTTTCCTTAGAAATTTTCTGAACATTGGAGTAGATCCAGTTGCCGTTTTTCATAAAAATAGCTTTTTTCTCCGCCAGCATCTGAATTGCCTGGTCATATCCGGTAGCGGTAGAATTAACAAACTGTGAACCTCTCTCAATAGGACCGTCTGCTCCTGCAGCGTAATTCGTGGCAAATTCCAGCTCCTTTAGTGATTTGATGATTGGTTTCTTTAGTTGGTCCGCTTTTTCAGGCTCGGACTCGCGCACATCATAGACGGTGCTGTATACTGCGCTGATGGGAAAATTCCCGTAATGATTGCCGTAGGTCCATTTCTCCGCTCCCGCGATTGCCAGTACGCCGGTCAGGCTCTCAGTGTAAGGAGTTTTACCGTTTCGGACATGATAGGTCTGACCGTTTAAGGTAAAGTCTTTTCCTGAACCATTTTTAATGTAGCTGTCCAGTGACGTTATCATGTCCTGGAATTCGGTGTAGCCGGCGGCTTTGTAATCTTGCTTAAACTTTTTGATGTTATCAATTCCTAAGATTTCTGTCAGCATCTTCTTGTTGGCAATGAGCCCATAGCCTTCGATGTTGTAGGGGATCCCATAGTTTCCCTTTCCTTCAAACTCAAGTTTCATCGAATCTGGAATACTCTCATACAGTGCTTTTAACTGCGGATTCTGGACTTCTGCCGCGTCCATTGCAAATCCGGCGGACTTCCACTCTTCAATACCGATGGCATTTGAGGCAAATACTGTCGGGTAATCTTTTGACTTAATCTCTGACCTGAGAGTTTCACTTGATTCGGAAGTTCCGACAGTAAATACTTTTACTTTCTTTCCTGTTTCTGCTTCGTACTCATCGGCTACAGATTCAAGACTTTCTGCAATTTCGGATTTTCCGTTGAAGAAATATACATCGTAATCCTTTTCTTTCTTTCCGCACCCGCAGAACGAGACTGCAGTCAGCCCAATTGCTGCCGCGATGCCTATGTACCTTGCTTTCACATTTCTCACTCCTTTTATTATTTTATGTGAAACATGTTTCATAAAAATGATTTTTTAAGGACCCTGTTGCGAGTCCATTTATACGCTCTGTGTGAAACATGTTTCATTTTCTACATGATAACATTCTTTTTTTGTTATGTCAATATAGATTTAGAATGAATTTAGCTGGTTTTTCCTTTTTTTAATGAGACTGGAATATAAGTATTCTCAATATGGTTTCCGGGATTTTCAATCAACTCTAAGATCATAGCTACAACTTCTTTGGAGTACAGCTTTAGATTCTGTACAACGGCAGTCAGGTTTGTATCAATGACATTAAGGATGTATGTTCCGTCATATGCGATAATGCATAAATCATCCGGGATGCGTTTTCCTAGTTTTTTTCCTGCCTCATAAAAAGCCAGTGCCGCCATGTCAGCCGCCATGATGCCGTCTATGTCAGGATAGTTTTTAAGTATCAGCTCTGCCAGTTCTCTATAGCCGTCTAAATCAAAACTGTTCCAGCGGATCTCCTGACCTCTTGTCTGAATTCCATGTTCTGTGAGGATCTGTTCTAATGTTTCATGGCCTTTATAGGATAAAATTTCTTTTTCTTCTTTTTCTGCGCAAAGATGCAGAACATGGCGGCAGTTATTATTGATAAATTCTTCTGCGGCCAGTTGTCCTCCCATTCTGTGGTCGGACACGACAAAAGGGATATTTTTAGAAATATGGCAGTCCAGCATTACCATAGGCTTTGTGAAATGTTCATATACCGTTTCGGGGAGGCTGTTGACCGCCATGACGATCCCGTCAACCAGATTTGTCCTGAAAGTATTCAGATATTCCTGCTCCCGTTCAATGCTGCCGGATGTGCTGCAGAGCATTAGTTTATATCCTTTTATATACAATTCTTTTTCTATATAATCTGCCAGCGATGAAAAAAAAGGATGCTTGATGCTTGGTACGAGCATAGCGATAATCCCGGATTTCTGCCGGAACATTCCCCTTGCAAGTTCATTCGGGATATAATCCAGTTCTTTCATCGCTTTTTCTATCTTAATCCTTGTCTCCTGGCTTACTGCCGCCGTTCCATTCAACACTCTCGATACCGTACAGGCCGCGACCCCGGCTTTTTTTGCAACATCTCTTATGCTCGCCATAGCTACTCCTTTATATTGCCAGGGACATATCTTATATATGTCCCGCAGTATGTTGTGAAATATGTTTCATTATAGCAAAAAGAGACAATGTTGTAAAATAGTTTTAGATCAGCCGGAACACCTGCTCAACCGTTGCTGTCATGTTTTTTCGCGCATTTTCTCTATCCATCGCTTCTTCCAATGTAGTAACTTTGCGCACGATCGGGAAAAATGCGTCAATTCCGGATTTGTTGCATGCCGCAGCGCCTTCTGTGACAGATCCTGCAAATGCAATAACTTTTGCGCCGTATTTCTTTGAGAGGCGGGCAACTCCTATAGGGGCTTTTCCCATTGCGGTCTGATGATCTAAGCGCCCCTCTCCGGTAATTACAATGTCAGCATTTTTTAATTCGCTTTCAAGATTGACAGCGGTAAGGATCAGTTCAATTCCAGGCGTCAGTTCTGCGCCGATGTAACTTAAAAACGCAAAGCCAAGACCACCGGCAGCGCCGGCACCTGCGGTTTTGGAATCATCACGTCCAAGGGTATCAGCAGTTACTTTTGCAAAGTTTGCCATTCCAGAATCTAAATCTGCTTTAAAGTCGTCGGTAACTCCTTTTTGAGGACCATATATATAAGTAGCTCCGTTTTCACCGCAAAGGGGATTATTCACATCGCAGGCGACACGGAATGTACATTCAGAGATAAGAGGGTTACGTCTTTTTGTGCTGACAGATGTGACTTTTGCAAGAGCCTGGCCTCCTTCTTTTGTGTCATTGCCATTTTTGTCGTAAAATTCGTAGCCGAGTGCCTTAAGCATGCCGATACCGCCGTCATTAGTGGCACTTCCCCCTATACCAATGATAAAGTTACGGCATCCTCGCTCCATCGCATCTTTTATCATCTCACCCACACCATAGGTAGTAGCAAGAAGGGGATTTTTTTCTTTATCCGGAACAAGAGTAATACCAGCAGCAGATGCCATTTCTATAATAGCGGTGCTGCTTTCTTTTAAATATCCATAATAGGAAGAGACAGGTGCTCCCATAGGTCCGGTAACGGTGATTTCTATCCGCTCCCCGTTAAGTCCTTCGATAAGAGCATCTACCGTTCCTTCGCCTCCGTCGGCAAGCGGCTTTACTATAATCTCGGCTTCTGGTTTTGCGTTTAAGATACCTTCCTTTGCAGCTAATCCTGCTTCAATAGAAGAAAGGCTGCCTTTTAAGGAATCGATTGCAATAACAACTTTCATAATTAAAATTCCTCCATATCCATTTTTATTAGTATAGCATATGGTACAGAGAAATATATGTTATAGATACTAATTTAAAATATGAAATATAAATAAATATGTTATTTATAACATAATTTAATGATATATCTGGTTCTGCATTCTGACTGCCAGATATAATATCACGGCATCTTTAAAATCTCTCGGGTCAAATCCGCAGATACGGTGTATACGATTTAACTTATACTGAAGTGTATTTTTATGGAGAAAGAGTCTTTTGCAAGTCTGGTTTAATGACTGTCCTTCTTCATAATAAATGCGCAGCAGAAAGATATCCTCAGAGGAAAGACTAGAGAGGACTTTCGACAAGTATTCGTTCCGGTTGTTTTCAGGAACAGAGCTCAGTACGATTTCCAGCGTCAGATCATCAAATATGGAAAAGGACGCAGTATCCATAGATGCATTTGCAAGCGCAATATAGGCAGTTCGCAGGGATGAATCCAGCTCATATATATTCGCGGCGCAGCCGATCCCTGTCTGAAAAAGATCACGGTTGTCATCAGAAAAGCTTTTGAAAACAGATATATTTTCAATAACAGTCTGATCATCGGCCAGCGCGATAACCTTATCCGGATAGTAATCACAAAAAAGATGAATGTTAAGGCGGTCAAAGAGCCGGACAATTTTATCTTCAATAGAAGAAAGGGTGACAAAGGCATCGGCTGTGGTGAGTTGTATGATAATGATCCGTTTCGGCATATTCTCATCTAAATGGAAGTCTTTTAACGCAGTAAGCGCATATTCCGGGACATCCGGACTTTCAGAAGTCAGACTGTTAAGAAGGAAACGCTTTTTTTCTGATAATGTATGTGCTGTGCCGCCAAGCTCCTGCTCGCGGATCAAAAGTCTGGTAATCTGCTCTGCTAAGCAGGCAAAGCTTCTGACATCATCCGGTTTGCCGCTGATTCCGATGACAGCGATAAGCAGTCCGTTGTGGGTAACAGGGATGTTGACACCGCAGTTTGTTCCTTTATATTTATAATTGTCGTTTTCCGAGACTTCAATGATTTTCTGGGTGAGGGCAGCCTCTTTGCCGATTTCATGAAAGGTACCGATGCGATGTTCGTCCGTACTGGCAAAGATAATACCTTTTTTATTGATAAAATTAATATCATGTCCGCAGATGTCGTGAACAGTATTGACAATCTGCTGGGCAAGAGATCTGCTTACAGTAGTGATCATAGGAAGGCCTCCTTACATTGCAGGATCGTTAGGGATTCTTTGTGTAAGATAGTAGCATGGCTGTAAGTTTACTGTCAATCAAGGAGACAGCTTAGCAGATTAAAAAAAGTGGAAGCATGATTCAGATAAAGAAACTTAAAATATCCGGTGAGATGTTAAGTGGATTTGGGAGTTAAAACGTATGATTCTGCCAGAAAATAACTGTAAAATAAAAAAATGTAAAAAAAGGGTGAATTGAAAAAGTAAATTCCACTTTGTAAGATTAAATTCCGCTTTGAAAAAG
>CAJUAM010000028.1 GCA_910584615.1 uncultured Dorea sp.
CAGGTTTTATGCGACCTACAAGGTATTTATCTAGTATTCAACTGTCAAACTCCCGTGTAAATCTATAAAACAAAGAATTTTATGTGTATTTATTCACAAATATAGAAATAGTTGATAATTCCAGCCATTGATCAAAAATATCAATTTAACTTATTTTTGCTTTTATGATAGACTATAAACATATTAAATGTATATTTATGCAGCAGATACACCGAGTGGGAGTACAAGCGGTGGATGCGTTTTTACAGTCATTACAGTTATTGCATATGCATCTGACGGTTGTATTTTTATTTGGAAAAAATACTTTTAGGAGAATGGTTTATGTCAGCAAAAATTTCTAAAAATACAAAAAATAACATGGATAACAGTAATCTTCAAAATCTGACGCGCCAACAGCTCAGAGAGCTGGAGGAAAGGGAAAAGACCGGATGGCAGAAAGCGCTGGATTGGATGATCATGCTGTTTCCTTTTGTATGTGGTATGGTCGCAATGCTGGAATACTGGATGATTCCAAACGGAAGTCCGAATGATAGACCATATACATATGTATGGTTTCTCGTAGTACTGATCTGTGCATATCTGATCTATTTTATTTATTCGGTTGTGAAGAAAGTTAAGAAAGACAAGGGAGTCTTGGATATGCTCAGATACCGGGCGCCGCTTATTTCAGCGTTGTTTTTATTACTTGCAGGATATGATTATCTGACGCTTAAGACGGGAATCCTGACACAGCCCTTTGTGCCTTGTATGAATTACATCATCAATATTGCGTGGATTGACCGTGCTTATCTGTTTGAATGTACTTTACATACATTAAGACTTCTGTTTTTAGGATATTTTATCGGCATTGCGTTGGGACTTGTCACTGGAATTACCTGCGGATATTCCGAAAGAGTGCGGTACTGGGTAAATCCGGTGATCAAATTTCTGGGACCGATACCTACATCTACGTGGATACCAATTGTTATGGTTGTTGCGGCATCTCTTTTCAAAGGAGCAGTGTTCATCATTGCGCTTGGTTCATGGTTTGCAGTAACGGTTGCGTCCATGACAGGTATTTCCAACGTAGACAAGGACTTTTTTGAAGCGGCAAGGACACTTGGAGCAAGTTCTAGACAATTAGTATTCCGGGTGGCCATTCCCCATGCCATGCCATCAATCCTGCAGGGGTGTACACAGGCGATGAGTTCTGCGTGCGTGGCGATTATGATCGCGGAGATGATGGGTGTAAAAGCCGGACTTGGATGGTATATGAACTGGGCAAAATCATGGGCGGCATATGACAAGATGTTTGCGGCATTGTTCGTGATCTGTTTTATATTCACAGTGGTTACAAAGGCATTGGATCTGATTAAGCGCCGTGTACTTAGATGGCAGAATGGAGTAGTGAAATAAATGGCAGAGAAAAAAGTTTCTTTAAAGATAGAAAATGTTTCGAAAAGTTTTGCAAAAGTAGAAAACGATGAAGTTACACACGCTTTGAACGCAATTGATCTGAGTTTGACAAGCGGGGAATTTGTCAGTCTGGTGGGACCTTCCGGATGCGGTAAATCTACGATCCTCAGACTGATAGCGGGGCTTATTATACCTACTACCGGTAAGATAACGGTTGACGGAAAGGAGATTACTGAGCCTTCTCCGGAGCGGGGCATGATGTTCCAGAAATCTACGCTTTTTCCGTGGCTGACGGTAGAGAAGAATATTGCGTTTAGTTTAAAGATGCAGGGAAAGCTGAAAGGAAACGAAGAGAAGGTGGAGCGTATGCTCAAGGTCATCGGCTTACAATCTTTCCGCAATGACTATCCGGGGCAGTTATCAGGAGGTATGGCACAGAGAGTAGCGCTTATGCGTTCACTTATTAATGAGCCGGATATCCTTCTTTTGGACGAGCCGCTTGGTGCTCTTGACGCATTTACCCGCATGAACATGCAGGACGAGATTCTTAAGATCTGGCAGGAAAAGGGACAGCTTGCGCTTATGGTAACTCATGATGTGGATGAGGCTGTCTACATGGGGAACCGTGTGATCGTTATGGATGCTAATCCCGGACGTATTGTGGCGGATATTAAGATTGAGGAGGAATATCCAAGGGACCGTTCTTCAGCAGCGTTCGTAGAGTACCGCAATGAGATTCTGAACCGCCTGCATTTCGGGGGCAGGAAATAGGACGCCCTATTGTTGCCATGTTCCGCAAAACCGGAGGAAAGAGTCGCGTTTTCTCTGTGTTTTATGGATAGATATTAATTTATAGTCTTAGGAAAAGGAGAAAGAATTATTATGAAATTTTTAAAGTTCAAACGTCTGGCAGCGGCAGCGCTGGCTGCCACCATGGTATTTTCACTGGCTGCCTGCGGTACGCCGGGAGAGCCGGCAGGTAATGAGGATGACAGCTTAGCAAAGACAGAAGAGTCCTCCGATGAAGCAGATGCGCCGGATGCGTCATCAAATGCAGAAAAACCGGAAGCTGTCTCGGAGGAAGACTGGGCGGCAATGCAGAAAGAGCCGGTATTCGGTACAGAGATCAATTATCTGTTCAACGGCGGTGCCTGCGTATCTGCAAAATATATGGCAGAGGTACAAGGATATTATAAAGAATACGGTATCAATGCTACTTATATGGAGGGTGAATCCGTTGTAACTACGGTTGGAACCGGTCAGTGCATGTGGGGAACAGATCATATCGCGACAATGCTTGTTCCTGTAACAAACGGGGTAAAAATGACATTTGTGGCAGGTGCCCACATTGGATGTAAATCCATTTTTGTTCCGGCTGACAGTGATATCATGACAGTAGAAGATCTGAAAGGGAAAAAAATCGCTATTCATGACGGCATTGGAAATTCTGATCAGAACATCACTTACCGTCTGCTCGATGAGTATGGTATCGATCCGACAAAGGAAGTAGAGTATCTGGATATTGCTGACAGTGCGGCTACTGTTGCGGCAATGGAAAACGGCGAAGTCGACGCTTCTATTTTTTCAGATTATTTTGTGCTGGCTAATTATAAAGAAGATATGCGGATGATCTGCTCAATCACGTACAGCCCGGAATTTCAAGATGAGCCTTGCTGTGTAACAGCCATGAATAACGATTTTATTGAAAAAAATCCGGTACATGCTAAATATGTAGTAAAGGCGATCAAGCGGGCGGGTGAGTTTAATCGTCTGAATTCTGAGGAAGCAGTTTCGGCAATGTATGATACAGACAAAATGACAGGGGAAAAGGCTGACCAGCAGGTATTCTGGGACTCCCTTCATTTTGGCCTTTCTGACGCATTCACAGAGAGAGCGCTCCGTGAGATTGCAGAGGATTATATTCGTCTTGGAATTATAGAACAAAAAGACATGACTGCTGATAAAGTTATGGAGATGGCGTGGACTCCTCTTTGCCCGGATTCAGAGATCGAAGGCTTAACTGTCGGTGATCCGGTAGAGGTGGAGAATGCGGGTGTTTCTGTAAAACAGAATGAAAAACCAGCTAAAGATGAGAAGTTTGGACTTTCTAAGTAGGGAGATTATGTGCTGTAAATATGATTTAATATTTGCGATGAGAAAAACAGGGGCGGCTTTATGATCGTCCCTGTTTGCGTGAGAATAAAAATGCTTCAATAAAAATTTCAATATAGATGGCAATTTCTGCAAAATATCTACAAAATATAGTAAATAAGCAGTTGACAAACCACATTTACATGATATAATAATCTAGGTGTGAATAGGGGTGATTCTATGATATTAAACCTATCCGGTGTCTTATCCGAGCAGCATGAGCCTTTAGAGGCAGTTGTTCCCTGCGAGATGAAAAAGTTCAGGATCAGGAAAGATTCCTATCCGGTTATTTCAAAAGAGGATGTTCATATCCGTGTGGAATATGCAGGGAAACATAAGCTTTTTGTCAAAGGGAGAGGCAGACTGGTGATCGGGATTCCGTGTGACCGTTGTCTTGTGGAAGTTCCGGCGGAATTTGAGCTTGATTTTGAGAGAGAAGTGGAGAGTCAGGCTGCGGGGACAATTTCAGGTAAGACAGATGAATTAGATGAGAACAATTATATTGACGGATATCATCTTGACGTAGACAGATTACTCTATAATGAGATTTTAGTAGGATGGCCGATGAAAGTTCTGTGCAGCGAATCTTGTAAAGGTATTTGCAATGTATGTGGTCAAAACCTAAATAAGGGTACCTGTGACTGCGAAGATACAGGTATTGACCCTAGAATGTCAGTTATCCGCGATGTATTTAAGAATTTTAAGGAGGTGTAACCTATGTCAATTTGTCCAAAGAACAAAACTTCTAAAGCCAGAAGAGATAAGAGAAGAGCGAACTGGAAGATGAGTGCTCCGAATCTTGTAAAGTGCAGCAAATGCGGCGAATTAATGATGCCTCACAGAGTCTGCAAGGCTTGCGGCAGCTACAACAAAAAAGAAATTATCCCGCAGGACTAATCGAAAAAAGTATGACAGACAGAGAGCCGTTTAATGTACAGATGGTTCTCTGTTTTTAATTGCGTTTTTTCATGTAAAAAGGGATTGAAAAAGAGACATTTTTCGAGTATAATGAAAAAGAATGGAGATTACCAAAAGGGAATTGCTTATAAATATAATATGTTTATGGGTGATTTCTAAAATAATAAAAAGAGAGGGGTAAATTCATGGGAAAGTCAATTAAAAGATCTGTATGGATAAGAGTGATCGTGATTTTGGTCGTAGTTGTCATCAGCGCAGTATTCACAGTTAATGGAGTGAAGAAGATCAGGGTTGCCAGTAAAAACACCGCAAATGCCACAACCATCCATACATTAGCGCTTGCAGGAGAGAAAGCACATTTCAGTTGGATCGAGAATTTGAGTTCGGCGATCAACCTTGGTACGGAATTTACCGGTACCACTGATTATACAGCTTGTGATCTGGGCAAATGGCTCTATGGCGACCATGCGGATATTAAGAATGCGGAAGTGAAATCACTGATCGATCAGATGATCCCGATTCATGAAGCGATCCATAAGTCTGCCGAAGAGATTCTTGGTATGAATGAAACAGATCATAAAGGTGCTCAGGAGATGTATCTGAATGAGACGAAAGCGAATGTCAGCGAACTTGTCTCGCTGCTTGATAAGGTGATCGACCTTAGCGAAGCGGACAAAGAGACTTATGAGACAACTCTTCAGCGTGCGATTACAGCCACAACTGCTGTTACGGTTGTTTCGTTTGTCATCAACCTGATTGCGTGTCTGTCGCTCGTTGCATATGTAATGTCAAAGATCGTGCGTCCAATTCAGACCATTACTGCTAACAGTCAGCTTCTTTCACAGGGCAGGCTTGATTTTGAGATTGATGTGACGAATAAAGATGAGATCGGTATATTAGCACAGAGTCTGAATCAGGCAGCAAAGACACTTTCAATGTACATATCAGATATATCTGCGAACCTGAATGCCATCGCCCGTGGTGATCTGACGATGGAAGCGGCAGATTTCGAGTATGTAGGAGATTTTGCTGAGATTCGTTCTTCTACCGATGTAATCTTAAAACAGCTGAATGAGACGATGTCACAGATTCAGACAGTAGCGGTTCAGGTTGGAAACGGTGCTGATCAGGTTTCCAGCGGAGCACAGGCATTAGCACAGGGTGCGACCGAGCAGGCGAACGAGATTGATAATTTAGTAAATACAGTGAATCTTGTCTCGGAACAGATCAATGATAACGCGCAGAGTGCGAATGAGACCAGTGCGCAGGTAAGCCAGGTGGGTGAACAGATTGAGCAGTGCAACCAGCAGATGCAGGAAATGTCACGCGCGATGGATAACATCAGCAACTGTTCTAATGAAATCGGACACATTATCAAAACGATTGAAGATATTGCGTTCCAGACGAATATCCTTGCCCTGAATGCGGCGGTTGAGGCTGCACGTGCCGGTACTGCCGGAAAAGGATTCGCGGTTGTTGCTGATGAGGTGCGTAATCTTGCGGCTAAGAGCGGCGAAGCAGCTAAGAGTACTTCTAAGCTGATCGAGGAAACTCTTCACGCGGTTGATAATGGTGTACAATTAACAGAATCTACACAGCAGGCGCTCAGCGAAGTTGTAGTGGGAGCTCATGGAGTTGTGGAACAGGTAACAGAGATTTCCAGAGCTTCTGTGAAGCAGGCAGATTCTATCGGTGGAATCAGCGAAGGTATTTCTCAGATATCCAGTGTAGTACAGACCAATTCTGCAAGTTCCGAAGAAAGTGCTGCCGCAAGCGAGGAGCTTTCCAGCCAGTCACAGGTGCTGCGTGACCTGTTAGGCAAATTCAAGCTTAAGACTATGGGATTTTAAGTAATAGTAATATGATATGGATTGAGTAAAGTGAGGCTTGTATTCTTTAGGGAGGATACAGGCCTTTTAATATGTTTGGTGTTTCACCATATTTTTTGCAATAGATATTGATTTTTACAGTAAGGTTTAGTAGAATGAACCTAGCAATGTAGGAGGGATAGAGATGACAGAAATAACGAACATAGCGCTTGATGCTATGGGAGGAGACAATGCTCCGGCAGAGATTGTGAAGGGCGCGGTTGAGGCTGTTGAGAAAGAACCGTCAATGAAGGTATTTCTTATCGGAGTACAGGGAGCGATTGAGAAGGAGTTGATTAAGTATCAGTACAACAAGTCACAGATAGAGGTTGTACATGCGTCCGAAATCATTGAGACTGCAGAACCACCTGTAAACGCAATCCGTAGAAAGAAGGATTCTTCGATGGTTGTGGGCATGAAGATGGTAAAGGATGCGAAAGCGGATGCTTTTGTATCAGCCGGAAGTTCTGGCGCGATTCTTGTCGGAGGGCAGGTCATCGTAGGAAGGATCAAGGGAGTGGAGCGTCCTCCTCTTGCACCGTTGATCCCTACAGAGAAAGGTGTTACACTTCTCATTGACTGCGGGGCAAATGTGGACGCCAGAGCGTCGCATCTTGTGCAGTTCGCCCAGATGGGTTCTATCTATATGGAGAATGTCCTTGGTATCAGCAAGCCAAAAGTAGGGATTGTAAATATCGGCGCAGAAGAAGATAAAGGCAATGCGTTAGTGAAAGAGACTTTCCCGCTTTTAAAAAGCCAAAAGGATATTAACTTTATCGGCAGTGTGGAGGCAAGGGAGATTCCGCATGGGCAGGCAGATGTAGTTGTGTGCGAGGCATTTGCCGGTAATATTATCCTGAAGCTCTATGAAGGTGTAGGGGCTGTGCTTGTTGGAAAGATCAAAGAGGGCATGCTGGGGAGTCTTAGGAGCAAGCTTGGAGCCTTGCTTGTAAAGCCTGCATTAAAGCAGACACTAAAGCAGTTTGATGCCAGTGAATACGGAGGAGCGCCGCTTCTCGGTCTTAATGGTCTTGTAGTAAAGACTCACGGCAGTTCCAAATCGAAAGAAGTGTGCAATACCCTTTTACAGTGCGTGACTTTTAAGCAGCAAAAAATCAATGAAAAGATCAAAGAATGTATTCAGATGGACAAAGTATCCGCTGATAGTAATTAGGAAAAGGAGAAAAAAGATATGGAATTTGAAAAATTACAGGATATTATTGCAGATGTAATGAACATTGAGGACAAGGATATTATTACGATGGATTCTACATTTGTAGATGATCTGGGGGCAGATTCCCTTGATATTTTTCAGATTATTATGGGCATAGAAGAGACCTTTGATATTGAGATTGATAATGAAGAGGCAGAAAAGATCGCTACCGTAGGAGATGCTGCGGAGCAGATTCGTAATGCAACAAATGATTAGGCATGGTTTTGGTGTGAAAAAGCCCTGATGGGCTTTTTCATTTTGGAAGATATTTACTTTAGTTTTCCCAAATACAATAGAAAGGATAAGAATGAGCAGAGAGTTAAAAGAATTAGAAAAAAAAATAGGGTACCGGTTTCAGAAATTTACGCTGTTAAAGAAGGCAATGATTCACAGCTCCTATGCAAATGAGATGCATCTGCCGAAATACAATTGCAATGAGAGGCTTGAGTTTCTCGGAGATGCGGTGCTTGAGTTGATTTCAAGCGAATTTCTCTTTTTTGATGAGAGTAGGATGCAAGAAGGTGATCTGACAAAGCTTAGGGCAAGTATGGTATGTGAACCGGCTCTTGCTTTCTGTGCGCGTCAATTAGATCTTGGAGAATATCTTCTTCTTGGGAAAGGTGAAGAAGCTACCGGAGGGCGTAAGAGGGAATCTGTCGTGTCAGATGCCATGGAAGCGCTTATCGGAGCTATATATATTGATGGTGGTTTTGCTAATGCAAAGGAGTTTATTATGAAGTTTGTGCTGAATGACTTGGATAACCGTCAGCTCTTTTATGATAGCAAAACTATCTTACAGGAAACTGTTCAGGCTAATTTTAAAGGCGGACTTACGTATCGTCTGATTGACGAGAAAGGCCCCGACCATAATAAGTCTTTTTCTTCAGCTGTTTATATTGGAGATAAACGCTACGGCACTGGTGAGGGTAAGACGAAAAAGGCGGCTGAGCAGGAAGCTGCATACCAGAGCATACTAATGCTCCGGGAAAAGAATATAAAGTAGGTGCAGGATGTATTTAAAATGTATAGAGGTGCAGGGATTTAAGTCTTTTGCGCATAAATTAAGATTTGACTTCCATAATGGGATCACCGGAATCGTAGGACCAAACGGGAGCGGTAAGAGCAACGTTGCCGACGCTGTACGCTGGGTTCTGGGAGAGCAGCGCGTGAAGCAGCTTCGGGGTGGGAGTATGCAGGATGTTATATTCTCAGGAACAGAGAACAGACGCCCTTTAAGCTATGCCTCTGTTGCGATCACCCTTGATAATTCTGATCATCAGCTTCCGATTGAGTATGAGGAAGTGACCGTGGCAAGAAAGTTATACCGCTCCGGTGAGAGTGAGTATCTGATCAATGGAAGTGTATGCCGGCTGAAGGATGTCAATGAGCTGTTTTATGACACGGGGATCGGGAAAGAGGGATATTCGATCATCGGTCAGGGACAGATTGATAAGATATTAAGTGGAAAACCGGAAGAACGCCGGGAACTTTTTGATGAGGCGGCGGGAATTGTAAAGTTTAAACGCCGGAAAAATATGTCAGTCAAAAAGCTTGAAGAGGAACGGCAGAATCTTCTGCGGGTGAATGATATACTTTCAGAGCTTGAAAAGCAGTTAGGACCTCTTGAAAAACAATCTGAAAAAGCCCGTGAATTTTTAAAGAAGAAGGAAGAACTAAAAACATATGATATCAATATGTTCCTGTTAGAGACGGCACGGATACAAGAACATATTGCTTCTCTGGAAAAAAATATCAATGATACTGCCAGGGAGCTTGATGGCGCCGGCGAACGGTACGACGGCATGAAGCAGGAGTATGAGACAGTAGAAGAACAGGTGGATCTGATCGATGAGTCTATTGAGCGGGCTAAGAGCCAGCTGAGCGAGACTACGATATTAAAACAGCAGCTTGAGAACCAGATTGCTCTTTTAAAGGAACAGATACACAGCGCGAGAATGAATGATGAGCATTATGAACAACGGACAGAGACTATAGAATCAGAGATGGCCGAGCGTGAGGAAAAGCTCAGAGAGTTTGAAAAAGAGCAGACGACTATCCATGGGCAGCTTGGGGAGCGGAGAGCGCTGGAAAGCAGTGCCAGGGAAGAACTGATCACGGTTCAGACACGTATCGCTACATTTACTGCGGATATTGAGAAGAACAAGGCTGATATTATGGAACTTCTCAGCAGCCGTGCCTCTACGAAGGCGAAGATACAAAAGTATGATACGATGCTAGAACAGATACAGGTGCGGAGGGCTCAGCTTAACCAGCGCCTGCTGGAGACTGAGACAGAGGCGCAGGGTCAGGAGAAGCTCCTTTCAGGATATGAAGAAGAATTAGAAGCCATATCCGGTGAGATTATTGTTCTTGCAGAGCAGAGCAGCCAGTATGAGGAGAAGATTGAAAAGATACAGAAGGTTTTGGCACGCCAGACGGAGCAATTCAGAATTGGTCAGACTGCTTATCACAGAGAGGAGTCAAGACTCGAATCCCTTAAAAATATTACGGAACGGTATGATGGCTACGGAAACAGTATCCGGAAGGTTATGGACATGCGTGACAAGGAGAAAGGGCTTCTCGGGGTTGTAGCTGATATCATAAAGGTAGAAAAGGATTATGAGGTTGCGATAGAGACGGCATTAGGAGGCAATATCCAGAATATCGTCACTGCAGATGAAGATACGGCAAAGCGCATGATCGGTTTCTTAAAACAGAATAAATTCGGACGGGCAACTTTTCTGCCGCTCACTGCGCTTAAGGCTTACGGCGGTATCAGCAGACCTGAGGCGCTGAAAGAAGAAGGAGTTGTTGGAACTGCTGACAGGCTGGTGAGGGTAGATGACCGGTATGCGGCGCTTGCTGTTTATCTGCTGGGGCGTACTCTTGTGGTAGATCATATCGATCACGGGATCGCGATCGCGAGGAAATACAGACAGTCTATCCGTATCGTGACTTTAGAAGGAGAGCTGATCAATCCAGGCGGTTCTATGACAGGAGGCGCTTTTAAAAATTCCAGTAATCTCTTGAGCAGACGGCGTGAGATCGAGGAATTCGAAAAGACAGTCAGACAATTAAAGCGAGAGATGGACGAGCTGGAGGTTGAATCTGAAAAGCTTAGGACAGAGCGTACGGGGTATTACGACCAGATAGAGATAGTGAAAGAAAAGCTTCAGAAAGCATATGTCGTACAGAATACTGCAAAGATGAATATGGAGCAGGCAGGGGCGAAGATCCGTGCGGCCAGGAATACATCCAGTGATATCAAGGAAGAAGGCCAGCAGCTTGAGAGGCAGATCACGGATATCATAGATAATCAGGAATCTATCAGTGTGGAGCTTGACACATCAGAGCAGTTGGAGAAGCAATTATCCCAAAAGGTAGAAGAAGAACAGGTTCAGCTTGACAATGAGCGCGAGATCGAAGCTGCAAAGCAGAAGGAAGCGGAGGAACTGCATCTTGTCTGTGCAGGGCTTGAGCAGAAATATGAGTTTACCTCCCAGAATGTTACACGTATCAGGGAAGAGCTTTTTAAATTCCGGGAAGAGATGAAAGAACTTGAGGAGAATAAAGGAGGGACTTCCAAAGAGATACAGGAGAAAGAAGAAAAGATTGCAGAGCTTAGAAAGACGATAGAAGATTCCGGCGATCTTTTTACAGAGATTGGTGCAGAGATTGAAAAATTCAAGGCACAGCGTGAGGAATTGAACCAGAAGCACAAAGTATTTTTACAGAAGAGGGAAGAGTTGTCGAAGCATATGTCTGAGCTTGACAAAGAGGTATTCCGTCTGGAAAGCCAGAAAGAGAATTATGAGGAGGCTTCCGAAAAGCAGATCAATTATATGTGGGAGGAATATGAGCTTACATATAACCGGGCCGTTGAACTTCGCAATGAAAACCTGACGGATCTGTCCCAGATGAAGAAAAGGATCCAGGAGATCAAGAATGAGATCAAAGGTCTTGGAGATGTGAATGTGAATGCTATTGAAGACTTTAAAAATGTGTCCGAACGGCATGGGTTCCTTAAGGGACAGCATGATGACCTGGTAGAGGCAGAAGGAACTTTGGAAAAGATCATTGAAGAGCTTGATATTGCTATGAGAAAGCAGTTTGCAGAGCAGTTCGAACGTATTTCCCAAGAATTTGATGCTGTGTTTAAAGAGCTGTTCGGAGGGGGAAAAGGAACATTAAAGCTTATGGAAGATGAGGACATCTTAGAAGCGGGAATCCGGATCATCGCCCAGCCGCCGGGAAAGAAACTTCAGAACATGATGCAGCTTTCAGGAGGAGAAAAGGCACTTACGGCAATTGCTCTTCTTTTTGCGATCCAGAATCTAAAACCATCGCCGTTTTGTCTTCTCGATGAGATCGAGGCGGCGCTTGATGATAATAATGTTACCAGATTCGCAAGATATCTGCATAAGCTGACAAAAAGCACACAGTTTATTGTGATAACTCACAGGAGAGGGACGATGACTGCAGCAGACCGGTTGTATGGGATCACTATGCAGGAGAAAGGAGTCTCGACACTGGTATCGGTAAGCTTGTTGGAGGACGAGCTTGATAAGTAAGTGAATGGATTAAGTATAGACAGGAGGCGCATTATGGCTGAAGAAGGTTTTTTTAAACGTTTGATTTCTGGTCTTACAAAGACTAGGGATAATATCGTAAACAGCATGGACAGTATTTTTTCTGGTTTTTCTAATATAGACGAGGATTTTTATGAGGAACTTGAAGAAGTACTGATCATGGGGGATTTAGGAGTTCAGGCAACCTATGATATTTTAGATGATCTGAAAAGTAAAGTTAAGGAGCGCCACATTAAACAGCCGGCAGACTGCAGAGAACTTTTGATTGAGAGTATCAGAGAGCAGATGGAAGTGGGAGAGACGGCATATGAGTTTGAAGAAAAGACTTCCGTTGTCATGGTAATCGGCGTGAATGGAGTAGGAAAGACGACGACTATCGGGAAACTTGCCGGAAAGCTCCGCGCGATGGATAAAAAGGTGATCATGGCGGCTGCGGATACATTTCGCGCGGCGGCAGGAGATCAGCTTAAGGAATGGGCGAACCGCGCTCAGACAGATCTGATCGGCGGACAGGAAGGTTCAGACCCGGCTTCCGTTGTCTATGATGCAGTGGCGGCTGCGAAGGCAAGACACGCGGACGTACTTTTATGCGATACGGCAGGGCGTCTTCACAATAAGAAAAACCTTATGGAAGAGCTTCGCAAGATGAATCGTATCATAGACCGGGAATTTCCGGAAGCTTTTCGTGAGACTCTGGTAGTGCTGGATGCCACTACAGGACAAAATGCTTTGCAGCAGGCGAAGGAATTCAGCGAGGTGACAGATATTACCGGAATCGTCCTTACGAAGATGGACGGGACGGCGAAGGGCGGAATCGCAGTTGCGATCCATGCAGAGCTTGGAATACCGGTGAAATATATCGGTGTGGGGGAGAGTATTGAAGACCTTCAGAAATTTGATGCAGATGCATTTGTAAAAGCGCTGTTTACCGTGAACGCGAATGATTCAGAGGATGGAGAAATATAGGGATAAGTTATGTTCAAAGTTATAAAAAGCTGTGAGAAAAATGAAGATATGGACTTAAGGAGGAATTAAAGATGCAGGAACTGACGTTGGAGAAGTTCGAAGAAGCCAGTGAGGTTGTGAAAAAAGTTACACTGCCCACAAAGCTGGTATTCAGTGAGAATCTAAGTAGACAAACCGGGGGGAAAGTATATCTGAAGCCGGAAAATATGCAGTGTACCGGTGCTTATAAAGTTCGCGGCGCATATTACAAGATCAGCACCATGACTGAGGAAGAGCGGGCAAGAGGACTCATCACTGCCTCAGCAGGAAACCATGCCCAGGGTGTTGCGTTTGCGGCACAAAGGTTCGGATGTAAAGCGACAATTGTCATGCCTACGGTGACTCCTCTCATTAAGGTAAACCGCACAAAGAATTATGGAGCGGAAGTAGTACTTCACGGGGATGTGTTTGATGATTCTTACGCATATGCGATGAAATTAGCTGAAGAGACGGGTAAAACGCTGGTACATCCTTTTGACGATCTGGATGTTGCTACCGGACAGGGAAGCATCGCGATGGAAATCATCCAGGAGCTGCCGACAGTGGATTATATCCTTGTACCCATCGGCGGCGGCGGACTGGTGACAGGCGTTGCTACATTGGCGAAAATGCTTAATCCAAAGATCAGGATCATTGGAGTGGAGCCTAAATCAGCGGCAAGTATGTCAGCGGCATTAGAGGCGGGAGAGCCGGTAACACTTCCTAGCGCCAATACGATCGCGGATGGGACAGCGGTAAAACGGGTAGGAGGGAACATATTCCCGTATTGTAAGGAGAATATCGACCAGATAGTCACGGTAGAAGATGATGAATTGATCGGAGCTTTTCTTGATATGGTGGAAAATCATAAGATGATTGTGGAAAATTCCGGTCTGTTAACGATCGCGGCATTAAAACAGATAGACTTGACCCGTAAAAAGGCTGTAGCGATCTTAAGCGGCGGAAATATGGATGTTATCACTATGTCTTCTATCGTACAGCATGGCCTGATCCAGAGAGACCGGATATTCTCTGTATCGGTACTTCTTCCGGATAAAGCGGGAGAGCTTGTGCGTGTGGCGACAACGATTGCCAATGCCAACGGCAATGTTATCAAACTTGAGCATAACCAGTTTGTGAGCACGAACCGGAATGCGGCAGTGGAGCTTCGTATTACTATGGAAGCATTTGGTACAGAGCATAAGAATGATATATTGCTGGCGCTAGAAAATGACGGGTTCCGTCCAAGAGAAATCGGGGCAAAGTTATACTAGGGCATTATTAAGAGGTAGGAAAGTAACTGGTAACTATGTCAATAAAAAGATATCGGAGGACAAGATAATGGATAAGATAAAAATGACAGCTCCTATTGTGGAGATGGACGGAGACGAGATGACAAGGATTCTCTGGAAGATGATAAAAGTTCATCTTTTGGAGCCATTTATTGAGCTGAATACAGAGTATTATGATCTGGGGCTTGAGTACCGCAATGAGACAAATGATCAGGTTACGGTCGACTCGGCAAATGCAGTGAAAAAGCACAAAGTTGCGGTAAAGTGCGCTACCATCACTCCGAATGCGGCCCGTATGACAGAGTATGACTTGAAAGAGATGTGGAAAAGTCCAAATGGAACGATCCGCGCGATTTTAGACGGAACGGTATTCCGTGCGCCGATAGTTGTAAAAGGCATAGAGCCTTGTGTAAAAAACTGGAAGAAGCCTATCACGATTGCAAGACATGCTTACGGCGATGTGTACAAAAACAGTGAGATGAAGATTCCGGGAGCCGGGAAAGCAGAACTCATTTTTACAGATAAAGATGGAAATGAGACGAGAGAGCTGATCCATGAATTTGAGGGAGAAGGAATCATACAGGGAATGCACAATATAAACCAGTCAATTGAAAGTTTTGCAAGAAGCTGTTTTAACTATGCTTTAGATACAAAGCAGGATTTGTGGTTTGCGACAAAAGATACCATCTCAAAAAAATATGACCATACGTTTAAAGATATCTTTCAGGAAATTTATGATGCAGAATATGATGAAAAATTTAAAGAGACAGGAATCGTGTATTTCTACACACTGATCGATGATGCAGTTGCCCGTGTGATGAAATCCGAGGGCGGTTATATCTGGGCATGCAAAAATTATGATGGGGACGTAATGAGCGATATGGTATCCTCTGCATTCGGTTCTCTTGCCATGATGACCTCTGTTCTTGTATCACCAGAAGGTTATTATGAGTATGAGGCGGCCCATGGAACGGTTCAGCGCCACTATTATAAGCACCTAAAGGGGGAGGAAACTTCTACTAATTCTGTGGCAACGATTTTTGCGTGGACAGGAGCTCTCAGGAAACGGGGCGAGCTGGATGGAAATAAAGAGCTTATGGAATTTGCCGGCAAGCTTGAGAAAGCAACCATTGACACGATTGAGGAAGGAAAGATGACAAAAGATCTTGCACTGATCACGACGATCAAGAATCCGACGGTTTTAAACAGTGAAGACTTTATCAGGGCAATCGCTGAGAGATTATAAGGAAGGGATTCTGTATGAATATACTGATGATTAACGGTACCATGAGGAAAGGTTCAACATACCGGATTGCGAAGATGTTTGTGGAGAGAGTTACCTTGTCGCAGGATACGGTAAATGAATTGTTCCTGCCGAAAGATATGCCGGAATTCTGCCGTGGGTGCGGGGTCTGCATCATGCGGGATGAAAAAAGGTGTCCGGATTATCTTATCTATCTGAAGCGCATAACCAGACTGATAGATGAGGCGGATCTGCTTGTATTCGCAACGCCTACTTATGTTTATCATACAACAGGACAGATCAAAGCGCTGCTTGACCATTACGGATACCGGTGGATGGTGCACCGCCCTGAGGCTTCCATGTTCAAAAAACAGGCGGTATGTTTTGCGACAGCAGCAGGAGGAGGCATGAAGAGTGCTCTTAAAGATATCACAGACAGCCTGAAATGGTGGGGAGTCGGGCGGATCTATACATATGGTGTCGCAATCAGAAGCATAGAGTGGGATAAAGTTGATAAGCCGATCAAAGATAAAATTGACAGAAAAGTCAATCAGCTTATGGCAAAGATCGTTCATGAGCGGGAACGTGTAATGCCATCGCTTTATACGAGGGTTCTTTTTTATGTCATGCGGTATATGCACAGCAGGACATTTATGCAGCAGATTGATACAGACTACTGGAGGGAGATGGAATGGCTTGACAGTAAACGTCCGTGGATAACAGAGAATCCAAAACCAACCGAGATACCGGAAGACACAGAAGCAAAGGAGACAGTGTATATGTCTGAAACGGCGGTAAAGGATGAAAATGTGCGGGAATATAAAAAGGAAGAAGAGAAACAGTAAATAAGACTGTAGAGGAACTGGTTATGAAGAATGTGAGAAACCGGAAGCTGTGGAGCCGATCCCTTTTGCTGACAGTTATCATATTTATGATAGGATGTCAGTCTCTGCCCGTCTCTGCCGCGACTACAAAAAAGAACTGGTACATCAATGTGCTTAACTCTGTCAATAAGAGTTATTCTGTCAAAGACAGACAGGGTGCCCGTCATAAAGTGCATCTTAAGAATTACACTCATTATAAGCTGCTGGACATAAATGGAGACGGGACAAAGGAATTATTACTGTCTGCCTCGAAAGGGAGCACCTATCATGATGTCATTGTCCTGACATATTATAAGAAAAAAGTCGTACCGTTGATCTATCTCGATGATATGTACATTGGAAGCGGACATATTTCATATAAGAACAAATATCTCTGTGACTACGTCCGTGTTCCGGACATAGAGTTTCCGGGGGAAGATTCTTATAGTTTTTATCAATTAAAAAATGGAAAACTAAAACTGGCTGCGCGAATGGAATATGAGCATGGGGTGTCTAATAAAGATGGCAGTACCATACGAGAATATTCTGTTAACGGCAAAAAATGTTCAAAGGCAAAGTATGATAAATACCTGAAAAAATATAAAAAATATTATACAAAAGGGAAAAAGAAAAATTACTATTATAAGTATGAAGCGAATCATCCCAATGAGTTATACTATTTTTGGAAAAAATCTCCTGATTGTCATTCTGGAACAAGCAGTTTGGAGCGGTAGTCAATTTTAGGAAAAATCTATACGCATAATAAAACGGGACAGAGAGAGGATATTGAAAACTCCTCTTTTATCTGTCCTGTTATCGTATCTTTATTATTCCGCCAGTTCTTCCCATTTTGCGTATAATCTTTCCAGTTCTTCTGCGATCTGTGCTTTCTCCTCAGCCAGCTCCTGGCATTTGACGGAATTGGTATACACCTCTTCAAGTCCCATAAGATCATCGATTTTTCTATCCCTGTCTTCCAGCTCTGTGATACGCTTTTCCGTCTTTGCAAGATCATTCTGCTTCTTTCTCTTCTTTGCCTGGGCTTCTTTCTGCTCCTGCCAGCTAAGCTTGGAATCAGAGATATTGCTTTGTCTGCCAGAGTCATTAGAAGTGCAGGTCTTTACTGATCCGCTGTTTATACCTGGATAGTCAGACCCGGCATTGCCTGATATCTTGGGATCTGAGTAAGCATATGTCAGCTCGTCTCGTTTTTCAAGGTAATAGTCATAATTTCCGATATAATTGATAAAGGTCTGATTTACAAGATCCAGTATTCTGGTGGCTGTCTGGTTGATAAAGTAACGGTCATGGGAGACGTAGAGTACCGTACCGGTGTAATCGTTAAGGGCCTTTTCTAAGATCTCTTTTGAGACGATATCCAGATGGTTGGTCGGTTCATCAAGGATAAGGAAATTGGCTTCGGAGAGCATAAGCTTTGCCAAAGATACTCGTCCCCGTTCACCTCCGCTTAAGTCTTTGATCAGTTTGAATACATCATCTCCGGTAAAGAGGAAGGCGGCAAGCATATTACGGATCTTTGTATTCGTGAGAGCAGGGTAATCATCAGATATCTCTTCAAAGATCGTCTTCTCCATATGAAGAACATGGTGTTCCTGGTCATAATAACCGATCTGTACATTTGTTCCCAGTGTAAAACAACCCTCGTCAGCGGGCAGCACATCGTTTAAGATCTTAAGTAGAGTCGTCTTTCCGGTTCCGTTGTCTCCGATCACGGCCACATGCTCTCCCCGCTTGATCTCAAAATCCACATTAGAAAACAGTGTGTGTGGAGGAAATGATTTGCCAAGATGTTCCACAGTAAGTACATCATTGCCGCTTGGATGGGATGGGGTGAGAGTAAGATGTATCTCGGTATTTAATTCAACCGGCTTTTCTGCCAGCGTGATCTTTTCCAGCATTTTCTCGCGGCTTTCCGCGCGTTTAATAGACTTTTCACGGTTGAAGGAGCGTAATTTTTCAATGACGGCTTCCTGATGCCTGATCTCCTGCTGCTGGTTCAGGTACTCTTTAAGCCGGGCGCTGCGGATCATCTCCTTTTTCTCGGCATACTGGGTATAGTTGCCAGAATAGGTCATAAGCTTTCCGTTTTCGATCTCTATGATCTTTGTAACGACGCGGTTTAAGAAATAACGGTCATGGGAGACGATCAGGACAGCTCCCGTATAATTTAAAAGATAGGTTTCCAGCCATGTGATAGAATTCAGGTCTAAATGATTGGTCGGCTCGTCAAGAAGAAGGATGTCCGGTTTTGTAAGAAGGAGCTTTGAAAGAGACACACGAGTCTTTTGTCCTCCGGAGAGAGTCCCTACAGACTTTGAAAATTCACTTTCTGAAAATCCAAGACCTTTTAATACACCTGTCACCTCGCTCTCATAAGCATAGCCGTTGGCCCGCTCGAATTCCGCTGTCAGACGGTTGTAGGTCTCCATGTGGCTTTCCAGCCGTTCGGCGGATAAATGCTTCATCTCCATCTCCATCTGACGAAGGCGCCGTTCAGTATCTATGATCTCTGCCTTGGCAGACTTTACCTCCTCATAGATAGAGCTTTCCCCATCCATATCCTGATGCTGGGACAGATATCCTAAAGTTTTTCCCTTTGTCAGGGCGATAGTGCCGCTGTCTGAGGGGAGTTCTCCTACGATCATTTTTAATATAGTGGATTTGCCGGCACCGTTTATTCCAACAAGGGCCGCTTTTTCATAGTCTTCTATATGGAAAGAACCATCGGTGACAATTCTTTCCTCACCGAATGATTTACTGATTTTGTGACATGCTAATATCATGATATCCTCCTGTTGAACTTCCGGAAATTAACGCATTACCTATACATTATAGCGAAAATAAAAGAAAACACAACCAAAAAGTTTGACTTTGGTATAACAATTTAATATAATGTTTCTATGAAAGAAATGGAAGGTGAACATCAGTGGAAGAAAGAGGGATTTCTCAGGCTGTCATTCGAAGACTGCCGCGGTATTACAGATACTTGGGAGAATTGCTTGAAAATGGTGTAGAGCGTATTTCATCCAATGACCTGAGTAAGAAGATGAAAGTCACGGCTTCCCAGATTCGGCAGGATCTTAATAATTTTGGGGGATTTGGACAGCAAGGTTACGGCTATAATGTGAAATATCTATATACAGAGATCGGAAAGATCCTCGGTCTTGAAGAAGACCACAATATGATCATTATTGGTGCCGGTAATCTTGGACAGGCACTTGCCAATTATGCTGCTTTTGAGAACAGGGGATTTATCTTGAAGGGCATATTTGATGTTAATCCAAGGCTTAACGGCGTTTCTATAAGGGGGGTGCCGATCCGTATGATGGATGAGCTTAAGGATTTTGTCCAGAGTAACGAGGTGGAGATTGCAGCGCTTACGATTCCGAAGGAAAAGGCGATTGAAGTTGCGAATCTCCTAGTAGATAACGGTGTGTGCGCCATCTGGAACTTTGCGCATACAGACTTGAATCTGCCGGACAATATTATTGTGGAAAATGTGCATTTGTCGGAGAGCCTGATGCAGTTATCTTATAACATCAGCAGATATCGTCAGGAGCATAACGAATCATAGCCCTAAAAGACGTGTAATGACGAGCCGAGCTGAAAGCGGGCAGGTCTTTACACGTCCTTTGTGTATATGAAGAGGTTTTAAATATTTTATGAATGGATACAGAAAGGTTAAAATATGAGATATTTGCCAGTGGCATGTCAGATGAAGGAAGCAGACCAGTATACGATCCAGACGCTTGGAGTTTCGTCACTTGAACTAATGGAGCGGGCTGCCCGGGCCTGCGTCAGATGTATGAAAGAGCAGGAAATGGATTTGTCTTGTGTATATGTCGTGTGCGGTTCGGGAAATAACGGAGGCGACGGCTTTGCGATCGCGAGGCTGCTTAAGAAGGACGGATATCGTGTAAGCGCTGTTATGGCCGGAAACAGGGAGCGGTGTACGAAAGAGTGCGAAGAACAGATCCGGCTTTTTGAGGAAGCGGGAGGAATTGTTGGCAATGAATTTAAAACGGGAGAATATAGTATTATAGTAGATGCTGTATTCGGAGTGGGATTAAGCCGCAATGTAGAAGGAAAATATGCAGATATTCTCAGGGCGATGAATGAAAGTAAGGCGCTGAAATTCGCAGTGGATATCCCTTCGGGGATTTCGGCAGATACGGGTAATATTCTTGGGACTGCGTTTTTGTCGGATGTTACAGTTACCTTTCAGGAAAAGAAATTTGGTATGGGCATCTATCCGGGGAAAGAATATGCGGGAAAGGTGATGATCGCTGATATCGGGATCAGCAGCAGGACACTTATGGAAGATGAAGAGACAGTCTGTGAACTTTCGCAGGCAGAGTACCGTAGGCTCCTTCCTTTGCGCAGAGAGGATGCTAACAAGGGTACCTGCGGAAAAGTGCTTGTGATCGCCGGAAGCAAGGGGATGTGCGGAGCCGCTTATTTTAACGCAAAGTCTGCTTATCTGGCAGGAGCGGGGCTGGTACGTATCTACACGGCAGAGGAGAACCGTATAGTTCTGCAGACGATGCTTCCGGAAGCAGTGGTCACGCCATATGGATCTTATGATGAAGAAGAGCTGCTTGAACTGCTTTCATGGGCAGATGTGGTATGTATAGGTTCTGGAATCGGGATGGGGGACATAGCAGGAAAGGTTGTAAAGTCCGTGTTTCAGAACAACAGGCGCCCCTGCGTGGTAGATGCGGACGGATTGAATCTGTTGGCAAAACATCCGGAATATTTTGAGCAGAGGCTTCATGACCAGTATATCCTGACTCCCCATATGAAAGAGATGTCACGGCTTTTAGGGATTTTGACAGAAAAGGTCAAGGAAGACAGGCTGAAGGCACTGAAAAGCTTTCTGGGTGATAAAAATACCGGCGTTACCTGTATCCTAAAGGATGCCAATACAGTGACATATGCCTTTAAAAGGAGGGCGTGTCTTAACAGCTCCGGCAACAGTGCTATGGCAAAAGCAGGCTCCGGTGATGTGCTTGCGGGTCTTACGACAGGTCTCTTAGCGCAGAAGAAGGATTGCTATGAATCAGCGGTTCTCGGAGCTTATCTGCATGGAAGGGCAGGAGACTCCGCCAGAGAGGAAAAGGGCGTATACAGTGTACTGGCAGAGGATATTATGAACCATATCAGCATTGTTATAAAAGAGCTTGCGCAGCAGAAAGGGAGGGGCAGCATATGAAACAATATACGCGGGTACGCGCAAGGATCGACCTTGATGCCATTGAAGCCAATGTAGACAATATGAAAAATAATATCAGTGACGGCACAAAGATGATCGTTGTCATTAAAGCGGATGGCTATGGACACGGCGGACTGCAGATTGCAAAGCTGCTTGCTGAAAAAGAGTATGTCTGGGGCTATGCGGTTGCCACTCTTGATGAAGCGATTGTTCTTAAAAAAGGCGGGATCATAAAGCCAGTGCTTGTCCTTGGCTGTATTTTCCCGGATCAGAGGGAGCTTATGATAGAGTACGGGATCCGAATGACTGTCTACACTAAGGAGATGGCGGCAGAAGTGTCAGAACTTGCTGAAAGGCATAAGAAGCAGGCGTATATCCATATTAAGATTGACACGGGGATGTCGAGGCTCGGATTTATGGCGCATGAGGAGGACATCAGGGAAATTCAAGAGATCGCTGCGCTTCCCAACCTTGTGATGGAAGGTATGTACACACATTTTTCGAAGGCAGATGAGACAGACAAGACATTTACCCATAAGCAGCTTAAAGAGTTTCTGTGGACGAAACGTATGCTTGAGGAAAGAGGCGTCATGTTTCCTTATTATCACTGCTCTAACAGCGCCGGGATCATTGATATGCCGGAAACGAACCTGAATCTGGTGAGGGCAGGGATTTCTACGTACGGGTTATATCCGTCTGAAGAAGTGAAGCAGGAGAACATTCTATTAACGCCTGCCATGGAGCTCATCAGCCATGTAGCCCATGTGAAATGGGTGGATAAAGGAACTCTTGTCAGCTATGGGGGTACCTTTATCACAAAGGACAGAACGAAAATTGCCACTGTTCCGGTAGGATACGGGGACGGATATCCCAGAAGCCTTTCTAACAAAGGCTATGTGCTGATTCATGGACAGAAGGCGCAGATAATAGGACGTGTCTGCATGGATCAGTTTATGGTGGATGTAACGGATATCCCGGACGTAAAATATGGGGACAAAATTACAATGATCGGAAATGACGGGGAAGAAAAGCTCCCGGTTGAGATCCTAAGTGAGTTGTCAGGAAGATTCAATTATGAATTTGTATGTAATCTCGGAAAGCGCGTGCCTCATGAATTCATACGGCACGGTGAGGTGATCGGACAAAGGGATTATTTCAGCTAAATATATAAACTCTATGGAATACATCCGAAAAAGATGGAAATACTTACTTTATCTTAATTATATCGGAGTGTGAATAGAGTGCAGGTAAGACGTGGAGATATTTATTATGCAGACTTAAGCCCGGTCGTTGGTTCCGAACAAGGCGGGATCCGTCCGGTGCTCATTATACAGAATGATGTAGGCAACAGGCACAGCCCTACAGTCATATGTGCGGCTATCACTTCCCGCATGAATAAGGCTAAGCTACCCACTCATGTGGAGCTGGATGTACGGAAGTGCCAGATCGTGAAAAATTCGGTGATCCTGCTGGAACAGATCCGTACCATAGACAAACAGAGATTAAAGGACATGGTATGCCATCTGGATAAAGGGATCATGAACAAAGTTGATGAAGCGTTGAAGATAAGCTTCGAGCTTCATACATAGCAAAGGAGTTAAAAAGATTTAGAATGGAAGAAGGCAGTTTGTTTCAAAAGATACGGCAGATATTTCAGGCAGAAGATGAGATGGATGAGGGGATGAAAAAGCAAGCGGCAGCGTTGATCCGCAATATTTTCCGCTATATGGACAAGGATGCAAAGGATATCATGACCCACAGGAAAAATATCATTGCCATTGACGGGGAAGAAAAATTAGAAGATGCGCTTAAGTTTATGCTGGATGAGAATTTTTCGAGGTTTCCGATCTATAAGGAAGACATAGATGAGATCATAGGTTTTTTGCACCTAAGGGATGCCATGGCATGCTATCTGGTAAAAGAGCAGCGGCATATCCCTGTATCAGAACTTGGGGATTACATAAGGGCAGTATCATTTATACCGGAAACGAAAAGTATCGACACGCTGTTTCGGGAAATGCAGGTGTCACATAATCATGTAGTGATCGTTCTCGACGAATACGGTCAGACAAGCGGTCTTGTGACAATGGAAGATATTTTAGAAGAGCTTGTAGGAAATATTTTTGATGAGCATGATGTTGAAGAAAGGATGATCACCCGTCTTCCGACAGGAAATTATCTTGTAAACGGATTCACGGATCTGGAAGATCTGGAGGACCATCTTGAAATACGCTTTGAGAAAGACAATTACGGGACGCTGAACGGATTTTTGATCGATCAGCTTGAACGGATTCCGTCGCAGGAGGAGCGCTGCGTAGTGGAATATGAGGGATACCGTTTTACAGTGCTCCTTGTGGATAATAATACGATCCGCAGAGTTAAGATTGAAAAAATGACGGAATGATGATAGAATGGACAACAGGATTGAGGGAGCATGATATGCAAATCAACCTGTGATGTCAAGATAATAACGATGATAATGATAAAGCGAGGGATAAAATATGTCAGGACATTCAAAATTTGCCAATATTAAACATAAGAAAGAAAAGAATGATGCGGCAAAGGGAAAGATCTTTACAAAGATTGGTAAGGAACTTGCTGTTGCCGTGAAAGAAGGAGGCAGTGCCGACCCGGCCAACAACAGCCGGCTCAGAGATGTGATCGCGAAAGCAAAAGCGAATAACATGCCCAATGAGACGATCGACCGGAATATTAAAAAGGCTTCCGGAGATGCCAATGCTGCCAATTACGAGCATATTACATATGAAGGGTATGGTCCGAACGGCACGGCGATCATTGTGGAGACTCTGACAGATAACCGCAACCGCACCGCTACGAATGTGAAGAATGCGTTTACAAAAGGGAACGGCAATGTGGGTACACCGGGCTGCGTGTCATTTATGTTCGATAAAAAAGGACAGATTGTCATTGATAAAGAAGAGTATGAGGGAGATTCTGACGATCTTATGATGCAGGCACTGGATGCGGGAGCAGATGATTTTACAGAAGAGGAGGACAGTTATGAGATCCTCACTTCGCCGGATGATTTCAGCACAGTGCGCCAGACTCTTGAGGATGCGCAGATTCCGATGGCGGCTGCGCAGGTGACTATGATCCCGCAGACTTTTGTGGCGCTTACAGATCCAAAGGATATCACCAGCATCCAGAAGACGCTTGATATGCTGGATGACGACGATGATGTGCAGGACGTATATCATAACTGGGAAGAATAACAGCGGAGGAAGCGAATGGACAGGATAGACAAGATCAAGGGGGAACTTACTGCGCTTTTTGATGAGATGATGGATCACAGAAAGGATTTTAAACGCAAGTACTATGCCAGTGTGATAGAGGATGCGCAAAAAAAGTATGAAAGCATGTTGGAAGACATTTTACAGTGCTTTCAGCAGACGTCAGAGGAAGAAAAAGCGGCTTTGACTGAGGAGCTTGCCAGGGTGATTCCGGATCATGCGTTTGAAAAGATGCAGTCTGTAAAAAAGAGGAACCGGGACAGGGATTCGATCGATTATAATCTGAATATGGCAGTTTATGTAGTGCCGATCCTGAATTATTCCAGACAGAAAGACTGTGTTGAACTTACAAAGAGGATGGTTGAACTTTGGAACAAAAAAGGCATAACGAATATGCGTCTTACACACAGTACTTATGAAGAGATTGACGCAGGATTTAAAAAGAGGCTCTGCTATATCACAACAGCAGTCTGTGAGAGCATGGGAAAGCCGGATGATTGTCATGAACTTAAGGAATTCAGAAAGTTCAGGGACAGCTATCTTATGGAAACTAAAGAAGGGCAAAGACTTGTAGAAGAGTATTATGAGATTGCGCCGGGGATCGTCATGCTGATCAATATGCAGGATAATGCAGAGGAAATCTATCGAAAGATCTATCAGGACTACCTTGTGCCTTGTCTTGGATTTATAGAAGAAGGAAAAAAGGAAGCATGTCAGGAGCATTATGAATCCATGATGCGGGGACTTCAGAAAAAATATTTATATGCATAGGAGGAAAAGCAATTGAGCAATTATAAGATAGAAACCAAATGTATCCAGTCAGGGTATGAGCCGGGCAATGGAGAGCCAAGGGTACTTCCGATCTACCAGAGTACGACGTTTAAATATTCCAGCAGCGAGCAGATGGGACGGCTGTTTGATCTGGAAGAGTCAGGATATTTTTACACCCGTCTGCAAAATCCTACCAATGATGCCGTGGCAGCAAAAATCTGTGATCTGGAAGGCGGTGTTGCGGGTATGCTCACCTCGTCAGGACAGGCGGCAAGTTTTTATGCTATCATGAATATCGCGCAGGCAGGAGACCATATCGTATGCGTATCCGCTCTTTATGGGGGAACCTACAACCTCTACGCACATACCATCCGCAAGATGGGTGTTGCGGCAACTTTTGTGGATCCTGAGTGTACGCCGCAGGAACTTGAAGCGGCATTTCAGGATAACACGAAGGCAGTGTTCGGGGAATCTGTAGCAAATCCGGCGCTGGTTGTTCTTGATTTTGAAAAATTCGCGCAGGCGGCTCACGATCACGGCGTTCCGTTTATTGTTGACAATACTTTTGCAACACCTATTAACTGCCGGCCATTTGAGTGGGGGGCTGACATTGTGACCCATTCCACAACAAAGTATATGGACGGCCATGCTTCCTGTGTGGGAGGGGCTATCATTGACAGTGGCAATTTTGACTGGGAGGCTCATGCAGAAAAATTCCCGGGACTGACACAGCCTGATGAGACTTATCACGGTATCGTATACACGCAGAAGTTCGGCAAAGGAGCTTATATCACAAAGGCCACGGCACAGCTTATGCGCGATCTGGGTTCTATCCAGTCACCGCAGAATGCGTTTCTTTTAAATATCGGTCTGGAGACGCTGCATCTTCGGATGCCAAGACATTGTGATAATGCCCTGAAAGCAGCAAAGTACCTTCAAGGCCACGAAAAGGTGGCATGGGTGAATCATCCGTCTCTTGAGGGTGATAAATATTATGACCTTGCGAAAAAATATATGCCGAATGGAACATGCGGGGTTCTTACCTTTGGATTGAAAGGTAAAAGAGAGGCGGCAGTCCGTATGATGGACAGCCTTAAGATGATCGCGATCGTGACTCATGTAGCGGATGCGAGAAGCTGTGTCCTCCATCCGGCAAGCCATACCCACCGCCAGATGAATGACACGGAGCTTATGGAAGCAGGTGTACAGCCGGATCTGATCCGTTTCAGCGTAGGAATTGAGAATATCGAAGATATTGTTGCAGATCTTGAACAGGCGCTTTTGCACGTATAAAATCAGAAATCACCTCCATACTAATTAAAAAGTATGGAGGTGTATTTTTATGGGAAATGAACAGAAGGAAGAAAAGCAGGAGATGAAAAATGACCAGATCCGTGAGATGGGATCTCTGAATCTAAATGAAGGCAAGGATAAACATAAAATCAAGCTGCTGACGATCATCGGTGAGATCGAAGGACATGAAGCTGTATCAGGGAATGCAAAATCAACAAAATATGAGCATCTTCTTCCAATGCTTGCCGAGGTGGAAGACAGTGAGGAAATCGAAGGACTTCTTATTCTTTTAAATACATTAGGAGGGGATGTGGAAGCGGGGCTTTCCATTGCAGAGATGATCGCATCCTTAAGCAAGCCTACGGTGTCATTAGTTTTAGGAGGGAGCCATTCTATCGGAGGTCCTCTGGCAGTGTCGGCAAAGTATTCTTTCATCGTACCGAGCGGTACGATGATCGTCCATCCGGTGCGGTCGAGCGGGATGTTCATTGGTGTGACCCAGAGCCTCAGGAATATGATAAAGACACAGGATCGGATCACTAAGTTTTTAGCGGGACATTCACATATGAGCCAGCAGAGGATAGAAGAGCTTATGCTAAACCCCACAGAGCTTGTCAAGGACGTAGGAACTCTCTTAGAAGGCCGGGAAGCCGTGCGGGAAGGGCTTATTGACGAAGTTGGCGGGATGAGCGATGCGTTAGGAAAACTGCATGAAATGATTGATGAAGAGCGTGGAAAAAAGAGTAAAAATTAGTAATGACAGCCTTTGGTAAAGATGTTATAATGTGGTACTAGGGTTGCAGGGCGATCCGTGGTACCACATGAAGCGCGTATCAGGCCATAAGGGGGAAAATACATGGCTGCAAGGTCAAAAAAAAAGAGAAATACAAAGCAGACTAAGACAAAAAAGAAGCCGGAACAAAGCTTTATAACAGATGAGATCATTATCTGGACGACACTTGCAGTCAGCATTCTGATTTTACTTAGTATTTTTGGATTGGGGGGAAAGGTCGGAAAGGTAGCTTCTGATTTTCTTGCGGATGTTTTTGGGACAGTGATGTATCTGGTGCCGTTTTTTTTATTTGGCATTGTTGCATTCCTTGTATCTAATAAGGGGAATCTTAAAGCTTATCTGAGAGCTTTTGCGGCTGTTTTACTGTCCATACTATTATGTGCCTTTTTCCAGTTGATAAATAAAAGCGGCGGTGTGACAGGGAAAGCGGCGGCAGGATCGCTGATCCCGGCGATAGGCGTCGCTGGTACATATGTAGTAGTTATCATACTTATGATCATCTGCCTTGTCATCATTACCGGCAGATCAGTACTGGGGAGTGTGAAAAAACAGGGAAACAGGGCATACAGCAGGGCGAAAGGGGACTTGGAAAGACGTCAAAGAGCCGCGAAAGAGCGCCGGAAGGAACGTACGGAAGAAAAACAAGTGCCGAAGCCTTCCAAAGCAAAGAATGTAAAAAGGCGCGACCGTCATGTAGAGGGTGTATCCTTTGATACGGCCCTTGCAAAGGAAAAGAAGGATATACGGGAGTTGACTGTGGATGTGATGGAAGATGAAAAACCATCATCCGTACCGGAATTTTCCATTCAGCGGAATGATCCGGAAGCCGTAGAGACAGAAGTTCCTTTTGAGGAATTTGCAGAACCTAAAAATGCTGCCTCTTTTGTTCCGGATACTGTAATCCCAGAGCCAAAGACAGCGGCAAAGGAAGAAGTAAAAGAGGAAAAAGAAAGTGACATTCCTATTTTTTCCGGGAATGAAAAGCCTCGCAAAGCTTACAAGCTTCCGCCTGTCTCACTATTGAAAAAGGGGAAGAAAACCGGCGGAGATTCTGATGCCCATCTTAAGGAGACAGCAATAAAACTGCAGCAGACTCTGCAGAATTTCGGAGTTAATGTCACCGTTACGAACGTAAGCTGCGGTCCGGCAGTAACCCGCTATGAGCTGCAGCCGGAGATGGGGGTAAAGGTCAGCAAGATCGTAGGACTTGCAGATGATATCAAGCTGAACCTTGCAGCCGCGGATATCCGTATCGAAGCGCCGATCCCTGGAAAGGCCGCAGTGGGGATTGAAGTTCCAAATAAAGAAAATACAGCGGTTATGCTGAGAGATCTGTTAGAATCCCAGGAATTTAAGAAAAGCACATCAAAACTTTCATTTGCGGCGGGAAAAGATATAGCCGGGAAGGCAGTTGTAACAGATATAGCGAAGATGCCTCATGTGCTGATCGCGGGCGCGACAGGTTCGGGTAAGTCAGTGTGTATCAATACGTTGATCATGAGTATATTATATAAAGCCACACCGGAGGAAGTGAAGCTTATCATGATTGATCCAAAGGTTGTGGAATTAAGTGTCTATAACGGGATCCCGCACCTGATGATCCCCGTTGTCACGGATCCGAAGAAGGCGGCCGGTGCGCTTAACTGGGCCGTGGCTGAGATGGACAGGCGTTACCGTGCGTTTGCCGAATATAATGTCCGGGATATGAAAGGATATAATGAAAAGATCAAGTCTGAACCGGCAATAGACGGAGAAAAGCCATCGCTCATGTCCCAGCTTGTGATCATTGTGGACGAGCTTGCAGACCTGATGATGGTGGCATCAGGAGATGTGGAAGGGGCGATCTGCCGTCTGGCACAGCTTGCGAGAGCAGCTGGGATCCATCTGGTAGTAGCGACCCAGAGACCGTCTGTCAATGTCATTACGGGACTGATCAAAGCAAATATGCCTTCCAGAATCGCATTTGCAGTGTCCTCAGGTGTAGATTCGAGGACAATCATTGATATGAATGGTGCGGAGAAGCTGCTTGGAAAAGGGGATATGCTCTTTTATCCGGCAGGTTATCCAAAGCCGGCAAGAGTACAAGGCTCTTTTGTGACAGATGAGGAAGTGCAGAGTGTAGTAGGATTCCTGCGAAGCAACAATGCCGCCGAAGAATATGACGAGGAGATCGTCAATCAGGTTACTACAAGTGAACCGGGAATGACTGCTTCTGCCGGGGAAGAGAATGATCGCGACACGTATTTTACAGAAGCGGGCCGCCTCATTATAGATAAAGAAAAGGCATCGATTGGGATGCTGCAGCGTACATTTAAGATAGGGTTCAACCGTGCCGCCCGCATTATGGATCAGCTCTGCGAAGCGGGGGTGGTAGGCGGCGAGGAAGGGACGAAGCCTAGAAAAGTGCTGATGTCTAAGGATGAATTCGAACAGTACGTGGAACAAATGTAACTTATAGTCACCTACAGAAAGGAAGGATTGGAAACCAATGAAAACAGATATCCAGATTGCACAGGAAGCAAAGATGGCGCATATTAAGGATGTTGCCGCTACTTTAGGAATCAACGAGGAAGATTTAGAATTTTACGGAAAGTATAAAGCAAAACTTTCCGACGACGTCTGGGAAAAGGTAAAGGAGCGTCCCGATGGAAAGCTGGTACTTGTGACGGCGATCAATCCGACTCCGGCAGGAGAAGGAAAGACAACGACGACAGTAGGTCTTGGACAGGCTATGGCAAAGCTTGATAAAAAAGCGGTAATCGCGCTTAGAGAACCTTCTTTAGGACCGTGTTTTGGCATTAAAGGCGGGGCGGCAGGCGGCGGTTATGCGCAGGTTGTTCCGATGGAAGACTTGAATCTGCATTTTACCGGAGATTTCCATGCGATCACTTCAGCCAATAACCTTCTGGCGGCACTTTTAGATAATCATATCCAGCAGGGGAATGCTTTGCAGATCGATCCGAGACAGGTGGTATGGAAACGCTGTCTGGATATGAATGACCGGAATCTCCGCAACATTGTAGTTGGACTTGGGAACAAGATGGACGGCATGGTGCGGGAGGATCATTTTGTTATTACAGTTGCTTCCGAGATCATGGCGATACTTTGTCTGGCAGATGACATCCATGATTTAAAGAGACGTCTTGGTAAGATCATCGTTGCATATGATTTCAGCGGAGAACCGGTAACAGCAGATGATCTTCAGGCGACAGGAGCTATGACCGCTCTTCTTAAAGATGCGATCAAGCCGAACCTGATACAGACATTGGAGCACACTCCGGCACTGGTACACGGCGGACCATTTGCTAATATTGCCCATGGCTGCAACAGTGTAAGGGCTACAAAGATGGCTCTTAAAATGAGTGATATCGTTATCACAGAGGCGGGCTTTGGCGCGGATCTGGGAGCTGAGAAGTTTTTTGATATCAAGTGCCGTAAGGCAGGATTTAAACCGGATGCAGTTGTTTTAGTTGCAACTGTACGCGCTTTGAAGTATAATGGAGGAGTTGCGAAGGCGGATCTTTCAGAAGAAAACTTAGAAGCTCTGAAAAAGGGTATCGTGAATCTGGAAAAACATATTGAGAATATTCAGAAGTATGATGTGCCTGTTGTCGTGACATTGAACTCCTTCCTTACAGATACGGAAGCGGAGAATGATTATATCCGCAGATTCTGTGAGGAGAGAGGATGTGAGTTTGCTCTTTCAGAAGTATGGGAGAAAGGCGGCGAGGGCGGAATTGCTCTTGCGGAAAAGGTGCTTAATACACTGGATACGAAAGAAAGCCATTTCCATACCTTATATAAAGATGATGCTTCTTTAGAAGAGAAGATTGAGACGATTTCCAGAGAAATCTATGGCGCTGACGGAGTAGTATTTGAACCGTCGGCTAAGAAACAGCTTGCAAAGATCACGGATATGGGGTTTGGTAAGCTTCCTGTATGCATGGCGAAAAATCAGTATTCGCTTTCAGACGACGCTAAAAAATTAGGACGCCCGAAAGATTTTGACATCCATATCCGAGAAGTGTATGTCAGTGCGGGAGCAGGTTTTGTCGTTGCTCTCACCGGAGCGATCATGACTATGCCAGGGCTTCCAAAGGTTCCGGCAGCGAATGGAATCGATGTGTCTGAAGAAGGAGCGATCACAGGGTTATTCTAACAGCTAGGAGGTTAGGCGCAACATGAGATGCAGATACTGCGGCGCTACGATACCGGATGGTATTCTGTATTGCGAAGAATGCGGTGGAGAAGTACAGATTGTACCTGATTATAATCCTTTGGAAGATATGCTGGCAGCGCATGTGAAGGAGGCCCTTAAGAATTCCCGCAAATCATCGCAGGGTGGTGTAAGAAGCCGTGCCAACGCGGAATATGGGAATTCTGGCCGTACAGCGGCTCTTCGTTCTGACTCTGGCCGGGTCTCAGGAGGCGCCCGTACGGCAGCTCTTCGTTCTGAATCGGGACGAGTGGCGGGAGGCCGTACAGCAGCCCTTCGCTCTGAGTCGGGACGAGTGGCAGGAGGCCGTACAGCGGCTCTTCGAAATAGCTCCGGCCGTACGGGGTATATTGCAGATGGCCGTACAGCGGCCCTTCGGAATGGTTCTGGCCGTACGGGGTATATTACGGATGGAAGAAGCAGAAGATTCCAGAGCCATACAGCTATGCTCCAAGAAGAGAGAGAAGTACAGCGAAGACAGGCAGAACGCCGGAAGGCGCAGAAAAAAAAGAAGAGGCGCAAAGTGCTCCTTATTCTGTTTTTTCTGCTGGTGATGATTGCCGGTATTATGACTGCGCTGTATATCAGTTCATATGCTGGGACAGTATATCTGGGAAACCGGGCATTGAGAAACGGAGAATATACGAAAGCTGAGGATTACTTTCGAAGAGCAATCGAAAAGGACGAGACAAAAGCAGAGGCTTATGCAGGTCTTTCTAAAGTATATATCGGACAGAATGATGTGAGCTTTGCTGAGAATCTGTTTTTAGGCGTGATAGAGGAGCAGCCGGAGAATGCGGCGGTCTATGAAGCTGCATTTCAGTTTTACCTTGATACGAAACAGCCGATGGGGATCCCCGCGCTTCTTAAGGATGCAAAAAACAGTATAGCAGAAGAACTTCCAGAATATGTAGTCAAGGAGCCGGAATTCAGTCTGGATGAAAATGAGACTTATGACGATGTACAGCAGTTATCTCTCTTATCTGATGAGGGGAAGATCTGTTATACGACTGACGGAACTATGCCGCATACGGACAGTACAGTATTCACGGAGCCGATTCAGCTTAGCGAAGGCACCAATACAATTAAAGCTATTGTTGTGAATAAAGAAGGGGTTCCAAGCCAGACGGCGGAAAAGGAATTTGTTATTGAAATTCCGATTGAAGATGCACCGGCAGTATCGCCTTCAACGGGACAGTATGATTCATCCCGTACTATTGAGATAAAAGTTCCGGAAGGATACAGTGCCTATTATACAATGGACGGAACGGATCCGACTACGGCATCTACGCCTTATAAAAAGCCGATCAGCATGCCAAAGGGTGAGACACTGTTTAAAGCGATTCTTGTGACAAAAAGCGGAAGAGTGAGCGGTATCACTACGAGAAATTACGTAAGAGAATAACACTTCCGGCTGAAGAGTTTATCTGCGGATATAAACAACGGTCAAGACATCCTGGATAAGGGTGTCTTTTCATTATCTGAGTCATTATCTGAAATCATGATAATATAATAACATTTGTGATATTTTAATAACGTTGGCTTAGATTACTTGATATTTTTTGACAAATACATTAGAATATATTTTAGTATAAATTATTAGGAGGAAATAAAATGTACAAGATATTAAAAGCAGAAAAGCTGGCTGCTAACATTTATCTTATGGACGTTGAAGCTCCCCGTGTTGCAAAGCACTGTGAACCGGGTCAGTTCGTTATCGTTAAGATGGATGAGAAAGGCGAAAGGATCCCGCTTACGATCTGTGATTATGACAGAGAGGCAGGGATCGTTACAATTGTATTCCAGCCTGTAGGGGCATCTACTACAAAGATGACTGAGTTAAAAGCCGGAGATGCATTCCGTGATTTTACCGGTCCATTAGGCTGTCCTTCCGAGTTTGTGGAAGAGGATGTAGAAGAACTTAAAAAGAAAAAGTTCCTCTTTGTAGCCGGAGGTGTCGGCGCGGCACCGGTTTATCCTCAAGTTAAGTGGCTTAAGGAGCATGGAATTGACGCAGATGTAATCGTTGGTTCTAAGACTAAGGAACTTCTCATTCTTGAAGAAGAGATGGAAGCGGTTGCAGGAAACTATTATCCGTGTACGGATGACGGTTCTTACGGACATGCTGGTATGGTCACGACTATGGTTGACGAGCTGGTGGCAAAGGGCAATACATATGATGTGTGCGTAGCTATCGGACCGATGATCATGATGAAGTTCACCTGTCTGACAACAAAGAAGCATGGCATTCCTACAATTGTCAGCATGAACCCGATCATGGTAGACGGAACCGGTATGTGCGGTGCCTGCCGTGTGATCGTAGACGGAGAAGTGAAGTTTGCATGTGTAGACGGTCCTGAATTTGACGGACATCTGGTTGATTTTGACAATGCCATGAAGAGACAGCAGATGTATAAGAGCGCAGAGGGACGCGCGATGCTTAAATTACAGGAAGGCGACACCCATCACGGTGGCTGCGGCAATTGCGGAGGTGAAAACTAATGGCTGATGTATTAAAGAGAGTGCCTGTCAGAGAACAGGATGCAAAGGAAAGAGCAAAAAACTTCGAAGAAGTCTGCTACGGCTACAATAAAGAAGAAGCTATGGAAGAGGCTGCACGCTGCATCAACTGTAAGAATGCAAAGTGTATCACAGGCTGTCCGGTTGCTATCAATATCCCGGGATTTATCTCTCAGGTAAAGGAAGGCAATATTGAGGAGGCTTATAAGGTGATCGGAGAATCTTCTGCATTGCCGGCAATCTGCGGGCGGGTATGTCCTCAGGAATCCCAGTGTGAGTGTAAATGTATCCGCGGTATCAAGGGTGATCCGGTATCTATCGGAAAGCTTGAGAGATTTGTTGCGGATTATGCGTTAGAGCATGATATCAAGCCTGTAAAAGCTGAAAAGACTAACGGACACAAGGTGGCGGTAATAGGTTCCGGTCCGTCCGGCCTTACCTGTGCGGGCGACCTTGCAAAGCTTGGTTATGAGGTGACGGTGTTTGAGGCGCTCCATGAACTTGGCGGGGTACTGGTATATGGAATCCCAGAGTTCCGTCTTCCAAAAGAGAAGGTTGTAAAGAAAGAGATTGAAAAGGTAAAAGAGCTTGGCGTTAAATTTGAGACCAATGTAGTCATCGGAAAATCCACTACTATTGATCAATTGATGGAAGAAGAAGACTTTGAAGCTGTATTTATTGGTTCAGGCGCAGGGCTTCCAATGTTCATGGGTATTCCGGGAGAGACTGCGAACGGCGTATTCTCTGCCAATGAATACCTGACACGCAGCAACCTGATGAAAGCTTTTGATGATGCTTATGATACTCCGATCGCTGCAGGTAAGAAAGTAGCAGTTGTCGGTGGGGGTAATGTAGCTATGGACGCTGCAAGAACCGCCCTCCGTCTCGGAGCAGAGGTACATATCGTATACCGCAGAAGCGAAGCTGAGCTTCCTGCAAGAGTAGAAGAAGTCCACCATGCCAAAGAAGAGGGAGTGATCTTTGATCTTCTTACTAATCCAAAGGAAATCCATGTGGATGAAAATGGATGGGTAAAAGGTATGACTGTTATTAAGATGGAGCTTGGCGAACCGGATGCTTCCGGAAGAAGACGCCCTGTTGAGATTCCAGGCTCTGAATATGAGATTGAGCTTGATACCGTTATCATGTCTCTTGGAACTTCTCCGAATCCACTGATCGCATCTACTACGAAGGGGCTTGAGACTAACAGGAGAAGATGTATCGTAGCAGAAGAAGAGAACGGTCAGACTTCGAAAGCGGCTGTATTCGCAGGCGGCGATGCTGTTACAGGAGCGGCGACTGTTATCCTTGCAATGGGAGCGGGAAAAGCGGGTGCAAAAGGAATCCATGAACTTTTGAGCCAGAAGTAATATGATCATTTATTTAAAGATATCAAAAAAGTGCTGCGGCAGTGATTGCGCAGCACTTTTTTGAGAGTATCTGTTATATACGCGGTTATCAAAATGAGAGAGATTATTTCCCGTATTTTTGCAGGAGGTTTAATGTCAGCGACTGGATTGCTGTAAAACCGATACCATACAGTACAGACAACAGTCCAAACACAGCAGAACCTGTAAGAAGTACAAGGATATTGATGATTCCCATGGTGAAAGCGATATTGACCTTAGGATTCTTTTGGTTGAGGATCAATGCGATGATGTCAAAGCTTATGGCAGTTGATCTTGCATTGATGCACAGATAATATCCAGCTCCCACAAGTGTACCTGCTATGACTGCGCAGACAGGAAGCGGCAGGTCAAGAGAGACTCCAAAACTGTGGAAAAGTGTAAACAATACGAGATAGCAGGCGCAGCTTAAAATGCTTCCCATAAAAAACTCTTTTCCGAGGAAACAAAGACATAATAATAACAGTAATATGGTGATCAGATTAACAAATATGGAAATATCTATATGACACAGCCTTTCAAGGATCAAGGAGAAACTTGTGATGCCTCCATTGATGATCTCATTCGGAACAGTAATAAATGCGTAAGTCCCGGTGATCAGGACATTGCCCAGTATAATGCTGATGATCCGTTTCATAAATACCTCCAAATAACAGAACTTTAAAAAATCTGCCGATATTTATCATAGGACAGCTTAAAATAAATGTCAATGTATAAGGAATATTAATAATCATGAAAATTACTATTATCAGTGTAGGGAAGATAAAAGAAAAATATTTAAGGGATGCCATTTCAGAATACGCGAAACGGCTTGGCAAATACTGCAAACTGGAATTGATCGAAACTGCTGACGAAAAAACGCCTGATCATGCCAGCAGCACACAAAAAGATCTGATCCGTGCCAGAGAAGCGGAAAGGATCTTAAAACATGTACGGGAGGGCGCTTATATCATCACACTGGAGATTGAAGGGAAGGAACTTTCATCGGAAAAACTGGCAGAAAAAATCGAAACTCTTGGAATACAGGGGAACAGCCATATCATCTTTATCATAGGCGGCTCTATCGGTCTTGGAGAAGATGTGCTGGATAAGTCAGACTTTGCACTGAGTTTTTCTAAAATGACATTTCCCCACCAGCTTATGAAGGTGATACTTTTGGAACAGATATACAGAAGTTTCAGGATCATAAATGGAGAACCATATCATAAGTAAAGGCGAAAAGAAACGGATGTTCTTGGGAATAAAAGAGAATAAGAGTTATATTTTTAACCCCATGGGAGTTTGAGGCTTCCATGGGGTTTTTACTGTTCGTGACAATAAAGTTCTTACAACGTAGGTTTTATTGCAGAGTCTGTGTTTCTTCTGGCGGGATATATTCTATCAAATCAGTCAGATTACACTCTAATACATAACACAGGCGTTTCAGAATATCAATATCCAGACGTTGTATCTTGTTATCCCTGTAATTTCTTAATTGTGTTCTCTGCATTTCTGTGCGAAAGGATAACTGATTAAGAGAAATGTTTTTTTCTTCTAATATTTCAGCTAAGTGAATTTTTATATCGCCATAACCATCTGAACTGACAGGAAGCTGGCGTAAAGGATTTTCTTTCTTGGGCATGGCGGCACCTCCGGTTTTTATTATATTTTAACCAGAATTTAATTGTAAGATTGAGAGTTGTATGGTATATTTATATATGGGGTATATATATGCTCAATATAAAGTAAGAGGTTTACAGGAAAAAGATAAAGGAGATTTGAGTATGTTAATGAATGAGTTGTTGGAAAAGGAAAGTCATTGCGTGGAATATTCATGTTCTGTTGGGGCTGTCAATATTCCGAAAGAGAGAAATCTATATACGGTTCTTCGGAGAAAATACAGCAATCTGGCAAAAGAAGCTGTTTCACAGTTTTCTGCTCTTTATGACAGCTATACGAATTGCGATGATATTCTGCGGAAATCTTCTTCTGACTTTCAAAAGAGTATCTGTCCTGTGATTGATGAAATCAAGAAAGAGCTTATCAGTATTGAACGTTATGATTGGGACTATGACACGATTTATCAGTATGCAAATGAACATGGATATCTGAATCCCTTTTATGAGGCTTCGGATTCTGTCTGTGATAAAATCATTTCTGTAAATGAAGACCTGGAGGCACAGAAACAATATCGTCAGGAGCGGAAAGATAATCGTGCCAGATGGGAAGGCGGCAGTTTTGGCGGTACGGTTGTAGACAACTATGCACATCAGGCAGAACTGGGAATGATGAACATTGCAGAAGGTATAGGACACAGTATATGGAACGCCGGAGCAAATTCCGTCAGCAAAATGGTGGCAAATTCAGAACTGAAACAGATATTTGCAGACACGAAAACAAGGACAGTTATTGAGAAGGGCGTTTTTGAAGCGGCATTTGCTCTGCATCATGTATTGATAAAACTTATTTCAGACGCAAGGCAGGAAACGCTTTGGAGTATACCGTCTGAAAACGATATAGCGACAGCACAAAGACTTTTGAATAACATAAAAAGCGGCGCAGTTCCAAAAGAGAAAGTAAATCAAATCTATCAGGAAATTTTGGCACTGAATCCATATAATCTGGAACTGTTTGAAAATATGCTTTCTGTATTCGGAGATGAAAGCGGAGAACTGGGAACACTGGCAGATTATTATGGCGTTGCCCTGCAGGATTCCAAAGACCGTCAGGCACTCCGATATGTAAAAGATATTCAGGGAGAAACCGAAGAAGATTCCGTAAAAGCAAAGGAAAAGCTGATTGAATATTGCGGGACTTTAAGTCTGCCTGTTACAGACGAACTGGATTGTATGAAATATATCAATCAAAGACTGGAAGACTTTGACCTGCAGTATCGGACAGTGGATGGCGTTGTCTGTTCTACCAGAGACTCTGCTGATTTCGCCCGTGAAGAGTTACAGGCATTACAGGCTTTCTTTGGCGAGATTGCGCCACCTACGTCTGAATCGCTGCTTGACTACGAGGCTGATTTATTGGAAAGAAGAACAGAGTTTGAAGAGCGGTTTTGTTCCGAATTAAAGCAGAAGTATTTAGACAAGATAAACGGATACTTATCTGATTTTGACAAAAAATTCTGTACGACAGGACTGCTGAAAAAAGTAGACCGCAAGCAGGCCGGAAAAGACAGACTGTTAAAGGCAATGAAAAAAGCGGACACTTCATCTCTGGAAAAAATTGAGGAGGTCAGAAAGAGTATAGAGGAGCTATTGCCGAAACTTGGGTTAGTCCAGGAGGATACAGCCGAAGCAGTTCAATATCTGGAAAAGCAGAAGGATAAAATCTTAAACCCGAAAAGCGGAATGGATATGATAAAAGGGCTTGGAAAGCTGTTCAAAAAATAAACTTGCGGACAAAAGGAGAAATCATGAAGAAGATACTGTTGATTCTTGCGGCAGTCGTCGGAATAGTGGTTCTTGTATGGCTGTTATCTTATGTGATTGGATTTTTATGGGAACTGTTTTGGGTGGTGGCAGCAATTTCCGGCATTGTATATATGGTTAAGAAATTCGGATAAAAGAATTTATATGTATGTCAGTACAGAGAAATAAATATTTGGAAAGGAGGTGAAGGTCATGCGTTGGAAATGTAAAAATTGTGGAAAAACGGCTGTAACAAATTCGGAAAGTGCAAAACCGACTAATGGAATTTGCAAAAAAGATAAAAACGGAAATGTGAAACAGCATGTTTGGGTGAAGGCTTAATGACATTTTGAAATACATATTATTACCCTGAAATCATGTAGAAAGGGGTGATATA
>CAJUAM010000029.1 GCA_910584615.1 uncultured Dorea sp.
ACCATATCCAGTGAGGAGTTATTTGTTTTTAGTAACAAAAAATGTCGTATTTATGTGGCTTGTGGCGTTTCGCAAACGCCTATCAATAGGTTATATGTAGGAGGTTTGATCCATGGAAAAAAAACAGAAAAAAATATTTGTTATTTTGATCACTGCTGCCATTCTGATTGCTGTTCTCCCGTTCCTCACTTTGAAAGATGCCAGTTTTGGCGGTTCAGATGATGCCGGGAGTGCCATGGCAAAAAAAATCAATAAAGAATATGAACCTTGGTTTGAGCCCGTTTTGGAATCCCTGATCGGCGGAGAGATTCCGGGTGAGATTGAAAGTCTTCTTTTCTGTATACAGACTGGAATTGGTGTCGGCATCATCGCATTCTATATGGGCCGTCTGTATGAGCGCAGGAAGCTTGGCATGGATACCGAAAAACTATGATACCAATAGATAAACTATCCTATTATTCCAATCTTCGCCATGTAAACGCAGCAGAAAAATTCACATTTTCTATGCTGAGTCTGACTGCATGCATTGTAAGCCGTTCCATTGTAATAGCGCTTTTGATATTGTCAGTTACTGGAATCCTCAATGTGTGTAAGGGAGGACTCCCTCTTTCCGTCTATATAAGACTTATGAGGATACCGGTTGTTTTTCTGGTTTCTGGAACACTTGCAATTTATATAAACATATCAAAAACGCCGCTTGACGCCTTCGCATTTCCTGTCGGCGCTTATTATATCACAGGAAGCATCCGGGGACTCCTTAAGGGTACGCAGCTTATCTGCACTGCTCTCTCCAGTGTGTCATGCCTATATTTTCTATCCTTAAACACCCCCATGACAGACATCCTGAATGTACTTAAGCGGCTCCATGTTCCTGCGCTTATTCTGGAGCTAATGCTGCTCATATACCGATACATCTTCGTCATCATGCATTTAGCTTCAGATATTACGGTCTCCCAGAATTCAAGGCTTGGAAATATACGCCTTTCTACCGCGGGAAAGTCCTTCGCCGCTATGGTAAGCAGTGTGTTTATAAAGTCTATCCGTCGTTCCCGGGAGATTTATGACGCACTGGAAGCTCGCTGTTATGACGGAACCCTTCAGGTACTTTCTGAAGATTACCCGATAAAACTTTCCGAGATACTCTGTATCGCAGTATTTGAAACACTGCTCTATCTCATGATCATTATCGGCCGCCTGTCCGGAGGTATATTATGAATCAAACAAAAAAAACACAAGAAGATCCTGACATTCTCTTAAAAGCGGAAAATCTCCGTTATACTTACGAAGGGGAAGATTCACCTGCTCTAAACGGACTTTCTCTTACCATAAAACGCGGAAAGAAGATTGCGTGCATGGGTCCTAACGGCTCTGGGAAATCCACATTCTTTCTTTGCTGCAACGGCATCCACAGACCGGAATCCGGCACGCTGTATTATAACGGCAGACCAATCGGCTACACCAAAAAGGAACTGCTTTCACTCCGTCAAAAGGTAGGCATCGTATTTCAGGATCCAGACCGCCAGCTGTTTTCCGCAAGTATTAAGCAGGAGATTTCCTTTGGTCCTTTGAATCTTGGCTGCTCTGAAGAAGTTACACGCCAGAAGGTATCGGCAGTTATGAAAAAGCTTGATATCACGCCGTATTCCCACAAGCCTACCCACTCATTGAGCGGCGGACAAAAAAAGCTGGTATCCATTGCTGACATTTTAGTCATGGAGCCAGAGCTTATCATCCTGGATGAACCTGCTGCTTTTCTGGATCCATTTTATACAGAAACAGTACACAATATCATCCGGCACATCACAGAACAAGGGATCACCGTCATGATGGCAACCCACGATGTCAATTCTGCTTATCTCTGGGCAGATGAAGTCCTGATGTTCCATGAAGGACGGCTGCTAAAACAAGGCCCTCCTTCTAAGCTGTTTTCCGATGAACTGCTGCTGAAAAAAACACATCTGAGGCCGCCTATGCTGCTGACCATATTCCGCCATCTGCAGTCAGAAGGAATCATCAGCAAAGAGTTTTCAGCACCAAAAAATATGGAAGAACTTAAAAGTTATCTGTCACATCAAAAGAATTCAGGATCATAAAAAATGATCCGGCATAACAGGAGGATTTGATCATGGATAAAAGAAGAGGCATTCTAGTAGTAAGCTTTGGCACCAGCTACGAAGATACACGAAAAAAAACAATTGGAGCAATCGAAGACGCTGTCCAAAAAGCCTACCCTCATATCCCGGTTTATGCTGCATGGACAAGCCGGATCATCATAACCAGGCTTTTAGAAACTACCGGTGAAAAGATACACAATGTATCGGAAGCTCTCGCACAGATGAAAAAAGACGGGATTTCTCAAGTCTTCATCCAGACAACCCATATGATCAACGGTATTGAATACGGATCACTGAAAAAAGAGGCTGCTGTCTGGGAAGATTCCTTTGACAAGATTACTTTTGGAAAGCCGTTACTTTCCACTACAGAAGATATGAAAGAACTCATCCGGATCATCGCAGATGAGTTCTCAAAAATTTTAAATTGTGAAAACGCTTCCAAAACAGCTCTCGTCCTCATGGGACATGGTACAAAACATCACTCCAATACCAGCTATGCAGCGCTGGATTACATGTTAAAAGAAATGGGATATCAAAATATCCATATAGGAACCGTAGAATCCTATCCTTCCCTTGCACAAGTAATTCCCCGGCTGAAAAATACGTCTATAAAAACTGTCCATCTGGCACCGCTTATGATTGTTGCCGGCGATCATGCCTCCAACGATATGGCAGGCAGTTCAAAAGATTCCTGGGCTTCACAGCTTACAAGTGCCGGATATGATGTGATCTGTCATCTAAAAGGACTTGGCGAATACCCTGATATCCACCATCTATTTTTAATGCATCTGGCAGAAATCCTGAAATGACAGTCTGTTTCTTATCTATGGATGTTCTTTAATCATTGACAACGGCGATCTGACAGACCTTCATCGCTTCCAAAGCCTGCTTATGACTTTCCTGTGTTACACCTGCGCAGCACTCTGCGTCAACGATCACCGGCACTTCCGGCAGGCTTGCTTTTATGATCATTGCGTTAGATATCACACAGATATCGGTACACAGCCCGATAAGCGTAATACTCTCTATCGGCTCCTCCTGCTCATGATATTCTTTTAAAATATTGCCAAGCTCTACGCTTCCGAATGTCATCTTGTCAATCGGCTCTTCCTTGATCAATTCCCTGATCTCCTGACAGATCTCCCATCCTTTTGTTCCCCTGATACAATGCTTTACCGGAAGATTTCTTCCTTCCTGAGTGCTGAGATAATCTTCTTCATGGGTGTCTCTTGTAGCCAGGATCCTGCCTTCAAACGTCCTGATCCTCTCCGCCACATGAGGTACGATTTTTACAGCTTCCCTCGTTCCCAACGCACCGTCAATAAAATCCTTCTGCATGTCAATAACCACTAATACTTTCATATGTTCTCTTTTACCTCCTCTCTTTCCAGCACCGTAGGTACTCCGCCAATCTCTGCAAACCTGCACTTTCCTTTTTCTTTAAGGACTGCCTGTCCATTCGTCCCTTCCGTGATCTCATCCTTCACCTGATCCTTAACCTCATCCGCCAGCAGTACCTCCAGCCGGACTTTATCTGTGTATTCTGAATTCAGGATACGGATTCCCTTCTGTGAAAGGATATATTGTATCTTTCCAAGCCCTGTGTAATCTGTGCCGATTTCCAGTTTAATCCCCTGCCTTCTGGTTATAATTTCAGATGCGCAAAGCCCTTCCTTCACTGCCCCGGAATATGCGCGCACCAGGCCGCCTGTCCCCAGGAGTACTCCGCCAAAATATCTGGTCACTACAACTGCCGCATTATGGATTTCCTCACCCAAAAGCACATCAAGCATAGGTTTACCGGCAGTTCCCTGAGGTTCGCCGTCATCGCTGCAGCGGGCAAGCTCGTTCCTGTCTCCGATGACATAGGCAAAACAATTATGTCTTGCGTCCCAATATTTTTTGCGTATAGCTTCTATAAAAGAAAGAGCTTCCTCCTCCGTCCCCACAGAAGCTACCGTCGCAATAAAACGGGATTTTTTCTCCACGATCTCACCTTGTCCGCCCTGATATACTATTTTATATTCTCCTGACATTTTACATCCTCCTACATATCTTAGTATATTAAATTTCTTAAGATTTTCCTACTAAAATATGAAGTTTTCATTTTTTTCTTTATTTCAATAGGTTTATTTGCTATAATGACTGCGTATAAAGGAGGCAAGCACTTATGAATTATAGTAAGAAAAAAGCTGCTCAAAAACAGAAAAAAATAACATCCAAGTCTACCATGCAGGGCAAGCGGGTCGGTATCAGACTGATAAAAGCCTTCTTTCTCTGTATACTCATCATAGGCGTGGCAGGCGTGGCAGGCGGCGGTTTATTTGTCAAAAAGATCATTGATGACTCCCCGAAGATCTCCCCTTCCGATGTCAAACCACAGGGCTATACAACTTTCGTATACGCAGACGATGAAAAGACAGAGATCGAAAGGTTCGTAGCTTCCGGCTCAAATCGTGTCTATAAATCAATTGATGAAATCCCGGTAGATCTTCAACATGCATTTGTTGCCATTGAGGATGAACGTTTTTACGAACATAACGGTATTGATATGCGCGGTATTGCGCGTGCCGCAGTTGTTACTTTAACCGGCGGCTCTGAAGGTGCAAGTACCCTGACACAGCAGTTGATAAAGAATAATGTCTTTCCAAATTTTGTAAATGAACAGACTTTCTATGACAAGTTACAACGAAAGTTTCAGGAACAATTCCTTGCCCTCCAGATTGAGAAGCAGATGAACAAAGATGATATTATTGAGGCTTACATGAATACTATCAACCTCGGTCAGAATTCTTTAGGGGTACAGTCTGCTGCAAAGCGTTATTTTAATAAGAATGTCGAAAAGCTGACTCTGTCTGAATGTGCAGTGATCGCAGGCATCACCCAGAACCCGTCCCGCTTAAATCCGGTAACGAATCCGGAAAAAAATGCCCAGAGACGCGAAAAGGTTCTGAAAAATATGCTGGAACAAGGATATATCACAGAAGCTGCTTACAAAGAAGCTATGGAGGACGATGTCTATGCCCGTATCCAGAAAGCTGCCAAAAAAACTGACAAGAAAAACCCATACACCTATTTTGTAGATGCGCTCTCTGACCAGATACTTGATGATCTGCAAGAACATCTCGGATATACAGAGACTCAGGCTTACAACGCATTATACAGCGGCGGTCTGAGCATATACTCCACACAGAATCTGGATATGCAGAAAATCTGTGATGAAGAGATGAACACCGACTCGAATTATCCGAACCTTAAGGAATATGGTCTGGATTATGCGCTGACTGTTACAAGAGCGGATGGCTCCATCGAGAACTATTCCTCCGGACATATTAAAAAATATGCAAAAGAGGAACACGGTAAAACTCAGGGACTTCTTTATTCCAGTGCAGATGAAGCCAAAAAGATGATAAAAGAGTGGAAAAAGACCATTAAAAAGAAAGGGGATACTTACGACGAAGTAATAAATATTACTCCCCAGCCACAGGCTTCCGTAACAATCATGGATCAGAAAACCGGCGAGATCAAAGCAATGGTCGGCGGACGCGGCAAGAAAAAAAGTAGTCTCGGCTTAAACCGTGCGTATAAGAGTTCTAAGAGACAGCCCGGTTCTACATTTAAAGTACTAGCGGCATACGCTCCGGCAATGGATGCCTGTGATAAGACTCTTGCCACGATTGTCCGTGATGAGCCTACCAAATATAAAAACGGCAAACCGATCAGAAACGCCAGCAGAGGCTACAAAGGCGATGTTTCTTACCGTAAGGCAATCGCAAACTCCATCAATGTCTGCGCAGTGAAAGTCAGCAATGAGATCACACAGCAGTTAGGTTTTGATTATTGTGAAAAATTTGGGATTACAACACTGGTAAAAAGCAAAAAAATCAATGGCGGTATTTATACAGATATCAATGAAACACTTGCTCTCGGCGGTCTGACTGATGGAGTATATAATTATCAGCTTTGCGGCGCTTATGCAGCGATCGCAAACGGCGGCGAATATAACAAACCGATAATGTACTCCAAAGTACTTGACCATGACGGCAATGTACTGTTAGAGGGAGGAAACCAGTCCCACCGCGTATTAAAAGAAAGCACTGCTGCTCTTTTGACAAGCGCTCTGGAAAGTGTTGTCAAAGAAGGGACAGGAACTTCCTGCCGATTAGGCAATATGGCCGTAGCCGGTAAAACAGGTACTACTACCTCGAATAAAGACTTATGGTTCTGCGGTTTTACCCCATACTATACTTGTGCTGTATGGGGCGGATATGATGACAATAAGGAATGTAAGGCTGATACCAGTTTCCGTTTCAGACTGTGGAAAGGCATCATGGAACGGATACATGAAGATTTATCTCCGGAACAATTCGATATGCCGGATTCTGTTGAGAAAAAAACTGTATGTAAAAAAACCGGTCTGTTAGCAAGAGCCGGAAGATGCCCTTCTGTCACAGAATACTTTGATACAGATGTCCTGCCCGATGAAGTATGCAGCGGACATGGCGATGTTGAGGATGATGACGAGGAGGAAGAAGAAAAGGAAGAAGAGGAAGAAGAAGAGGAAGAGGAAGAAGAAGAAGAGGAAGAGAAAAAGGATGATGAAAAGAAAGATAATAAACCTACAGAAAATCCTTCTACTCCGACTACTCCGGAAAACCCAGGTGGAAACGATAATCCGACTGATAATAACAAGCCGAGTGATAATACACCATCAAATCCAACCACCCCGACTACACCATCAAACCCGACTCCTCCAACTACTCCTGAGCCGACCCCGCCTGCTAACCCAGATCCGCCTGCTAACCCAGATCCGCCTGCTAACCCAGATCCGCCTGCCAACCCGGATTCCGGCACTCAATAAAACTATATTATAAATTGAAAAACCCCGCTCCATAACTAAATACTCATTATGGAGCGGGGTTTTTATTCTCTTTCTTTTCTCAATTACTTTTCTGCTTTATCTATCATTAGTTTTGCGGAACCACAGATCCCCGCATCATTCCCAAGTTCTGCCAGAATGAATTTTGTATGTCTGTTAGCAAAAAATGCCTTTTCCTGATAATATTTCTCTATGTACTGAAGAAGGATATCTCCGGCTTTTGACACACCGCCGCCGATAACGATCACCGTCGGATCTGTCACCGCCGCAAGGTTCGCCATGGCATGGCCAAGATAGGAACCAAATTCTTCCACAATCTCTTCTGCCACCTTATCTCCCTCTTTCAAGGCATCAAATACTGTCTTAGCTGTAATCTCCCCCATATCACATCCGCGCAGCGCTGACGGATCATCATTCTTCATAAGGCGGATCCTTGCAAGTCTCGCAATCCCCGTCGCAGACGCATACTGCTCAAGGCAGCCCGTCTTGCCGCAGCCGCAAGTATCTGTTTCTTCATAATTAACACAAATATGCCCGATCTCACCACCGGCTCCGCTGCTTCCGACAATCGGATGGCCGCCCACAATGACTCCGCCGCCGACTCCGGTTCCGAGAGTTACCATGACCATATCCCGCTGTCCTTTTCCGGCTCCCAGCCACATCTCTCCAAGGGCCGCCATATTTGCGTCATTTCCCACTTCGGTTGAAAGGCCCATAAGTTCTTCCATCTCACGTTTCACTTCCTTGTATCCCCAGCCGAGATTTGCCGTATTCCGGACAATCCCCTCTGCGCTGACTGGCGCCGGAACACCGATGCCTATTCCTTTTATTTCATTCTTATCAAGACCGTGCTCAATAAGCTTATTTTCCAATGACTGAGCAGTATCCGGAAGAACCGCGCTCCCTTGATCAGCCGTATTCGTTTTAATCTCCCATTTATCTACAATTGTTCCATCTGTCTGAAACAATCCGATCTTTACAGTCGTTCCTCCGATATCCACTCCAAAGCAATATTTCTTTTCCATCTTTTCCATCTCCTATTCCTTTTAACTATTTCTTAGCCAGATTCGCCTGTACCCTTCTGTAAAGCTCCTGTGCCGCATTGTATCCCATGTTCTTCTGCCTGTGGTTGATCGCGGCTGTCTCAACAATTACTGCCAGATTACGGCCCGGGCGGATAGGAAGCTGATGGCATACTACCTTATTTCCAAGAAATTCCGTATATTGCTCTTCTAATCCCAGACGGTCATATTCTTTATCTCTGTCCCAATCCTCCAAAGTAATAACCAGGTCAATATTTTGTGTCTGTTTTACACTCAACACGCCGAACAGATTCTTCACATCCACAATACCGATTCCCCGAAGTTCAATAAAATGTCTCGTAATATCTGGCGCGCTCCCTACTAATGTCTCATCACTTACCTTGCGGATCTCCACCACATCATCGCTGACCAGACGATGTCCCCGCTTAACAAGCTCAAGAGCCGCTTCGCTCTTTCCAATGCCGCTTTCTCCCATGATCAGCACACCTACACCGTATACATCAACAAGAACGCCGTGTATGGATATACATGGCGCAAGCTGCACATTCAGCCATCGGATAATCTCCGCCATAAACTGGGAAGTCTTCATCTCTGTAGAAAATACAGGGATATTCCTCTTACTCGCCTCTGTCAGCAAAAGCTCATCTGGTTTGAGATTCCTGCAGAATATCAGACATGGTATCTCATACGACAGAAAAGCCTCATAAACTTCTTTTTTCTTTTCCTCGTCAAGTGTTTTCAAATAAGAGTATTCCACATAACCGATTATCTGTACGCGCTCTGAGGCAAAATGCTTAAAAAATCCAGAAAGCTGCAGCGCGGGACGGTTTATGTCCGGAAGCTTTACATACTTATCCGTATGATCCACGTCAGGAGTAAGATTTTTGAGATTCATCTTCTCAACCACTTCACTCATCTTTACTGTACTCATCGTGTCATTCTCCTTTTGCTTTTTACTCATTTTAGTATATCACATTAATGAAAAAAACGATATACGTCATTGGCCGATTTTTCATTCATGGATGGAAGGCTCTTTAACTCTTCAACCGTTGCATTCCTGATTGCTTCAATATCCGCAAAATGCTTCATCAAATCCTTCCTTCTCGCCGCTCCAACACCCGGAATATCATCCAGGACCGAATGTACCTGATTCTTACTCCGAAGCTGCCTGTGAAATGTGATCGCGAACCTGTGGGCTTCATCCTGTATCCTTGTGATCAGCCGAAAGCCTTCAGAATTCCGGTCAATAGGAATCTCCACATTATTGTAATAAAGTCCTCTTGTCCGATGATTATCATCCTTTACCATGCCGCAGACAGGAATATCAAGTCTTAATTTATCCAAAACTGCCAGCGCTACATTTACCTGACCTTTTCCCCCGTCCATCATGATCAGATCCGGAAATGCCGTGAACCCGCCAAGTTCTTTTCCCTCCCTCTGCTCCCTGAGTCCATGCTCAAATCGTCTCATCAATACTTCCTGCATGCTGGCATAATCGTCTGCCCCCTTAACGCCTTTGATCTTAAACTTTCGGTAATCGTTGCGCTTTGGTCTCCCCCGCTCATAGACGATCATAGAGCCGACTGAGGCAAATCCACTTGTATTCGAGATATCATAGGCTTCCATACGCACTACATGTTCCAGTCCCAAAAGCTTTTCCAGCTCCTTCACCGCACCGATCGTCCTTCCTTCCTCACGCTTCAGACGCTCTTTATCGGTTTTCAGCACCAATCCTGCATTTTTGGCAGCAAGTTCCACCAATTTCTCCTTTGTCCCTTTCTTGGGAACTTTGATATGCACGCGGTGTCCTCGTTTTTTTCCTAACCACTCCTCTATGATATCAACATCCTCTATTTCCTCCTGCAGCATAAGCATCGATGGGATATAAGGTGTTCCCGCATAAAATTGTTTGATAAAGCTGGCAAGAATCTCTTTCTTTGTATCACCTTTTGCTATTTTTAAATAAAAGTGATCTCTGCCGATAAGACGCCCTCCCCTGATAAAAAACACCTGAACTACTGCATCCTCTTCCTCAACAGCTACCGCAAGAATATCCCTGTCTTCCCCTGCAGTATCTGTAATCTTCTGCTTCTGCGCAATCTTTTGTACACTTGATAACAGTTCACGATATTCAATAGCCTTTTCAAATTCCAGGTTTTCTGATGCCTTCTGCATCTTCTCTTCCAGTTCACCCAGTATCGTATCATAATTGCCATTTAAAAATCGTATCACCTGCTCCACTGACTTACCATACTCCTCCTTGGAAATATATCCCTGACACGGCGCCTTGCACTGATGGATATGGTAATTGAGACAAGAACGTTCCTTTCCGATATCTCTGGGAAGCTTACGGTTGCAACTGCGGATATAATACAATTTCCGGATCAGCTCTATAGTATCTTTGACCGCTCCGGCACTTGTATAAGGTCCGAAATATTTTGATTTATCCTTCACCATCTTACGCGCCAGTATGATCCTTGGAAATTCCTCCTCCACAGTCACCTTAATAAATGGATACTCTTTATCGTCCATGAGCATTGTATTATATTTTGGTCTGTGTTCCTTGATCAAGTTGCATTCCAGAACAAGTGCTTCAAGTTCCGAATCTGTGACGATGTATTCAAATCTTGTAATATGTGTCACCATCTGTTCAATCTTGATTCCTTTATTACGGCTGCTCTGAAAATACTGCCGCACTCTGTTTTTAAGACTTATGGCCTTTCCTACGTAGATAATGGCATCTGCCTCGTCATGCATGATATATACGCCCGGTTTCCCCGGAAGCTTTTTTAGTTCCTCCTGAATGTCAAACATATCTTCAACCCTCTCCAACACTCTTTTCCTCTTATATAATAATTGCTGCGAAACATGAGTCGTTTCGCAGCAATTTCTATTTCATACCGATACGTTCTTCCGTTTCTTTTTTCTCTTCTGGATCAATACCCTCGGACTCATAAAAGATTTCCATAAACTCTTTTCCTGTGATCGTCTCCTTTTCAATCAGGAACGCCGCAATCTTGTCCAGTGATTCCCGATGCTCAGTTAAAAGCCGTTTCGCCTCTTCATACGAAGACTTCAGAAATTTCATGACTTCCTTATCAATCTCTGATGCTGTCGCCTCACCGCAATTGGCGACCGCTCTTCCGTCAAGATAACGATGCTGCACGGATTCCAGACCGATCAATCCGAATTTTTCACTCATACCATACTGGGTGATCATCGCCCGTGCAATCTTGGTTGCCTTCTCAATGTCATTAGAAGCACCTGTTGTCACTGTATTAAATACAATTTCCTCTGCCGCGCGGCCGGCGAGGGCCCCTACCAGCATTGCTTCCAATTCCTTTTTGGTATTTAAGAACTTCTCTTCCTCCGGTGTCTGCATCACATACCCCAGCGCGCCCATCGTACGAGGAACGATAGTAATCTTTTGTACCGGCTCCGAATCCTTTTGGAGGGCGCTTACAAGCGCATGACCGACTTCATGATAGGATACGATCTTTCTCTCCTCCTGACTCATGATACGGTCCTTTTTTTCCTTTCCTACCAGTACAACTTCAACGGCTTCAAACAGATCCTTCTGCGAGACAGCATTTCTTCCATGTTTCACGGCTGTAATCGCAGCCTCATTGATCATATTGGCAAGATCAGAACCCACAGCGCCAGAAGTTGCCAACGCAATTTCATCCAGATCTACCGTCTCGTCCATCTTCACATCCTTAGAATGAACCTTCAGCACATCCACACGGCCTTTCAAATCCGGCTTTTCCACCACTATCCTGCGGTCAAAACGTCCCGGTCTAAGAAGAGCCGGGTCAAGAATCTCCGGACGGTTCGTCGCCGCCAGAAGCACCAGACCCTTATTACTCTCAAATCCATCCATCTCTGCCAGAAGCTGGTTTAGTGTCTGCTCTCTCTCGTCATTGCCTCCCATCTGGGTATCTCTGCTTTTTCCGATGGCATCAATCTCATCAATAAATACAATACATGGCACCATCTGCTGTGCCTGCTTGAACAGATCACGCACACGGGATGCACCGACACCCACATACATCTCTACAAATGCAGAACCGGAAAGAGAGAAAAACGGAACATTCGCCTCACCTGCAACTGCCTTGGCCAGAAGTGTCTTACCGGTTCCCGGAGGTCCTACAAGCAGCGCACCTTTCGGGAGTTTGGCGCCGACACTTGTATATTTTCCCGGATTATGGAGGAAATCTACCACTTCCTGCAAAGACTCCTTCGCCTCATCCTGTCCCGCAACATCTTTGAACGTCACACCTGTCTGCTTCTCCACATACATCTTGGCATTGCTCTTTCCAATGCCCATCATACCGCCGCCTTTAGACATCTTCCTCGTCATGTACACAAACATACCGACGATCAGCGCAACCGGCAGTATAGTCAGCAGCACATTCAGCGCCATCATAGAAGCCGTATCCGGTATCGCATGTTTATACTCGACATTTGCCTTATAAAGACGGCTGGACAGATTATCGTCATTCACAATTCCGGTAAAATATTCCTTCGCCGGCTTATCCTTATCTTTTTTCTTTGCTGTAATGACAAGCTTATCACTCTTGATCTCAACTTTTTCAATCTCGCCTTTATCCACCATAGCAAGAAACTTATCATATGAGATTTCCTCTGAATTACCCGCTCCCCTGAACTGGTAAAGCGCCAGCACCATGATCGTAGTGATAAGCGTTACCAGTATCACAAAGGAAATCCCCTGCTGGTTCTTATTATTGTTTGGTCTTTGATTATTTTGATTATTTTGGTTGTCCATTTTTTCCTCCTGTATCACTTCTTACTATTATAAAGACAGGCTTCTTTGAAATCAATAAAAACATTATGAAAAGATTGTAAACTTCCTATTTTATGTAGTATACTTGATAGTGGATTTATCCATGCAGGTTTATAACATTTTATAAAATATTACGAGGAACAATAAATGAAAATAGGATTTGACAATGAAAAATATCTAAAAATGCAATCATCCCATATCAAAGAACGCATCGAAAAATTTGACAATAAGCTCTATCTGGAATTCGGCGGAAAGCTTTTCGATGATTATCACGCTTCCCGTGTACTTCCGGGTTTTCAGCCGGACAGTAAGATGCATATGCTCATGCAGCTTTCTGAACAGGCAGAGATCGTCATTGTCATCAGCGCGGAGGATATTGAGAAGAATAAAATCCGCGGAGACTTAGGAATCACCTACGATGTGGATGTTTTACGGCTTATGTCTGTCTTTAAGGACCACGGACTGTATGTAAGCAGCGTGGTAATCACTAAATACAGCGGTCAGGAAAGCGCATGTCTGTTTCAGAACCGGCTGGAAAAATACGGTGTTCAGACATACCGCCACTATCCTATATCCGGCTACCCATCCAACGTCCCCCATATCGTGAGTGAGGACGGGTATGGTAAGAACGATTATATCAAAACTTCCCGCCCGCTGATCGTCGTCACCGCACCCGGACCCGGAAGCGGCAAGATGGCTGTCTGTCTGTCACAGCTCTACCATGAACACAAACGCGGTATCTGCGCCGGCTACGCCAAATATGAGACATTTCCTATCTGGAATATTCCATTAAAGCACCCGGTAAATCTAGCTTATGAAGCTGCCACCGCCGACTTAAATGACGTAAATATGATCGACCCCTTCCATCTTGACGCTTATGGAGAGACAACTGTCAATTATAACCGGGATGTGGAAATCTATCCTGTGCTCAATGCCATGTTCAAACGTATTTACGGAGAAAGTCCTTACAAATCCCCTACCGACATGGGTGTAAATATGGCCGGTAAGTGCATCTGTGACGATGATGTGTGCAAAGAAGCCTCCTGCCAGGAGATCATCCGCAGATACTATGACTCACTGCGAAGACGCCTGATCGGTTCCTGCTCGGACGAAGAGGTGTATAAAGTAGAGATGCTCATGAATCAGGCAGACATCAATGTCCATGACCGTGCTGTCGTAGATGCTGCCATAAAAGAGGCCAGAAAAACCGAAGGACCTGCCGCGGCATTAGAGCTTCACGACGGAACAATTGTCACTGGTAAGACCAGCAACCTTTTAGGCGCTTCCGCCGCCCTTCTTCTGAACGCATTAAAGGCACTGGCTGGAATCGCCCATGAACGCCATGTCATCTCTCCGGAAGCTATTGAGCCTATCCAGAAGCTTAAGACCCAGTATCTTGGCAGTAAAAATCCCCGCCTTCACACTGACGAGGTACTGATCGCCCTGTCAGTAAGCGCGGCTACAGATACCACCGCCCAACTTGCCTTAGACCAGCTTCCAAAACTTAAAGGTTGTCAGGCACACACCTCAGTTATGGTCAGCACTGTTGATATCAAACAATTTAAAAAGCTTTCTATACAGGCGACTTTTGAAGCAATGTACGAAAAAAATACTATATTTTTTATGGGAAAAGGTGTATAATTGGAAAGTATTTTTTTAACTACACGACTTTCAAAAGGGGGAAATTATGGCAGTTAAATACGTATTCGTCACCGGCGGAGTAGTATCAGGTCTTGGAAAAGGAATCACAGCAGCGTCTCTCGGACGTCTGTTAAAAGCACGCGGTTACAAAGTAACTATGCAGAAATTCGATCCGTATATCAACATTGACCCGGGAACTATGAATCCAGTACAGCACGGTGAAGTATTCGTTACAGATGACGGTGCGGAAACTGATCTGGATCTTGGTCATTACGAAAGATTCATTGATGAAAGCCTTACAAAAAATTCCAATGTTACAACCGGAAAAATATACTGGTCAGTTCTTCAAAAAGAACGAAGAGGAGATTTTGGAGGAGGAACCGTCCAGGTGATCCCTCACATCACAAATGAGATCAAGAGCCGCTTTCACCGTAACCCTGCTGCAGAAAATATAGAGATTGCCATTATTGAAGTGGGCGGAACCGTCGGCGATATAGAGAGCCAGCCGTTCCTTGAGGCGATCCGTCAGTTCCAGCATGAAAAAGGCCATGATAATGTGATTTTAATACACGTCACCCTCATTCCTTATCTGCGTGCCTCTCAGGAGATGAAGACCAAGCCTACTCAGGCCAGTGTTAAAGATCTCCAGGGAATGGGACTCTGGCCGGATATCCTTGTATGCCGTTCTGAATATCCGCTGGACGATGGAATCAAAGATAAGATCGCTCTGTTTTGCAATGTTCCTTCCAAGCATGTCCTTCAGAATCTTGACGTGGAGTATCTCTATGAGGCCCCTCTCGCTATGGAGGATGAAAATCTGGCAGGCGCCGTATGTGAATGTCTGAAACTTGACTGTCCTGAGCCCGATTTAAAAGACTGGCGCGAAATGGTAGAATATCTCAAAAATCCAACAACAGAAGTAACAGTAGCCCTTGTCGGAAAATATATCCAGCTCCACGACGCTTACATCAGTGTTGTAGAAGCCTTAAAACACGGCGGCATCTTTAACCGCGCAACGGTAAATATCAAATGGATAGATTCTGAAACCGTCACCTCCAAAAATTCAAAAGAACTATTTTCCGATGTCAGCGGAATTCTCGTACCCGGAGGCTTTGGCACAAGAGGAATCAACGGAAAGCTTGAAGCAATCCGCTATGCCCGTACAGAAAACATTCCATTTCTTGGTCTGTGCCTTGGTATGCAGCTTTCTATCGTAGAATTTGCGCGTAATGTCATCGGATACCGTGATGCACACAGCGCAGAACTTGATCCCAATACAAACCATCCAATCATCCATATCATGCCGGAGCAGATTGGCATAGAAGATATCGGAGGCACTTTAAGGCTCGGCTCATATCCCTGTGTACTGGATACAGATTCAAAAGCATTTGAGATGTACAAAAAATCACAGATCGAAGAACGGCATCGTCACCGCTATGAAGTGAACAACGATTACCGTGATGCATTAACAGAGCATGGAATGAAGCTTTCCGGCATATCACCCGACGGAAAGATTGTAGAGATGATTGAAATCCCAGGTCATCCGTGGTTTATCGCAACACAGGCGCACCCAGAACTAAAATCACGTCCCAACAGACCGCATCCGTTGTTTAAGGGATTTATCGAAGCAGCATTGAAATCAAAAAAATAATGCTGTAACTTACGTTTCAGAATATATAAATGGACAGGGGTCACTCCCCTGTCCGGACTTTTATTTTTTTCTTTTCCTCTTGTGTACTATCCATGACAGATTACACAGCACAGCGCCCAATGTAAGATATATGTCCGCAAGATTGGCTGTCAGCTTTGAAAATTTCTTTTTTTCGGTTTTCATACCGATATAATCAATCACTTTTTCCCTTATGAGACGGTCATAGACATTACTAACCGCCCCAGCGCTGACTAACACCATGCCAAGCTTCGCCGCCGTATGTTTTTTCCTTGTAAACAGCCAGCAGTCATAAACAAATATCCATAGCGCCGCGCATAAAGAGCATTTCCGAATAACATCCGGGGCACGCTCCAGCACATTAAATGCAAAACCTTTATTATACACCTTGCGCAATACAATGCCTGAAACAATAGTTTCCCGTTCTTCATTCTCTTCAAAGGTATCCTCTATGTACTGTTTTATGCCCATATCAATACAGACCAGAACAAGAAATATACCCATATATATCGTCAATGTCATAGTTTAGCCTCTTTGATCTTTTCAAGCTCTGTTTCTTTTCTTTCAATTTCTTCATCCCGTTTTTCAATTGCTTCACAGATAGTAATATGATCTGTCCCAGAGAGTTCACCGTCTTGGAATTTTTCATACACCATACGGCCAATATCCATGTAGTCTCTGTCATTCGCACGTTTTAGAGAACGAATCTGACTTTTAATTTTTTGTGTCTCGATAGTATCTCCTGCCATGCGTCCAAGATCATCTGCTACCTCCGTAATCTTTTTGCCGAGGTCTTCAAAGAAATCTGCCATCACAAACCTCCTCCTTTCGTAATTTTTTATAATTCTCTCAGCCGGTTTAACGACTGGTAGATATCAATCGTCCCGTATCCCCACTCCTTATTGGGATAATCCATATCTTCCCGCTGGTTCGTTCCAAACAGGATGATATTGCGTACCTGGTTACATGTGATTCCTCTGACAGCCGGTTGTTTTTTAAGCCACTCCATGATCAGCGCTGCTGAACCGGCAGCAAGTCCGGCAGAAGCGCTTGAACCGCTGCGCACTGTGAATCTTCCGTCAGAAGCAAGTCCTGTAATCTCAACGCCGGGAACCGCAAAATCCGGTTTAAGTACGGTACATCTAGTATACCCTCTTCCCGAATTAATATCAATACTATTATCAATACTATTATAATATGAGACTGTCATAGCGTCCCTCGTACTTCCGGGCTCTGTCAGTGTTGTATCCGGATTTGCCTCAAGGAAATAAACATCACTCTCTAAAAATTCCTTTACCGGGAGCCAGATGTGATATCCCCCCTTCACAATGTAGACCGGTTCTACGCCAATCTTCCATATTCCTTCCGCCACTCCTTTAAACCTGAAAAATATAAGCTGCGAATTACTATTCTCTAAAAGAAGACGGTATTCCACTTCCACCTCAGTGCCGTCAAAGACAAATCCCAGATTGAATTTGCTGCCCTGTCTCAAAGACAAAGTAGGGCTTCTCTCGCCGGATGGAGAGATAAGATAGGTAGTGACGATGTTTGGAAGCTGGCTCCAAAGCTCCGCGACAAATCCTGTCGTTCCTTTTTCCACCCGTATCTCAGCCTCCTTAGACTGTCCTTTCTGCTCTACTTCGCCATAATAATGATGCCGGTTGCTCGCTTCATTTCCTCCGCCGATGACAACACAATGATTCAGAAGATTGGCATATGCATCGATCATCTGTGACAGCAGAGATGTCCCATTGTGCGGTCCCATATTTGTCCCAAGGGCAATACAGATCACAATGGGAAGTTTTCTTCTTGCCGCCAGCTCATGCAGGTATTTCAACCCAAACATAATATCATTTTCCTGATAACATGGAGAATCACTGTAGATACCGTAAAATTCCTTCAGATAATCCTTCGCTCCTTTAAGCTTAACAATTCCCATCACCGCTTCCGGAGCAGCACCTGAAAACTGGTTTTCAGTATTTATCCCTCCCGCCGCCACACTTGCAAGGAATGTCCCATGACCATTCTCATCTTTGCTCGGAACAACTGAAAGAGGATCTTCTGACCGAAGAGCCTCATTGATCATATCTTCCGTATATTCACTCCCATAGGCAAACCCCTCCGGCACATCCCCTGTCTGAACCGTCTGGTCCCAGATTCCCGCAATCCGGGTCCCTCCTGTCGAATTCCTAAACAGCATATTCTCGTAATCAATGCCCGTATCAATAAATCCGATCATGATATCTCTTCCACTGAGATGGAGTGTCGGATAATTCTGCACGGCACTGATCCCCGCCTCGTTAAGCGCACTGGTATCGATCAGGGTATAACAGCCGGGTATACCTTGATACCCATATCTTTCCAAAGAAAGTTCTCCCGTAAGTTCCTTGTCCACGTAGACTGCACGGTAGCCAAAACCAAGCTGCAGGACACACGACTGATCCTGCCTGACTACAATATCTTCTCCGCTCCAATAATCAGGGCTTATGAAATCCATATAATCCTGTGACAGTATCTTTTCTCTGCACGATTCTGTATTCATAATAAAATCACCTCACATACTTTCTCCAAGTATATGAGGCGATTTCTCTTTTATGAACCAATCCGCATAACCTGCTGCCCTCTGAGCGCGATAACCGGTCCTCCTGTTCCTTCAATATATTCCTTTGTGATCGTCACTTCCCCGATACTGTCATCTTTGGGGATCTCAAACATGATATCCAGCATAAATTCCTCAATAATGGCCCGAAGCGCCCTCGCGCCCGTATCTTTCTTCATAGCCTTAGAAGCAATGGCATGAAGCGCCCCGTCGTCAAACGTAAGCTTCACTTCATCTAATGCCAGAAGCTTCTGATACTGTTTTAAGATAGCATTCTTCGGCTCCTTGAGTATCTGCACCAACATGTCCTCACTAAGCCCCTGCAGAGTAAACACAATCGGCAGACGCCCCAGAAATTCCGGGATCATACCAAATTTTCTAAGATCTTCCAATGCTACCTTTTCAAGAATCTTCTTATCATGATCATATTTATCTTTAAGCTCTGCCCCAAATCCAATAGAAGACTGCTTCTTTAATCTCTCCTTGATAATCCCATCCAGCTCAGGAAACGCGCCGCCGCAGATAAACAAAATGTTCTTAGTGTTCACTGTTGTAAGCGGCACCATGGCATTTTTACTGTTGGCCCCTACCGGAACCTCCACCAGACTGCCTTCCAGAAGTTTTAACATTCCCTGCTGAACTGATTCGCCGCTGACATCCCGCTGACTGGTATTTTTCTTTTTGGCGATCTTATCAATCTCATCGATGAATATAATTCCCTGCTCAGCTTTCTCCACATCATTGTCCGCGGCTGCCAGAAGCTTTGAGACTACACTTTCAATATCGTCACCTATGTAGCCTGCCTCAGTCAGCGACGTGGCATCTGTGATAGCAAGCGGCACATCAAGAAGCCTCGCAAGAGTTTTTACAAGATAGGTCTTACCGGAACCGGTAGGTCCGATCATCAGCATGTTGGATTTCTCAATCTCGATCTCATCCATCGTATCCGTAGCCACTCTTTTATAATGATTATAAACTGCCACCGACATAGCCTTTTTCGCATACTCCTGACCTACCACATACTCATCCAATCTCGCTTTGATCTTATGAGGCGCCGGAAGATTATTGATATCAACTAAAGGCTTTTTCTCTTCTTTTTCTTTTTTCTTCTTGATCTTCTGCTGCTTTGGAACAGTCTGTTCTACATCCGACAAATTGATAAACTGCATTCCCGGTATATTCATCAACTGGCTGTAATCAATCTGACCGCTGTTCATAATATCAAAACTCTTCTGCATACAGTCATTGCAGACACAGATATTATTGGGCAGATTGATCATCTTACCCGTTACGCTTTCCGGGCGGCGGCAGATAAAGCACACCTTCTCGTATTCGTCATCATCTTTTTTATCAGTGTCCTCCACCGTTGTATTTGTGTCGTCAATCTTCTCTGTCGTATTGTCTAATGTCTTATCATTGTCAGCCATAGATCTCATATCCTTCCCTGCGTCATCTTTATAAAATCTTCTTCGGAAATAATCGGAATATTTAGTTCATTCGCTTTCTTATTCTTAGATGACGTGGAATGCACATCATTATTAATAAGATAGTCTGTCTTCGCCGTTACAGAACCTGTAACCTTGCCGCCTAAACTCTCGATCAGCTCTTTTATCTCACCCCGGTTCGCAAAATGTGTAACACTTCCGGTGATCACGAACTTTTTTCCTTCTAGTATACGTTCAGTATTATCCACTATTTCTTCGGGAATTTCCAGCTCTTTCAGCAAATTTAATAATATTTTTATATGATTGTCATCTTTAAAGTAAGAAACAAACGCTCCTGAGAGCACACCGCCGATCCCGTCTATATCATTAAGTGTCTCTTCATCAGCATGGAGCATAGCATCCACGTCATTTTTAAATTCTCTGCAGATCACCTTTGCATTAGCGAGTCCTATACCTGCTATCCCTAAACCGTACACCACTCTCGGCAGAGTTGTCAGACGTGCTTTCTCTATACTTGCGATCAGGTTTTTATAAGATTTTTCCCCAAACCCTTCCATCTGCCGGATCTCCCTGTCATATCGGTCAAGATGGAATATATCAGAAAACTCCTTTATAAAGCCCTTCGCAATAAATTTCTCCAGCGTAGCCTCAGACAAACCTTCAATATTAAGCGCATCACGGCTTACAAACAATGAAAATGCCTTCACATGCTTTGCCTGACACTCCGGATTCGTACAGTATAGTGCTTTCGCATTGCTCACTTTGCGGATCTGCGTCTTCTCGCCGCAGACAGGGCAGGCTAAAGGAACATCCACCATCCCGCTTCTTGTCAGATTCTGCGCAATCTGAGGAATGATCATATTCGCTTTATAGACTTCGATTTTATCCCCCACGCCAAGCTCTAACTCTTCCATGATACTGATATTGTGAACACTGGCACGGCTGACTGTAGTCCCCTCCAGCTCCACCGGCTCGAAGATGGCGACCGGATTGATAAGCCCCGTTCTCGACGGACTCCATTCAATCTCTAAAAGCCTTGTCTCCCTCGTTTCATCCGCCCATTTGAACGCAAAAGAATCCCTTGGAAACTTCGATGTACGTCCAAGAGACTGCCCATATGCAATATCATCATAGATCAGCACCAGGCCATCCGAAGGATATGCATTGTCTAAAATTCTTTCAGAAAAAGTCTGCACTTCTTCTTCAACCGTATCCGCTGTTACCATACGGTATTCTACCACTTCGAAGCCTTGCTTTTTAAGCCATATCATCTGACTTTCTCTTGAATTTTTAAAATCTGTACCCTCTGCCTGCACAAGAGAAAACGCAAAAAACCGTACATTCCTCCTTGCTGTGATCTCATTGTTAAGCTGCCTGACCGAGCCGCTGCACAGATTTCTCGGATTCTTATATCTGGCCTGCACATCCTCGATCTCTTCATTGATTTTTTCAAAATCCTGATAGCTTATGACTGCCTCTCCCCTGAGAACCAGTTCCCCTTTATGAGAAATCTTAAGAGGAATGTTTTTAAATACCCTGGCATTATTGGTTATGACTTCCCCTACTTCTCCGTTGCCTCTTGTAACTGCCTTAAAGAGCTCTCCATCCCGGTATGTCAGCACGATAGTAAGTCCGTCAAGCTTCCACGACATCAAGACCTTTTGATCTCCTATAAACCGCTTAAGCTCCTCTACATCCTTCGTCTTGTCCAGAGAAAGCATAGCGCTCTCATGACGCTCTTTAGGAAGCTCACCAAGCACCTCATACCCTACATTAACAGTAGGACTTCCCGCAAGTGTGATCCCCAGCTCTTCTTCCAGACGCTTTAACTCATCATAAAGCTTATCATACTCATGATTGCTCATGATCTCGTCTGCCTCCTGATAATAAGCTTTTCCCGCCCTGTTAAGAAGATTGACAAGTTCCCTCATCCTGTCCGCTTTTTGTCTGTTCATATAATTCTTTCAACTCCTGCTTCGTTAATTTCCTCATCTCACCGCTTTTCAAACTCCCAAGCTTGATATTGACGATCCGGATCCTGATAAGCTTTGTCACTTTATATCCTAAAGCCATACACATACGCCGGATCTGTCTGTTGATCCCCTGAGTGAGCACAATAGAAAATGTATATTTCCCCAGCTTCTGTACTCTGCAAGGAAATGTCACCACATCAAGTTTTTTCTCCTTGTCTGTAATGCGGATTCCTTCCTGCATCCTGCGTATAAATTCATCTGTAACCGGCTTATTTACTGTCACCTTATATTCTTTTTCATGACAGTAGCGCGCACGCATCATAGCATTGATCAGATCTCCGTCATTGGTCATGATAAGAAGCCCCTCGGATTCTTTATCAAGTCTGCCTGCATAAGTAACTCTCACAGGATAATCAAGAAAACGGATAATATTATGCTTCTCTCTCATATCCTCGGTACAGACAATCCCCACAGGCTTATTCACCGCAAGGACGACTCTTTCACTGGAGCCTTTGACCTTCTTTTTACCTACCCTGATATCATTTTCTTCTGTCACCTGCATCCCCGGCTTGGCACGCTTTCCATCAACAGTCACACAACCGCTCTCAATGAAACGGTCAGCCTCCCTCCGAGAACAGATCCCTGCCCCGCTCAGATATTTATTAAGTCTCATCGTCCGTCTCCCCATCCTGTGAGTCTGTATCTTCCGTATCAGAGACAGCCTCTTTAGGCTCCGCGCTGTTCTCTTGTGCCCCAGCCATATCCGGCATTTCCAATACCCTTGAAATATCCGTGTCTGTCACAAAAGAATTACCGTTATATAAGAATAATATACTTGTAAATTTTGCCTTCTGCATGATCTCCTGTATATTTCCTTCATAAAGAGAGGCATCAACTGCAACAATCTCTCTGTAATACGGCACCAAAAACGGAATCAGGCAGTTTGCGTAAGAATCCTTAAAGATCAGCAGGCGGTCCGTGGTATCCGCTGTTGTCTTAATATCGAGCATTCCTGCATCCCCTCCTAAAAACAGGGAATATTTATCTGCCTTGTCAAGCTTCGTACTGTCATAAAGAGTAGCGTACTTTTTGTTCGTATCCATATTGATCATAAGAGTTTTAACGCTGTCTTTCTTATTTTTCGGCATATAGACCGTGATCGAGTCTTCGTATCCCTTCCCATAGCCGCTTTGTCTGCACAATGAACCGACAAAGTCATTATTGACTACATAGGGAGTCAGTTCCGGCGCTTTGGACATATCAAGTCCCATCGCTTCCGCAAGAATCTCATAGCCGTAAAAAGCCCCAAGAGATGTCCAATTCTTATCTGTATGGTAATACAACTCCTCGTCGCTGTGTTTCATAAATGTCTTATTCGTTTCTATCCATTGAATCCCTGCTCCAAGCTTCTCTCTGATATCATCGAACTGCTTCTTCTGATCCCTGCTGACAGCATATGCAGGAAGATTCTCTGACTGGACATTCGCGGCGTTCGGCACAAGCATAAAATATACAGGAATATTATAATACGTCCCCGCAAGTCCCTGGATCTTACTGATATTCTCCTCTACAGCTTTCTCATCAGGCGCAGCGATCTCCTCCAAAAGGGACTTCCCTTTACTTTTGTAGATACCCTTAGACTCTCTCTTTCCAAACATGGTCCGCACAGAAAAATCCAATCCCTTAAGGGCACCATTACCCCAAAAACGTTCAGTAAGATAATCCCCATATTCTTCCATATAACTGCCGTCCAACAATGCTGCTGCCGTCATCTTCGGTTTCACCGCGCTCTTTCTACCCAAAAACAGATTAAAAAAGCTAAGCAGTATAAGCAGCCCCAGAAATACAAGAGCTGCGATCTGCTTTGTATACACTTTTTTCTTTTTTCTTTTTTGCGACTGCTCCATGCTAAAAAACTCCTATATTTAAATGCCATAAACTATCTGTTCTTTCACTATTCCGGCATACAATGAATGCAGAATCTACAGCGCTATGATGAAAAATATAAAAATCCGCTTCCAGATCCTGAAACAATTCCGGCAAGGCACAACACAAACAGCATAATATATACAATACAATTCAGCACAACCTGCCACCGCCTGCCGCCTTGGATCACCCACTCATATAAGCGGTGGAACAATGGTGTTGAAAAAAATACCGCCAGTATCCACAATATACCGTGATCCATCAACACAGAGACTGCCTCTGCATTCACAAATCCGCCTCCGCCGCCTATGATCATATATCTTAACTGCGAAAACGCCTCCCCGATAGACGAACTGAAAAAGAATACCCAGCTTGTCATCAAAAGCACCATCGTAAAAAACCAACGGACTCCCTTTGGCAGCTTTGCAAGTCCCTCACCAAGCACAAATCCTTCCAGATACAATAATACCGCAAAATAAATTCCCCATATTATAAATGTACCATTCATCCCATGCCACAATCCGATAAGAAACCACGTAACAAGCAAACTGAGAAATCCCATTGTCCCCCCTGGATTTCCACCGCAGAGCGGAAGATACACATAAGAGCAGAACCATTTCCACAAGGTAGACATCCACCTGCTCCAAAAATCCATGATTCCCGTTGAAAGATACGGATAATTTACATTCTCCGGCAATTCAAACCCAAGCATCTTTGAAAGCCCCATTGCCATATCACAATATCCCCCAAAGGTAAAATAAATCCGAAACGCAAATGCAATACATAAAAGCCATGCGCCTGCCGCTGACATCTGCTTAGCCGGCAGCGCCTGAACCGTCTCAAATACCATCTCCATTCCATTTCCCAAAATCACCTTTTTAGACAGTCCTCTCAAAAAAAGAAGCACTCCGTCCGAAATCTTTCCAAAAGACAACTTGCGCTTATCAAGCTGTTTTGCGAACTCATCCGCAGATACAAGGGGACCGGCAATGATCTTTGGATACAGTACGATCATGACCGCAAATTTCACAATATCTTTCTGCGGCCTTATCTCTTCTCTGTAAATGTCGATAATATAAGCAATATTCTGAAGCATAAAAAAGGATATGCCAATCGGCACAAGAAAATAACGGCTGTCTGCCATACCGTTTCCTGTCATCTTTAAAATCTGCCCTGCATACCTGCAGACTCCCAGCAAGATGATATCTGCTCCAACTGCGATCATCATAATATTTTTCGCACGTTTTCCATGGCCAAGATACTTTCCTATCATTCCTCCGCATGCATAATTCCATACAACAGATACAAACAGGATCAAAGTATGCGCAAGGCCTCCCCACGCATAAAAGAGCGCACTGACTAAAACCAGCGTCAGGTTTTTAAACCTTGCCGGCGTTACATAATACAATATGAATGAAACTGGTAAAAAAGCAAATAAAAATATCAAACTGTCAAATGTCATACCGCTTGTGCTCCTTAAAGCTCTGCTACCTCCACTGCACGTTTGATCCATGCAGTATAGTATCTCTGTCTCATTCGTTTTCCATCGTCTTTATAGCAATCTTCCTTTACCAGATCACTGTTATCCACGAACACAGCCTTGGCCTCCTTGCAGACCGCCTGCAGACGCTCATTATACGCAGGGATATCCGCAAGGCCTTCCGCCTCATCAATCGCCTTCTGCTGTACCGGAAGAATACTGTTTACATAAATTCTCGTATCAGGAAGCTTCTCCCTTACCTGCTGTAAAAACGCGGCATAGTCTTCTTCAAAAATATCTGCGCTTCCATTTTCAAGAGCCGCATCATTCACGCCAAGCAGCACAAAAAGCACTTCCGGATTTTTCGCTGCCGCTTCTTCAAGATTTTCCTCCACCCCCGTACCTTCAAGATCATGAACACAGGAAGACTCTTTTGCAAGCACAAAGGACTCTCCTAAAACTTCCTGCTCGTAGACTCCCTGCGCGGTAAAGTCTCCTAAGATCAAAGCATTCTGAAACTTTTCGCTGTTAGGTCTCTTGCTTTTTGCCTCCAGCTGCGCAGCTTCCTCTTCCTCAAGAGCTGTGACCTCTTTTTCCACATCGCTGACTTTTACTTTATTAAACTCCTCCAGCTTCGCGACTCCCTGTGTGATATCCGGGCGTGGGTTCATCGACTTAAGCCCTACGATCACTGCTCCCAAAAGGAAAAGAACAACAACGAATATGATCGCCAGCTTAAGGACTATATCTTCATTATTCTGCCTCTTATTTTTTGTCCGTCTATTACGTGCCATACTCCGCCTCTCTCCAAAATCAAGCCTTTGTCCGTGACACTACAGATTATTCCACATTTCGCAGTATCATACACATTGTACTGTTTCTGCCGATAAAAGTCAAATTATGATGCATTCTTATAAAAAGACTGTTATAATGCTAAAGAAGGAGTTTTCACCATGACCATTTTAAATTTAAAAACAAAAAACTGTATGCAGCATCTTCTGTTAAAACCAACTTTTGATTCTTTCTCTCTCATAGAGGGTGAAATCACTACTTACAACACTTTCCGCATTGACGGATACATCCACAAAAAGTTTTATGAAGATGCCCCGGCAAAAGATTATTCCTCGTGGGGAGACTTAAGAGAATTCTGTTTTCATATTATCCGCGGGAAACGGACGCCGCTGAATTTCCGGTTCATCCTTTCACTGCCGAAAGAAGATTTTAAAGACTTCCTTACAGATCAGGATATCCCATCTCTTCATTCCTCTGATATTCAGGGGCTGTACTTAAATTTTAAATATGACGGGACAGACCTGCAGTGTATAACAGGTACTTCCCTCAATATATTCACTATGGATAAAACTTTAGAAAACATCTGGGATAACTATGCCAGAAATTTCTTTTTAAAACGTGACATTGACTTTGAATCTCTTTAAAATCCTCAAAACAAAAGCAGACATTTTTATGTCTGCCTTTGTATGCATGTTTTGTATATCCAGCATATATAACTTATCAGTCCATTTTATATACCCACAGTGATTTGATCTGATCTTTGATCTTAGAATATTTCCACAGCTTATCGCTGTTCTTCTGGCTGAACGGATCATTTACCTTTACTTTTCCATTCTTATATTTTGTCAGTACGATAAAATGCCCCTTATCTGTAAAATCACCGGGTCCCATACTGCATATGATCGGATGCCCCGCTTGCAGCTGTCTGGCAACAAAATCTTCGGAAATGTCACCTCCCAGACAGGTAATCCCCCATCGCTTTCCTCCATTACTCATAAGCTCCCAGTATGTGTTATTATTTTCATCTATATAGCCCTTCTTCTCGCTATATCTTGCAACCACTACCGGCGTAACCGATACATCACCTGTCAGTCCGGAGATTACCATCGCCATTGCCGTCGGCCCGCAGCCGCAGCTTGCAATAAATCCTGTCCCGTAAGACACATGTCCCCATCGTTCATCCCACTGGAGAAACTGCGGGATTTCTCCCTTTTTCAGATCTTCGCTCACAACCTCTGCCGGCGGATTATTTTTATTTTCTACAAAATTTTCTACAAAATCAATTGTTTCTTCATTTTTTTCTAAAAGATCTGTGATATCCTTTGGATATCCTGACTGCCTTGCTTCTTCTTTTACGCGTCTGACTCTTTCCTTAGGTGTCTCGTTATCTGCCACCGTACCAATCGAAGCTTCTTCCATCTTCTTCGCAGCCTCTGCAGATACCTGTTCTTTCTGCTCCGTCTGTTCTTTTTGCTCTTTCTGCTGTTTTTTTGCAGCCTCAGCCGCCGCAGTCACTTTTTTCTTCTCCGCGGCCTTAGAATTATACGTAACAACTAGGGCAACCAGCAAAATAGCTAAAACGCCGCACAGATAAAGCTGTCTTTTTACTTCCTGCCTTCTTCTCCTGTTCCTTATTCTCTGGCGTTCTTTAGGTGTAATATGTTCTCTCATATCATCTTCCTCTCCTGCTCGCAGATTATTATACAATATACCATTCTTTAATACAACTTCCAAAACTTATAATATTCTTAATTTTTTCTATGGTTCCTTTGTCCATTCGAACCCATTTTCTTGCCATTTAGTTCACTGTATGATATATTTTGGTGGTAAACATATTAGGGAGGTGTTGATCATTATGGTAAATACTTGGGATATTACGATCCCGGAACTGACAGAAGACGAAAAGAGAAAAGCTTACATATATCTTCCCGAAACCTATATAAATGAACACACGAAAAAGTATCCTGTCCTCTATATGTTCGACGGACACAATGTGTTCTTCGATTCCCACGCTACTTACGGAAAATGCTGGGGTATGAAGGAATATATGGATCACACAAAAACTCCGCTCATCATCGTTGCCATAGAATGCAATCACAGTCCGGATTTCGGACGGCTTAAGGAATATTCTCCCTTTGATTTTTCTGATCCTCAATTCGGAAAGATCAAAGGAAAAGGCAATATTACCATGGATTGGTTCGTGAACACTCTAAAGCCGGAGATTGACAATAAATACCGCACTCTGAGGGGCAGAGAGCATACTTTTATTGCCGGAAGTTCTATGGGAGGGCTTATGAGCCTTTACGCAGTCCTTAAATACAACCATATTTTTTCAAGAGCAGGCGTTTTATCGCCTTCACTCTGGACAGACTCACGTTCAGTTGAAAGACTCATCAGGACTGCTGTTATAAAAAAAGATACCGTGATCTATATGGATTACGGCGAAGAGGAGCTAAACTCTCATGCAGGCATGCGGCGGACTTTCCGGCAGACAGCAGATCTTTTGTCTGACAGGCAGATTCTTCTGACAAGCCGGATCGTTCCCGGAGGAACCCATTGTGAGGCAAGCTGGGAAAAACAGCTCCCATTTCTTATCCACACGTTAATGTATCAATAAAAGAAAGGTGATCATATGAAAACAGAATATTTTAAAAAATACAGTCATGCACTTGGGCGCGATATGGAGTGCAAAATATACGGTCATGCAGGGAGACCTGTAATATTCATTCCCTGTCAGGACGGACGCTTCTATGATTTTGAAAACTTTAACATGACCGCTGCCTGGGCTCCTTGGATCGACTCCGGAAAAGTCACGGTTTTTTCAATTGACACTCTGGACAAAGAAACATGGTCTAACAAATGGGACGATCCCCGCACGCGGATCTGCCGGTATGAAGACTGGATCCGTTATATTACGGACGAACTTGTTCCCTTCGTGCGTAATATAACAAATGATCACAACGGCTGGGAAGGATATCCCGGTGTAATGGTAACAGGCTGCAGCCTTGGCGCCACTCACGCTGCCAATCTGTTTTTCCGGAGGCCTGACCTGTTCGACGGGCTATTAGCGCTAAGCGGAATATATACAGCGGAGTATGGCTTTGATTATTATATGGACGGTCTTGTTTACAATAATTCCCCGCTTCATTTCCTTCCTAATATGCCAAAAGACCATCCTTATATCAATCTGTATAATCTCAAAAAGGCAGTCTTTTGTGTAGGACAGGGACCATGGGAAGTTCCGGATTCCACAAGACAGCTCCACCAGGTCCTGACAGACAAAGGAATCAACGCATGGGTAGATTACTGGGGCTATGATTGTTCACATGACTGGTGCTGGTGGTACAAGCAGGTAGCTTACTTTGTTCCTTACCTGCTGGGCGAAAAATAGCATTTCACACTAATACAAAGGAGAATCCTTTATGAAAAATTTTATTTTTATCTCCCCCAATTTTCCTACAAATTACTGGATGTTCTGCAGGGAGCTAAAAAACAATGGGATCAATGTACTCGGCATCGGCGATCAGCCATATGATGAACTTTCTGACGACTTAAAAAAGAGTTTAAACGAATACTACAAGGTAAACAGTCTGGAAAACTATGAGGAAGTATACAGAAGTGTTGCATTCCTTATATATAAGCATGGTAAGATTGACTGGCTGGAGTCCAACAATGAATACTGGCTGGAACGTGACGCTATGCTGCGCACCGAATTCCATATCACAACCGGATTCGGAACGGAAGATATCCCCCGCATCAAATTCAAATCAAAAATGAAAGAATATTATGAAAAAGCCGGTATCCCGGCTGCCCGCTTCTGTATGGCTGATACACTGGAAACCTGCAAAAAGTTCATCTCCAAAGTCGGTTATCCAGTTGTGGCAAAGCCAGATAACGGTGTCGGAGCCAGTCACACTTATAAACTAAAAAACGAGAAAGAACTGGAAAGCTTTTTTATGAGAAAGCTCCCCGGCATACCTTACATTATGGAAGAATTTATTGATGCGGAAGTAAATTCTTACGATGCCATCATTGATTCCAGAGGAAAACCAATGTTTGAAACCGGCAATATCACTCCCGGATCCATCATGGACATCGTAAATAACGAAGACAATTCCATTTATTATATCGTTAAGAGTCTGTCCGAAGATGTAAAAAAGGCAGGTCGCGCGACGGTTGAAAGCTTCGGCGTGAAGAGCCGTTTTATACATTTTGAATTTTTCCGTCTTCTGAAAGCCCACAAGCACCTTGGAAAGAAAGGGGATATTATTGCTCTTGAAGTAAATATGCGTCCTTGCGGCGGCTTCACACCAGACATGATCAATTTCGGTCACAATACTAACGTATATAAAATCTGGGCAGATATGATCGCCTACGACCGGTCTACTATGCCAAAAGGCAAAGATCAATACTGTGCTTATGCCGGACGGCGTGACGGCAAGAAATTTGTATTAACACATGAAGAGATACTTAAGAAGTACAAAGATGATATCAGGATGCAGGAGCGCATCCCAGATGTATTATCCGGCGCGATGGGAAATCAGATGTATGTCGCAGCCTTCCCGTCAAAAGCTAAAATGAACGCATTCTATGATGACATATTAAAATGTAAAGAATAATACCCGGATCTGCAAACAGGAGGCGGTTCACACCCTTGAACCGCCCCCTGTTTTATTTCCCAATCACATCCATCAAAGATCATCCGAATCCAGTATGACCGTAAATGGTCCGTCATTCACAAGACCAACCTTCATATCCGCGCCGAATCTGCCTTTTTCCACAACCGGTACCTGCTCCTTACATTTACCGATAATGTATTCATACATATCAGAAGCCATATCAGGCGCCCCCGCTTCAATGAAGCTGGGACGATTCCCTTTTCTGCAGTTTGCGTAAAGTGTAAACTGGGAAATAAGAAGAAGCTCTCCTCCAACACTGCTAAGAGACAGATTCGTCTTGCCCTGCTCATCCTCAAAAATGCGCAGTCCCAGCATTTTCCTGACCATCTTATCAGCAATCTCTTTTGTATCAGAATCACAGACACCGATCAAAACCATAAACCCTTTCCCAATCTTCCCCAGCGTCTCGCCGTCTACTTTCACTTCACTTTCTGACACTCTCTGAATCACAAATCTCATATCATCCCGTCCTTCCACACTCTGTAATATTTTCATTTTTGTGTAACTTTGTTATCTTGTCTTATATTCCTGCCGCTCTCCCACCGTCTTACCTGACAGCAATTTCTCCGGCAGCTGCGCCAGTATGATCGCCGCGAACATCAGTACACAGCCAATAGCTTCCCGTTCTGATAACTGCTGCTTTAAGATGGCCCAGCCTGCCAATACTGAAAAACACGATTCCAGACTTAAGATCAGCGAAGCAATGGCCGGATTTACGTTCTTTTGTCCTACGATCTGCAGCGTATACGCCACACCGCTTGAGAGCACTCCGGCATAAAGAATCGGTACCCAGCTCTTTATGATCGCCGCCATCTGCGGATTTTCCAGCACAAACATAGGAATCAGAGAAAGCACCCCGCATACAAAAAACTGTATACAAGACATCTTTACCCCGTCGACTTTCGGCGAAAAATAGTCAATCACCATAATATGTACTGAAAATACCAGCGCGCACAAAAACACCAGCAGATCCCCTCTCCCAACCGCAAATTTTTCTGTAATACACAAAAGATAGAGTCCTGCCAGAGACAGCGCTACCGCGATCCATACTTTCCCAGCGATTTTCTTATGTAAAAATATCCCGCATACCGGAACGATAATAATATAGCATGCAGTTATAAATCCAGCTTTTCCTACAGTTGTATACTGAAGACCTACCTGCTGAAGACTGCTTGCAGTAAACAGGACAACTCCACAGGCTATTCCCCCTGTGATCAGATCTTTTTTTTCCTTCGGATCATTCCTCCGTGGTTCCGGCTGCTTCAATCTATCTGCCGGCTGCTCTTTCGCATTCAGTCTGTCAAGAAACCAGATGCAGGGCAAAAGAGCGGCTGCCCCTATAAAATTCCTCACTCCATTAAAAGTAAACGGCCCCAGATGATCCATCCCTACACTTTGAGCCACAAATGCTGTCCCCCATATAAAAGCGGCAAGCATAAGCATTGTTGCATTCTTTAGTCTCATTCTTTGTCACCTCATTTGTTACTGATCAAGACAGTATATCATATTTTCTTTCTGCATGGTAGAATAATTATGTATACAGACTGTTATTTCGTCCAATAATGTTACTGTCCATACACAATAATTATCATAGAGGTTCTTATGAAAAATTATATCCGGTTTCTTTTTTCATGCGGTATCATAATGTTTCTTAGCGAAATCTGGAAACAATACTGCATTACTTTTATTATAAATGAATGTCGCTATAACTGGTGGTATTTTCCCTTCCAGCTCTGCAGTATCCCTATGTACCTGTGCCTGCTGCTTCCTTTTGTATCTGAAAAACTCAGGGAAATATTTTTAACCTTCCTTATGACATTCGGCCTGATGGCAGGATTTTTCACTTTTTTTGACACAAGCGGCCTTCATTATCCTTATGCGCCGCTGACTGTCCACTCCTATCTGTGGCATGTGCTGCTCATCATCATCGGCATCACAGTTGGGATTTGTCAGTCAAAAAATGACACCGCCGGTAAATTCCCCGGCAGTGCCGCCTGTTATCTGATCTGCTGCGTGATCGCTACAATGATCAATGTGATTTCCCATCCATACGGAAATATAAACATGTTCTATATCAGCCCTTATTATGCCATGAGCCAGAAAGTATTCGAAGATATTGCCAGGCTCACCGGAAATATTGCCGGGATTTTCATCTATATCGGGACAAATATAGCAGGAGCATATGTGATCTATCTGATCTGGAATTCTTCACATCATCAAAACTTCAATCATTTATGAGCGTGAAAATCACACTTCACTCTGACGTATAAAATGATACAATCTGCTCACTGCGTCTCCCTGTTCAAAATCAATCACTAATCCGCCTTTCATCAGCATCTCGCCTGTAAATCTGTCCTGTGTGCCTTCCAGCCTGTATACTGCCTTTTCCTCAAGTCCCTGAAGCTTTATCTTTTTTCCGTGGAAAGTCGGAACACACTGCACCTGGACGAAGGTCATAAGCGCTTCGCTCTTATCTTTTGCCGCTACAAGGAAGCAGTCATATTTATGGTTTTCTCTATAGGAGGCTATCCGGTAGTAATCCCCTTCCCTTACCAGATCATTGTACTTATGGTACATCTCCACCTGCTCCGGGATCATCTGCCGGTCTTTTTCTGAAATCTCTGTGATATCCAACTCATAGCCGAATGTTCCCGCAAGGGCTACATTTCCTCTCGTCTCAAATGGTGTGATCCGTCCCGTCATATGGTTCGGGCAGTCGCTCACATGAGCTCCCATAGTTGACAATGGATAGAGAAGCGCCGTCCCCTCCTGTATGGACAGCCTTTCTATGGCATCCGTATCATCACTGCACCAGATCTGGGGGCTGTAGTAAAGCATCCCCGCATCAAATCTTCCGCCGCCGCTGGAACAGTTCTCAAGGAGCAGATCCGGGAACTCATTCACAAGCCTCTCCTGCATCTCATAAAGTCCCAGCACATAACGGTGGAACAGCTCCTGCTGGAAGTCCCCTCCAAGATAACTGCTCCCAAGGTCACTGAGCTGGCGGTTCATATCCCATTTTACATAGGAAATAGGCGCGCTCCTTAATATCCTCGCCACACATTCATAAGCATAGTCTACCACCTCAGGATTAGACAGATCAAGTACATACTGGGCCCTGCTCTGGGTTGCCATACGTCCCGGAATATGGATAGCCCAGTCTTTATGCTCCCGGTACAGATCCGAATCCGGCGAGATCATCTCCGGCTCGAACCAGATTCCGAATTCCAGACCAATCGCTCTTACCTGTTCCGCAAGATACTTAAGACCGCCTGTAATCTTCTCTTCATTTACCGTCCAATCACCAAGAGAACTATCGTCATTGTTGCGCTTTCCAAACCAGCCGTCGTCCATGACAAGCATCTCAATTCCCGCTTTTTTTGCTTCTCTCGCTATATCTAAAAGTTTTTCCGTATCAAAGTCAAAATACGTAGCCTCCCAGTTATTAATGAGAATCGGCCTCTTCTTGTGAAGATAAGGGCTCCGTATCATATGGCCGCGGTAAAAATCATGGAAGGAACGGCTCATTTTCCCAAATCCTTCTCCCGAAAATGTAAGCACGGCTTCCGGCGCCTGAAATTCCTCGCCGCCCTTTAAATTCCAGCAAAAATCCTCACTGTTTATCCCCATCACCATACGCACCGCATCATGCTGGTTTAATTCTGCCTCTGCGACAAAATTGCCAGAATACACAAAATTCATAGCATACACACGTCCTGTCTGCTGGTTCGTCCCAGGTGTCACAAGCGCCATAAACGGGTGCTCCTGATGACTGGATTCACCCTTAGCCGAAGACACCATCTGCTTTCCGTACGCAAGCCTTCTTCTCTGGATCTGCCGCTCTCTTGCCCATCCTCCTGTCAGCGTAACCATCTCGAATTCTTCATCATCCATATCAAGACATGCAGAAAAGACCTTCTCTATCTTCAGATGTTCTTTCCCCTCATTGATCAGCCTGACATTTCTGGCAATAACGTCTGTCTTTTCAAATACAGAATAAGAAAGAACAACTTTAAGGTTCAATACACTGTCCACACACACGATCTGTAATGTCTCCACTTCCTCCTCTGTCCCAAAGGCTGCCGGAAGTCCTTTAAGCTTTGGCTTACCCCTGCTTATATCATAAGAATCATAAAGAATCTCACAGCCCCGGCTGCCTGCCTCGCCTCTCACATCCAGACAGCTCTCCCTGTAATCTCCGATTCCTCCCATGGGATATTCTGTAGGAAAGAAGTCGAGGAAGGAGGATTTCTCCCTCGGCAGCGCCGACGGCGTATACGGACGCTCCTTTGTCCTCAGCAGATATGCTGCATCCGCGCTTTCTATATACTCCCCATAATAAACATGGCCCACATACCCTTCCGGCGTAAGACCAATCATATATGTAGTATTCTTTGTATCCAGTTTAAATATTTTCTGTTTGTCATAATATCTGATCGCCATATCATAGCCTCCTTCTGTCAAAATCCGTCAATATCACGAATTTATCACCATTCTGTTTTGATGTCAATATGATTTATGGCCCATTCAGAAAATTGTCCGTCCAACATGAAATATCCATTGAAAAATCATTGTTTTTCAGCGATAATGATAAAGAAGAGGAGGTCTTAAATCATGATAACCGAACGCTTTTTAAAACATCCGGGATTTCTTTATGAACTGAAAGGAAACTATTACTTTTTAGGAAAATGGATCTGTAAAGAATGCACCGATACCGATGCTGCTGACTGCGTGTTTATGTACCGCATGAATCGGAACGCAAAAGAAAACACGGAAACTAATATGTATTTTCAAAAAATCCGTGCTTATGCAGACTTTGCGTTAGAAGTCCCTTATAACCCGGCAAAGATCAAAAAGGACATGACTGCATTGCTCGAACCTCTATCAGAAGACGAGATTTCTGTGCTTCAGAAACAATTAGATGACTTTGAAGAAGACTACAGAAAATACTGCACAGTAGGTTAGACAGTAAAGGCTGCTCTGTTTTTCTTATATCAAAGAGGATATATCTTCCAGAACAGCCTTGTTTTCCTATATTTTTCCAGTATTTCTTATGATTTCTTGATAAAATCTTTAACTTCATCTCAGTAAATATATTTTAAGCCGGTTTTTGTACTTCCCCATCCTTTATCAGATAGTGGGTCACGATGGAGCCAACAGAATTCCCCGCCACTACGCAGAGAAATTTTCCAAGATTAGCAAGGCTGAAATTAATAGCAAGATATGGAAAATCTGCAATACAGTGTTCAAATCCCGACAATATGAACACCATGATACAAAATACCGTAATAACTGTATTTTTACAGTACACTGCAACAAACATCAATACACCGCAGAAACATCCGAAAATAAACATTGCAAGAAAACTTGCGGAAAATTTATTACCCGATACCTCCAAAAGCTTTTCCATCACATTTTTTTTCTGGGACGCTATAGCAAGAGTCGGTATCAGCACCCCAAAAAGATTTCCCAAAAGCATAACCCCTAAATCCTTTGCAGGAACAGTCATCACAAAACCGATCTTTCCAGTATAAAGCTTTAACCCGCAGTGGATGATCGTAAGAAGTGCCAGCGAAAACAGCATTGCTCCGGCATAACGGTTCTCAGATACTGTATTGATCACAACTCCGATTCCTACAAGCGCACCGCTTAATATAGACTGCCTGATCATCGTATTCATAATATAATCTCCTTCGTATTCCCTTATTAATATCTTTTTTCTTGTATTTACTGTTCCTTTTATCTTTACATTCTTTTTATTCTTTTCTCATATCAAGAATGCTATCAAGTATGCAGTCTGCCACCTTTTCCTTTTCCATGATCGGAAATTCCTCTTCAAAATCTTTACCTATTATAGTGACAATATTCGTATCAGTCTCAAAACCAGCCCCCTGAACCTTCAAATTATTTGCCACGATCATATCAAGATTCTTTTTCTCCAGCTTCTTTCTGGAATTTTCAAGCATATTTTCTGTTTCCATGGAAAAACCGCATAAAAACTGTCCCGTCTTCTTGTGTGTCCCCAGATAACCCAGGATATCATCTGTCCGTTCCAATTCAATCGACATCTGTCCTTCAGACTTTTTTACCTTCTCATCCGCCGCATGACATGGGCGGTAATCCGCCACAGCAGCCGCCTTGATGATAATATCCATATCCCCGCTTCTTCCTACCACTGCCTCATACATATCCTTCGCTGAGATTACCGGAACGACTTCTACGAACATCGGCGGCTTTAAAGCCGTCTTTCCTGTCACTAAAGTAACAGAGGCTCCCCTAAGCATACAGATCCTGGCAATACTGTATCCCATCTTCCCAGAAGAGTGGTTGGTAATATAGCGGACAGGATCAACAGCTTCCTGGGTCGGTCCCGCAGTCACCAGTACTCTAAGCCCTTCCATGTCTTTTGGAAACGCGCAGCTTTTATAAACATACTCAATCAGGTTTTCCGGCTCTGCCATCTTGCCTGCTCCTGTATCCCCGCAGGCCAGATACCCATATGCCGGTTCAGCGATTTCCATGCCGTAACGCCGCAGACGCTCTATGTTATCCTGCGTTATGGGATTTTCATACATAGCCGTATTCATAGCCGGAGCAATGATTTTCGGACAACGGCATGCCAGCGTTGTCGTCGTCAGCATATCATCCGCGATCCCATGGGCGAGCTTCGCGATCACATTTGCCGTAGCAGGCGCAATGATCACTGCATCCGCCTCTTTCGCCAGCGCCACATGCTCTACCTGGAACTCAAAATTCCGGTCAAAGGTATCCGAAACACACTTATGCCCTGTCAGTGATTCAAACGTAACAGGATTGATAAAATTTTTTGCGTTTTCCGTCATCAGGACCCGTACCTTAGCTCCTGACTTGACCAGCATACTTGCAAGAGCTGCGCTCTTATATGCGGCAATCCCTCCGGTAACTCCAAGAAGAATTGTTTTTCCTTTCAGCATAATATTTACTCCTCCTAAAATTGTGAACAATTTCTTAGAATTTACAGATTACTCAACTTCTGTTTTGATGATAGCATAGTCCAAATTTATTTACAACCGACAACTTATCTGATTTTAATTCTGCTTTTTGCTGCTGTCCTTTCCTACTCCCCAATCGTCTCCAGTATTTCCAGCGACTTAAACTTCTTTCCCACATATTCCTCCATATACGCCCCCACAACTTCCCCCAGCTCAAAAAGTACATCCTCTTTCACCACAAAAGTATAAAGCTTTTCCACCGGTGTTGCCACAATATACTGAAGCGCATACAAAGTAGAGGGCAAAAGCTTCCTCCCATCCTTTGCCCGCTCTTCACACGCACTGCACAAAAGCCCGCCCCTTTTGACGCTAAACACCTTTTCTCTCTCTGTATCCCTGCAGCAGACGCACGAAAATACCTGAGGCCCCTCTCCGTTGACGCACACCGTCTTAAGCTCATAGATATAGCGGATCAGACGATTTGGGATATGGGGGTTTACAAGGGCGCGGAGTGTCTGATAAAGGAGCTTTAACATCTGCGTCTCATCGTTCGCCTCTCTTGCATAGTAACTTGCAAGTTCCAGAAAATAGAAGCCGTAATAAGCTCCCTCTACATCCATCCGCAGTTCTTCAAAATAATTGGAAACAGAGGCCGACATCATCGTATACGATGTCCGCCCCTCATAGACTTCAAATGTTCCGAATGTAAATGGGCTTGTCACTCCTACAAGCGCACTGTTTGGCTTTCTCGCTCCCCTTGCGAATGCGGAGATCTTCCCCCGCTCTTTCGTAAGAAGCACGATACGTCTGTCATATTCCCCTGCCGGCGCTGCTGACAGCACCATCCCAGTCAATGTAATCTGATTCACTACTTATATCTCCTTCGTAGCGTCCCATCACCTGACTGCAGATCGTGATTCCTCTGTAAGTCAGATAATCTGTTATTTTTCCCGTCTTTGCAAAACGGTTCCAGTATATCTCTTCCATGTTATCACCTCATCTTGTACACGTATTACGGTATACCCTTTGGTATGAAACTTTCAAGATTAGATTCCCCCATGGAAGGTCTGTTCTATTCGTCTTCCCGATATCCAAAATTTTTCATCAGATATTCGCTGTCCCGCCAGTCTTTCTTCACTTTTACCCAAAGCTTAAGGTTTACTTGGCATTCCAGCATTTTTTCAATCTCAAACCGCGCCGTGCTGCCGATTTTTTTCAACATATTTCCTTGT
>CAJUAM010000030.1 GCA_910584615.1 uncultured Dorea sp.
AGATTCGTATTTTAAGATTTAGAGACTAAAAATCGGTATTAACAGACAGCCCCTTATTTTCTGTATCTATCTGTTCTCTAAACTTTGCATGACACCCTGATTCATAAACATCACGAGAAATCCGTATACACTTCCCATGAACAGCACCGTCGTACCCGCCGATATCTCAAACGCCGCAAGGATGACTGCCAATGCCACAATATTTCCCAAAGTAAACACCGGTTTCGCGATCAGCAGCGTAATTGCCGTCTTCACGATCTGCATGTTTTTCATCTCGTAACGGCTTACCAGCATATAAAGATTCGGCGTGACAAGGACAGCCGCCGCAAACAGCAGGACAAACAGAACAGCCAGCGGAATGATCCTGATCTGCACCGCAAAAAATTCTACATTCGTCCAACAGATCAGCACTACAAATAACTGTCCCACACCCAGTCTGATCTTCTGCATGAAATCCCGACAGTATCCCTTTTTATAATCTTTAAGAGCATTCCTTTCTATCCCATGGATCAGGCGGTTCATGGCATACATCACCGCCGACAGCGCCGGTGCCAGAGAAAGCAGGCACATAAGGAACAAAGGAAAGCATTCCCGGATCCTTCCTGCTCCTACAAAAAGCAGGAATAACAGTACAGGAATATTAGAAAGGACAAACAGCATGTTCACTGTAAAAAAATAACATACCTTTTCACAAAATCCAAACACCTTTTCTATGTTGAATAACTCTCCCATATGAACCTCTCCTTCCTTTCATCCCGCAGATCAGACTTCTATCAGTATCGTCTTAATCTCATACGCATTAAGATCCATGAAGATTTTATCTTTCTTAAATTCTGCAGCCGGACGCTCTCTTAAATCACATTCCGCCCAGGCCTTCCATGTGAATCCCGGATTCACTGTCACTTTCTGCTTTGCTCCCGCAAATTCATGGAAACGGATCACAATATATTTTCCGTCCTCAGATTTTTTGACCGCATCAAGCTCTATCTGGTCATTGTCAAAGGATACAAAACTGTCATATGAAAGAACACTTCTTCCATTCACTACCTGCATCGGCGCATTGAGCGCGAAGCCTTCCCTGACAACATCTCCTTCTACAAAATCACCTTTGTGAGGCAGCAGTGCATAAGTGAAAGTATGCTCTCCCTGATCCTGCAGATGATCCGGATGCGTACCGGCTCTCAGAAGAGTGATACGCAGCACATTGTCTTTTATATCGTGTCCGTATTTACAGTCATTTAAAATACTCACTCCGTAATTCCGCTCTGACAGATCCGCCCACCGATGCGCTACCGTCTCAAATTTTGCCATATCCCAGCTCGTATTCCAGTGGTTCGGCCTTCTTACATTACCATACTGCACATCATACGTTCCGTAGGTCGATCGGATATCCACCGGAAATGCTGCTTTTAACAGCTGATGCTGCTCATGATAGTCTACATAGGTCTTAAAATCAATCCTCCGATCGCTGCTGTAAAGCACCATATCCTGACTGATATGTGATCTCATATAATCCCATTCCATATGGATATTCATACACAGCGGTCCCATCTCTGTGATCTCAAAGGCCGTGAGTTCCGTAACTTCCCTCATCTTTTCCTGATAAAAAATATCAATATCCCACGCATCATTGTCAAGCGGTTTATCTTCAAATACCTGCAGGACATTTCCCCGCTGCCCTTCTGGCATCACATCCCGGCCATAGGTCTTATCAAACAATTTCGTGATCTGTCCATACTGGTTTAAGGATATCTGATAATAAGGTGTCTCAATCTCCCTGCCATTGACAGTAAATGCCGCTTTAAGCACATCACTTTTTACTTCCTCAAAAACAAACACCTTCGCTCCCATAGCCGGAACATCTTTTATCTCCACATAAGCAGCCTTGCATCCCTTTTGAGAAACCAGTTCGTTTCCTTCCAGATCCCGGTAAATACCTTCTCTTGTTTCCGGCACTGTGACGATCTGATCCATAGTCCAGCCAGATTCATTGATCACGGTATATGTATTTTCCTCCTGCTCCAGAATATTTTCATAAGCCCTCTTCTCTACCCCGCGGGCGATGCTTTCAATATAAGCATAATCTTTTCTGGAATCCTCATATACCTCATGGATAGATGATCCCGGAATGATATCGTGGAACTGGTCGGTGAGAATATGTTTCCATCCCTTTGTCAGTTCTTCCTGCCGCGCCCTCTCTATGCTGCCTGCTTTCAGAGCGTCCATCACTGTGAGCCATTCTGCCCTGCGGTAAAGAAGTTCCATTCTGCGGTTCATCCTCTTGTTGTAACTCTGGCTTGTGTATGTGCCCCGATGATATTCCAGATAAAGCTCCCCGTCCCATGTATGTACATACTGATCTGTATTTTCCACAGTTTCATGGAGTCTGTGAAAATATTCCCCTGCAGTTGACATCTTTACATTGGGAAATCCCGGAATCTTATCCATCCTTCTCCGGTATTCCAGCATATCCCGGTTCACACCGCCGCCGCCGTCTCCAAATCCAAATGAGATCAGCAGATCTTTATTCATCTGTTTTTCGCTGTATGAATCCCACACGCCTTTAACCGTCTTAGGCAGCAGTTTTCCATTGTATGTATAGAACCAGGAACCTTTTTCATTCCACGGTTCCGGTGTCGTGATAAAATGGGTCAGTATCTCACTTCCGTCAATCCCTTTCCACATAAACGTATCATGAGGCATGCGGTTATACTGGTTCCAGCTTATCTTTGTAGTCATAAAGGTATTGATCCCGGCTTTTTTCAAAATCTGCGGCAGCGCCCATGAATATCCGAATACATCCGGCAGCCACAGATATTCCACATCTTTACCAAACTCATCCTTAATGAATTTACTTCCTATGAGGATCTGTCTCGTAAGCGATTCCCCGCTTGTCAGATTGCAGTCGGCCTCTACCCACATGCCGCCATCTGTCTCCCAGCGTCCTTCTTTGGCTTTTTCCTTGATATTTTCATAAATATCCGGAAACTCCTCTTTCATGTATTCATAAAGCTGAGGCTGTGTCTGGAGAAAGATATATTCCGGATACATCTCCATCAAACGAAATACGGTTGAAAAAGAACGGGAACATTTCTCTCTTGTATGCTTTAACCGCCAAAGCCATGCCACATCAATGTGCGTATGACCCACACAGTATACATTTATCATGGAATTTTTATCCATTTTATCAATGCATTCATTCAGATGATCATCTGCCTGATGCACAGAATCATAAAACTCTTCACTGCCCGGCACTGACCAGTCTATACAGTGGCACGCGCCGTCCAGCGCTTTGCGCAGCTCATGCTGATCTGGCGAGTATTCGTCAAGCTCCTTGATCGTCTGCCACACCATAGATGCAGTATAATAAAAATCATCAACCTTCTCATCCAGCCATGCCAGATCCGCGCGCGCGATCCTGTGCTCCTGTTCAGTCGGCACGCCGCCCCCTTCAAGCCCCGACCACAGCCGGAAAGTAAGGTCTACGGTCGTTCCGCAAAGCGCGCCGTCAAAAAAAACTTCTTTATGATTCGCATCTACTCCCTGATACATTTTTCCATTGATATACAGCATAGATTCAAATCCGGAGTTATTGCCTGCTCCGGTGTTCCCGTAATCGAAAATCCCTACTGTTTTTCTTCCCTTCCATTCCGCGGGAATATCAATATCTTTGTGCATCCAGAGGAATCTGTCGCGTCCTCTCCATGTGTCCCCTGTTTTTAATATCTCATGCTCCTGAAACGTGGGAATCTCAGGGTTAACTACCCCTTGATTGTCCTCTGTTACAACAAAACTTTCGATTGCAATGATATCTCTGTATCTGTACTGCTCGATCTCACTGATGCGTCTTTCTAATTTTCTGTCTGTCAAAAACATATTATCCTCCTTGAAATCTCCCCTCCACAAATATAGAGGCCGAACTATCTTTATAACATGATTTTATGTTACCCGGAAAATTATTTCAATTCAGAGAATTCTAGTTTTGCTGAACATTATTCATATATATTTTTTACCGCATTTTAATGCAGGACATGATATCCGCAATAATCAAGCACCAGCTCACAGAACATGGCATTGGCCCATGAAAACCATTCCCTTGTATATCTCGTATCATCATCCACATGAAACCCTTCATGCATAAGCCCTGTACCCCCGTCTGTCGCCGCAAGCTTATGAAGGCTCTCAAGCTTCTCTTTCTCTGACTGCGCAGTCAGCCCCTCCATTGCTAACGCAATATGCCAGACATATTCTGCCGGAGTATGGGGGCTTCCGATGCCTGCTGCCTTTTTACCCTTATAATAATATGGATTCGCCTCACTTAAGATCAGTCTTCTCGTATTTTCAATTACTTCCTTATCCTTTCCCTCATATCCCAGATATTCCATGGAAAGAAGGCTTGGCACATTGGCATCATCCATCAGATTATATTGGCCATACCCATCCACCTCATATGCGTATACTTTTCCAAAACATTCCGTTTTCGCGATGCCATAGTTCTCTATGCCTTCATAGATTTCTTCTTTTATTTTTTCTGCCTCATTCTTAAGCTGCAGATCCAGGAGCACCTTGTCCGCGATTTCCTCCAGATATGACAGCACGACAACCGCGAACATATTCGATGGGACCAGATATCCGTATGTACATGCATCATCGCTTGGCCGGAAACCCGACCAGGTCATGCCGATTCCCGGTTTTACCAATGCTCCTTTTCCGTTCCTTGAAAGGGTGTCAGTAAAATATGTATCCTTCCTCATAAAATGATAGGGCGATTCCTCTTCGTGATTCTGCTCAGTGGAAAACACCTTTAGGATCTTTCTGGCCCCTCTTCGAAAAGTCTCGTCAAAATGATCCGTACGTCCTGTATTTTTCCAGATCAGATACGCAAACTGCAGCGGATAACAAAGAGAATCCACCTCATACTTTCGCTCCCATATCCACTCTCCCATATCCGTCTCATCATGCTCCCAGCAATTTCCATTGGCTGCCTCATTAAATGCATTGGCATACGGATCAATATTAATATACATAAACTGCCGCTTTGACAGACCGGTAAGAAGATCTGAAAGTTCCGGCTCTTCTTTTGCGGCTATGAGATAAGGACGCAGCTGCGCCACGGAATCCCTGAGCCACATGGCCGGAATATCCCCTGTGATCACATACACTGTCTTATCTTCCATCCTTTTTACAGTAGTATCTAATGTATTCCCATAGCATTTTTCAAATATCTCAACTAATTTGGGTTCGTCTTTGAGCTTTTCCTTTACTGCCTGAAGTATCTTTTCAACCGAGCTATACCTGTGCTTTTGCCGCATAACTGCTTCCTCCCTGATTTTTGCTGTCCTGCCTTATAAAAAGCAGCTTCAAACTTTTCCGATACTCCATATTATAAAGAAACCAAATGAAATCTCTACTTTAAAAATCCAAGAAACGTTGGATAAATTGCATTTTTAAAAATCAGCGTGATCACTTTTTCTTATAAAACTCGTTCACATTATCCTTTCTTACTTTATAATACGGCAGATAGATGTATTTTTTATTTTCAAATTTAATTTTTTCCATCCCATCATTTGTCATAAGCGCAACAGCTATTTTCGCTATCGCTTCTGACTGGCCTTCTTTGTCATTATATACAGTTCCTGAAAGTCTGGAGTCCATAACAGCCTCCAGTCCTATATCTGTCCCATCAATTCCCAGAAATACCGGAAAAACAGATTCTGTATAATTTAATTTCTCATACGCATCCACAGCGCCGAGCGCCATATTATCATTATTAGCCAATACAAGCTCAATCTGATTCTGATGCTGGCTGATCATCTGCAGCATACGGTTCTGCGCCTGGGCGCGGTTCCAGTTCGCGATCCCGTAACTTAGTTTTTCAAGTTCAATGCCATTCTTCTTTAATGTATTGACCGCACTTTCTGTACGTATGATCGTATCCTGATGTCCGGGTTCTCCCTCTAACACTACATATTGGATCTTTCCGTCCCCATTACGGTCGATCTGTCCATTTCCCCGTATCAGATCCACAGCCAATTCTCCCTGCAGCACACCGGACTGCTCGGCATTCGCGCCAACATAATAAAGCTTTTCCCACTGCTGCATATCTTCTGCTACCGGCTCCCTGTTAAAAAAGATAATAGGTACATCATTTTCCCTTGCGTAATCTATGATCTCTGAAGGGTCTGCCCGGTCTACCAGATTTACACAAAGTACATTGCACCCTGAATCAATCAGTTCCTTCACCTGATCATCCTGTATCTGCTGCGAACCGGCAGCTCCCCGGACCATCATCGTAATCTCAAGATCTTTCCTTTCGGGATTCTGAAACTGTTCCTCCAGACAGTCTATCAATTGATTCAGATATGTATCACTCTGATCATAAAATGTCACTCCCACAAGAAATTTATCCGTTCTCTTTTCTGACTGACTGCCGCAGGCACAAAGCCCATGTATACATGTACAGAAAATCATCCCTGCTGCCAACATTCTCCTCACTTTCATATGCCCTCCTCATTTCGTCCGTTCTCCAAGCTGGTTTACTGGCTCATGGTAAAAAGAATTTTTTGATTTTCCTCCGAAAATAATGCTTCTCTGCGAATTACCTTATAGGGAACTTTTTGACTCTCCATTTCATAAGCGCGCTGTCTGAGTTTCTTAGCGATCTGTGTCAGGCTTTGATAACCTACGCTGAATTCATCAGGCACCGCCAGACACTGAACAGCTCCTACATCCAGATAATATGCTGCTTCTGTTGAATTTCCGATCCCATATACCAAAGCACCGTGCAGATCATTGGCCTGCGCGCATTCACCGGCCAATATCAGACTGCTGTCGTCAAAAGCAATTATAATATCCGCCGCTAACTGTGACTTTAATATTTCTCCCTTTTCCTTCCCATGCAGATCTGAAACAGACCACAATATTTCTGTCCCCATCCCTGCAAGCGCATTTTCTAATCCTGCCCTCCTGTCTGCCGCCGTTCCGAAATCTCCCGTTTCTGAAACGATCCCTATTTTTTTCCCCTTGATCTTCCCGTTATAATCTTTTAACAATTCCTGTGCCAGCGCCTCCCCTATTCCATAATTATCCGGTTCTGTAAACGGGATTTCAAGAGCCGTTCCATCTTCTGTCTCCTTCTCCCCTACCAGCATGACAGGAATCTTTTTTTCAATTTGTTTGAGCATTTTCTCTGTCCCTTTGCCAGATGAAGGCTGCACGATCACAGCCCGCGCTCCATTGTCAATCTCGCGTTCTATCGTCTCTTCTTCTTCTTCAATGCCTAATTCGCCTGTACCGGCAACAATGATTTCAATGTTCTGATCCTGCGCGGCCATTCTGAGGCCATACCTGAACGCAGACCACTCATTATCATCCGAATTTGGAATGATAACAGAAACTTTGTCTGTATCTTTCGCGTTTCTTCCCTGAATCATAATAAAAGTCATTATAACAACCATAATTCCCAAAGCTACTTCTGTCAGAACAAATGCCCTTTTACTATTCTTCATTCCATCTCTCCCTGCTTATCACTTTTGTTCACTGAATAAATGTCCTTTTTCAATAACTTTCCGGTTCTCTTGCGTAAATGGAACTTCCGGAATACAGATAGATACTGCAGTCCCTTCATCTGGCTCACTTTCAACAGTAAGTCCGTACTCTTTTCCAAAAAGGATCTTGATGCGGTTATTGACATTAACAAGTCCTACGCCTGATCCCTTCTTGTGGATATGCTTACTATCTGTCAGCAGAAGATCCACTTCTTCCTGCGGCATTCCGATTCCGTTATCTATCACTGAAAGAACGATATTTCCACCTTCTTTTCTTCCGGTCACTCTGATCTCCCCGTTATCCTCTGTACCACTGATCCCATAATTGATCGCGTTTTCAAGGATGGGCTGCAATACTAATTTCACAATACAGCAGGAATATATAGAAGTATCCACATCAAATTCAAACGTAAATGACTTTTTATAACGGATCTTCTGTATATTCATGTAACTCTGGGCATGCTGTATCTCATCCCCGATACAGATCACTGTGCGTCCTTTAGAGAGACTGATACGGAAAAGCTTTGCTAACTGCGAAATCATGAACACAGCCTCATCATTCCGCTCTCCTTCGATCATCCACGTGATCGAATCCAGCGCATTATACAAAAAGTGGGGATTGATCTGGCTTTGCAGCGCAGCAAGCTCACTTTTTCTCCGCTCATTCTGTTCCATCACGATTCTGCGCATCAATAGGTCGATCCTCTCATAAGAGCGCTGTATAGAATCCCCGAGATGCCGTATTTCCATAGACCCGCCGATATAAATCTGCGGATGTTTTCCTGCTTCATATTCCTTGACTGAATCATTCAGTTTCAATATAGGGCTTGAGATCCGGTCAGAGACGATCTGGTTGATCACCACCAGCATCATTGCCATCAAAAGCATCAGGATTATGATAAAATATCTGATATTAAACATACCATGATTAAATACAGAATAAGGGATCACTCCAACCAGTTTCCACCCTGTATAACTGATAGTATTAACGATCACCTTCCGGTGTTCCCCTTCAGAGATCTCATCATATACCCCATCTTTATATCCTGCCGCTCTCCTGCTGTTTTCCCTGAAAATCCCATTTTCTATCTGCATCTGGCGTGTATGGTAGATAATCTGTCCATTACTGTCACACAGGTAAAAATACTGTCCATTATCCGAAGCATTGATCTGGTTCATCATCCGTGAAATATTGGAATAATCCATATCTACCAGCAGAACTCCCGTCCGCGGATCACCGCCTTCCGTAAATTCCACAACACGGCTCAAAGAAATCACCCAATAATATCTCAGAGTATTGTCATCAAACAGATTCTGGATATGAGGTGTGGAAAAATGCATATTTTCCATTTCAGATACAGCCCGTTTATACCATCCTTGTCTGGTAACATCGGGATCTTCCTTCTGAGAAGCCACCGGCTCTGCCGCCATCAGGCTTCCATAATCATTATATATAGCAATACTTCGCAGATTGTCCCTGTTGGCCCCATACAAAAGATTCATTCCCTGCTGGATTTCTTTGTCCTGTCCTAAAAAATCATTTTCTTTTATCACATTATAGTAAACGGCGTCTGAGATCTGGCGCATTCTTACCAGATAATCTTCCAGATTCTCCCCGGTCTGTTCCATCAATTTTTGTGTACTCTGGGTGATCTCCTGCCTGGAAGTCGCAGAAAATCCGGCATACATACAGACACCCAAAAACAGCATGATAAAAAATGAGATCGCAGAAAACACAAGCATGATCATCGGCTGCATCCCTCGCGGTTTAAGTTTTTCAAAACATTCCTGAAATTTAATTCTCACTTTCCTTATGCTCCGTTCTATATCTGGAAGGCGATACGCCAAACTGTCTTTTAAATACATAGCTAAAATAATTTGGATCCGTATAACCGACTTTCTTTGCTATGATATAACTTTTTTCATTCGTCTCAATCAACAGACGTGAGGCCTGATCCATACGAAACTCTGTCAGATAACCAATAAATGAATTTCCTGTCTGTTTCTTAAATATTGTAGAAAAATAAGAATTAGACACTCCGAGGATCCGGCAGACAACGTCTAATGATAGCTCCTCGTCTCCATAATTACTATAAATATATTCCTTTGCCCGGGATACAAGCGATCTGGTAGACTGGCTCCGTACGCTGATAAGCTCTTCGCGGAAAGCAAGACTGATGTCAACAAGCCAGTCCTTTAACGCATCCGCCTCCATATCAAGCAGTCTGACGTACAATTGTTTTATGTCTCCCGCAAGAATATCCGGTGTAATATCCTGATTTTCTGAAAATCTACACAGCGCGCTTACCAATTCCATGATATCGATCTGATATTTTGCCAGAGAACTCTCTGTCCGGAAAGTATGGTTCACATACTTATTAACAGCTTCTATTACATCCTCTTTAGAACCAATCCGGATCATTTTAAAAAAACCGGATAACTTTGTGTCGTCTATCATGCTTGTCCGGACATTTTCATGGGGAATGATCTCTTTCATATTGATTGCTCTGGAACAGCCGTAAATCACACGGTAGGATACCGCTTCCCTGGCACCGCTGTAAGACTGGGATAATCCAAGGATATCTTCGCATACCTGACCGATGCCTATTGTAACGACAGCCCCGATGATATGGCGCGCGTACCTGCAGAATCTGTCACATTCGTCCGTCAGTTCAGAAATCTCATCTTCACTCTTAAGCTGAGCGATCAAAACCATATTTCCGAGATAAGGGAAACTTTTTGCCTGCCATTTCTCTCCTAACCTCTCTTCCGCCTGCTTCTGGACAGATGTATTTAAAAGCAGCGGATTCATATTTTCCGGAACATGGCTTGCAGACGTATGTATCACAAGGCAGCAGAATAAGGGCCTCTCAAACACGATCTGATAGTCTGTAAGATACCGCGAAAGATCATCCCCGCAAATCCTTCCTTCTATCAGCGAAGAGAAAAAGTTTACACGCAGAAGAGGGAGCGATTCCATATAATATTTCTGCAGTTCCTCTACATTCCGTCTCTCACTTATTTCCCGGTCCAGCTTTATCTTTAACTGCGCGAAAACATTGGTCAGCTCAACAGAATTCACCGGTTTCAGAATATATTCTTCTATTTCCAGATGAATTGCCTCCCTCGCATATTCAAACTCATCAAATCCTGTAAAAATAAGAATCTTGGTTGTCGGAAATTCTGATTTGATCTGATTGGACAATGCCATGCCATCCATATAAGGCATTTTAATATCTGTCATAACAACATCCGGCTGATATTCCTCTACCATTTCAAGTGCTTTCACACCATTGCACGCATACCCTATCACTGAATACCCAAGACCTTCCCAGTCAATTTTTTTCATGATAATCTGTATTACTTCTTCTTCATCATCTACTAAAAGTACTGTATATGTATCCATGTCCTCTTCTTGGTACCCCCATCTTTCTTATCTATCATAATTATAACAAAGCCGTCCGCAAATGTAAATTAAGTACATAAAAAGAGCCAGAACTGGTCTGACTCTTGTTTAAAATTACATATTTTTATTATTTTTTCTGAACATATTTTAAGCAGTCAAGCGTTACTGCTACAAGAATTATGATTCCTGAAAATACAAACTGAAGGTTTGTGTCAATTCCCAGTATCGTCAATGAATAGGTTAAAGCAGTAAAAATAAATACACCAACCACAACCCCTGAAATCTTTCCGATACCGCCTGTAAAGGAAACGCCTCCTACTACACAGGCTGCAATCGCATCCATCTCCCAGCCCTGTCCATAAGCGGCAGAACCGGAACCAACCATACGGGCACATTCAAGCCATGATCCTATTCCATAAAGAACACCGGCCATAACAAAAGCACCTACAGTTACGCCAAATACCGATATTCCCGAAACTGCCGCTGCCTCTGGATTTCCGCCGACAGCGTACAGATTCTTCCCAAACGTTGTTTTATTCCAGATAAACCATACGATTACAATTACCGCAAATGCCCATAAGATGATTGTCGGGAAACCGTTAACCTTTGGAATGATCATATTTGGAATCGTCGGTTCAATCGCGCCGAAAGACACGCCTTTTGTCGCGTAAGTGACAATACCAAAGATTACAAGCATATTTGCCATCGTGGAAATGAATGGGTGCATTTTAAATTTCGCTGTAAAAAATCCCGCGATCGTTGTAAAAAACGTACAGCAGACAATGCACACTACCAATGCCAGGATTACTCTTACTCCCAGCGACATCCCTGTAAAATCAAATTTATATCCAAAAACAAGACCGGTATTGATTCCCTGATGCATGATTATCGTCGCGATCGTCATTCCCATACCGACCATACGGCCAATAGACAGATCCGTACCGGTAAGCAGTATCAGGCCGGCAACTCCAAGTGCCAGAAACATCCTCGGGGAAGCCTGCTGAAGAATATTCAGAACGTTATTATATGTAAGCAGAGGAGCATTTTTCACCATCGGGGTTATAATACACAGCATAATAAAAATCAATATGATCGCAATATACAGACCGTTCTGCAAAAGAAATGATCTTCTATTGAAAGTATATTTATAATTCTCCCATTTTTGTACCCTTGTCTCCAACAATGTAAATTTCGACATACGAAGAAGATCTAACAAATGGTACTTATATGTATACGCATTATGTCTCCGGTCTTTTACCTGCTGCAGGTCTCTTTCTAACTCCATTTTTGCTTCAAACAAACGGTTTTTATAGACATAATTTTCCTCTTTGATCTCCTGATTATTGGAAATCCCCGAGAGTATCTGCTTATGCTCTTTTTCTAACTGTGCAAGTTTTTTCTGATAATCTTCTTTTACTGCTGTCTTTTCTAACTCACAGCTTTTCTTTACAGCCTGATAATAATCTTTCTCAAAGTGCTCCTTAAGATAATTTTCAGCCTCTGAAATCAAGCCTGCAATCTCAGTTTTATTCTTTCCTTCTACTGCCTGTGCCTTTTCAAGTTCAGTCCTGACACTGGCGATCTTTGATTCTTTTTCTTCTTTTGTAAGAGAACGATCTCTTTTTATTCCATCTATCTGGTTTTGAAGGGAGATAACTTTATCTGTCCCATCTGCCCTGAGACCGTCGATCTTTGTCTGAATTTTTCCTACATGCTCCTCAATCGGCCGGCGAAGCTGCATTTCCTGATCTGCCGTAAGGATCTTTTCTTTTTCATTACTCATATCTATTCATCTCCCTTACTATAGGTATTTTGCACTTAATCTCAGCAGTTCTTCCTGAGTTGTTTCCTTTGTGTTTACAATTCCGGACAAACGCCCATTGGACATAACGCCGATACGGTTTGTAATTCCGAGAATCTCCGGCATTTCAGAAGAAACAACAATCACTGTTTTTCCCCGCTTTGCCATATTTATGATCAATTCATAAATTTCATATTTTGCCCCGACATCAATTCCTCTTGTGGGCTCATCCATCATAAATATCTGCGGACTGCGCTCCAGCCATTTTCCAAAAATCACTTTCTGTTGATTACCGCCGGAAAGACTTGAGATCATGTCTTCCGGACCCATACATTTTGTATGCATGATCTTAATTTCTTTTGCGGTTGCGTTAACCATCTTTGCATCTGAAAGAGCCACCCCGGATTTATATTGCTGCAGATTCGCGATCGTAGTGTTAAAAGTAAGGTCTCCTTTCATAAAAAGCCCGTTTGCTTTACGCTCTTCAGTGATCATGGCAAATCCATGTTCCATAGCCTCTTTCGCGCTGCCAAAATTCATAAGGCGTCCATTAAAATATACATGCCCTGCCGCACGGGTACGCACTCCAAAAATTGTCTCTAAAAGTTCTGTACGTCCGGCACCTACCAGTCCGTATAAACCGAATATTTCTCCTTCTTTTACGTCAAAAGTAATATCCTGCAGATATGGTTCGAATTTTGTTGATAAATGCTGAACAGACAAAATCGTATCTTTCGGCACATTATCCACCGGCGGAAAACGATTATCCAGAGAACGTCCAACCATAGCCGCGATCAGCTCGTTCATATCTGTATCTTCAGCATTTTTTGTCATTACCAGATTTCCGTCACGCAATACGGATATCTCATCACATATTTCAAATATTTCATCCATTTTATGGGAAATATAGATCAGTGAAATTCCCTGATCTTTTAACATCCTCATCATTTCAAAAAGCTTATCTACTTCCTGAACTGTCAAAGAGGATGTTGGTTCATCCAGAACAATTACTTTAGAATTGTAAGAAATCGCCTTAGCAATCTCACACATCTGTCTCTGTGATACAGACATATGACGCATAGACTGTGTAAGGTTCACAGTCATCCCTAATTTTCTAAAAAGCTCTGAAGCCTCTTTTCTCATTCTGCCTTCATCTACAATACCCATGGAATTACGCGGGTAGCGTCCAAGAAACAAATTATCCACTACATTCCTGTCCAGGCACTGGTTCAGTTCCTGGTGAACCATCGCGATCCCATTCTCAAGCGCATCTTTAGGTCCCGAAAAACTTACTTCTCTTCCTTCAAGGAAGATATTGCCTTCATCTTTCTGATATGTCCCAAACAGACATTTCATCATTGTTGACTTTCCGGCTCCATTTTCCCCCATAAGTCCCATAACTGTTCCACGTTTTACATCTAAATTAATATGGTCCAGAACCCGGTTCCTTCCAAATGACTTACTCATGCCATGTATAGATAAGACAGTATTTTCTTTCTTATCTGCCATTTTTCTTACTCCTGTATTTATCATTATTAATATGGTTTCTAAAAATTATCAGGGAGAATTTCTTCTCCCTGATTTCCATTCCCGCAAAGGAGTACTTTCGGACTTTCCGAGAGTGTCCTGAAATTATTGGCTAAGCAGCGCTGTATAAGAAGCCGCATTATCTGTCTTAACCATATTGATTGCAAATGCGTCATACTGTCCCGGATTTCCAAGACGGTTTGTGATGTTGGACTCTGTCTGTCCGTCACCGCCGATATAATCTACTTCTAAGTTAAGAATATCATCATAGCTCTGAAGAAGCGGCTGATATGTTGAACTTAAGAAGTTATCGGACGCATTGTAGATATTCAGCCATACTTTCTTAGTCGCATGTGAATCTCCGGAAAGCTGTGTGGATACAGGCTCATAAACCTTTGTAGAGTCTGTGAAATCCTGATAGTTATCTGCTGTAACCGCAACGTTCAACGCATAGTAAGAACGCTCGTCTTCTTTGTATACGAATACGTCTTCTCCCAATACATTGCCAGCTTCGTCTGCTGTACCGATTCCTGTATCAACATCAACTCCGTCAAGAGCATTACGAAGAACACGAAGTGTCAGATATGCCTGTACGTCTGCATGCTGGCTGATCGTTCCGCCGTATCCTTCTGCAATAGCAGCTACTGCATCACTATTTGCATCGTATCCGAATGTAGGAACTTTGTTGTCTTTGGACCATGCGTTAAACATAGACATTCCCATTCCATCATTATTAGAAGCGATGATGTCAATGTCGTCTCCGAAAGAAGATGACCATGTACCAATTGCATTTCCTGCTGTTGCAGCATCCCATGTTGCTCCAGCTGAGTTTTTCATTTCCTGAGCTGCAAGTTCACGTACTACATATTTCTTACCGCCAACTTCAATGCTTCCATCCTGTACAGCTTTAGCAGATCCGTCTGTATTTGTTCCGATCGGCTCACTGTTGATCTCACCGTCTTTTTCAATACCAGTGCCAAGTGCCTTACGGACTCCTCTTGTACGGGCGATAGAGTCATTATGTCCGATATCACCGATTGCCAGAACATAACCGATAACTCCGTCACCATTACGGTCAATACTGTCGATATTCTTTTCAATGTACTCTTTTACCATAGTTCCCTGTAATTCCGCGCCCTGATTTGCATCAAATCCTACATAATATGTATCGCCGTTAAAATTCAATGCTGTCATATCAAGCTCTCCGGTAGAACTGTTGGATGGCTGTCTGTTAAACCATACCAAAGGCTTGTCCTTATTAGCCTTTTCAGATGAAGAATCAGCGCTTTCTGAACCTTCTGTCTTTGCTGATGAATCCGAATCTCCTGATGAATCGCTGGATCCGCATGCTGCAAGTGACAGCCCCAGCATCATTGCCATTGTCAATGATAAAACTTTTCTTTTCATATTTTTCTCTCCCTTTCTTTTCACATGCCGTCAGCATGTTTTTATTGACACTGACAATATATCTGAAAAATCAGCAAAAAAACATAGAATATTTTTAACTTTTCATTGAAATTTTTAATCGAAAGAAATCATTTATAACTTCTCATAGTGAACTAATTCACTCAGAGGAATACGCTGCGTAGCGTGGCGCTTCGGATCCGCAGGCTTCCCATCTGCATACCCGATCGCTAAAATATTGATCGGCTCAAGGGTATCCGGAAGATTAAATTCCTGTCTGATAACATCAGGCTTAAAATAACATATCCATACAGACCCTAACCCTAATTCAGTCGCCTCCATCATCATATGATCTGTCAGGATCGCCGCATCTATATCGACGGTCTTTTTGTTATCAAACGGACGGGTCCATGCTTTCGTATGCTCGGAGCAGACAATGACCGCCAGCGGCGCTCCAAAAATATTTGCCGCCTTTCCTATTTTTTTCAATCCCTCGTCCTCCTGCACAACAATAAGACGGACAGGCTGTAAATTCGCAGCCGTAGGCGCTGCATGAGCAGCTGATAAAATCTTGTTGATCTTTTGGGGTTCTACTTTTTCGCTCTTGTAATTACGTACAGAATACCGTGATTTGGCAATTTCTAAAAATTCCATAAATATTCCTCCTTGTTATAAAACTTGAATTTCAGGTTTCCCTGTACTATAATTATATCGCAAACTGATGAAGTGACAAGAATGTACTTTTTAGGTATATACTATCTAAAAAGTAAGTTAGGAGATATTTTATGAGTGTAAAATGTAAAAACAGTTATAACTGTCCTGTAGAAGCTACGATAGATTTGATAGGCGGAAAATATAAATCCGTTATCTTGTGGCATCTCATGGGCAAAACATTACGATACAGTGAACTGCACAAACTGATTCCAAAAGCAACTGATAAAATGCTGGCAGCACAGTTAAGGGAGCTTGAAAAAGACGGACTCATCAATAGAAAAGTCTATCCTGTCGTTCCTCCCAAAACTGAGTATTCTTTAACAGACTTCGGTAATACTCTCGCCCCCATCTTAGAGACTATGTGTGATTGGGGCACTGCTTATTTAGATTACAGACATCAACCCATTGAATAAACCCAGAGTATTCTTCCAATTCTTCGGGTGATAACTCAATTGCGCTATTGGAACTTCCGCAGGCAGGAAACACGGTGTCAAAACGTTTCAGGGAAATATCCAGATAGATTTCCACACCTTCATTTACAGCAAATTCAATAGACATATGATCCTCCTCATTTAATCAAATATTTGAATTAGAAAACAATTCATCCAGCTGTCTTAAATAATATTCTCCCAGATCAGATTCTACCATTTTAATAAAATATGCTTTTCCATACATGTATTCCTGAAAATTAATTGCATTGCTCCTGCCTATTGCCTGCAGATGCTGGGAAATACCATATTTCTGACAATAATACAGCTCCTGTTTGAATCTTCTTTTAAATTTTTTCGGAACCTTCACCTTTTCATTTACGATCAATCCTGTTACCATCTTTCTATAATTATCTTTCATAATATGTGTCTTATCTTTATTTATCTGGAATCCAGACTCTGTTATGAAATGGATCAGATTATCCAGATGCTTTTCTATATTTGCCGTATCTGTTGAAAACGTAAGGTCGTCTGCATATCTTGTATAAACCAATTGATTTTCATGCGCGTATTCCAATAATCTGGAATCTACTTCATCAAATACAATATTAGCCAATGCCGGACTGGTAGGCGCGCCTTGAGGTAGTTCTTCTACTTCCGACATTATAGGTATAAAAGTACAAAGCTCTCCCAGCCTCCTTGCAACTTGATCTGTATATCCTATTTTTACGAAAATTTCTTTAACTTGATCTAATTTTATAGAAGGGAAAAAATCAGCAATATCTATACACAATATTTCTTTCTTCCCCACATGGCAGGACGCATTCGTTACAATGGATCTTCCGCGTACAAAACCATGCACACAGTCTTTATTCTTTAATTTATATAATATATTATTTAAGATCCATTTTTGTCTCTCTTTTAACTCTCTGGATGGAGCGCTGATCATACGTTTCTTTTCCCCATTATAGATTTCAAAAATATGATAAGAACGTTCTTTTATATGATCTAATTTTAAAATCTCCATTAATTTTTTTTCGTCTTCTATTTTGGGCACCAGAAACTCATTCCGTTCTCCTTCGTATTCTTGTGTCCCGTCAAAACCAAGTTCTTCTTCTTTTGTCCATGCATTCCATACATGTATAGGCTCCGCCTTTGCTTTTTCTGTAACCTTTGCGCCGCCTTCCTGATCAGTTAATATAAAGTATCCTCTGTTATATAAATCATATATGATATTACTTAACTGTAAAATAGGCGCATTGATTTCTTTTTGCATATCGATGTAATCTATCTTATTGAACTTATTAATATATGATAAAAGAATCAACTCATGAGTTTTCACTGACATGTTCTAATTTCCTCTTTAAATACGCATTATTTTTACAATGATTTTTTGCCTTTCTGATGTCTGAAATGGACGGTCTTATGTACTTATTTCTTATAAATAAAGGATCATTTGATAATTTAGACGGTCTCCAAAAAACGCTTAATGTATTATTTGGTGTATTATAGTGAAAACTGACAAGCAGCTGACCTTTTTGAAATCCTAAAATACTGTCTATCTCCGTATCGTCATCTAATTTATTTTCTTCAATTTTTATTTCGTAGTATTCTGTAATTGTTTTATAAACTTTTCTTGTCCCCTCTTCAAACATGACATTCGAATCAAAGCATTTATCAGTATTTTCATATACAAAAATATTCTGTATATCTATGCCGTATTTATTTTTCAATTCATTTATTTTTCGCTGTATCTTTCTTTTATTGGCATAAACCATTGCTACAAAATACTTGATATCCGTTCTTTTTCCTAAAGGCAGCTTATCACAAACAGCTCTTACATTGCCAAATAACGTAGTTCCGCTTCCTACAATGTCATCTATAAAAACTATATATTTGATGCCATTATATACACTTTCATCCAACTTAGTTGTATCAGATATGATATGATCTTTTTTTAATTTTCCGATCAATATCTCTTCCAGCATTGCCCTCACCTGATCGCCGCCGGAAGCTATCCCCTTCTTTGAAGGAAACGTAACGAGCAATACTTTGTCACTTTCTCCTTCAATCTCTTCCATAATATGTCCGCAAATTTCCTTTATAGCTTTTCTATACTTCTCTTTTGTAAAATAACGATAATGAGAAAGCAAGTCCATGAAAACCGCCCTGTCTTTTTCCTCAAAAAAGCTTAACCATTTTATAATGTTTTTTTCAAAAATATCATTTCCTATATAGTTATCGAAAAAAAACATCTTATTTTCTTCGTTTAGATAATCGTCAGATACATAATTATCTAAATGGATATTATTGTACTTTGCAAATGCAGTCATCACATTTTGTATGTTTTCCATAATTTACCTCTTGTACTTATGCGGGGACAAATTTCATCTTTTAATAGAATAAATAGATACAAAATTAGAGTAGCTACCAAAGTAATAAAAATGTCCTTAGATGTACGAACGTCTTTCCGAAGGAAAGACGTTTGAAGATCTAAAGAGGTTACTACCGTTATATATAGGTGCGACTCGCTCCCAATTCTAGCTACTCTATATGTATTTTAACTCTTCTTTAATTTTTTTACAATCTTTTATTGGTAAATTATATAAATATCATTTTTCAAATTAGGCAAATGCCCAGAGCGGAGATTAAACTCTGGGCAGCTTTATGCTATACTTTCCATGGCACAGGACTGTGAAAATATTCTTACAGCAGATTTGCCGCGCCGATCATCCCCGCATCATTTCCCAGCACTGCCGTCTCGATTGCCGGAACTTCTCCCTTGTCTCCGCCAAAGCATTCTGCTTTCACAATCTCCCTTAACGTCTCCAGAATCAGTCCGCTCTGTGGTGAAACTTTGCCCCCCAGGAGAACTAACTGCGGGCGGAAAATATTAACGATGTTGACAATTCCGGTTCCAAGCCTTCGGATATAGGTGTTTACGACATTTTTCATTGCCGCGTCCCCTCCTGCAGCAACGTCAAAAATCTCTTCCGGCGTTCTGTCGCGGCCGTCTGCCCGCTTTGCTTCACGCATGAGGGCGGTTGCGGACACATATGCCTCCAGACAGCCTCTTCGCCCACAAGTACAAGGCTCTCCGTCTTCAACAATGACCATATGACCTAACTCGCTTCCGCCGATTCCTCTGCCTTCATAAATGCTCCCATCCAGAATGATTCCTCCGCCCACACCTGTTCCAAGCGTGAGCATGACCATATCGCTGGATACTTTTCCGGCTCCTCCCGCCGCTTCTCCCAATGCCGCGCAGTCCGCATCATTAGCAACCGCAATAGGGACCGGAAGATATTCAGAAAGGATTGACGCAACAGGAACATTCTCCCACCGGATATTGTTAGAATACCGTACCACACCGTTTTTTCTGTCTATGGTTCCAGGCACTCCGACTCCCGCTCCCACACACTGATCCATGGCAATACCATTCTTTTCCAGAAGTGCGAGAGCCTTCTCGCCAACCGTACAAATCACCTCATCCGCCGCACTCTTTGTATCTGTGGAAATGCTTACGGAATCGATTAACTTCTGATGTATATCCACAAGTCCGATCCTGGTATTTGTTCCTCCAATATCAATACCGATCCGCACCGGAGCTGCCTTCTCCCGAATTGTAGTAATCAATGCATCACATTTCCCTTCTATGACATACGCTCCGCTGCCCGCCGGAAGGAACAGACTGTCTCCCTTCTGATATTCCACCTGTTCTTTGCAAGATATCGTGCCCTCTCCATCCAGAATCAGAATGCTGACAAAAGACTCTTCCAAGACGCAGCCTTCCATCCTATGCATCATCCGTCCATCCAGATTCAGCTTATCAACTGTGAAATAATCGCAGTCCGCAACATGTGGATAGCTGCTTTTATTCTTAATAATCGGAATACGGTTCGTCACCGCAAGCGCTTTTTCAATATGCAGGTCACGCTTTTTCCCATCCTTTCCCACTCTTCCATAGTCGTAAACACGATACGTCACATTTGAATTCTGCTGGATTTCCGCAATCAAAATATTCTTACCAATTGCATGAATGGTCCCTGATTCAATAAACAGAACATCACCTTTCTGAACCGGAACTGCATTCAGCACCTCCAATAGCGTATCTTCCCTAATTCTTCTGGCAAATTCTTCCCTGTCAATTTCACGCCTGAAACCATAATACAAAAACGCATTTTCTCCGGCATCCATCACATACCACATTTCCGTCTTTCCATACTGCCCTTCATTTTTTAGAGCATAACGGTTATCCGGATGAACCTGGATAGATAAGTTATCCTTTGCATCGATAAATTTTGTCAAAATCGGAAAATCGCGAAATCTCCGGCAATGGGTTCCCAGTACCTCTTTTCCCTCGGAATCAATATATTCCTTAAGAGTACTTCCCGCATATTTTCCATTTGTAATATAGGACGGACCGTCCGGATGGCAGGACAGTTCCCATGCTTCCGCAAGTATCTCTCCTTCGTAAGCGATCCCGTATTCTTCTTTCAATCGGTTTCCGCCCCAGATATAATCTTTACAGCTTGGTTTTAATTTTAATATGCTCATAATTTTTCTCCGTTGCTTTGAATAACATCCCGATACCAATACGCAGAATCCTTCAAAATTCTCTCTTGTGTACGGTAATCCACATATACCAGTCCAAACCTTTCCGAGTATCCCTTTGCCCATTCAAAATTGTCCATCAGCGACCACTGGAAATATCCTCTTAAATCAATTTCTCCCGCTGCTTTTTTGAGCTCACGCAGATACCTTGCAAGAAAATCTATTCTGTTTGGATCATGCACTTTTCCATCTAAAGAAATCACATCATGACAGGAAAGGCCATTCTCTGTAATATAAATAGGCTTATGATAACGCTCATATAAAAATTTCGGTCCCCAATACAAAGCTTCAGGCGTCACCGGCCAATCGATTGCCGTCTTTGGGAAGCCTTGGCAGCGTGTTACATCCTCCGGCTTTTTGTCCGCGCCCATCCGAATACACCGTCCGTTATAAATATTCTGCCCATACACATCAATCGGTTCTGAAATCAACTTTAGATCTTCATCGGTAATTCTTGGAAGATACTGCTCATACCGTTTCAATCCTTCCTCCGGATAATGTCCCAACAACACGGGATCTGACCACCAGGGAACATTCCAGGTCCAGTTTCTGTCATCCGGCTGCAGCGAAAACATCATCTGCCTTGCCGCCTCAATGTCTTCTGTTTTATTAGACTCCGGATAGCACATACCGCATGTAGGCGCATATCCAATCACTAAAGTCTGTTTTCCATATTGCCGCAGCATCTGCACAGCGCGCCCATGTGCTTTTAATGCATTATGAGCCATCTCAAAGGTATCCCTAAGCGGTGATTTTAAGCCCGGCGCATGCTCCCCTGTCAAAAATCCAAGACCGACAAAGCACTGCGGCTCATTCAGGGTGAAATAATGTGTAACCCTGTCGCTAAACCGTTCTGCCGCTAACTTTGCGTATTCTCCAAACCACTCTACGATCCGCGGATTCATCCATCCGCCCCGTTTGTATATCTCATAAGGCAATTCCCAGTGGAAAAGCGTAATATACGGCTCTATTTCATTTTTTAAAAGCTCATCAATAAGCTGATCGTAAAACGAGATTCCTCTTTCATTCACTTTCCCAAAGCCTTCCGGCAGCACTCTTGACCAGTCAATAGAAAACCGATATGCTTTCAGCCCCATTTCTTTCATGAGTTTCACATCTTCCCGGTATCTGTAATAATGATCACAAGCCGTTTCTCCTGTGTGCCCTTCAAAAACATGTCCTGGTTCCCCGGTATAAACATCCCAGATGTGGGCTCCCTTCCCTTCGCCCTTTACAGCGCCCTCAATCTGATACGCGCTTGTTGCAGCTCCCCACACAAAATTCTTAGCAAATCCCATCCTGATTTCCCTCCTGGTTACTCTGCTATTTTTTTTACAGCTTCCGTCATTTCACTCAATTGTCCTTCGGCATCCTTTTCATCACAGCCCTTTACGCCAATATAAAACTTAATCTTCGGCTCTGTTCCGGATGGACGGACACAGCACCATGCATGATCTTCCAGTTCAAAATAAAGAACATTGGATTTTGGCAGTCCTGTCTGCGTTTTTTCTTTGCTCACACAATCATACAAAACATTTTCCTGATAATCTCTGAATTGTATGACTGTCTTGTTTCCTATCTTTTCCGGAATATCCAAACGGATTTTTTTCATGAGCGCCTGTATTGCTTTGGCGCCGTCCTGCCCCTTTAAAGTAACCGTAGACAAGCCTTCTCTATAATAGCCATAGGTATCAGATAATTCTTTCATCTTATCGCAGAGGGTCATCCCCTGATACCTGCACCATGCGGCCACCTCGCAAAGCGTCATCACCGCCGCAACAGCGTCTTTATCTCTTGCATGAGTTCCAACCAGACAGCCATAGCTTTCCTCATAGCCGAAAAGGTACTCATAATCCTGATTTTGCTCAAAAAATTTAATCTGCTCGCCAATATATTTAAACCCCGTCAAGGTTTCAATTAAATTCACATGATAGTCTTTCGCAATCTCTCTTGCCATTTTTCCTGAGACAATCGTTGTGACAACTGCGCCATTTTCCGGAAGAATTCCCATCTCCTTTTTCTGGGACAGGATATACTCAAGAATCAGCATACCGGACATATTTCCGGTAAAGCTTATATATTCCCCTGTTACAGAATCCTTTGCGTACACTCCCAACCGGTCCGCATCAGGGTCTGTCGCAAGGACAATATCCGCATCCACTTCCTCTGCCAGCCGCAGCGCCAAAGAAAATGCATTTTTATCCTCCGGGTTCGGATATGAAACCGTCGGAAAATTTCCGTCCGGAAGTTCCTGCTCTTTTACCACATATACATTGGTAAATCCAAGTTCCGCAAGTATTCTGCGTACCGGAATATTTCCGGTTCCATGGAGCGGCGTGTATACAATTTTCAGATTCTTCGCTTCTTCCTTTATAATCTCCGGGTGAATGACCAGATTCTTGAGACTCTCCGAATACTTATCGTCAATCTGAGAATCAATTACGTCATACAATCCTGCTTTTTGCGCCTCCTGTCTGGATATGGTCTTTACCTGGGCATAATCTGTAATAGCATTCACCTCGCTGATGATCTCTTTATCCTTCGGATACGTAATCTGCGCCCCATCCTCCCAATAAACCTTATAGCCATTATACTCCGGCGGATTGTGACTTGCCGTCACTACGATTCCCGCCGTACATCCAAGCTCCCTGAGCGCAAAAGACAGCATAGGCGTTGGACGCAATGACGCAAAAATATATGCCTTGATTCCATTTGCCGCAAGACAGAGCGCTGCCTCCTCAGCAAATTCCGGCGACATGTTCCGTGAATCAAATGCAATGGCAACGCCTTTTTCCTGCGCATTTTCCTTTATAATAAAATTCGCGAGTCCCTGCGTTGCTTTTCTTACCGTATAGACATTCATACGGTTGGTGCCTGCCCCGATAATACCGCGCAGGCCCCCGGTGCCAAATTCCAGATCACGGTAGAACCGTTCCTCAATCTCCCTCTCATCATCAGCAATGCCCCGCAGTTCCTCTTTTGTCTTTTCATCAAAATAAGAATCCTCAAGCCAGAATTCATATACCTTCTTTACTTCCATCCTTAAAACCTCCTGTTTCCAATTTTCTCTCTTTACGCAAGGATAAGCGATATCAGATAAAACGGCGTAGCCTTTTTTGTCTTATCGTCAAGAATCTCTATCTCAATACGGTGCTCCTTCTTCTCTCCATGATGAAGAACCGGTTCCAAATATAAACAATCTCCCCAGTCCTCTTCAAAATTCCCATCCAAAACGCGGATATCCTCCGTATTACCGTCCAGAATCAGCTTTGCCCGCAACGCTGGTTTTTTTATTGTCTTCCTGTACTGGACGGCGATGCAGGAAGCCGTAACCTCAAATACTATTTTTTCTCCGGCCTGCTTTCCAATCCATCCATTCCTGAAAGTATCCAGATGACCTGTTTTCTCCTCCGGATCCGCCCGAAATCCCAAAAGCGTCGGTGAGATCTCACGGATCGTCAATCTTTTTGCATGTTCATAGGCATTAGCCGTTACAGGCATGGGCAGCTGCGCCTTTTGAATTTCTTCTATGGCTTCTTGTTCCTCCATGTCCACCCGAACCTGCTCCAATAAATTAACGATTTCTTCCGCTATCAGTTCGTGTCCCTTATCGCTCGGATGCAGCCCGTCCTGCGTCAGTTCTTCTCTCGCGTACATGCCTGCCATCATCTTCTGATACAAAGTATCCTTAATGCTCACATGGGGCACATGATAATAGTCTCCTACAGCATTATGGTATTCCTGGACATTTTCACCAGTATCATAACAGACATTATTCAGAAGAACCACCGCCGGTTCAGATTTCCATGCCAGAATCCTGCGCAGCAGGCCCTCATATGTCTCCCCAAAAAAGTCTTCCGCTTTATCATTTACGCTAAAGTCTATCATGACCACATCAGGCTGGTACATCAGCAAATCCTCCTGGACTCTGGAAACTCCAAAATGAGAAGAGGTTCCTCCAATGCTCCCATTCACATAATGAAATTCTGCTTTCGGAAACGCCTTTTTCCACCATTCAAATATACGATAAGAATATGCCCTCTCATGTACCGTCGCCGAGCATCCCTGAGTAATCGAACCTCCAAAAAATCCTATTGTCAGTTCCTCTCCCTTTTTTGCTCTGTACATGCACATTTTTAATCTTGTATAATCAGCCATTTCCACCTCATTTTCCACCTTTTTATCCATAGCTTTCTTTTCTATCTACGCGTCAGGCAACTGCAGTTTTTCAATATACGCTGCCATTTCCTCTGCCATTTCTTCTGCCTCCGGTATCCTTAAGTGTCCCGGCGTTCCTCTGCCATTCCGTTTGAAGATATACTGTGTGATCTTCTCATCTTTCATCTCCTGTACCACCTGGCCGATAGAATTATCCCATGCCTTGTCATGACACAAAAGCGTTGTACAGCATACAATACAGGCAAGCGGATACTTATCTCTCAGCTTCATAAGAAATGCCTTATAATGACGCCTCCATTTTCTGGCTTTTTCTCCTTCATAATCTTCTTTCATATAATCCTGCGGATTGCTGTCATTCTGCCCGAATGCCACAATTACCACTTGTGGGATATACTTAGAAAAATCCCACTCCATAGATTCACCCAGATCGGGATTATAATGAATCTTATCCCATGCAGTTTCCATGCCGATGTAATCCGGGGCATGGAACCATCCCGTTCCATCCATAAGCGCAATACCGCCCTGGGCAATGTCATGTATCTGGGCGTTAAGTTTTCTGGCCGTCATCCAGGCATAAGAATACCAGCTGTTGGAATATTCCCCGTTATGCTCCGGGTCTTCCTTCCCCGTATATGCTGCCGCTTCCGACACTTCGCCTGCCGACACTGAATCCCCGTACACCTCTATCTTTCTTACCGGTTTCTCAGACATATAAAGAAGCTTCGCTCCATCCGCAATCTCTGCTCCCAGGAAGCTGAACTCATGGCAGGCATCCTGTCTTTTAAAAAACAAAACTTCATGCTCCTGCCCGGCCGCTCCTTTCACTTCTATCTCAAACATGGCTGTCCCATCCTTTGGAAGCGCAAGCACAGACTGCCTGCCGTCCAGGATATAGCCCAGATAATTATCCCAGTAAGCACATTTGTTCCTTACATGGATTTTTAACATATTCCCTGTAAATCTCATCCCTACAGAAGTACATGGATATACGAAAACCGGTTCATCCGGATTACTCCAGTCAATCCTTCCGATATAAGACAGCTTCTTATTTGTTGGCTTTATCTCCATCTTTTTTCTCCTCCTTAATTAATGTCTGAAAAATTGTCGTTAAAAATAAACTATTAATCCACACGATAAGAGAAAAACCTATCACACAAAAAATCGGCATCGCTGCCATTGTGACAAACGCGCCGCCCGCAATGCACACTGCCGGGATGCAATTTAGAATTACCATAATGAGAGTCGCCGGCAGATTCTTAAACGCAAGTAATAAGGCATTCATCAGCGTATTCTTCATGCTGTTCTGGAATCTTGCCTGCAGCGGAAACGCATAACTGATGGTAAAACACCACAGCACCAGCAGAACTCCAATTGCAATATTCAACATCTTACTAAGATTTTTACCGTACAATATATCGAAAAGAAGTATCCCGCCCGTAATCATGAATACAAGCCATAGCTTCGTGCTTTGCCTCCACTCTTCCCTGCATGCTTCAAAATATTCTCTCGCAGCATACTGGCTTTCTCCCCGTATACGCCGAAGAGATACCCTGTACATCGCTGTCACTGTCATTCCAATCGTAAGCACAGGCAATGATGTTATGACGAAAAGGACATTCAATATTATCCAGTCTCCAATATTTCCCATAAACTCAAAAAATGGACGTTCTATTGATAACTTTTTCAATTTCCTTCCCCCTTGTCTGCCTTTTCCAGTTGGTTTTTCATGTACGCCAGAAAGCGTCTGTTCTCCTCGGTATGTTTTCCTGATGATGGAAAGGCAAGCAGCAGTTTTTCATCCTTCTTTCCACTTAACAGCTCCGTAAAACTGTCATTTCCAAGAACCACTGCCGTACACTTTCCGCTGTCCATATAAGCAGTAAGGCCTTCCGTATCCTGCCCATCCAGTATATGGAACCCTCCGCCCATCTCTTTACAGTGCATGTAAAAGCTTTCTGACATTATCATAGCGTCAATTTGCTGATTTTGCCACTGGAAAAACAGCTTCTCATAAGAACTTTCATTTACTCCCTCTAACTGAAGTCCGTCATAAGAGAAATTATAATCAGAATCAATAACAACCCGGTCTTTTGGAAGTCCTGCCTGTTTTGCAAAGGATTCCGCCATTTCATGATCCCTTACCGTATCAATTTCCTGATTTACCACCAGGCAGGTAAATACCGGCTTCTTATTTTTGAAACCATAATGTACCCCAAATAAAAGAAACAGAGCAACGATGGACACAAAAATCAGCACATGATACCAGTAGTACGTCAGAATATATGCACATGTCTCCTTCCTGTTCAGACCTGCGGTTTTCTCTCGGATATCTTTCCAGTACTTTCCCATAGAGAGACCATCCCTCCTCTGATTCTTTTATTCGGGCGGCCTTACCGCCGCCCATAATGGTATGCTATGCTTCCAACAATTTTAGATTCTTTCGAATCAGTTCACAGCGCTGTTTCACACAATCCGGCGACCTTAGCGGATCTTTTGGTGTTGAAAGCAGATAGTCCTCCATCTTGTCAATCGTAGTCGCTGCCACATGCATTCTGGTATCACATGAAGCATAATAGATATAAATATCACCATTTTCTTTTGCGACTGCTCCATTGGTGAATACTACATTGGATACGTCTCCAACTCTCTCTTCCCCAAGCGGAACCAAAAACACGCCGGACGGCTCTGCGATTACCTTTAAGGGATCTTTCAGATCTGTTCCAAATGCATACAAGACATATCTGAGTCCTGCCGCTGTATTCCGCACACCATGGGCAATGTGAATCCAACACTTTTTCCCCTTGATCGGAGGCGCTCCGGCTCCATTCTTTGACTCAGTCAGTGTATGATAGATCCGTTTGCTGATAATCTTCTCCTCATCTATAACTGCATGTTCGATATCCTTACATAGCCCGAATCCAATCCCGCCGCCGCTTCCGGTTTCGATAAATCCATCCATCGGCCTTGTATAGAATGCATACATTCCATCTACAAATTCCGGATGAAGTGATACGTTTCTCTGCTGGGGAGACTGTAATGTCTTCAGATTCTCAAGCCGCTCCCAGCTCTTTAAATCCTTCGTTCTGACAATCCCGGCCTCTGCAACCGCCGCGGATAGATCCGTATCTTCTCTGTCCTTGCTCTCTGAACAGAACAATCCATAGATCCAGCCATCCTCATGCTGTGTAAGACGCATATCATACACATTGGTTTCCTCCGGACATGTATCCGGCAAAGTCACCGGATAATCCCAGAAATGAAATCCGTCAATTCCCGTATCGCTTTCTGCCACCGCGAAGAAAGACTTTCTGTCATTCCCCTCCACGCGGACAACCAGATAATATTTCCCATTCAGATACACCGCACCGGAATTCATGACCGCGTTAATACCCAGACGCTCCATAAAATACGGATTCGTCTCATTATTCAGATCATATCTCCAGTGAACCGGAGCAAATTCTCTGGTCAGTACCGGATATTCATATCTGTCATAAATTCCGTTATAAAAACTGGTTTTCTGATTTTTTCTGGAAATCAGTCTCTCCACCTTTGCCTGTTCCACATAATATTGTTTATGAAGCATCTTCAAGCCTCCTTATTACCTCAAAACACATCCTGCCATTATGGTATGGACATTTCCACGGCTCCACGATCGGTTTTGCAACCGGCTTTCTGTCCTTATCCAGTTCTGAAAACCACTCGGACCCTTTTCGTCTGTCAATCAGGTAATCCCTGATATAGCCCCAGATATCCCGGGCAGCATCCAAATATTCTTTTTTCTTTGGCGACTTCTGATAACCATTCAGAAAACCAACTACGGCCTCCGCCTGCACCCACCAGACGCGGGTAGTATCCACAACTCCGTTTTCCGCCTCGTTCACCAGAGAATGATCTATATAAGCCCGATGATAGATGTTTTCTGTAATCGTCCTCGTAATCGGTGCCAGCTTCTCCGTATAGGAAGCGTCTCCTAAGATTTCCAGGCCGCGGTCAACAAGCCACGCTGTCTCAATGTCGTGTCCATAAGAGTACAGATCAATCAGCGTATTCCATGTCCGGTCAAAAAATACTTCCTGGCGTCCAAGCTTTGGATTATAGATCCTTTCCGCCATAAGATCCAGCATAAACCGAAGTTTATCTGCCACACATATTTCTCCTGCCACCCGGTATAGTTCTGTGTAAGCTTCAAATACATGGAGAAGAGTATTCATCGTCTTTTCCGCCATAACCCCGTTTTCAGACAGCTTGTCATTCTCTGCCGGCTCAAAGTCTCTGTCAAATGCTTCCAGATAACCATATTCATCCTTACACTTCTCTTCAACCAGACAATACAAGTCGCGGGCAATCTTAAGAGCCTCTTTATCTTTCGACGCATCATAGTAAGAGGACAGCGCATAGATTGCAAATGCTTGATTATAGGTATGCTTTGTCGCATCTTCCGCTCTTCCGTCATAAGTAAGGGACCAGTACACACCGCCGTATTCTTTATCCAGACAATGCTCCTTCAGAAAAAGGAACGCGTGCCGCGCATATTCAAGAAGCGCATCTTCTCCCAGTATCAGGTATGCATTGGAGAAAAACCAGAGAATCCTGCTGTTTAAGATACAGCCCTTTACAGCTTCTTTGCAAAGCTTCAGGTCATAGCCAAGATAACCATAGAATCCCCCGTGAACTTCGTCCTTCATACCCTGCCAGAATGGTATGATGTCTCTTTCTAAATGTTCCTTCACTTCCGTTTTCAGCATGATTTTCCTCCACTATCTACTATCTCTTTCCAATCTCAGTATCTTCTTCTGTAACGGCGCTGTGCTCCTTAATATACGCAACTATTTCATCGGCCTTTGTAAACGCAAGGCCAACATATGTATCCGCGGCGCCATAGTAAATAGCGATTTTTCCGCTGTCCGAATCATGAATGGTTGCGCATGGGAACGTCACATTCGGTACAAACCCACGTTCCTCATACCATTCTTCCGGTGTCAGCAGGAAGGTATCGCAACGGTATTTTACCTTGGATGGCTCATCAATATCCAAAATCGCTCCGCCGATACTGTATACATACCCATTACAGGTACCCGTTACACCATGGTAGAACAAAAGCCATCCTTCCGTGGTCTCGATCGGCGCCGCGCCGCCGCCAATCTTCACATTCTGCCACCATTCCTTTCCTTTGCCCATTACGTGCCGGTGTCTGCCCCAGTATTCCATATCCGGACTCTCCGAGATAAAGATATCGCCAAATGGCGTGTGTCCGCTGTCACTTGGACGCGACAGCATAATAAACTTATCATTCACCTTCCTCGGAAACAACACTGCATTCCTGTTAAAAGGAAGAAATGGATTCTCTATTCTTGTAAATGTCTTAAAATCCTGCGTTTTAGCCACCCCTATAGAAGCTCCGTAGAAATCCTGGCACCAGATAATATAATAGGTATCTTCAACTTTCACAAGTCTTGGATCATACGCATACCCCGGCATAAAATCTTTTCCCTCTTCATCCTTAAAAGGTATCTTGTCCTTCTCAAAATCCCAGTGTAAGGCATCCTTGCTTCGTCCAAGATAAATGTATGGAATCCCATTGATCTGTTCACCGCGGAACACTCCGATAAATTCTCCCTCGTAAGGCATTACCGCACTATTAAATATCCTTGCGACACCCTCTGTTGGATTACGTCCGATAACAGGATTGTCACTGTAGCGCCATACCGGCATCCATGTCTTACTGCCATTTGGTCTCTCCTGCCATGGAACATTGGGTACCGGCTCTCCTATAATTTTAACTTCGCCCATTTATCGTTTCTCCTTTCCTATCCTTTTACTGCTCCCGCAGCCAGACCGCCGTAGATCTGCTTCTGGCAGAGGATAAATACAATCAGCGCAGGCACCATGGTAATAATCACACCCGCACAAATATAGTTATACTGATTTCCCAGCGGTCCTGTAAACTTAAACAGAGAAGTCGCTACTGTAACCAGTCGGTTTTTATCCTGCAGATAAAGGTTCGCCGTATAGTATTCATTGTATACTCCGACACCCTTTAGAATCATAACCGTCACAATTGCCGGTTTCAAAAGCGGCAACAGGATTCTGAAAAAAACTCCAAAATATGTGCAGCCGTCCATAATTGCAGATTCGTCCAAAGAATCCGGTATATTTTCGAAAAACTGAATAAATATGTAGATTGAGATAATATCCGTACCGCACATCATAATGATATAGCCCGGTAAAAAATTGATCCATCCAAGGCTGTACATAATCTGGTATACAGATACCTGCATCGCGATTCCCGGAAGCAATGAAGCAAACAAGAACATATTTCTAATAAATCCATTTCCCTTGAATTTAAAACGGCTCAGCACATAAGCAAGCATAGATCCTGTCATGATGGAGCCCGTTAATACGCACACCAGAATAATGATAGAGTTTCTGAAAGCAACTCCCATATTCGCCTGCGACCATGCCTGTATAAAATTTTCAAGATAAGCCCAGCTTTCCGGCAGTGTCATTACATTTGTGGAAGCATATTCTTCCGGTGTCTTAAATGCAGTAATTACACAAACAACAATTGGAAGCACAGAAATAAGCGCGCCTAAAATCAGAGTAATATATTTCAATATAGCTATTACAATTCTTTTCATTTTCGCTGCTGACATTACCGGACACCTCCTTTTACTTCTAATTCCTGACGTTTCTTACGTTTTCTGATCTCACGAATCGGCTCTTCATCTCCTACGCCAAAATAATACCGTTCAATGCCCTTTTGAATCAGTGTCGCAATCATAATTAACCCTAACAAAACAACTGCCATTGCAGATGCCAGCCCTACTTTCTGGCTCTCATGCGCAAGCTTATTCATAATAACAAAGTAAGTTCCGGTTCCAAAGTCACCTCCGGTAATAACATATGGCGGTTCAAATACGCTCAAAGAACCCGTAATCGAAAGAATCATATTCAATACAATAATTGTTTTAATATTCGGCAGGATAATATAGATAAACTTCTGGAAACTGTTCGCGCCATCAATGTCCCCCGCTTCATAGAGAGAAGCATCTACTGACATGATCGCGCCTATAAACATAACCATCCCCTGTCCCATGTACCTCCATATGGAAGTGGCGGCAACCGAGATGTTATTAATGCTCGTATCCTTCAGCCAGTATGGCAGCTGTTCCAGATTAAAACCGCACCACTGAAGAACTGTATCAAGCACAAATCCCCTGGTATAGAAGAATTTGAAGATAAAACCCACCGCAATACCACATACCAGATACGGGAAGAACATCAATCCTTTAAATACTCCGCTTCCTTTTAGCTTAAAGCTCAATACAGATGCAAAGTACAGCGCAAGTGCAAGCTGGATAAAAGAAGCCACTATGTAATACAGGCTCAGCTTCAACGCCTGGAAACAATCTTTTCTCGTAAATACTTCTATATAATTCTGCAGTCCTACGAATTCCCTGTCACCAATATATTTCATATCATAAAAACTAAACCCTATCATCTTAAAGAATGGTATATATGTAAAAATCAGAAGCAAAGCTATCGGTACAAACATAAAACAAAAAACGCAAAGCTTCCGGTTTACTTTTCCAGACTGAATCCACGCCTTAAAACTCTTCTTTTCATTCATCAATCCCACACTCTCCTTTCCTTAATGGAAAAGCGGAGCAGCTTTCGCCCCGCTTGTTTTCATTAGTGTTCAACACCATTTGACTCTTGGGCTGCCGTCCATTTCTCATTCCATTCCGTAACCATATCGTCCAAAGTCTTTGTTCCTGATACTGCTTCTTCCACAATCTCTGTCGGAACTGCCCCGGATACATTGATCCCCAGCTCAGAATCATTGTTTACATCATTAAACAGATTCTCTTCTCCTTCTGGAGCCGGGTTATTTACTACAAGTTCCACTCCCTCTAATGCCGACAGCGCTTCCGGATATTCATCTGTACTTACTACAGAAAGACCGCCTTCCCCTTGTGCAAATCCAGATTTTTCCACAAGCCATTTGATATAGCACATTGCCGCGATCTGGTTATCTTTTGAGCTGTTACAGTTAATACCGTAATTATAATCCGGTCCGGCTGCCGCATATTGTTTACCGTCAACCGTAATAGGAAATGCCATAAAGCCAATATCATCACCATTGTCACCAGCCTGCTGCATCTGTATTACAGACCATGAACCAAGAACCATACAGCCAATCTTACCATTATTCAGCATTCCCTTACTGCCTTCCCAGTCTGTGGTGGTCGGATCCTCTTCAGTAAGTCCTCTCTTCACTGCTTCATATAAAGTATAGTAAACCGCATAAGGACCGGTTCCATCGCCTCTGTCTGAAAATGGATTCTCACCTTTTGTAAGCCCGGTATCAGCAAAGTCAGGGTCTCCTGTTGCTCCGCCGTCAATATTAGCATCCCACGCTGTCATGGTCCAGCCTGCCGCAAAGTTCGTATACATTGGAATCGCGTCCGTCTTGTCTTTAATCTTCTTTAATGCTTCCAGAAAACTATCGGGTGTCTTTGGAACTTCTTTAACTCCTGCATCTTCAAATACTTTCTTGTTGTATACAATCCCCTGGACGTTAGCCATAGATGGAATACCATACACGCTGTCCTGATATGCATAGTTATTTAACATATTTTCTTCATAAGTACTCGAAAGCGCCTTCTTATCCCCCATCTTTGTAAAATAATTCCCCAGTTCATCTTTGTCAACTGTCGTTGGGACCATACAGATATCTCCCCAATCTCCTGTGGTAAGACGTGTAGTGATATCATTCGCGTAATCTGTAATTCCTTCATATTCAATGTTAATATTCGGATACACTTTCTGGAATTCCGTAATATATTCACTAAATGTTGTATCTATTACATCCGTCTTGTGAGTCAGGAATTTCAAGTCCGCCTTAATATCCGTGTAATCTTCTCCTAACGTAATCTGATCAATGGTCACGTCCAACTCCTGCTTCTCCACCTGCTTCTTCTGCCCGCCGCATGCGGATAATGATGCTGTCATAACTACCGCTAATGATGCCGCAAGCATTCTGGTTAAAACTCTGTTTTTCATATTCTTTTCTCTCCTTTTTCTTTTTTATATTAAAGCCGCCATGCTCCAATATCATTAACAAGAATCCCATTTTTGACCGTATTATCTTTTACAAAACAGGCTCCTGCCGTCCAAATCTTTTCTGCAGGTCTTTCATTTTACTGGATCGTTCGGTATATTTCTTTCAACCTCAGTCATACCATTACATAAATTTTTCAAACTCTGTTGTTAACTTTTATAAGTTAATTTAACTATATATCAGTTAATTAATTAAGTCAACACTTTTATATTCCATGTGTAATTTTTAGTAATAATATACATTTCTAGTTTTAAATTTTTATGCATATTTACATGTATATTTTTAAATTATGTTAATTAATTGCTTTTTTAATATTAACAAACATATCTATTATTAATTTTAAAACTAAAAAAGTTCATTGGAATATTACAATTCCAATGAACTAAAATTAACAATATATCTTAATATGAAAAAACTCCCTATCCTTCTATTTGTTACATATCCCTGCGGTCTTTTACTGATTTCTTTTCAACAATATTTCCTGTAACAATCTGAATTCCTGTAGCATACTTCTTTTGTTTTATCTTCTTAATCAGAGATTTTACACAAATCTCTGACATTCTGCTCATATCAACACTATAAGAAGTAATCCTGTCCGGATCCATCCCCATGCCTGCCGGAAGAAAGTCGTCAAATCCTACCACCGATATATCATCCGGTACATGGTATCCCATTTCCTCCAGATTTTGAATTAAAGTATGCGCCGTAAAATCACAATTGCAAACATAAGCATCCAGTTCCGGTTTCTCTGTCAAAATCTTATCATAAGATTTTCCCTGTTCATTACGATCTGATATCTCCCATTTCTCCTGAAATTCTATATTTCCTTCCCGCAATGCTTTTCTATACCCCCAGAACCGATCTGTAATACTATTGGTGGCATCAACATTTCCAACGAATCCTATTTTTTTGTGGCCGTACCTGATCAGGTAATTTGTAAGTAAATAGGTTCCATAATATCCATCTGAAATCACTGTATCAAGCGCAACAGACGGCATACATGTGTCAAGAAAAAAAACCGGCAGTTCTGTCTGGCTGACCATTTTAGATATATATCTTTCATCCATCTGCCCTAAAAATATCAGCCCATCAACTTTTCCATCCTGCATAACCTTTGGGATACAGCCAAATTGTTCATCTTCTTTTGTAAGAAGCTCCAGAATACCATAGTATCTGTTATCATACAGCGCCCTGACTACTTTTTCATACAACTGTCCATAAAATGATACAGAATATCCATAATAATGTTCTGGTACAACTACCCCTATATTTCCCGTTTCCGTCACTGCCGGCTTTCCGGCGCCCGAAGAATTAGATATATATCCCATCCTGTCAGCAACCTGTTTTATTCGTACCCTAAGTTCATCACTAACCCCCGGCTTTCCCGATAATGCTTTAGATACCGCGACATTACTCACTCCAACTCTTTCCGCGATATCCGCCAATGTTACGTCTTTCGCCATTTATATCCTCCATCTTTTTAAATATAATTCCATTAATTTAATTGCATTTTAATTAACTTTAAATATAATCAAATTTTGTAATAATGTCAAGCAAACCCAAAAAAGATGTGAGACTATCGGGAAATACTGATTATTTATCACCAATATCATTCTTTGTCATTATACCGGTAATTTATTTCAGTCAGTTTTCTCTATATCTTCTCTTACGGACTACCTGTCTTCCCTCCATCACTTCCCGGTAGCGGAAACACTCTTCAGTATGGTCATTGATCATTCCGCAAGCCTGCAGATGGGAGTATACCGTCACAGAACCAAGATACTTAAACCCTCGCTTTTTCAAGTCTTTGCTGATTTCATCCGAAAGTCCGTTCTTTGCCGGAATCATTCCTTTTTGATGGCCCATATACAAAATCACCTTATCTTTCGTAAATCCCCACAAATAATCACTGAATGTACCAAACTCTTCCCGCACCTTCAAAAAACGCTGCGCATTATGGATCACTGCGCGTACCTTTCTTTCAGACTTAATCATTCCTTCTGTCTTCATAATCCTCTGGATATCTGCTTCTTTATATTCTGCCACGCTCTGATAATTAAAATCATCAAAACATTTACGGAATATCTCCCTTTTCTGAATCATCATGTTCCAGTTCAACCCGCACTGCATGACTTCCATCATCAAAAACTCAAATTGTTTCCGATCGTCATACAGCGGAACACCCCATTCTTCATCATGATATTTTATCATTTTTTCATTGCACAAACACCAGGAACACCGCTCCATTTTAAATTCTCCCCCGTGACCTTCCTATAAACTCTTTCCCAATTCATACGCCTGCTTCGGATATTCTGAATTTATAATATCATCAAGTACATAACTGCCTTTTGCGGATACAATCCCTGCATTTTTCCATTCCAGATATTTTACCATGCCCTTATAAGAAGCAACGGCCCCTTCTGCGGATTCTTCGGTTTCATCGCCATATGTAAGCATCAGGACTGCCTTTTTATCTGCCCCCTTTAACACCGAATTATTTGCATAAAACCGGTCAATCACTGCTTTTATCTGTGCATTTATATCATAATAATAAATCGGTGAAACAAACACAACTGCCTCTGCTTTTAAAAGTTCTGGATTCAGTTCCCGCATATCGTCTGTAAATACGCAGACCTGCTCATTCTTCTGGCAGGAATCACAGCCAACACATGGATGCACATTCTTAAATGCTGCATCAAAACGACAGACTGTATGTCCGGCCTCCTCTGCTCCCTTAATAAAAGCATCTGCCAGACAGGATGAGGTTCCTTTTTTGTGTGCGCTGCCGGTAATTACCAAAATATTCATCTTATAACTCCTCCAATTCTATTTTATCATATACGTTCGATATCCTTTATTATACTATACATAAGTTTTTTTACCACACAAATCTACAAAGATAGCCTCAGTATATAAGTGTGGACAAAAAACAGGTTTTCTGAAAAAGAAACGGTTATCTTCAACCATCTATCATCCCTGCGACATACGTATGAATGCCATATTCAAAATCCTGTTTATCCCTAAAACTAAGCTGATTAAAAGCTCCTCTACACTTCCCTCTCTATCCTTTTGATAATTTACATCAGATTCTAACAGTTTCACTCTTAACTTTTTTATAAATGCATGGATAACCTTAAAATAAGTTCGTCAACGCAGCCCGTACATCTGCCCTTCTTTATAAATTAGCTTTTTAGTTCCGTAAGTATATGTAATAAAATGTATCTTTTGCCACTATTTACATACAAATGACTTTTGCCTTTTCAATTAGCAAGATTTACAACAAAATTTTTTTGGTAATCAACAGAACGCTATTTTGATCAGCAAACTCAGATATAGAAAAATACCGAGAACTCTGGAATCCCAGTATTCTCGGTATTTCTTTAGACGTCGCTAAGAGGATTTGAACCTCCGGCCTACCGCTTAGGAGTAGAACCATTTGCTAGTAGGCAGCTCCCTCTTAGTGTTATCTAATCCCTTTATTTCCTTGCTTGTCACGGATTCAAAATGTTATCTCGTACCGACCTGTGACTGCTGATTTTAAGGCGTTTTAGATGCTCCATTTAGCAAGCGATTAGCAAGGGAATTGAATTTAGGGAAATGTCACGCTGTAAAGCCTTTCCCGGTTAATACCTGCATTTCACAACTAATCCCAGAATAGTTTAAGCTGTTTGGATTTTCTAAGGTCGCAAATTGCGACCTCAAAGAGTTTCTCATTCCTCTGCTTCCAGTTCCAACCTTTGCAGGATGTCCTTGATGATGCCTGCATCTTGAATTAAATTGATTCCAAAACACTTTTTTCCTGCATCTTTCAATGATGCTCCTACATGATAGGCTGTCGCTTGGTCAAGAATCAAAAACCTGTCATGGAATACTTTGGTATATTTTATCTTCAATGTCGGGTATTGTGCATTGAAATTCTTAACATCGGCTTTCGTTAGCTTCGTCTGTTTCTGCGTAT
>CAJUAM010000031.1 GCA_910584615.1 uncultured Dorea sp.
ATCCCGACATTACCACAAGGAGGTTATTTAGATGAAAAGAGGAAAGAAATATGTAGAGGCTGCAAAAGCTATTGAAAAAGGAAACCTTTACGATGTAGCAGAAGCAGTTTCATTAGTAAAAAAGACCGCAATTGCCAAATTTGATGAGACAATCGAAGCTCATATCAGAACCGGATGTGATGGACGTCATGCTGACCAGCAGATCCGCGGTGCTGTAGTATTGCCGCACGGAACCGGTAAAAAGATCCGCATTCTTGTATTTGCAAAAGATGCAAAAGCTGAGGAAGCTAAAGCAGCAGGTGCAGACTATGTTGGAGGAGATGAACTGATTCCAAAGATTCAGAAAGAGAACTGGTTTGAATTTGACGTAGTAGTTGCTACACCAGATATGATGGGTGTTGTCGGACGTCTTGGACGTGTACTTGGACCAAAGGGTCTGATGCCGAACCCGAAGGCTGGTACAGTTACTATGGATGTCACAAAGGCAATTCAGGACATCAAGGCTGGTAAGATTGAGTACAGACTTGATAAGACAAACATTATCCATGTGCCGTTAGGTAAAGCTTCCTTTACCGAAGAACAGATTACGGACAACTTCCAGACGCTGATCGAGGCGGTTATCAAGGCAAGACCCGCAGCAGTAAAAGGTCAGTTCTTAAAGAGCGTGACACTTTCTTCTACTATGGGACCAGGCGTTAAGATTAACCCGATGAGACTTGTATAACCACATGTAGAGAATGATATATTTTGACACCGGATTAGAAAGTGATGATCCGGTGTCTTTTTACATGTGTCGTAGTTTGATATCTGCTTATTATCTTTGTTTTTTCATCATCGAGAGAAATTCTTCCATGACCCTGGTCTTGTATTTGTGGTTTTTATAGTAGAAGAACACTTTCCGTCTGGCAGCCTCGCCGTCTAAATTGTAATAGACAAGATTTTCAAAAGAAGGAAGCTGGCTTACCAGTATATCGCTGATAAATGTAGCGCCGAGCTGGGTAGAAGCAGCCATATAAGCGGTCGATTGTTGGTTAAACTCCAGAATGATGTTGGGATGGAATCTGGCTTCCCGGCATAATCTATCGCCGCGCAGGCGCGTATCATTGCCGGGGGCCAGCATGATAAAAGGGAGACTTGAAAATGCCTCCAGAGGAACAGCAAGAGAAGTTTCTTTGAGATAACTTTTATTTTTTATCTCGTCGTAGGAAAGCTGGTACTTCATGAGATGCTCGTGTACAGAAAAGTGCTTCGGTACTGCAAGGAGGATATGTTCTGTGCAGTACAGCTCTTTGTTGTAAAGAATATTGTCATAACGGTAATTATCTATTACCAGATCCAGATAATTATTGCTGAGCATGGATTCCAGCTGGGTAGTGTTTCCCTCTGTAATGCGGATGCGGATGTCCGGAAAACGCTGCTTAAACTGGGTAATGAGCTGAGGCATGACATAAGCTGCGAAAAGATTGCTGGCACCAACAGATAATTGTCCGGTTTTCAGCATGGTCAGGTTGTTGATCTGCTCTTCGACCCGTTGTTCGATCTGAGAGATCTCTTTGGCGGCTTCTATGTAGATTTCTCCGATTTCTGTAAGTTTCAGCGGAGTAGTACTTCTGTCAAATAAAGGTACACCGATCTGATCTTCTATCTTTTTGACGCGGGCGCTTAAGGAAGGCTGGCTGATGTAGAGATTCTGCGCAGCTTTTGAAAAACTCTTTTCTCTGTATATCTCATATACATATTTTTTCCATGTGAACATAATACTCTCCTTATAGTTAAAATGATATAAGTATTATATGATTATATATATTTGATTATATTATAACACTAGAGTATGATGGAGGCAAATAAAGAAATTCTTTTATAAAGGTGGAAAGAGTTATGGAAAAGATTACAAGAGCCAAAAGAATGGAAAGGGTTCATTCAGATATCAGGGGCCCATTATTTGTAGAAGCGATGAAGATGCAGGGAAATGGAATCGATGTGCTTAAGCTGAACACGGGGAATCCGGCGACTTTTGGATTCAGGCAGCCGCAAAGCATCGAAAGAGCGCTGGAGGGACATACTGGTGACGGAGTTGGGTATTGCGATTTTAAAGGGATGCCAAAGGCCAGAGAAGCAATCTGCGAATATGAGAAGACAAAAGGGATCAGAGGGATCACGCCGGATGATGTGTTTATCGGAAATGGTGTCAGTGAGGTGGTTTCTTTTGCGCTTATGCCTCTCCTGAATGATGGGGACGAAGTGCTTATACCGACGCCGAGTTACTCTATTTGGGGAAATTCAGTCTATCTGGCAGGCGGCAGACCGGTTTTTTATGTCTGCGATGAAAAGTCTGACTGGTATCCGGACATTGAAGATATCCGTTCAAAGATTACACCTAAGACAAAAGCGATCGTTGTGATCAATCCGAATAATCCTACCGGAATGCTGTATCCGAAAGAGATTTTAGAGGCAATTGTACAGCTTGCGCGGGAAAAAGGAATTTTGATCTTTGCGGATGAGATTTATGACAGACTGGTGATGGATGGATTAAAACATATTTCTATTGCATCTTTGGCAGAAGATCTTCCGGTCGTAACCATGAATGGCTTATCGAAATCTCATTGTCTGTGCGGCTATCGCTGTGGATGGATGGTGATCAGCGGGCCGAGAGAGCTGACTGAGGATTACAAACAGGGGATCATACAGCTTACATCTCTAAGACTTTGCGCGAATGCGCTTGCGCAGATTGTAATACCTGCGGCACTTGAGGATATGGAGACTCCGGCTGCGATGGTCCGTCCGGGAGGAAGAATTTATGAGCAGAGAGAGGCAACCGTAAGAGAGCTTGAGAAGATTGACGGGATATCATTTGTAAAAAATAACAGCGCATTTTATATATTCCCAAAACTGGATGTGAAAAAATTCAATATTACAGATGATAAACAGTTTGCGGGAGATCTTCTTCACGCGACAAATATTCTCCTTGTGCCGGGAAGCGGCTTTGACTGGCATGAGCCGGATCATTTCCGGATTGTAATGCTTCCAGAAGCAGGGGTGCTGGCAGATGCAATGAAACGTATGGGCAAGTTCCTGGATGGATATAAGCAGGGGAAAGCATTTTCAATGTCCGGAAGAATTGCGTAATTCGATGTAAAAACAGGAAAACACAAAAAAACGGAAAAATAAGTTGACAGATAATCAATGAAATGCTATTCTATCATAGGACTGCCAAAGACAGCAGGTGCGAAAGCGTAAGTAGTGATACGCCTGCCGAGGAAAGTTAGATTCTTTTATGTGAATTTATATACCCTTGTGTCTTTGGATGCAAGGGTTTTTTGATATTCCTTATAGCAGTCAATACAAATAATATAAGGAGGTGCACCATTCGTGGCAAAAGTCGAATTAAAACAACCAATCGTGCAGACGATTGCAGATGATGTAAAAGACGCGGCAAGCGTTGTGCTGGTTGACTACCGTGGACTTACTGTTGCACAGGACACAGCTCTTCGTAAACAGTTGAGAGAAGCAGGGATCACATACAAGGTTTGCAAGAACACTATGATGAAAAGAGCTTTTGAAGGAACTGAGTTTGCGGTTTTAGACGAGCACTTGGAAGGACCAAGCGCATTGGCGATTTCCAAAGACGATGCAACAGCTCCAGCCAGAATTCTTGCTAAGTTTGCGAAAGAGGCGAAAGCTCTTGAGATGAAGGCTGGTGTAGTTGAAGGCGCGGCTTACGATGCGAAAGAGCTGCAGGCGTTGGCAAGTATTCCGTCAAGAGAAGAACTTCTCTCTAAATTGCTCGGAAGCTTACAGTCACCGATCACCAATCTTGCCCGTGTTCTTAATCAGATTGCAGAGCAGGGCGGCGCAGAGGCTTGTGAAAGCGCAGGCGCGGTAGAAGAAGCAACAGAAGCTCCTGCCGAAGAGGCGGCAGAAGCTCCGGCAGAGTAGGAATCTACTTGTTATGTCCGGATTAGAAATGTTTAATATTTTATAGGAGGATAATATAATGGCAAAATTAACAACAGCTGAATTTATTGATGCTATCAAAGAGTTATCAGTATTAGAGTTGAATGAATTAGTAAAAGCATGTGAAGAAGAGTTTGGTGTGTCTGCAGCAGCAGGAGTAGTAGTTGCAGCAGCAGGCGGAGAGGCAGCAGCAGAGGAAGAGCAGACAGAGTTCAATGTAGAGTTAGTATCTGCAGGCGCTTCCAAAGTTAAGGTTATCAAGGTTGTTCGTGAGATTACAGGTCTTGGACTGAAAGAGGCTAAGGCTGTAGTTGACGAAGCTCCGAAGGTAGTAAAAGAAGGCGTTTCCAAAGAAGAGGCTGAAGCAATCAAGGCTAAACTTGAGGCTGAAGGTGCAGAAGTTAACCTTAAATAATTTTATAGGTCATTATGAGAGCCGTTTCGCAAAGAAGCGGCTTTTTTATATGTTTTTCTATAATATTACATACGCAGTATAATGGTAAAATTGTGCCTAATATAGTAAAAAGGTTTCAGGCAGACGGTACGATATGTAAAATATATGCATATGCTGTTTGTCTATCATGAGATGGACATAAGAGTATATTAGAATCGATGCTTTAAAGAAAGAGGCAGATTTCGTCTGAAGCAGTATATTTTACAGGAGGGATGAGTTTGAAAAAGATGCTGAAAGGATTGTCAGTGCTGCAGATTGTCATAGGTATCTTAGGAATGGCTGTGGCAATAGCTACTTTGGCTCTTGGGAAATTAATGGATAGCGAGGCGGAAATGACTATGCAGCAGCAGGCTCTTACCGCAATGATGGTGTCCGCCGTACTGGGAATGGTGTCTTCAGTGTTTAATTTCGGATGCGGCTACTGTGGTCTGAAAGGTGCCGGAGGGAATCTAAAGAAATTGTCCGTGGCGATCAGAATGGGATGGCTGGGACTGGCTGCAGCTATAGTGTCTGGAGTGCTGACACTGTTTGGCGATGTAACTATAGAACGAGTATACATGGTTGCAGCCAGCAGCGTTGTGCCGGTTCTGTTTCTTGTATCTGCGATCAGTGTGAAGGACAGTTATGGAGATTACTGATTTTGAAAAGTACGGATCATTTCAGTCAGTGCTTTCCCCACTTTCCAAAATCATGTCATTAAGGGCGTTTCCCGGCGGCATGGTTCCGTAGCTTTCTGCCAGTGCTATAAAATCAGGCGTATATTCTGGACAGCAATGATTCGGGGTATTGCAGCATGCTTCACAGTTTCTCCAGTAACGCATGCAGGTATTCGAATAGTGCCTGTCATAAAACATCTCCTGCCATTGCCGCACATTTCTTGGAGTAATTATGTATAACTGCGGAAAGTTTAAAGCATCTGGAAGATGAGCCGATAAAAGAGTTTAGGGAGTTATAAAATCATCACATCAGATGATCTTGTAACTCCCTTCCTGTTTTTATAACTATTTTACGAAAGTACGCAGCGCGCAGGAGAGTTCCTCATGGCTGTCTGCGTATGATTCCAGAGAAGTCCGGGAAAGCACTGCCTTCACGGCCTGCCGCATAGCAGCCACACCTGCGGCGGCTCCCATTGGATGGCCCTGGATGGCGCCTCCGGCGGCAAGTATGATATCACGACCGCAGTCTGTTATAAGCTGCGGCACCAGACCCGGGTGGACACCCCCTCCGCAGACCGGCATGCAAGGCATTAGATGGTGGTCAGGGAGTATGAGATGCTGTAGAGTTTTCTGGTATTGCAGGTTTGTGAGAGGATATCCCCCGTAAGGAGTATTCATCATCACCATATCGGCTCCTGCCATCCGGGCAAATTTCCCGACGGACAAGTGAGAACTGAGACCAGAAGTCAAACCTTCGTTTGAAATTCCTGAACCGGCATAATGACCCATAATAAGAACATCTGTCGATTCGGAAATATACTGAAAGGTACTGTAACCTACAGTAGAAAAACACATCATTACTGCATGTACTCCCGCATCGATCACTGATTTTAAAGTATCTAAGATCTTATTTGATGAGGAAGTGATATTGCATATGTAAGTTGTATAGATCCCGGTCTTTTCATATGCGGCTTCGGCTGCTTTTAAATAAGCTTTCGCGCGTTTCCCCGCGCGGCAGAAATCTGGATCGCCAAGCAGCTCGTCATCTTTGATAAAATCAATCCCACCCATTGCGACATCGTAAAAGATCCGTGCGCCTTCTTCGGGAGTTAAGCCGGTACAAGGCTTTATCATATTCAGAAGGAGCGGTGTTTCAGGCAGAGAGCCGGTAAGTTTCCTGATACCCTCTATGCCGTATTTGGGTCCTTTAAATTCTGCGACAAAACTTTCAGGTAATTGAAGGTCAACTAATTTTACCTGGGCGCTTGTCGAAGCATCATTTCCTAAAAGCGTTGTAAAAAGCATAGGAAGATCAGAGCCAAAATTAGCAGTGGGGTAGGCGATCTGGACAAAATAGGTACGGCAGTCATCACAGAGCTGGGAAGATAATTCCATAGGGGGTGCCTCCAGGATATTTGCAACTTTTCCCATGTAAAGTTCTTGCATTTTATCAGATATACCCGGAACATCTACCCACGTTCCAAGTGTTTGTCCTAATGCCATTTTTTTTGCTTTATCTACGATATCCTCGCCTTTAGGAAGTTCTATATAGTAAGTAGCTAATGCGTAATTTTTTGAACTGCTATCCTCTGGTAATATAAATCTGTTCATAGCTTTATCCTTTATGTGTTTTATTCTAATTCAAGGACAAGTCCTGTGCCGGCCTCTTTGCTTCCTGAGGATGCATTCCAGAGGGCAAGCTTGCAGTGCAGGTCTGTGTCATGGCAGATATAGAAGTTCTTAATATTTTGTTTTTTAACATAATCGCATGTTTTATCGACCTGTGATTGGGGAACCTCGTCAATCCTGAGATGAGAGCCGCCGAGATATGTATGGATCTGATTGGCTCCTGTCAGTTTCTTTGCGTACTCCATGATATTACATATTCCATAATGCGCGCAGGTAGCCACAACGCTGACTTCCTCTTTGTTCTTATGAAGGTATGCTAACTGAGTGTCTTCATCAACGACATCATCGCACCACTTACCATCGCGAAGCTGCTGGGAAGTCTGGGGATGAACATGCTCATAATCGTTGGATCGTTCTGTTAGTCCCATAAAGCAAAGATTTTTTGTAAGCCAGAGGGGATTTGGAGTTACACGGACATCAAACCACTGTTCCATCACTTCCTTGGAGACATCAAGTCCAACCGGTGTATCCCAGTTGAATTCATAGCGTTTCAGGAAAATATCATCGCTTGTGTATAAAAGAACGGGTTTTCGTGCCATTGCGTGATCTTTATAATATTTGATCAGATGTTTCAGTCCTCCGGTGTGATCCCAGTGACCGTGAGAGAGAACCACGTAATCTGCCAGCATAAGGTCGATGCCAAGTTTTTCAGCGTTTTGGATAAAGTTATCGGAATAGCCGCAGTCAAGCAGTACTTTCACATCTTCATCTTCTATCCATGCGGAAAATCCATGTTCAGAATTCAGGTATTTGCTATACATACATGTGTTTTCTAATAAGAGTGTTACTTTCATTTCAATCCTTCCTTTCTTTCTGTAAATATCCAATATCTAATATCCAATATAAATGCAATATCTGAAAATGTCAATATAAATATATAATTTTAACAAAAAATAAAATAATTCGACAATTATATTGACAAATATAACAAATCGTGATACTTTTTATTCAATATCTAATATCCAATATCCAAAACGAAACAAAAAAACAGTAGAAAAGAGGAGGGAATATAATGAAGAAAAAGTGGATTTCAGCTTTATTAACGGTCACTATGGTGCTATGTCTGGCAGGATGCGGACAGCAGGGAGAAACCGGGGAGAGTAAGGAAAGCGATCTGAAAGTAGATACGTCTGAAAATACAGGTGATAATAAAGTTAATGAAGACTTTAGTAAAAATGTCAATGTGAACAGGGCAAGTGATTTTGCTAAAAATGAAGTAGAACTTCCGATTGAAGGCATTGGACGTGGTGTATCTACATCTGTAAAAGGAGATGAAAAATATAAGATCGTAGTCATGACCCGTAATTCGACAAATCCATATATGGTAGGTATGTGGGCAGGCGGAGAGCAGGCAGGAAAAGATATGGAACTGGAAGTGCAGACTCTGGCACCGGCTACACAAGATTCTATTGAGGAGCAGGTTACGATCATGGAATCATTGATAGAGCAGAATGTAGACGGATTTGTCATCCACCCGTCTGACTCCAAAGGGATCCAGCCGGTTGTCGATCTTGCCAATGAAAAAGGGATCCCGGTTGTCGCGATCGGTACCGCGCCGGAGACAGGAGCCTTTATGAGGACAGGCGTAGATTATTATGAGACGGGTTATCTTGTGACAAAGGAGCTTTGTGAAGTGGCAGGAAAGAAAGGAAAAGCAATTGTTTTAGAAGGGCCTGCGGGAGTTCAGAATATGGAAGAACGTAAGGCTGGTATCCTGGCGGCGATTAAAGAGTATCCGGATATTGAAGTAATAGCTTCTCAGACAGCTAACTGCAAACGGGCGGAAGGTATGCAGGTTATGGAGAATCTTCTTCAGGGAGAAAAAACGGCTGACGGACTTACGGTTGTCGCAAGCTGTAATGATGAGATGGCGATTGGAGCGATCCAGGCATTAAAAGCACAGAATATAGAAGGTGTATATGTAGGGGGAGCAGATGCTTCAAAGGACGCGGCTTCAGCGGTAAAAGACGGGGACCTTTATGTTACTTATAATACAGACCCCTATGGCTCTACATATCTTGCGGTTGCCTACCTGACAAAGTATCTTAACGACAAAACTCTGCCGGAAGAATATTTTATCCCATTCCCGTCAGAAAGAAATAACCCGCTTATTACATCAGAAAATGTAGATGAATATATGGAGAAGTTTAAATGGTATGACTAGCGGAGGTGAAAATATGGAGCCGATTCTTAAGGTGAAAAACCTGACGAAGGAGTTTCCGGGAGTAAAAGCACTTGATAAGGTGCAATTTGATTTGTTCCCGGGAGAGGTACATATTTTAGTGGGCGAAAACGGCGCCGGAAAGAGTACATTGTCGAAATGTATTCTCGGCGCGTACCAGCCCGAGAGCGGAGAGATTTACCTGGAAGAACAAAAGGTGGATTTCAGGACGCCAAAGGAGGCTCTGGCAAATGGAATCGCAGCAGTTTATCAGGAACTTACGATGGTTCCGTATCTAAACGCGGCGCAGAATATATTTTTCAACAGAGAGCCGGTATATAAGGGAACCAATATAATCGATCAGAAGCTAATGCAGGCACAGGCAAAGGAGCTGCTCAAAAACTTAAATTGTGAGAACATTGATACTACAAAACCTGTGAAATATCTGGGAGTAGCAGAGCAGCAGATGATTGAGATCGCCAAGGCAATATCTATTGACCCTAAAATTATTATATTCGATGAACCTACGGCTACTTTATCCGACAGAGAGGTCGAATCATTTTTTAAGCAGATCCATCTTTTGAAAAAAAGAAATATTGGGATCATCTATGTATCCCACAGGATGAAAGAATTTCATCATATTGGTGATAGAATTACTGTTTTAAGAGATGGAAAATATATCAAAACCTTAAGAGAAGGAGAGCTGTCAGATGAAGAATTGGTGAATCTGATGGTAGGGCGTGACATTGCGCAGGTTTATGTGAGGACTCCGAACGAGCATAACGGAGAAGCGCTGCGGGTAGAAAATATCAGTGACAGAGCAGGTAAGGTGGAAAATTGTTCGCTTGTAGTAAACAAAGGCGAGATCGTCGGGCTGGCGGGTTTGGTAGGCGCCGGCCGGACAGAAATGGCAAGACTTATCTTCGGTATTGATAAACTGAAAGGGGGAAAGGTCTATCTGCATGGAAAAGATGTTTCGGGAAGAGGACCGTCCTATTTAGTAAATGAAGGGCTGGGATTTCTTCCGGAAGATAGAAAACAACTTGGACTTGCGGTGAGAGCGCCTATCTCATGGAATATAGCGGCGGTAAGTCTTAAAAAAATCTTCCCGCATTTCTTTGTCAGTCAGAGTAAAAATGATGAGGTTGCGGATGAGTATGTGAAAAGCCTGAAGATTGCGACACCTAGCGTAAAGAAAATGGCGCGGGCGCTTTCCGGAGGAAACCAGCAAAAGGTAGTGATCGCAAAGTGGCTGTCAGCGAATACAGATGTCATTATTTTTGATGAGCCGACGCGGGGGATCGATGTAGGTGCCAAGATGGAGATCTACGCTTTGATGGACAGACTCGCGTCAGAAGGAAAAGCAATACTGATGATTTCTTCCGAGATGCAGGAGATCATCGGGATGAGTGACAGAATGTACATTATGAATAACGGTTCTATCGCCGGCCATATTGAGAGAGACGAATTTGCGGCTGAAAAGATAGGGCAGATGATGCTGCTTGGAAGTTAGGGGGGATGACATGAAGAATAGAGAAAAATATCTGAAAGTTCCTCCGGCGCTTTATATGATGCTGGTATTAATGCTTATATACGGAGTACTGGTTGATAATTATTTTACAGTGCAGAATATGGTGAATATTGCCAGTCAGGCTGCGCCGCTTCTTGTGATCGCGTGCGGACAGACATTGATTGTGCTGCTTCAGGGTACGGATCTTTCATTAGGTTCTGTCGTGAGTGTAGTGTCGGTGCTTTGGATCGTGCTTTTAAATACAGGGATGCCGATGTGGCTGTCAATGATTGTAGTACTTTTGTCATCTGCCGTATTTGGTCTTGTTAATGGTGTTATTGTCGCAAAGGGAATGCTGCCGGCTTTTATTGTGACGCTTGGCACGCAGAATATCTTTAAATCAGTCGCCTTGCTTTTATGCAACAGCCAGACGGTGTATTTCAGTCATTCAATTTTCAGGACGATAGCAAAGGAGAAGCTCTTAGGATTGCCGTATTCTGTCTGGATCGCTGTTTTATGCTTTTTTGTTACATGGATCGTATTGCGCAAGACGACATTTGGAATGAAGATTACGGGGCTGGGAGGAAATTCTGAGGCACTTACACTGGCAGGGGCCAGTATCAGCCGCAATACGATAAAAGCATTTGTGTATGCAGGTGTCATGGCAGGAATAGGCGGATTGCTCTTGTGCTGCAGAATTGAATCGGGAAATCCGAATTCAGGAAACGGTCTGGAATTTAATGCTATCGCAGCGGTATTACTGGGCGGTACATCCATGAGGGAAGGAAGAGGGGGCGTGGGCGGTACGATATTCGGCGTCCTGTTCATGCAGGTATTAAAAAGCGGGCTTACACAAGTTGGTCTTTCGTCTATTTATCAGAATGCGATTATTGGGATTGTTGTTCTGGCGGCCATAATCTTTGATGCATTTTTGAAAAAACAGCAGGAAATGTAGGTGATAGCATGGAAAAATTAAAACAAAAAATATTGGAATCTAAATATGTATATGTTGTACTCAGCCTGTTGTTCATGATGATCATATCAAGCCTGCTCAGCCCATCCTTTCTGACATCGGGGAATCTGATCACAATTCTCAGGCAGGCGAGTATTCTGCTGATGTTAAGTCTGGGACTTACTGCTGTAGTTATTACGGGTAATATTGATCTGTCTGTCGGTTCTTGCGCGGCTCTGACAGGATGTATCTGCGCGAAGATGCTGGTGGCTGATATGCCGGTTGCGGCCGCAATGTTAATTAGTATATCCATCGGACTTGTAATAGGAGTCATGAACGGGATTCTTGTCGGGGTTATAAAGCTTCCTTCCTTTGTCGCGACCTATGGAATGAATATGGTAGCTTCTGGTCTTGCGATGATCGTCATGAATGGCGGTGTGATCTATGGACTGCCGGGAAGGTTTACAACAATTGGGATCGGCTATGTAGGAAAGATTCCGATCCCGATCATTATATCAGGAGTTATGTGCCTGATCGTCTACATTCTGCTGCAGAAAACTACTTTTGGAAGAAATGTTTATATGATCGGATTTAACATGCAGGCAGCAGGCTATTCGGCGATCAACTGTCTTGGGACTTTGCTGGCCGCATATGCATTCTGCGGTGTGACGGGGGCGCTTGGCGGTATCATGATGACAGCCAGACTGAACGCGGCAGATGCCGGTATGAGCGAAACGTATGGATTGCAGATTGTTGCCGCAGTAGTCATGGGAGGAACCTCTCTGCTTGGAGGAGAGGGAGGGGTCGTCGGTACGGTCATCGGAGCGATCATCCTTACAATTATTGTTAATATCATGAATATTGTAGGCGTGAATTCAAACTGGCAGAATTTTGCGGTGGGTATTGTAATTATTCTTATGGTGTGGATCGATATCTATACGCGCGGCCGCAGGGCTAAAAAATTAATATAACAGGGAGACTGACAATATGAACGATAAATACAGAGATTGTTACGAAGATCTGACCATAGCGGCACATCGTGCTTATACAAGAGGAATGCAGACGGGAAGCGGCGGAAATTTAAGTGTAAGGATTCCCGGTGAGGAAGGAATGATCGTAAAAAGCTCCGGGGGATCGTTTGCGGACTGTGACGCCAGGGGAAATGGCTGGATCGCCATGGATTTTGACGGAACATTAAAAGAAGGGGAAGCAGGAAAGCCTACCCGGGAATGGCTGCTGCATAGTGTACTTCTTGAGCATTTAAGCGGATGCAATGCGGTGGTCCACACACATAGTCCATATGCGATCGCATGGGCAGACAAGCATGAGGATATTCCTTTGGTAACCTGGCATAGTGAACTGAAGATAGGCTGCGCGCTTCCGGTTTTTGATGTGCATGCGGCAGTGGTGCCTAAAGAGGAGGCAGAGGAAATATTGAAAAAGATGCAGGACAATCCCAATCTGCCTGGGGTCATATTAAAAGGACATGGGCTTGTGGTTGTAGGCAAGAGTGCTGTTGACGCAGAACACATGGCGGAACTTGTAGAGGAGACGGCACAGATAGCTGTTTTACAAAATATCATAAGATAGATCAGGAGGAGAAAAATATGTCAAAATTAACTATTAAACCATTAAACACAGGATTTGTTCCGACAAATCCGTTTCAATACCATTATCATCACTCGGCGGCACCTTATCTTAAAGGGATTCCTAATGAAAAGGTAGCTCTTCCGGTATTTACTTATCTGGTAGAGGGCGGTGACAAGCTTTTATTGGTAGATACGGGTATGGCATGGACAGAGAGGGCGAACGCGTACCATCATCCGGGTTCATGGCAGGAGGAAGGACAGGATATCGAGTCGCTGCTTAAAAAAGAAGGATATACATGCGAGGACGTAGATATTGTTGTATTTACCCATTTACATTGGGATCATATGTTTTATGCGGAGAAGTTTGCGCATGCAGTATTGGTTGCGCATAAGCGGGAAATTGATTTTGCCAGAAATCCAATACCGCTTTATTACAAGTCATATGAAGCGCCGGCGCTGGGTGTAGAATCTCCGATTTCGAAACTTCGGTTTTTGGAGGTAGAAGGCGAGACAGAGATTATGAAAGGAGTAAGAGTTTTTGAGTCATTTGGCCATTCGCCGGGTCATATTTCTGTGGAAGTAGACTGTGCGGACGGGGACAGCTATATCTGCTGCGGAGATTCGATCTTTGTACTTGGAAATCTGGAGCCAATACCAGAATTACATTATAACATCACACCTCCGGGAAGATTTTACAATATCATAGAGAGCTGGAAGAGCATAGAGTATCAGAAGGCACGGGCGAAGGATGCGAACCATCTCTTGTTATGTCATGATGCAACGCTTCTTGACCGGATTAAGGAAAATCCGATAATAGGCAAAACGGATAAATAAGCAGAGGTCAGAATAGAATGAAGACAATAGCAGTAATTGCAAGCTGTGATACAAAGTTTCAGGAAGTTCAGTATATGCAGGAGATCCTGCGTGCTCAGGATGTGAAGCCATTGGTGGTTGATATGTCTATCGGACCTGAGAAAACAAATCTGGCGGATATTTCCAGAGAAGAGGTGTTTGAGGAAGAGAATCTTAAGTGGTCTGAGATAAAATCCGGTACGAAGGGCGAGCTTATGGAGCTTATGATATCTGCGATGAAAAAAAAGATATACAGGCTTTATGAAGAAGGGAAAATTGCAGGTGTAATCGCGGCAGGCGGAGTGCAGAACACAACAGTTGCGACACAGGCAATGCATGAGCTTCCGATTGGTTTCCCTAAAGTAATGGTAACGACAATTGCCAGTGGGAACAAATGTTTTAAAGAGGTTGTCGGATATAAGGATATTGTTGTATTTCCTTCTATTGTTGATTTTACCGGGATGAATTCAGTGATAGGGACGATCTTAAAGAATGCGTGCATAAGTGTGGCAGGCATGGCAAAGCACGCAGACGGACAGCTTGTAAAACCGAAGAAGCCTGTAGTTGGCATTACAATGATGGGCATTACAAATAAAGGCTGCATGGCAGCGGTCAGAGAACTTGAAAGGAAAGGCTTTGAGGTGTGGGGATTCCATGCGACGGGCGCAGGCGGAGCAGTGATGGAGAAGCTTGCTTTAGAAGGAAAAGCAGATGGGATTCTTGATATGACGACACATGAGATTGTAAGCGGGTATTTTGAAGGCGGATTTTCTTATGGTGAATATGAGAGGCTCCAGTATCTGAGAAAAGGACATATGCCGGTTGTTGTATCTGTAGGAGGTCTTGACTTTATTGATTATGATATCAGAGAGTTTCCTTATCCTCTGGATCAGAGAAAGTATAATAAACATAACGAAAGACTTGCTCATATTAAGCTTAAAGAGAAAGAGGCACGTCGTGTTGCGGAGCTTTTTACAGACCGGTTAAATGCCGCGGGCCGGGAAGTAGAGCTTATCTTGCCGACTGATGGAATGCGATGCGATACCAGACCGGGAGAAGCTTTATATGATTCTTCGGTGGACGATACATTGCTGAAGGTAATAGAAGAAAAGGCGGGTGAGAATGTCCATATACAATATTTAAAAGGCAATCTGGATTCTGAGGAATGGGGGATCCGGGCAGCGAGATATTTGGCTGAAAAACTTGACATTTAGGCCTGGCGTACTTAAGATATTAAGTAGTTATAGGAAATATATGGAAGAGGCGGGATTAAGAACATATGATAGACGGAAAACCATTAAAAATTCAGTATCAGAGCCTGTCAGAATTAGTTACGGAGAATTTGATGGATTTTATTATGGATGATAAAATCCATATGGGTGAGAAGCTAAATACAGAAGAACTGGCACAACGGCTCGGAGTCAGCAGGATGCCCGTAAGGGATGCTATTAAATCCTTGGAGAAGATAGGCTTGGTTGTTTCGACGCCATATGTCGGTGCCCATGTAGTTTCTTTGGATGAAAAGGATGTGCGGGAAATCTACATCGGACGGAAAGCACTTGAACCTGTAATTGCTTACTGGGCATGCGAGAACATGACAGAGCAGGAGCTGGCTGAAGTGGAAGAGATCCACAGAAAGCTGTCCGAGGTATGTGAGGATGAACCGCTGAGCGCAAAAAGGATCTTTCTGTATAATAAAGAGTTTCATTTTGCCATTTACAGAGTATCACAGTTTAAACGGATTACAGATATGATAGAAGGTCTGTGGAATAACTTAGCGTTTTGCAAACTGATCTACAGCCAGAATTACGCGGACAACAGAGAAAGCGCGCGGCTTATGCTCCAGGAGCATGAGAGCTATCTGGAAGCGCTTCGTGAAAAGAATTCTCAATTGTTACATGACATGCTTGAGGAGAGCCTTAAGCGAAACTGCGAAGTGATTCCTAAGAAGGTAATAAAGATGCTCGAAAACAGAAATAAATAGTCAGAACCGAATCCGGGACGTGGTAAAATGACTTTATCACGTCCCGGTTTGGCAGGATGCGCTTCCTTAATACTGTTTCAAGGGCAGGGCCTGACAATCTGTCAGCTGTTTTGTAGACTTTATCTTTAGTACGGGTATGATTTTTGATCGTTGGATAAGGACGGTCTCTTTTTTTGCTCTTAAACTGCATTGATCTATTGTCAAAAACTGGATTTTCCCGGTTGACAAGCTTGACAAGACTGTGCTATTATAAAAAATGCGCTATTGTGGAAAGTTATGCCGTGAATTTCCATGAAAAAACAACTTGACAAATAGTGATATGTGTGATAGTTCACGATTTACGGGTGATTCACTGTCCACAAAAAATTAAAGAGGAGTGAAACGTCAATATGGAGAAAAACAGAATTCGTCCTATAAAAAGTGGAAAAAGTTCCCGCATGAGCTATTCCAGACAAAAAGAAGTTCTTCAGATGCCGAATTTGATTGAAGTCCAGAAAGATTCCTACCATTGGTTTCTTGACGAGGGGTTAAAAGAAGTATTTGATGATATTTCACCGATCGCGGATTACAGCGGTCATCTGAGTCTGGAATTTGTAGATTTCACGCTGTGCGAGGATGACGTAAAGTACACAATCGAAGAGTGTAAAGAACGTGATGCGACTTATGCCGCGCCTCTGAAGGTGAGGGTAAGACTCCACAATAAAGAAACAGACGAGATTAATGAACATGAGATCTTCATGGGAGATCTGCCGCTGATGACAAGTACCGGTACATTTGTTATCAACGGGGCGGAACGTGTTATTGTAAGTCAGTTAGTGCGTTCCCCCGGCATTTATTATGCGATCGCTCATGATAAATTAGGAAAAAAATTGTATTCATCCACTGTAATCCCTAACCGCGGCGCGTGGTTAGAGTATGAGACGGATTCCAATGACGTTTTTTATGTACGAGTAGATAGAACGAGAAAGGTGCCGATTACTGTATTGGTCCGTGCGCTGGGTATCGGTACTAATCCGGAGATTGTTGAGATATTTGGGGAAGAGCCGAAGATTTTGGCAAGTTTTGAAAAAGATGCGGCTACGAATTATCAGGAAGGCCTTCTGGAACTTTATAAAAAGATCCGTCCGGGCGAGCCTTTGGCAGTTGACAGCGCGGAGAGTCTGATCACCAGTATGTTCTTTGACCCGAGACGTTATGATCTGGCAAAGGTCGGACGTTATAAATTCAATAAAAAGCTTCTGTTAAGAAACCGTATCAATAGACAGGTTCTTGCGGAGGATGTAGTTAGTGTGCTCACGGGAGAGGTGATTGCTGAGGCTGGAACTAAGGTGACAAGAGAACTTGCGGATCAGATTCAGAATGCGGCAGTTCCTTATGTATGGATTGAGAGACCTGATGAGGAGAGAAATATTAAAGTTCTTTCTAATATGATGGTAGACCTTACTTCTGTTGTAGATATTGATCCGAAAGAGGTCGGTGTGACAGAGTTTGTATATTACCCGGTGCTGGCCGGTCTTTTGGAAGAGACGGCAGGAGACATTGATGAATTAAAAGATGCGATCCGCAGAGACATCCATGACCTGATCCCGAAGCATATTACGAAGGAAGATATCCTTGCTTCTATTAACTATAATATGCATTTAGAATACGGGCTTGGCAATGATGATGATATTGATCATCTTGGCAACAGGCGTATCCGTGCGGTGGGAGAGCTTTTGCAGAATCAGTATAGGATCGGTCTGTCGAGGCTTGAGAGAGTTGTCCGTGAGAGGATGACGACACAGGACTTAGAGGGGATCTCTCCGCAGTCATTGATCAATATAAAGCCGGTAACAGCGGCAGTGAAGGAATTCTTTGGTTCTTCACAGCTTTCGCAGTTCATGGATCAGAATAATCCGCTTGGTGAGCTGACTCATAAGCGGCGTCTGTCGGCCCTTGGACCGGGTGGTCTTTCCAGAGACCGTGCGGGATTTGAGGTCCGCGACGTACACTATTCCCATTATGGAAGGATGTGCCCGATCGAGACACCTGAAGGTCCAAACATCGGTCTGATCAACTCTTTGGCATGTTATGCAAGGATCAATCAGTATGGATTTGTGGAAGCACCGTATCGTAAGATCAATCATGATGATCCGATGAATCCGGTTGTTACAGATGAAGTTGTATATATGACGGCTGATGAAGAAGATAATTATCATGTGGCACAGGCAAACGAGCAGCTGGATGAGGAAGGTCATTTTGTCCGGAAGAATGTATCTGGCCGTTACCGTGAGGAGACACAGGAATATGAAAGGAAGATGTTCGATTATATGGACGTTTCTCCGAAGATGGTGTTTTCTGTGGCTACAGCTTTGATCCCGTTCCTTGAGAATGATGATGCCAATCGTGCGCTGATGGGGTCTAACATGCAGCGTCAGGCTGTACCCCTTCTTATGACAGAGGCTCCGGTTGTCGGTACAGGTATGGAGGAGAAGTCAGCTGTTGACTCAGGTGTGTGTATCGTGGCAGCAGAAGGCGGTGTTGTTGAACGCTCTACTTCAAAAGAGATTATTATCCGCCAGAATGATGGCAATACTAAGAAATATAAGCTGACGAAGTTTTTAAGGAGTAATCAGAGCAACTGCTATAACCAGAGGCCGATCGTATATAAAGGAGATAAGGTAGAAGCAGGTGATGTGATCGCGGACGGCCCGTCTACTGCTAACGGAGAGATGGCTCTTGGAAAGAATCCGCTCATTGGATTTATGACATGGGAGGGATATAATTACGAGGACGCCGTACTGTTAAGTGAGAGATTAGTTCAGGATGATGTATATACTTCTGTCCATATTGAGGAATATGAGGCGGAGGCCCGTGATACCAAGCTTGGTCCGGAGGAGATTACCCGTGATATCCCAGGTGTCGGTGATGATGCGCTGAAGGATCTGGATGAGAGAGGTATCATCCGTATCGGAGCAGAAGTGCGTGCTGGTGATATTCTGGTAGGTAAGGTTACTCCGAAGGGAGAGACAGAGCTTACCGCGGAAGAGAGGCTTCTTCGCGCGATTTTCGGTGAAAAAGCAAGAGAGGTAAGAGATACATCACTGAAAGTGCCCCACGGTGAATATGGTATTGTTGTGGATGCGAAGGTATTTACAAGAGAGAATGGGGATGAGCTTTCTCCGGGTGTGAACCAGTCCGTAAGGATTTATATCGCACAGAAAAGAAAGATCTCTGTTGGAGATAAGATGGCTGGACGTCACGGTAACAAGGGTGTCGTTTCCCGTGTTCTGCCTGTTGAGGATATGCCGTTTCTTCCAAATGGGCGACCGCTTGATATCGTGCTGAATCCTCTGGGTGTGCCTTCCCGTATGAATATCGGGCAGGTGCTGGAGATCCATTTGTCTCTTGCGGCAAAGGCTCTTGGCTTCAATATAGCTACACCGGTATTTGACGGCGCGGATGAGAATGACATCATGGATACTCTTGATCTGGCCAATGATTATGTAAACTTAGGCTGGGAAGAGTTTGAGAAGAAGTATAAAGAAGAACTGCTTCCAGAAGTTATGGAATATCTGTCAGATAACCGGGAGCATAGAGAACTGTGGAAGGGAGTACCCATTTCCAGAGACGGAAAGGTTCGGCTGCGGGACGGAAGAACCGGAGAATACTTTGACAGTCCGGTTACGATCGGACACATGCATTATCTGAAACTCCATCATCTTGTAGATGATAAGATCCATGCCCGTTCCACCGGCCCGTATTCGCTGGTTACACAGCAGCCATTAGGCGGTAAGGCACAGTTCGGCGGACAGCGTTTCGGAGAGATGGAGGTGTGGGCTCTTGAGGCTTATGGAGCATCCTATACACTTCAAGAGATCCTGACTGTGAAGTCAGATGACGTTGTGGGACGTGTGAAGACTTATGAAGCGATCATTAAGGGTGAGAATATTCCGGAGCCGGGTATTCCGGAGTCCTTTAAGGTACTCTTAAAAGAACTGCAGTCTCTTGGACTTGATGTGAGAGTGCTTCGTGATGACAATACGGAAGTTGAGATCATGGAAACTGTTGATATGGGTGAAACTGATTTCCGTTCACTGATAGAGGGTGACAGAAAGTACAACGACGAAGATGACCTTGGACGGCAGGGTTATACAGAACAGGAATTTCAGGGTGAAGAGCTTGTCGATGTCGAGACGGATGATGAGGACGAGGATGACTACGACATAGATTTTGAGGAAACCGATGATTATGCATATAGTGATTTATCAGATGATATGTAGAGAGGGGTGCCGATATGCCAGAAAATAATAACCAGCAAACTTTTCAGCCGATGGTTTTTGATGCGATTAAGATAGGGTTGGCATCACCTGAGAAGATTTTGGAGTGGTCTAAAGGCGAGGTAACAAAGCCGGAGACTATCAATTACAGAACTTTGAAACCTGAAAAAGACGGGTTGTTTTGTGAGAAGATTTTTGGACCCAGCAAGGACTGGGAGTGTCACTGTGGTAAGTATAAGAAAATCCGCTATAAAGGCGTTGTGTGTGACCGATGTGGTGTTGAGGTTACAAAGGCGAGTGTCCGCCGTGAACGTATGGGACATATTGCGCTGGCGGCGCCGGTGTCACATATCTGGTACTTTAAGGGAATTCCGAGCCGTATGGGACTGATCCTTGATCTGTCGCCCAGAACTCTGGAAAAGGTGTTGTATTTTGCTTCTTATATCGTACTGGATAAAGGAGATACAGAACTTCAATATAAGCAGGTCCTGTCTGAGCAGGAGTATCAGGAGGCAAGGGAAACCTATGGCAGCGCTTTCAGAGTAGGCATGGGAGCAGAATCTATCCAGGAACTTTTGCAGGCGATCGATCTGGAAAAAGAATATAAAGAACTTTCAGAAGGATTAAAGGGAGCGACCGGACAGAAACGCGCGAGGATTGTAAAGCGTTTGGAAGTAGTGGAGGCGTTCCGCGAGTCAGGAAATAAGCCGGAGTGGATGATCATGACCAATATTCCGGTCATTCCGCCGGACCTGCGTCCGATGGTACAGCTTGACGGCGGCCGTTTTGCAACCTCTGACCTTAACGATCTGTATAGAAGGATCATTAACAGAAATAACCGGTTAAAGCGGCTTTTAGAGCTTGGAGCACCGGATATCATTGTAAGAAATGAAAAGAGGATGCTTCAGGAAGCGGTAGATGCCCTGATCGACAACGGGCGCCGCGGACGTCCGGTAACAGGACCGGGAAACCGTGCGCTTAAGTCTCTTTCCGATATGCTTAAAGGGAAATCAGGACGTTTTCGTCAGAATCTTCTTGGAAAGCGTGTTGACTATTCCGGACGTTCAGTTATCGTCGTAGGCCCGGAACTTAAGATTTACCAGTGCGGTCTTCCGAAGGAGATGGCCATTGAGCTTTTCAAGCCATTTGTTATGAAAGAGCTTGTACAAAATGGAACCGCGCACAATATTAAAAACGCGAAGAAGATGGTAGAGCGTCTCCAACCGGAGGTGTGGGATGTACTAGAAGAAGTGATCAAGGAGCATCCGGTTATGTTAAACCGTGCGCCTACGCTGCACAGACTTGGTATTCAGGCATTTGAGCCGATTCTTGTAGAGGGTAAGGCGATCAAGCTCCATCCGCTTGTATGTACGGCCTACAATGCGGACTTTGACGGAGACCAGATGGCGGTTCATCTTCCGTTGTCTGTAGAAGCGCAGGCAGAGTGCCGTTTCTTACTGCTTTCGCCGAATAACCTGCTAAAGCCGTCAGACGGCGGCCCGGTGGCAGTTCCGTCACAGGATATGGTTCTTGGTATCTATTATCTGACACAAGAAAGACCAGGAGCGAAAGGTGAAGGAAAGGTATTTAAGAATGTAAATGAAGCCATTCTTGCATATGAGAATAATGCGATCACCCTTCATTCAAAAATTACTGTACGTGTTACAAAGACGTTAGCAGATGGATCATCAAAGACAGGTAATGTAAAATCCACTCTTGGAAGATTCCTGTTTAATGAGATCATTCCGCAGGATCTTGGATTTGTAGACCGTGAGAATCCGGAGAACGCGTTGCTTTTAGAAGTGGATTTCCATGTTGGTAAGAAACAGTTAAAGCAGATTCTGGAAAAAGTAATCAATACACATGGTTCTACTGCTACTGCGGAAGTATTGGATTCGGTAAAATCAATTGGATATAAATATTCAACGAGGGCAGCTATGACAGTATCTATCTCGGATATGACTGTGCCCCCGCAGAAACCGCAGATGATCCAGGAAGCGCAGGATACAGTAGATAAAATTACAAAGAACTTTAAGCGTGGTCTTATTACAGAGGAGGAGCGCTATAAGGAAGTCGTAGAGACGTGGAAGGCGACTGACGATGCTTTGACGGAAGCTCTGCTTTCTGGTCTTGATAAATATAACAATATCTTTATGATGGCGGATTCGGGAGCACGTGGTTCTGACAAGCAGATCAAGCAGCTTGCAGGTATGCGCGGACTTATGGCCGATACGACCGGACGTACGATTGAGCTTCCGATCAGGTCGAATTTCCGTGAGGGTCTGGATGTACTGGAGTATTTCATGTCTGCTCACGGAGCGCGTAAAGGTCTGTCTGATACAGCGCTTCGTACAGCCGATTCAGGATATCTGACCAGACGTCTTGTTGACGTGTCTCAGGAGCTTATTATCCATGAGGTTGACTGCGTAGAGAAGGGTGCCGAACTTCCGGGAATGTATGTAAAAGCCTTTACCGATGGCAATGAAGAGATTGAGAGTCTTAAGGAGCGTATCACCGGACGTTATCTGTGTGAGAATATTGTAGATGAGGACGGAAATATCCTTGTAAAGAAGAATCATATGGTAACGCCGAAGCGCGCGGAGCTCATTATGAAAAAAGGTGTGGATGAGAAAGGCGGTCCGCTTGAGAAAATCAAGATCCGTACGATCCTGACTTGCCGCTCGCACAATGGTATCTGCGCGAAATGCTACGGAGCGAACATGGCTACGGGTGAGCCGGTACAAGTAGGAGAGGCAGTAGGTATTATCGCTGCTCAATCTATCGGGGAGCCTGGTACCCAGCTTACGATGCGTACCTTCCATACAGGAGGTGTTGCGGGTGATGATATCACACAGGGTCTTCCCCGTGTTGAGGAGCTTTTTGAAGCAAGAAAGCCGAAGGGACTTGCGATCATCACGGAGTTTGCCGGAACCGCGACGATCAATGACACGAAGAAAAAGCGTGAGATCATTGTTACTAATAATCAAACCGGAGAGACGAAGGCATATCTGATTCCTTATGGTTCACGTATTAAGATCATGGATGGAGCAGAACTGGAAGCAGGTGATGAGCTGACGGAAGGTAGTGTAAATCCGCATGATATTTTAAGGATCAAAGGCCTGAGGGCCGTTCAGGACTATATGCTTCAGGAGGTTCAGAGAGTATACCGTCTTCAGGGTGTTGATATCAACGATAAGCATATCGAAGTTATCGTACGTCAGATGCTGAAAAAGATCAGGGTAGAAGAGGCAGGAGACAGTGAATTCCTTCCAGGAACGAATGTTGATATTCTGGAATTTGAAGACATTAACAAGACACTTGAGGAAGAAGGAAAAGAGCCGGCGTCTGGCGAACAGATCATGCTTGGTATTACAAAGGCTTCTCTTGCTACGAACTCTTTCCTGTCAGCAGCATCTTTCCAGGAGACAACAAAGGTTCTTACTGAAGCTGCGATTAAGGGAAAAGTCGATCCATTGGTTGGATTAAAGGAAAATGTCATCATCGGTAAACATATTCCAGCAGGTACAGGTATGAGAAAATACCGTGATATCAGACTGGACTCTGAATTTACGATGGATGATGAAATCATTTTTGGCGATGAGGCTGAGACTGAAGAAGAAATGGTGATAGAGACAGAAGCGGAAGAGACCGTAGATGAATCTGAATTAGTAACTGATTATGCAGAATAGATAAAGCGTATTTTAAAGAGATTATCCCAGGAGATTATGGATAATCTCTTTTTGTGATAAGAACAGGGTGGTTCGGATTGACTTTTGTTGTACCGCGCTCTATAATGAAAATAGTGTAGATTGGCAGAGAATGGTGATTTACATAAACATTTCAGAAAGGTTGGGGTGAAACAAATGGATCAAGGAAAAGTTTCAAGAGTATTAAAGTCAATGGAGGAGAAAGGTGTACCGCAGATGATCATATCTGATCCGGTAGCCATCTTTTATCTGACAGGGAAATGGATTATTCCGGGGGAAAGATTACTGGCATTGTACTTGAATGTGAACGGTGATCATAAGCTTGTGATCAATAAGCTGTTCCCGCAGGAAAAGGACTTGGGTGTAGAACTTGTATGGTATGATGACATTGAGGATGGCGTGGAGATCTTAAGCAGATTCGTAGAGAAGGATAAGGTTATGGGTATTGATAAGACATGGCCGGCAAGATTCCTGATCCGTCTGCAGGAGTTAGGCGGTGGAAGCAAGTTTGTGAATGGTTCTCCGATTCTTGACTACATCCGTATGGTAAAGGATGAGAAGGAAAAAGAACTTATGAGAGAGTCTTCAAGACTTAACGACATTGCTATGGACAAGCTGATTCCGTGGGTAGCGAAGGGACTGACGGAGAAAGAACTGAACAATAAGATCCGTGAGATCTACAAAGAGCTTGGCTGCGAGGATGTATCCTTTGATCCGATTACAGCATATGCGAAAGGGGCTGCTGATCCGCATCACGTTACTGATGATTCTAAAGGCAAGCGCGGCGATTGCGTAATTCTTGACATCGGAGCTTTCAAGGATAACTATGCGTCAGATATGACAAGAACAGTATTTATCGGTGAAGTTTCAGACCGTGCGAAAGAGATCTATGATATCGTTGTTGAGGCGAACAGACGTGGTATTGAAGCTGCGAAGCCAGGTAACAGGATGTGCGATGTTGATCTTGCTGCAAGGAATTATATCGAAGAAAAGGGATATGGTAAATACTTTACACACAGGACCGGACATTCTATCGGACTTGAGGATCATGAATTCGGAGATGTATCTTCTGTAAATGAGGATATCATTCAGGTTGGACAGTGCTTCTCTGTAGAGCCGGGTATTTATCTTGCAGATGAAGGCATCGGCGTGCGTATCGAAGATCTTGTGATTATTACAGAAGATGGCTGCGAAGTGCTGAATCATTATACAAAAGACCTGATCGTAGTACCGGAAGAGTAAGGATTAAAAAGACCTTATCATGACTACAGAAGTGTGAGAAAAAAATATATGCACAGGGTTCAGAGATGTCCCTGTGCATTTTCTATGCTTTGGGAAGAGAGAAGATAAATTCAGTTCCGACTCCTTCCGTGCTGATCACATTGATATTTTCACCGTGAGCCTGCACTGCTTCTTTGACAATAGCAAGCCCTAAGCCGGTTCCCTTTTTGTCTTTGCCGCGTGAAAGGTCTGTTTTATAAAAACGTTCCCATATCTTATTTAATGCATTTCTCGGTATACCCGGACCTTCATCCTTCACAGATGTATAGATCTTATCTCCGCGCTCTGTCGTTTCAATTGTAATGGAAGATTCCGGATCACTGAATTTGATCGCATTGTCTAAAAGGTTATAAAGTACTTGCTGCAGCTTTCTTTTATCAGCTATCGTTTCCAAATGCTTGGTAGCAAAGACCAGTTCAATGGAAATCTTTTTTTCGGTGCAGGTACCTTCGAAGGAAGCGGCGACATTTTTGATCATTTCATGTATGTCAAATTTTTCCCTGTTCAGGAGAAGATTTTTTGTATCAAACTCGTTCAAAGTAAGAAGATCCTGTGTAAGATCTGTCAGCCGCTCTGTCTCAAATAATATGATCTTCAGATATTTTTCATGAAGGCTTTGAGGGATCGTCCCGTCAGCCATTGCCTCTACATATCCTTTGATAGAAGTAAGAGGAGAACGGAAGTCATGGGATACATTTGCCACAAATTTTTTCTGATAATCTTCCATATCCCGAAGCTGTGAGGACATGTAGTTTAAGGAAGCAGAAAGATAGCCCATCTCATCCTGCGTATTTACCGGAATTTCATAGTCCAGATTGCCGGAAGCATATTGTGTCGCGGCTTCTGTGATCTTACTGAGAGGAAGATATACAAAGAAGCGGAAGGCCAAAAGTATCATGAAAGACAGCACATAGATGACAGTGACAGTAATGTAGATTGTCCGCAGGAATAAATCTTCCATATACTGCGTGTCAGACAGGTCCTTATGAATCAGAAGATAACCTTCCGGAGAATATTCGTAAATAACAGGCGCGATCACAGTAATCATATCTTCCGCAAAATATCCGTGGTAATCACTGACAGAGTATTGTGAATTGCCGATTTCTGCAGGGTTGAAGTCATCAATCTGGTAAGGGGCAAGAGGATACCGGTCAGGCTGGGCGCATGTAATGAGTCCGCCCTCCCGGTTGACGAACCAGACTGCCGCATCCAGATGTGCCTTCATTCCGTCAAGCTGTGTATGAACATTATACAGGGAAACCTGTTCGGAAAAGTATTTTGGCAGGTAGTCCGTGGCTACCAGATTTGCTTCTTTGTATAGATTTGAGGCGATAGCCCGGTTTAAAGGGGAAGAAAATAAGCCGGTAGCCAGAGCACCTACAGTAAAGATGCTTAGGAAGCCGAAAATAAAGTATATAATGATGAACTTTAAGTATAAAGTGCTTTTCATAGACTTATCTATATCCCCTTTATCTTTATTTTACTTCGAATTTATAGCCGATCCCCCATACTGTGCTTAAGCTCCATCCGCCATGGTCCTTTATTTTTTCGCGCAGCCGTTTGATATGGACATCTACAGTACGGGTGTCTCCTATGTACTCATATCCCCATATCTGGTCTAAGAGTTGTTCACGTGTGAATACCTGATTCGGGGAGGAGGCAAGGAAATATAAAAGCTCCAGCTCCTTTGGCGGCATCTCTACATTCCGGTTATCAACAATAACAGAATAGTTTGTCAGGTTCACGGTAAGTCCCGGATATTCTACGCATTTCCCTTTGTCAGCAGAAAGGGACTCTGCTTTTGGTACAGCGTGATAGCGCCGAAGCACTGCTTTGACACGGGCAACCATCTCTTTTGAATCAAAAGGTTTCATAATGTAGTCATCTGCTCCGAGCTCCAGACCAAGAACTTTGTCAAAAATCTCGCCTTTGGCGGAGAGCATGATGATAGGTACGTTAGAGCGGGTACGAAGTTCACGGCACACCTGATAGCCGTCAATACCCGGCAGCATGAGATCAAGAAGTATCAAATTCGGCTGGTAGGTGTCGTATGCTACCAGCGCCTGCTCTCCATCATTGACTGCCATAGTGTCAAAGCACTCTTTCGTCAGATAGAGAGAGATAAGCTCCGCAATATTTTCATCATCATCTACAATTAATATTTTTTGTTTGTTTACCATATATTCCTCCATCTATTTTAACTCAGCTATTGTTACGCCTGCATCACCTTCGCCGAAAGCGCCGAGACGAAAAGACTTAACATGCTTCTGACGCTTCAGATAAGTATGGATACCTGAACGAAGCGCGCCGGTACCTTTGCCGTGTACAATGCGGACAGAACTTAAATGCGCGAGACTTGCGTCATCAAGATATTTGTCAAGCTCAGCAATGGCTTCGTCGACGGTTTTGCCGAGAAGATTGATTTCTGTGCTGACAGAGAGGGCTTTGTTCATCTTTACTTTTCCCTTTCTCGTCTGGTTAACATTTTTTCGCAGATAAGAGGGAGTCTCTTCGATGATTTCCAGGTCAGAGATGTGAACCTGTGAACGCAGAATTCCCATCTGAACAGTTAGATTTCCTTTGGAATCCGGCAGTGAAGAGACTGTTCCATTTAGGTTCATGCTAAGTACCCGGACAGATTCCCCAAGCTTAAAATCGCTTGCCTTATGCTGTCTGTGAGGCCTGGCAGTCTCTTTTGCCATGCCAGAGCGGGCAGCTTCCATTTTTTTTCGGATTTTTTCACGCTCTTTTTCCATCTCAGAGACAGAAATATTCTCCTTGCCGAATTTGTGAAAGTTGCGCAGTGTCTCATCGGCAGTTTCCTTTGCTTCTGACAATATATTATGGGCCTTTTCATGAGCCTCTCTTATGATACGCTCTTTCTGCTCGTCCAGTTTTTCTTTCTTTTTCTTAGCTTCTTGTTTCAGTGCTTCCAGTTCCCGCTTATAAGCAGCTATTTCAGACTGTTCCCTTTCGATGGTCAGGCGGCTGGACTCAAGATCTGTCAGAAGGTCTTCAAAAGATTCATCCTGCTCGCTGAGCTGTGTTTTTGCAGCATCGATAATTTCTTGCGGAAGTCCTAATTTTCCTGCTATAGCAAATGCATTGCTCTTCCCCGGTATACCGATCAAGAGATGGTAAGTAGGCCGCAGTGTTTCTACATTGAATTCACAGCAGGCATTTTCTACCCCTTCCGTAGAAAGAGCATACACTTTGAGCTCACTGTAATGGGTGGTAGCCATTGTACGGATACCGCGCAGATGAAGGTGATTTAAAATAGCAGTGGCAAGAGCAGCACCTTCTGTCGGATCTGTTCCGGCTCCCAACTCATCAAAAAGTACAAGTGAATGCTCATCTACATGTTCCAGAAATGAGACAATATTTGTCATATGGGAGGAAAAGGTGCTAAGGCTCTGTTCAATGCTCTGCTCATCACCTATATCTGCGTATACATCATGGAATACGGCCAGTTCGGAACGGTCAAGTGCCGGTATATGGAGACCGGCCTGTCCCATCAGCGTGAACAGTCCTACAGTCTTTAAAGATACCGTCTTTCCTCCGGTGTTCGGGCCTGTGACGATCAGAAGGTCAAAAGTATCTCCCAGGGTCACAGTAATAGGAACGACAGTTTTTCGTTCAAGCAGAGGATGGCGTCCTTCCCGTATATGGATTCGCCCTTCTGTATTAAAGATAGGCATGCTTGCATTCATATCAAGAGCCAGAGCTCCTTTGGCAAATATAAAGTCAAGTTCCGAAAGAATCGAGTAATCACTTCGGATCGTATCTGTATATTCGGCCGCGTCCGCGCTCAGCCGCGCGAGAATCACCTGGATTTCTTCTTGCTCTTTGGCATAGAGCTCTTTTAAATCATTGTTCAGCTTTACTACAGACATCGGCTCAATAAAAAGAGTGGAGCCGGTGGAGGACTGGTCATGGATCATACCAGGAACCTGACTTCTGTACTCTGCTTTTACAGGGATACAATAGCGGTCGCCGCGCATGGTAATGATTGAGTCTTGTAGATAGGTCCTTAAAGAGCCGTTCACCAAACCAGTAAGGGTAGAATGTACCCGATCATTCATCTGAGCGATCGAGCGGCGGATATGCTTTAGGTTGGAGCTGGAATCGTCGCTGATCTCATCATCCTCCAGAATACATCTGCGGATCTCTGCGGACAAGGGGGTTACCGGTTCAAGCCGTGAAAAGTAAATATCAAGGCAGTCGGGTATCTCATCAGTATTGTCGCTGCGCCCGTAAGACTTTGCGCGTCCTGCGCATTCTAAAAGTTTGCAGATGCGGAGAAGTTCGCTGGTTCCGAGACTGCCTGCGATCTCCAGCCGTTTTAAGGAATCATTGACTGGGGCACAGCCGCTGAAAGAGGGCCGCCCCTTTTTTACAATTCTGGAAAATGCAGCCGAGGTCTGTTCCTGGGCAGTCTGGATTTCTTCAACAACAGTCTTTGGCTTTAGTTTTTTACAGCGTTCCCTGCCGCTGAAAGAAGAAGCATGTTCCATAAGGAAATCTATGATTTTGTTATATTCTAACTTTATTAATGTCTTTTTGTTCATATATACACCAAACCTTTCATCTGTACCGTTTTTATTTTACCTTATTTACCTTATAAAGAAAAGGATAAATATTGAACATTTGCAGGCTTTCATGTATACTAATAGAAGGATTGCAAAGGAGAGCGTGCATCGATGGAAGAGAAGAATATTCCACAGGAAGAGCTGGACGGGGAAAAGGGGCGCGAAGAGTATTCTTTTTTACAAGAAGTGATTAAGGATGAAACTGTCAGCATAAAAAGGCTGAAAGGTAGGATTTTGCGGCTTCTGGGCAGCGGAATTGTCTTCGGCGTGGCGGCCAGCGTTGTTTTTTGCATACTTACTCCATGGTTTGAAGCCCGTTTTCATAACAATCCTGCCCAGGTTGAGATTCCGAAAGATGAAGAAGAGCAGCCGCAGCCTGAAAGTGAACCGGCAGAAGGGGAAAAAGAAAAGGAAAAGAAGGAATCTGAGGAAGAAAGCTATTGTCGGATGCTTCAGACTTTGAATACGGAGGCGATACAGGTAAAGCGGGGAATTGTAACCGTAGGAAAGTCCTCTGATGAAGAAAAGAAAGAACAGATGATGGGGGGCACAACAGGGATTCTTGTTGCTGACAATGGACGTGAATTGCTGATCCTTTCAGATATTGTATCAGCGAAAGAAGGAGAGCATATTGCGGTGACATTTCCGGACGGGAGTATCCATGCCGCATCTGAGAAGATGAGAGATCCGAATCTTGGTCTGTGTGTATATGCGGTTTTGAGAGAAAAAATTGATAAGACGACGTGGTCAGGGATTGAGATTGCAGAGATCGGCAATTCCAATCTGGTGAATATCGGGGATACAGTGATTGTTCTCGGCAGACCTTATGGTACAGATGATGCGTCAGGGTATGGCGTAGTTGCTGTAGATAAAGAATATGTAGAGCTGGCAGACGGAGTTTTCCGGCTTATAAGCACGAACATTACTGGGAATGATAAAGGAAGCGGCGCTATATTTAACCGCCGCGGACAACTGGTTGGAGTGATCAGTCAGTCGGTTCTTGGTATGGAAGGAAACCGGAGGGTCATCGGGTATGGTATTTCGGATATTAAAAGTATCATAGAGCTTTTATCAAATGGTTCCGCTATTCCGTATACGGGAATCTGCGGAATGGATGTGACGGAGGAGCTTAATGAAAAAGGAATGCCGCAGGGAATATATGTCAAGGAAGTAGAGCCGGATTCACCGGCTATGGCGGCAGGTATCCAGAGTGGTGATGTAATCATTGGGATAGAGGGGCAGAATATCATCAGTCTGTCTAATTATCACAGTATACTGGTACATAAGAAAGTAGGAACGCAGCTTATACTCCAGGGCTTAAGACAGGGGGCCGGGGATGAATATGTGGATATCGACTTTAATGTTACCGTTGGAAGCAGAATAAAGACTAAATAGAAAGGCATGAATATGAGATATATCAATACTCTTGTTGAGGGAGAAACAATACGGAATATATATCTTTGCAAAGGAAAACGCTCTGCAGAGACAAGAAATGGAAAGCCATATGACAATTTGATCTTACAGGATAAGACAGGAACGCTTGATGGAAAGGTCTGGGATCCTAATTCGGGAGGGATTGCGGATTATGCAGAAAATGATTTTATAGAGGTCTTTGGGGATGTTATTACATATAATAACAATCTTCAGCTTAATATCCGGCAGATCAGAAAGGCAGTGGAGGGAGAGTACGCGCCGGCCGACTATATGCCTACTACGGAAAAAAATACGGATGGCATGTACAGGGAACTTCTCGGTTATATTGAGAGAATCGGTAATCCGTATCTAAGGCAGACGGTTGAGTTTTATTTCGTAAAGAATGAAGCATTTGTAAAAAAATTCAAGGTGCATTCTGCTGCTAAGAGTGTCCATCACGGATTCTCCGGCGGGCTTTTAGAGCATACACTGAGTGTAGTGAAGTTCTGCGAGTACATGACGGGAGCATATCCCATACTCAACGGGGATCTTCTTATTACGGCGGCTATTTGTCATGATATCGGTAAGATAAGGGAGTTGTCTGCATTTCCTGAAAATGATTACACAGATGATGGTCAGCTTTTAGGTCATATTGTGATCGGCGTTGAGATGATAAGTGAGGCGGTAAGAAGTATTCCGGATTTCCCGGAAAGACTTGCAAGTGAGCTGAAGCATTGTATCATTGCGCATCACGGTGAATTAGAGTATGGCTCACCGAAAAAACCTGCGTTAGCTGAAGCGCTGGCTTTGAATTTTGCGGATTGCGCAGATGCCAAGCTGCAGACACTGACAGAGATATTCAAAGATAAGAATAGTAATGACTGGCTGGGGTATAACCGGTTGTTTGAGTCAAATCTTAGAAAGACTGTGATTTAAAAATGCGCAAAGATGATATTTTAAAAATAGAGATTACAGATATCGGGGTAAATGGAGAGGGTATCGGAAAGATAGAAGGATATACTCTGTTTGTGAAGGATGCCATTATCGGCGATGTTATAGAAGCGAAACTTATTAAGGCAAAAAAGAATTACGGCTATGGGAGGTTGATGAAGATCCTTACGCCTTCACCGGACCGGGTGGCGCCGGTGTGTCCCATGGCAAGGAAATGCGGAGGCTGCCAGATTCAGGAAATGTCTTATAAAAAGCAGCTTGAATTCAAAGAAAAAAAAGTCAGGGGGAATCTTACCCGCATTGGAGAGGTGCCAGAAGAACTCCTTGACAATATAATGGAACCGATTGTAGGAATGGAAGAGAGCGCTGGACTTGGCGCTCCGTTTTACTATCGTAACAAAGCACAGTTTCCGGTTGGTGCGGATAAGAAAGGGGAGGCCATTGCAGGATTTTATGCAGGTAGGACCCATAGTATCATATCTAATACGAACTGTGTTCTGGGAGTGAAAGTCAATGAGCGGATATTGAATCTGATTCTGGACTTTATGAAGGAATATAATATAGAGCCATATAATGAGACAGCACATACGGGGGTAGTCCGTCATGTGCTTATTCGTTATGGATTCCGGACGAAGGAGATCATGGTCTGTCTGGTGGTCAATGCAGACAGGCTTCCTCATAGTTCTGTGCTGGCAAAACGTCTGGCCAGGATTGAGGGAATGACAAGTATTACACTGAATGTGAATAAAAATAAGACAAACGTAATACTCGGAGAGCAGATAAAGGTCCTTTGGGGACAAGAATATATAACAGACTATATCGGGGACGTGAAGTATCAGATATCACCCCTTTCCTTCTATCAGGTGAATCCGGTACAGACGGAGAAATTGTACAAGATCGCGATGGAGTATGCAGGGATTGGACTGGCAGAAGAGAAAGAAGAACGGAGAGAAGAGATTGAAAAGAGAAAGAAGATAGTCTGGGACTTGTACTGCGGAATCGGGACTATTTCTTTATTTCTTGCGCGAAAGGGCGGAAAAGTGTACGGTGTGGAGATTGTGCCGCAGGCGATTGACGATGCAAGAAATAATGCAAGAATCAATGGGATAGAGAATGTGGAGTTCATTGCGGGAAAAGCAGAGGAAGTACTGCCAGAATATTTTGAAGAGTATGAAAAAAGTCATGGCGGAAAAAAGGCACATGCGGATGTTATCGTCGTAGATCCGCCGCGGAAAGGGTGCGAAGAGTCGCTGCTTAAAACGATAGTAGATATGGAACCGGAAAGAATCGTATATGTAAGCTGTGATTCGGCGACATTGGCAAGGGATGTAAAATATTTGAGAGAAAAAGGGTATGAATTGAAGAAGATTCAGGCGGTAGATCAGTTTCCGCATACGGTTCATGTGGAGACGGTTGTAATGCTTTCCCACAAAAAACCCGATAGCGTAATCAACGTAAAAGTGGAGTTTGGCGAGGGTGAGGGCAAAGTGCCACTTGATAATATTGCCAAGAGAGCTGAAGCGTATAAGCCGAAAGAGCGAGTTACATACAAGATGATTAAGGGGTACATAGAAGCGAAGTATGGCTTCAAAGTACATACCGCATATATCGCAGAGGTAAAAAGGGAGTTAGGATTGCCGATGTATGATGCCCCTAATGCAGTAGAAGAATTGAAACAGCCGAGGAAACATCCGACAGCGGAGAAAGTGGAAGCGATAAAGGATGCGTTGAAGCATTTTGAAGTTATCTGATAATCATAAGCGTATCATTAGAGATAGTGGTACGCTTTTCTTGAAAGAATTTGTTAGAAGTAGTAATATAAAAATACTTAGATATATTTGGGAGGAGGAAAAGAAAGTGAATCGCATCACAGAAATAACAAAACGTGACATTTTGGATTTATTTAAAAATGGATTGGAAATAGATGATTTTTTTGCAACTAGAACTGTTCCGTATCCCTATTTTGGTAGGCTTGAAGAATTAGACTTCCTTAAAAGGTTATATAAGTTGAAAGATATGCCAAGCAATGATTCAAGATATGAAAATGCAGAACAGGATATTTGGCAACATACAGTTAATAACGATGATT
>CAJUAM010000032.1 GCA_910584615.1 uncultured Dorea sp.
CGGTTCACAGCATTATTACCGCCGCCGCCTACTCCAACAACAATTATCTTTGCCGCCGCTTCCGATTCATTAGTTTTAATTTCTAGCAAGGGTTTCTCCTCCTTCGTTTCCTTATAATATATATCCATCCCATGCATAGGGCAATCTAATACATGCACGTCGCCATATATACTATATAATATAAGCTTTTGTACAAAATATCAATAGAATTACGTAATTTTTCTTAATTTTCTTTTTCTTCGTCTTTTTCTTTCTTTTTCGAGTCTTTCTTCTTCTCAAAAGTGATCGTTTCCCGATTATCCGAATAATTTTCCATATGGAGCGTCCCTTTCTGCCTGCCTAACTTATTCATGATCGGTGTGATCTGGGCGATTTTTTCGGCAGAAACAGTATTTCCAAGGTTCACGCATACATTTTCAATAAACAGATAGATATTTCCGTCTTTGCACACGATCTTTTTAGGTATGATCTCATATTTTTTAAGTTCCTGCGTAGTTTCCAGTATTCCTTCAAATATATCGGAATCCCGACTTTTCATCTGCTGATAAAGCTTTGTATTTTTTACTTCCAGTCCTTCCACAAGAGGCATTTCTTCCATGACCCGGCTGCTTTTGTACAGCACAAGTCCTTCCTTATCAAAATAAATGTTGTCATTGCCCTCTCCTCCTGCCATACAGCCTACAATCGTCTTTTCTTTTACCCTTACTTTTACATGCCACGGTGCCCTAAGAGTTACTTTTACACTTTCCAGACAAGGCAATACCTCTCCTTTGCCCGCTATGTACTTTCCTAATATGTACAAGGCATTGACCGAATATTTATCATTCTGCACCATGTCTTTGATCTGTCTGTCAGTACAGTAACTATTCCCGTCAACTTCTATCTTCTCTACCTTAAACAGGATAACAACCAGCAAGCCTGATATGGCAAGCCCGAGAAATGTTACTACCAGCCGGTACAAAAAATAAGATCTCCTTTTTTTCTTCCGTTTTCTTCTCGCCATGCATATTCCTCCCCAAGCGGCTTTTCTGCCGCTTCGTATCTATCGTACCATTGATGACACACTGAGCACAAGCCCCATTTCCAATAACAGGAACACTACGGACGTTCCACCATAGCTTACAAAGGGCAGTGTGATTCCTGTGTTAGGTATGGTATTGGTCACAACTGCGATATTTAAGATGACCTGTATCATCATATGCGCCATAGCACCCGATGCAATGAGCGCTCCGAACAGATCCTCCGCGTGAGTAGCGATCACAAAAAAGCGCCATATAAGGATCAGGAACAAAATCATCACGAATCCCGCTCCAAAAAGTCCCAGTTCTTCACAGATAATGGAAAAAATCATATCATTTTGTGCCTCCGGAACAAATCCCAGCTTTTGCACGCTCTCCCCAAGTCCCCTGCCAAACAGACCGCCGGAGCCGATAGCGTAAAGACCCTGCAGAGTCTGGTACCCCTTTTCGAATTTTTCCGGATTCCTCCAGATTTCCAGACGTTCCAAACGATAACTTTCAAGAGCAAGGAAAATAGTCATGAACCCGGTTCCCAAAACTCCCATAAAGATAAACTGTCCATACTTCGGACTTGCCACAAATACAACAATGACACCAATTCCAAGGATAATGATTGCTGTACTTAGATTACTCGCCCCCACAAGACCAACAATAGGAAGGATCAAAAGCATAACTTTAGCAAGAGCAGACAGCTTCACCATCTCTTTCACATTCTTTGACACTATATGGGCCAGAAGTAAGATCACAGCTACCTTCGCAAATTCAGAAGGCTGAAAAGAAAATGGGCCCAAAGACAGCCATCTTTTGGACCCGTTGTATTCTTCTCCTACGAACAACACCGCAACTGCCAGCAATATAGCAATCAGATACCCCAAAAGCGCCATATGCCTCCAGATATGATAATCCATCTTTGCGACGATCAGCATACCCGCAATCCCAAGTCCGGTGGCAAAAGCCTGTTTTTTCAGATAATAGAAAGAATCATGGAACTTCACTTCACCATTATATGCACTGGTACTGTATAAAATTATCAGCCCGAAGGCCACTAAAAACAATAATGCAGTAAGAAGCGTAACGTCATACTTTCTCTTTTTTGGCTGCAACTTAATAAGCACTCCTTATAAGGAATTTACGATTTCTTTAAACACTCTTCCGCGTACTTCATAGTTAGGGAACATTCCCCAGCTTGCACACGCCGGTGAAAGCAGAACAGCTTCCCCCGCGCTGGCAGTCTTTGCCGCAAGCAAAACCGCTTCCTCAAAGGTATCCACAAGAACATAATCATGGAAGCCGCATTTATCAGCATCCCTTGCTATCTTCTCCTTCGTCTGCCCAAGCAGTATCAGCTTCTTGACCTTGCCGTCAAAAGACTGGATCCACTCTGTATAGTTTGAATCTTTGTCATATCCTCCGCCGATGAGTACCGTAGTCCGGTTCATTGCCTGGATCCCTTTCACAGCAGCATCCGGATTCGTTCCTTTAGAATCATTGTAATAAGCAACCCCGCCTTTTTCCGTCACAAACTCAATCCTGTGCTCTACACCCTTAAAGGCTTTCACGGCCCTCCTTATTATATCAAAAGGTACTCCGTAGACCGCAGCCATCCCAATAGCCGCCATATAATTCTCATAATTGTGGACTCCAAGCAGCTTTAACTCATCCACACCGCATACCACTATTTCATCAGGATTTTTATAGATAATCTTCCCATCTTCAAGATAAATCCCCTGTTCTATCTTACGCTTACTGCTGAAATATAGAACCTTTGCAGCAGTTTTTTCTCCAAATTCCCTCGTTCTGGCGTCCTCGTAATTAAGGATACAGTAATCCGAGCTTGTCTGATTTTTTGCGATATTCTTCTTCGCATTCACATAATCCTCCATCGTGTGATGGCGGTTCAGATGATCCGGGGTAAAGTTAAGGATCGCGCTGACCTTTGGTCTGAAATCAGTAATCGTCTCAAGCTGGAAGCTGCTCATCTCTGCTACTGCGACAGACTCATCCGTCATCTCATCAGCTGCCACCGTATAAGGATTTCCGATATTGCCTACCACAAACACTTCATCCTTATACCCTCTCATAATCTCTCCAAGAAGCGTAGTAGTAGTAGTCTTACCGTTCGTTCCGGTGATCGCAAGCACATCTCCCTTTCCAAACTCATAGGCAAGCTCCACTTCTCCGGTGATCTCTATCCCGCGCTCTCTCATAGCCACAACAGCCGGAATATCTGTCGGAACTCCCGGACTTAACACCGCAATTTCTATTCTCTCTAAAAGCTCCCCGGAAAACGCCCCGATAACGATCTCTATCTCAGAGCCTTCCTGAAGTTTCTCTTTTATCTCCTCTTTGCGAAGCTTATCATTGCCGTCATAAAGAATGACCTTCGCCCCATGCTTTTCCAATAATTTTACTGCGCCGATCCCACTGATGCCCGAACCAAACACAAGCACCGATTTTCCTGACACTTCCATAGTTTCCTCCCTACATAGCCATAAGCGCGATCAGGCAAAGGAGCGCCGTCGCGATAGAAAATACCGCAACAACCCTTGTCTCTGACCATCCGCACAGCTCAAAATGATGATGTATCGGCGCCATCTTAAAGATTCTCTTGCCGCCCGTCTTCTTAAAATATGTTACCTGTATCATAACCGACAATACTTCTACCAGATAGATAAGACCGACGATAATGATAAAGACCGGCATCTGTAGCATATATGCTGTGGAGGCCACAAAACCGCCAAGAGCCAGCGAACCTGTATCTCCCATAAACACACTTGCCGGATATACATTAAACAGGAGAAATCCTAACAATGCGCCCACAACCGCACACGTAACAGGCTCAACTCCGCTATTGGTACCGATCGCAACCACTGTAAAAAATGTTGCCACTAAAACAGTGACACTAGACGCCAGGCCATCCAGTCCATCCGTAAAGTTCACTCCATTCACCGTGCCGATCACCGCGAAGAACAGCAAGGGAATTGAAAGCCATCCGATATCCAGATATTTTCCTCCTGAAAACGGAATAAGCATCGCAAGCGGCACATCTGTAAATTTTATAACATAGAAAGCAAATACCGCCGTTACCACAATCTGAAGTGCCATCTTCTGCCTCGGAAACAATCCGTCTGACCGCCTCATAACTACCTTCAGATAATCATCCAAAAACCCAATAAGCCCAAATCCCAGCGTTACAAACAAGATCGGAATGATCTTCGGGTGTTCTTTCATATAAAATACAGAGGTGATCACAACACTTAATAAAATGATCACGCCTCCCATTGTAGGCGTCCCCGCCTTTTTCAGATGGGACTTTACCCCGTCTTCTCTCTCTGTCTGCCCCATCTTGAGTTTTCTCAGGACAGGAATGATCACCGGACCCATAACCACGCTAAGCACAAACGCAATAAGTACCGGCATAAATATTGTATAATCCATACCACACCTCTTCATCTCTTTTGTTATTCATCTTAATCTTACCTAGTATACTTCATTTCTTATTCTTTTTCAATGCCAAGATAAGGTAATACATTTTCAAATATATTTTTTACTACCGGAGCAGCGATCGTTCCGCCGTAGTAGACTCCCTGCGGATTATAGATCACACACATCCCAAGCACTTTCGGATCATCTGCCGGAGCAAATCCCACAAAAGACGAAATATATTTGTTGGCGCTTCTTGGCAATGTCTGGGATGTTGCCGTCTTTCCTCCGATATGATACCCTTCCACGTACGCATTCTTTCCGGACCCTTCAGAAACTACACTCTCTAACAGCTTTTTCATAGTCTCGGAAGTTTCCCTGGACACGATCCGCTTCCCCCGCCCATGATCGAATTTTTCCACTTCTTTCCCGTCTTTATCAAGTACGCTGACACCAAAATGAGGAGTGATCCGCTCTCCTCCATTTACAATAGACGCAACAGTAGTCGCAAGCTGGAGCGGCGTGATCTGAAAAGACTGGCCAAAGCTCATGGTAGCAAGCTCTACCTGTCCTACATTTTCCTTCTTGTGCATGATCGTTCCGGCTTCTCCCGGCAGGTCCACCCCTGTCATGCCCATTAACCCAAACTGCTCAAAGTATTTATAAAAATTGTTGGTGCCGAGCCTGAGACCTATCTCAATAAATACTGGATTACAGGAATTCTGGATGCCCTCCACAAAATTCTCTGCCCCGTGTCCTCCCACTTTATGACAGCGGATCTTCCGATCTTCCACAACTTTATAACCGGGACAGCTGAAATTGTCCGACAAAGACACGACTCTCTCCTCAAGACAGGAAGCCGCGGTAATGACCTTAAAGGTAGAACCAGGCTCGTACGTATCATTAATACAGCCGTTGCGCCACATCTGGTTTAACGCATCCTGTTTTTTTTCATCGGACAGTTCGTCAGAATTTCCCGTATTCAAAGTAAAGGGGTCGTTTAAGTTAAACTCCGGCACATTGACCATAGCAAGGATCTCCCCATTCTGCGGATTCATAAGAAGGATGCCCACCTTATCTGCCTGCTTTTCTTCCATAACCTTTTCAGCCATCTGCTGGGCATACATCTGGATATTATAATCCAGACTCACTTTAAGTGTATTGCCTGCCACCGGCTCAATACGGTCCTCCGCCACGCCGTCAAGCTCCACTCCTCTGGCATCTGTCGTCGTAAGAATCGTCCCATTCTTCCCTTTTAAGTAATCCTCATATTTGACCTCCAGTCCTATGATCCCTTGATTATCGCCGCCTGTAAATCCCAGGACTTTAGAAGCAAGCTCATTATAAGGATAAAACCGCTTAAAATCCTCATCTACCTTCACCCCATCAAGCTCCATCTCCCTGATACGGTCTCCCGATGCCTTCTCTACATTGGTCTTGATACGCTCCATCGAAGATACCTTCTCTACTTTTTTGCGCACCTCGTCCTCTTCCATCCCAAGCTCGGCCGACAGCGCTTTCACTATTTTTTCCGGCTCTTTGATCTGGCTATGGATGACAGAGATGGTACAGACTGTCTTATTAGTAGCCAGGACTGTCCCTTTCGCATCCACGATCTCCCCTCTCGCCGCCTTGATCTCTCTCTCCCTCTCGTGAAGCGCTTCCGCCTTTTTCTGATAATACTTCGCATCAAATACCATCAGATAGACAAGCCGTCCTATAAGCCCAAAGATAACAGCAACCGCGCAGCAGAACACAACTAAGATTTTCTTCCTATTATATGTTTTATTTTTCATCACACACAAAACCTCGCAAAAGCTTTTGTATAACTTATTATTGCTTTTACGAGGTTATTCACTTTTTGAAGCTTTTTCCACACCAAGATATGGGAATATCTCTTCCATAATATCGGATGCCATCTGTGTAGCAAACCCGCTGTTAGCCTGCTGTCCTGCATTTGGCTCGTCAATCACCACATATACTACTACCTGCGGATTCTCCTGAGGCGCATACCCGATAAAAGATACCAGATACTTTCCGTTTCCTCTCGGAAGCTTTTCCGCCGTACCAGTCTTTCCGCCCACATCGTATCCTTTTACCCTGGCTTCTCCGCCGGTCCCTTCTTCAACGACACCAAGCATGTACTCTTTAATAAGATCACTGGTCTCTTTTGAGATAGTGCGCCGTGCCAGAACAGGTGACTTATTCTCTGTCACATTCCCGTTTTCGTCCTGGATCCGTTTCACGATATGGGGTTCGTAATAATCACCGCCGTTGATAAGTGAACAAAAACCCGCCGCAAGCTGCGTTACCGTAACATTAAAATTCTGACCGAAGGCATTGGTCGCAAGGCTGGCAGGATCCATATTCTCAGCCGTATATAAAAGGCCGTCCGTAGCCGCTTCACCCGGAAGATCGATCCCTGTATACTCTCCGAATCCAAATAATCTCTGATACCTGCAGAACTCTTCCTTCCCGATACTGTTGCCGATATGCATAAGCGATACATTACAGGAATTCTCCAGAGACTTCTTAAGACTCTGTGGGCCGTGCCCGCTCCGGTTGCTGCAATGGATATCATGATCCCCGACATGCAGCATACCGCCGCAGTTGTAAGTCTCACCCCCCGTCAGCACACCAAGTTCAAAGCCGGCTGAAATAGTAAAAGGTTTGATGGTAGAGCCCGGCTCATAAGTCCCGCTGACACAAAAATTATTCCACAGGCTGTTGAGCGTATCAATCTTTTCTTCATTTGACATCGCCTTTATCTCTTCCTCAGAATAATACTTTGTCAGATCCCTTGGATTATTAAGATCATAATTCGGATAAGAAGCTTCCGCAAGAATCTCTCCATTCTGGGGATTCATAACGATCACTGCCGTATTTTTGCTCCCTTCCCCTTTTTTAGCCTGGTTCTTATGGTTTTCGTTAAATTTCAATATATGCTTTTCTACAATACTTTGTACCTGAACATCAATGGTAGACACTACTGTCTGCCCATTTTCTGGTTCTTTTACCGTTCTCTCCACAGACGAAATATCGTCCAGATATCCATATTCGCGTCCGTCTGTACCATTCAGGATTGAATTATATGAAGCTTCAATCCCATTGCTCCCTACATTGCCGTCAACGGTAAATCCAATAACATCACTTGCCAGTACATTATAGGGATATTTTCTGACATAATCTTCCTCCAGCCAGATCCCTTTCACATACGGATAATTTTTTTTATCCTTCTTAATCTTTTCGAACTCCTTCGCAGTCGCATAATCCACACCTTTTTTCATGATGTTATATCGTCCGGAAGGATTGTTCTCTAACACCTCTTCAATCTCTTCACCCTTAATACCAAAGCAGGATTTTAAGACTTCTACTGTCGGCTCTTTGTATTTTTTATTGCTGAGCATGACCTTGGCATCAAGGATCACATTGTAGATCCGCTCACTGGTAGCTATCTTCGTACCGTTGCAGTCAACGATATCTCCCCTTTTGAAAGGAATGACCCGGCTGTCATATTGCTGCTGGTCAAGCACCACCTTCGTGTACTTATCCCCGCTTGCCGCATTGATATATGTAATCCTTCCAACTAAGAAAACAAAAACCAGTACAATTGCCGCAAAGGACATGACCAGTTTCTTTTGCATTAACTTACTGAATTTTTTCTTCCAGATCTTTTTTCTGCGTCTTATCATATACTCCACCCGTTTTAATTCTTATCCGATTGTGCCAATACACCATCTTCCGGAATATTCTCATACTGCTTAACATAATCTGCAGAAGGTCTTGAATATGTAACCACCTGCTCCGGCGAAGCATACACCATACCAAGATCCTTTTGCGCTTTTTCACGGACTTCATCCAGATTCACAGAATCCATGACAGCATTATACTTTGTATGGTTTTCTTCCCTCATATTCGCCAGTTCTCCTTGAAGAGAAGCAATATTTTTTGAATAACCGGTCATACGCGACTGCAGTTTTACATAGTTTACGCAGATAACCAGAACTAAAATTGCCGCAGCACTTAAAAACACCACATATCCTGGACTCATGCAAAGTGCTTTCCTACGGTTCTTTTGCACCTGACGGCTGACCTTTTTTTTCGGTCTTTCAGGGTTTCGCTCCGGCCTCTGTCTCGGCTCCTGTTTCGGAACCGCATTGCCATATACATACATCTGCCCCGCCGCACCTGTATACCCCTGCCTTCCCACAGTTCGTGTACGTTTTGCCGCCATATACATTCACCCCTTTCAACGCTTACTTGCGCTCAAAAATACGAAGCTTCGCACTTTTCGCGCGGCTGTTGTGCTCAACCTCCTCTGCGCTGGGCAGGATCGGTCTTTTCGTTATAATACTCCCCCTTGAAACTCTATTGCATACACAGACCGGAAAATCGCTCGGACAGATACACGGATTTTCATTCCTCCGAAACGCGCTTTTCACGATCCTATCCTCCAGCGAGTGAAATGTAATGATACATAACCTCCCGCCCGGATTCAATATATCGATCATATCATCCAGCGACTCCCTCAATACATCCAGCTCCCCGTTCAATTCAATACGGATTGCCTGAAATGTCCTCTTTGCCGGATGACCAGATCTCTTCTGGTATTTCATCGGTATTGACTGCTTTATGATCTCAGTAAGCTGTCCTGTTGTCTCAATAGAACTTTTACCGCGTGATTTTACGATGTTCTTCGCGATGTTCTTCGCGAATTTATCCTCACCGTAGTCCCTGATCACGCGGTAAAGTTCCATCTCACTATAATCATTGACGATATCTCTGGCCGTCATCTTCTGACGTCTATCCATCCGCATATCCAGAGGTGCATCCCCGCGATAGGAAAATCCCCGCTCCGCCGTATCTAACTGGTAAGATGATACGCCCAGATCCAGTACGATCCCATCGACCTTGTCAATGCCTATGTGATGGAGCAGCGACTTCACTTCACAATAGTTGCTCCTAGCTATCGTGACCCTTTCCCCGAAGTCTTTCAGTCGGGCTCCCGCAGCTGTAATTGCTGCTTCATCCCTGTCTATTCCTACAATACTCCCCTTTTTATCAAGACGCCTTGCTATCTCGTAAGCATGTCCCCCTCCCCCGAGAGTTCCGTCTACATAGATGCCGTCCGCCTTAATGTTTAATCCATCAATTGTTTCGTCAAGTAATACTGATCTGTGCCTGAACTCCATATCATCTCCCTCTAGATACTGAATCCACTTGCTTCCATGTCAGATGCGATATCCTCAATGCTAAGCTCCACTTCAGCATTCTTTTCATCCCATCTTGCCTTGTCCCAAATCTCGGCACGCTTCCCCATGCCGATAAAAACTACTTCTTTATCCAGTTTTGCATAGTCTCTTAGAACAGACGAGATTAATGTTCTGCCTTGCTTGTCAAGATCCCCGTCTATCGCACTCCCCTGAAAGAAATATGCAAAAGCCCGGGCTTTTTTATCCGTGGTGGTTGGTAAGGCGTTAAGTTTCTCTTCAAAGGCGTTCCACTCTGCTTCTGGGTATACATACAGGCAATTTTCCATTCCTTTTGTTATGACGAAATGCTCCCCCAGATCGTCTCGCATTTTTGCAGGAATGATAATTCTGCCTTTTGCGTCTATATTATGACTATACTCCCCCTTAAGCACTGGAACTCACCCTCTTTCAAAGTGGGCTGCCACTTTTATATCATTCGCTCCACTTTCTTCTACTTTTCACCACTTTCTACCACTTGAACCCATTGTAAACTACTTTTTAGGTGATTTCAACCCCTTTTTTGAAATTTCTAACGTCTACACTTTGACTCCCCGGCCTGAAAACCACACTAAAAAAGCCGGCAAACCACGGTTATTCCATGGTTTACCGGTTTCCTATATCCTACATTTTTCCAAATATCACTGTCCTAATTTTTTCTCAAGCTCTGCTATGCCCTTCTTTGTATACAGATCCTTTATCCGAAGTTCACACTCCATATCACTAAACTGGATTTTGATCGTCTCAGAACCGTCAAGCTCCACTTCCCCCGATCCATCCCTTTTCTTCACCGTATTCTCATCCACAAAATTGTACTGGAAACTGTTTGCCTGATCCAACACCTTATAATCATTCCCAAAAGGACTCTTGCGGTATTTTATCAGAAGAAGAGTATCCCCCATACCGTCCTCTGCCCCCACATAAGTACCTTCTTCTTCATTGCACACAGCAGCCTCGATATAAATATTGTCTTTTTTGGGAACTATCTCCACTGACACCATATTTCCCGTCTTTTCATAAGTGACATTGACATCCTTGGACGACGGCGTCACTCCCGTAGTATAATAGATCTGCAAAGACTCCAGCAGAATCCCTAAAATACACACGGCCGCCAATATGCCAAACACCACTCTCCGCAGCTTTTTAAAAGGCCTTATCTGTGCTTCCAATACTTTCGTATCCAAAAGCACTGCCTCCTTGGGGTTAGTTTCCTCCCTCATCTCCTCAAAGTATTCCCTGCATTCTTCACACCATGACAGATGCTCTTCTACCGCCTGATTGCTCTCCTGACTCGTCAGACCGTCTATGTAACTTGGCAACAGATCTCTCACTATCTTACATTTCATTCTTCATCCCGTCCTTTCACTAATTTCTGCCTTGCGCGGTAATAGGTCACCCGCGCCCAGTTTTCATTTTTCCCAAACAGTTCTGCGATCTCCCGGAAGGAAAATGCCCCTGTGACCCTGAGAAGCACTACCTCTTTCGCCGTTTCCTCCAACATGTGGACTTTCCTGAACAGTGTCATCTTCTCCTCTCGGATCAGCATCTGCTCATCCGGCGGCGCTGCTGACTGTGAAAGTTCCTCATGAAGTGTGGTTGTCCCTTTTTTTCTTCTCTTTTCAAGTTCCTGATACCACAGATGCTTCGCGATCTGGCACAGCCATGTCGAAACCTTACATGTGTAGTCATATTTGTGCGCGCCAAGCACTGCCCTGTAAAAAGTTTCCTGTGTAAGTTCTTCGGCGGTATCCGGTTCATGACACACTGACATCAGATATCTGTATACTGTCTGCGCGTATTCTTTGTAGACCGAATCCATATTCAGCATTTTCCCACCTCCTTCATCCTGCTTTACCTGTATATCCGAAAAACGCATTTTTCGTTACAGTTATTTACTTATTTTTTCAATATTATCAAGAAATATTAATAATGGAAGCTCAACATAAAAATAACGGGCAGAAATCCGCCCGCATTTATGTTCTCTTTATTTTGTCTCTTCCGCCGCTTCATTCATCTTCTCAGAAAATTCCGTCAGCGCCGTATAGTCAATCTCTACTTCTTCTTTCGGCTTTTTGGACTCATATGTGCCATAAGCCGAATAGCCAATCCATCCGATCAATATGACCGCAACCACTCCAACCATGCACTTTCTCAGTACATTCTGGATCTTTTCCTTCTTCATCGTCTGTTTGCGGTTCGCCTTTTCTTTTTTATATCTGTCAACCTTTTCCTGACTCATGTCCCTATTACTCCTTTTGTATAAACTTAGGATAAGTCTACCACAAAACCGGAAACTATACAACCACTATTATACCGCCGTCTGACGCATACATACTGCTGATCCCCCTCGTGTCGAGGACGATGATATCTTTAAACTCTGCCTTGGATTCCAGCATATGCTTAACCTGCTCCGCACGTTCCCTGCAGTTGCAGTGTGAGATCGCAAGAATCTTCTCCTTTGAATCCTTCAGACTTTCAACAATGGTATCACACATCTTCACAAGTGCCTTCCTGATCCCCCTTGCCTGAGAAAGCTGGCAGATATTTCCCTCCGAAGTCGCGCCCATTACCGGCTTAATATTGAGGGCTGTCGCTACAACCGCCTTAAGTCCGGTCAGTCTTCCATTCTTCCGAAGAGTATCAAGAGTCTCCAGTACAAAATACGTGTTCTGCTTTTCAATATAATCTTCTACTGTCTTTACCGTCTCAGAAAAACTCATCTTGCCATCTTCGCACTCTGCAATCTTGAGCGCGATCAGTGTCTCTCCGACAGACGCTGAACGGGAATTGAACACATATATATCCTTCTGTCCATACTCTTCTACATAAAGCTTCCTGCCAAGCTCTGCGCTATTGTAGGAACCGCTTAGTTCTGCCGAGAGCGTCACCGCATAAACGTGCTCCTCCTCACAACGGTATAATTCCATATACTGCTCCGGAGACGGGCAGGAAGATTTAGGACAATCCGGCGCTTCCTTCACTCTTCTTAAAAAATCCGCCTGATCAAACGTTTCATCATCCACAATATGATGCCCTGCCACCTCAATGCTAAGAGAGGCCGTCTCAAAATGTCCCGAACTTTTCATGTCACTGCTTAACTCGCCGCAGCTATCGACAACAACTCTATAACTCATATCCATCCTCCCGGCACGCCTATATCCATATATCTCTAGCATGTCATTCATTTCTATAATACATAGTTTTAAATACTACTTAATCATCATAGCATATATATACCGGAAAAGAAAGTATTTTATTCACTAAATTGAATTCTTCTTGAAACTCCTAAAGCGATACCCATCTCCGCCATCAAAAACAAAATAGACGTACCTCCGTAGCTGATAAAGGGTAATGTGATTCCTGTCGTAGGGATCAGGTTAATCACAACCGCTACATTCAAGATCACCTGCAGTGCTATATGTACAAAGATACCTGTCACTATCAAAGAACCGTAAAGATCCGGTGCGTTCTGCGCAATAAAAAGCAGCCGGTAAAGAAGCATTCCGAATAACAGCAGTATGACGATTGCGCCGAACACTCCCAACTCTTCGCAAATCACCGAGAGAATCATGTCGTTCTGCACCTCTGGAATGATCATCTTTTGCGCGCTGTTCCCAAGTCCTTTTCCGAAAAAGCCCCCGGATCCGATCGCATAGAGTGCCTGCATAACCTGAAAGCCCCCTTCCGAAGCATGAGCCTCCGGCTCCAGCCACACCAATATTCTCCGCAGCCGGAAACTGTCCATATGGGAAAGACTTGCGCCAAGAATCCTCACCGCAATAACAATAACAACAAGTCCGATCACAGCCGCCGCAATAAAAGGAGCCGTCTTTGGATGTACCACAAACACCATAACACAGGAAATACCCATAACAATGATCGCTGTGCTGAGGTTATCTGTCAGAAGATAAACACATGCCGCCGAGATCCCTCCCCATACCAGTATCTTGATCACTCCGTCAAGTGTCGCGATCTGCTTCCCTATCCTGCAGATCAAAAGAGGGATAAAAAGTATCACCGCGATTTTAGCCAGCTCTGCCGGCTGGAACTGCTGCCCTGCCGGAAGTCTGATCCATCGCCTGGCACCATTTACTTCTTTGCCAAGGGGTGTCTGTACAAGAGCCATCAGAAAAATAGACACAAAATACAGCCGCTTCGCAATCTTTGTATACCAGCGGTAATCTATCTTTGAAATGATATACACTCCTGTAAATCCCGCCATACAGAATATGAGCTGCCTCTTAAAATAGTACATACTGTCGCCGTAACTCACCAGCGCACTGTATGCACTCGTACTGTAAAGCATGACCAGTCCAAAACACACCAGAAAAATCAGTATCGCTACCAGACTATAATCATAATACCTGATCCTTTGGGGTCTTTTATTTTTTTTCTCCCTTTTTTTTCTATCTGCCATATTATTTACACTCCAATCGTTACTATTATACTTGGACTTAGGACTAAAAACAACCTTGACTTTTATTTCCCCTCGTTAACTCCTGCGCACACCTTTTGTCATATTCTCATACAATAATATTGCAAACGTTTATGGAAGGAGAATTATATATGCCGAATTTCCGTTATCAGTCACCTGACTATATGAACATGCGGCGAGGAAACTGCCGCGGATCTGCCGCACCTAAGCAGGCTCCCTGCCAGACTCCCTCAGAAGCCCCCTGCCATGAAAAGGCACCGGCTCCTGTATGCTGTAATGACAAAGCCGGCTATGATGAGCTGCGGGGAATGCCTCTTGCAATGGCTTATGTTCCATGGCAGGAATGGTGCTCTCTTTATGAGGCCGACAAAGGCTTTTGCCGCGGTACTATCTTTGAAGAGCTTGACAAACCATTTCGAGGGATAGGAGGATGCTGCAAATGAACGAACAGAGACCTTGCCGAAGCGAATTACTGGAATGGATCAACATTGTAAGCTTTGCCGTAGATGACGTAAAACTATTTTTAGACACACATCCATGTAATATGGAAGCTCTGGAGTACTTTGAGGAATTCAAAAAACAGCGTGTGCAGGCATTAAAGGAATACGCAAAATATTACGGTCCTTTAACCCTTGATACCGCCAGTTTGTGCGAAGACCACTGGACATGGACACATGAGCCGTGGCCGTGGCAGAAAGGAGGATGCTAGTTTATGTGGAATTATGAAAAAAGACTGCAGTATCCGGTGAATATCACACAGACAAATCCTAAGATCGCCCAGGTCATCATCAGTCAGTTCGGCGGACCTGACGGGGAACTGGCCGCTTCTATGCGGTATCTGTCACAGCGGTATACCATGCCATATAATGAAGTAACCGGCATCTTAACAGATATAGGTAGAGAGGCTGCTGAAATGTTCCATTTCAACAGCCTCCAAAATCTTATTGCGGTTATATCTCATACCATTTAATCTCATTTGCCCCAAGGGAAAGCCTGAAACTTTCTTTGTTCCCCTTGTACACAACCGTTTCCTGTGGCTCATAAGTGTTGTTTACCACACAGTACTTCCCATTCTTCACATAAGCATGGACATCTACATTCCAGTTGCTTGAAAACCACCGGCACAAATCTCCTTCGCTACGGCTGCTCCACAGAATGGCCCGGTACAGTATCCGGCTGTTAATAAAACTGTAGGGAAGACCAGAAATATAAACACAACGGCCTTCACCGTATTCGTTCACAGCCATCTGCACCTCTTTTTCCCGCTGCACCAGAATCTTAGCTCCCTCCAGCGCATACACACTCTTCTTCCCCTCACCGAAGTCAACCTCTCCCTGACAGTCCTCCAGTATAAAGTGCTCCCGATGCTCTTTCCAGTTATACTTGTCATACCCTAAAGTGAAGCCGGTCTCCTTCTCTACCCCCAGAGCCGAAGCCAGCTGCAGATACCGGCCCTGATACGCATGTCCCGAAGGCTCTCCTACGCCGATGAATCCGCCGCCCCGGAAGATAAATCCCCGGATTGCTGAGGACACCTGCGCATCTTCCCAAACCGCTCCTCCCGTATGGGCCGTATCTCCGTCTCCTACATTAATCAGCACATCGATCCCTTCTAAGATCCGGGGATTCTCACGAATCTGATCAAAGGACAGGAACGACACAGCAAAAGGCGCTCCCGACAAAGCCTCGATAACTCCGGCATAGCTGTAATTCTGCTTCTGATACAGCGCATGATGCACCATGTGGCACCCCCAAGAACGCATAGCCCCCCAGCAGTTCAGCACAGCCACCCTCTTATGGCAGAAGGCTTCTGTCCCCCGTATATTGTCATAGAGCTCCCTAAATTCCCGGCACACACTCTCTACATAATCTACAAACTCCGGGAACTGACAGGCAAGTTTCAGATACCCTCCATAGCCGATACGGTCGATGGGCTTTCTCAAAATGGCGCGGCGGGCCGTCACCCAGTTCTCCCTGGCTTCTTTCACCGGATCTCCCCCATCGTGAAAAGTATCCGGAAAGAAATACGGCAGGAACCTCCCTTCCGTGTAACGCACTCCCGGAATATCCGCAATGAGTCGCAGAGTAGATCCGTTTCCTACAGAGCCTACTACCGCGTCCAGTCCGATAGATGCGAACTCCTCCATAAAAGGCTCCGTGCCGATCCAGTGATCCCCCAAAAACATCATGGCTTCTTTCCCAAGGGTATGGGTCAGCTCTACGATCTCCTTTGCAAGAGCCGCCACCTCCCGGCGCTGGAATGCCATAAAATCCTTATACTCCTGGCCAGGCACCCGGTACTGGTTATTATAGTAGCCCTGGTCAATGATAAATTCCGGCCGGAACCGATACCCTGCCTCCCTCTCAAACTGCTCCAGTATATAAGGCGACACGGATGCCGAATAGCCGTACCAGTCCACATATTTCTCCCGCTTCATCTCATCAAATATAAGAGTAAACTGATGGAAAAAAGTCGTGTAACGGATCACATCCACATACGGGTGCTCCTTAACAAACCGACGCAGCCTCTCCATCGTATATGCCCTTGTCTTTGGCTGGCGCACATCAAAGGTAATCTGATGCTCAAAATCTTTCCAGTCATTCACGACCGCATTGTACATATGCACCGGGTCCCAGATCAGATACGCCAGAAAACTGACTGTATACTCATGCCAGGCTTTCGGAGCCGGCAGTATGACACATTCCTCCTCCAGAACATATTCCCAAGAATCCGGATCCACCGGACAGCCTTCTGTCCGATCCATGACCTCCCACCAGCGTTTGATATCATCCCTCGTATTGACCTTAAGAAGCTCCCGGCTGATACCGTTCATCAGCGGAATACGAAGAGACTCTTCCCCAGCTGTATAAAAGCCGGTCATAATATAACACTGCTGCACCTCATCCGGGTTTGCCTTAGCCCAGGCATTGTCCTTTCTGGTGGTGTAATAGGTAGAATATACCTTTGCATCCACCTCTTTCAGAGCCTTTGGATAATCTGTGCCGTCACAATCACGGATGGCGTCCGCTCCCCAGCGTTTTAATAATTCCAATGTCTCCGGAACCACATCCACATCGGTGGGAATCGTAACCCGTCCACTCTTCTCAATCTGCTCGCTCATCTGCTATACCTCGGTAATCCTCTCTCTTTTTATAGTGATAAAACCTGTTCCTTTGCGTTATTTCTAGCGCTTCGGATCTTCAAACGGCTTATTGTAAATCATAAGCGCCGACAAAAGAAGCACCAGTCCTAAGATCATAATCCCAAGCCCCGTCATCTTTCCCGTCATCTTCCATCCTCCGATCACCATTGCCAGTCCTGCCGCAAAGAATACTGTCATAATAATAATTCTTAAATTCCCGTGCTCTTTCCAAAATCTCATACTCTCACCTTACCCTTTCAGTCCGCCCAGTGTCATACCCTGCGTCAGCTTTCTCTGTACACATATGTAAAGAATCAGGGTGGGCAGCATAACAAGTACAAGGCCTGCGTAAAGCTGGCCGTACTGAGCCGCCGACTGCTGTGCCTGAGTTAGCTGCATGAGCCCCACCGGCAGAGTCTTTCCGCCTTTTGGATCCGACAGCAGCGTCATGGCAATGATGTACTCATTCCAGAAAGACAGGAAATTGAACAAGATCACGGTAATGATGGAAGGCTGTGCCATAGGGAAAATAATCCCTATCATAGTCTTTCCATAACCGGCCCCGTCAATATAGGCCGCCTCTTCATAATCATGAGCCAGAGTGGAAAAATACCCTGACAAAAGATAAATAGTAAAGGGCAGCGCCGTAGACGCATAGACTAAAGACAGCACAAAAATATTGTTGAGCAGAAAACCGCTCCCTGCGATTTCCTGCAAAAATTTGTCGCCGTCCACCAGCATGAGAAAGATAGGCACTACAATATAATTTACATTGATAAAAAGGCCTCCCATAAAAATCGCATTTAAAAATTTCCGTCCCCTGAATTCAAAACGGGACAGCACGTAAGCCGCCGGAAGAGCCACTACAAGCAATATCAGCAGGGCCAGCGCCGTAACCAGTACAGAATTCAGCATGTATTCGCCCATCCTGGCCTTTCCCCAGGCATCGGCAAAATTCTGGATATAGAATCCGGCGGGCATTGCCCACGGATTTCCATAAAACTCACTATTCTCCTTGACAGACGCCATAAACACCCAGGCCACCGGCACAAAGATGGAGATTGCAAGGGTAATCAGCGCCACATAGATAAATACTTTATACAGCCGTTCGGCTGATGTTTTTTTCGTCTGTTCCATTGACTATCCTCCTTAAAATTCCAGCGGTTCACGCCTGGTAACCATATTCACAAGCGCCGATAATCCAAAGGAAAACAGGAAGACCAGCGCGCCTATAGCCATTCCGTAGCCATAGGAAGAGTTCGTGTAAGCCTGCTTGTACATATAGGACAGCGCCACCTCGGAGGCACCGTTTGGCCCGCCGGAAGTCATAGCTTTTACAAAAAGGAACGCCATGTTGATAGTACTGATGATAAAAAATGTCAGCGTAGTACGGATATTCGTCCATATTAACGGCAGCGTAATCTGGAAGAACTGTGTGATCCGGCCCGCCCCGTCTAATCCCGCACTCTCATACAGACTCTGGGGAACACTGGCCATGGACGCCATATACATGACCATATAATAACCGATGGCCTGCCAGATCATGGCAACAATAAGGCTGGTCATGACTACAGTCTCTCCCTTCCACAAAATTGCCACCGTCTTCCCTGAAAGCAGGGACAGCAGGCTGTTCAGCATACCGTTATTGGTATCATAAATAGCGCTGAAAATAGCTGAAATTACTACTACAGACAAAATATTCGGGATATAAAAGATAATCCGGAAAAAATTCTGCCCCTTAATCTCCTCTCTGGTCAGGATCGCTGCGAACACAAGCGCAAAAGCAAATGTGACGATAGTCACCACCACGATCAGAAGGATCGTGTTCTGCATAGAGCGGATAAAATTCTCATCGCTCATAAGACGCGCAAAATTCTCTATCCCTACAAACTCCTCATTAACGGAATAAGCGCTGCGCCGAAACAGCGACATCCGAAATACATTTATGGTAGGAATGATCATAAAAACCATAAACAGCAGCACTGCGGGCGCCGCGCATAAAAATACAAATCTGCTGCGGCCTGAACCTTTCTTCATAGGTCAGAACTCCTTTCCCCCTTTGGGATCTTTCTGTTTCTTGTTAAAAAAACGGCGGTGAACAGCCTGCCACCGCCATTCTTTCATTCACTTTTTACTACTTGATCAGATTCTCGCGCATCTGGTCATTGTTCTTCTTGATTCCATCAATCCACTCTTCTTCGGTGATATTACCGGATACAAGAGAGTTGACCGGATCGAACCATACCTCACGGTTGCTGACTCCTACAACTCCGCTGTCATATGCGGCAAAATTACCCATAGCAGCCTTCGCACCATTGTCATAGATACCATAGAACATCTGATTGTCGCCTTCTAATGTGTCAGCAATACCAAGTACAGGCTGAATAGCCGGTGCCGGCTCGCCTTCCGCGTTTACAGCGCCCGCGAAAAGTTCACATGCTTTGTCGCTGTACAAGAATGCGATAAACTGCTTCGCATCATCCTGATTCTTCGCGCCGCCTGGGATCCATGCCTGCTCGAACCATGTATAGCTGTAGCTGTCTCCGCCCTCTTTTACTGCCGGAAGAGCTGTCATGCCCCACTCAAAACCATCCGCTCTCGGAGCCTCTGCCATCTCGCCTACGATCCATGTACCATTCGGCATGAACAGAGCCTTGTTATCAAGCACAAGCTGCTGGTTCTTTGTGAAATCCTGGTCATTTGCCTGGGAAGGTGTGGTAGGCTCTGTATAGCTGGCCAGTTTTGATACGATATCAAAGCAAGTCTTTGCTTCCTCGGAATCCCAGATGCCCTCTTCATAATTGGTGGCTTTGTCAAAGAACTCAGGACCGCCTACAGAATACATCAGCGCATAGAAAAATGCGTCGAAATAACCAGTTGTAGGATAAGTAAACAAAGAGATACCTTCCGCTTTAGCCTTATCTCCCAGTTCCCACATCTCATCCCATGTAGCTGGCATCTCCCAGCCTTTCTCCTTCATCAGTCCTGCATTATAAAACAGTCCGCAAGGGGAATAGAACATAGGAGCAAGATATGTCTTGCCGTCTCCGTAAGGATTGGTCAGGCTTGTCTCAGTAAAGCCGCCGGCAATCTTATCGCCCACTTTTTCAGACTCGCCCGGCACTGTCATAGACAGAACATCCGTGATATCCACAATGTTCTGATCCTTGATAAAAGTCTCTGTGAGAGCCTTCTCACGGCCGGTTGCCAGATGGATCACATCCGGATAATCTCCTGCCTGCATAGATGGTCCGATCACATCTTCCAGATTCTTATCTGTGACCAGTTCTACCTTAATCCCTGTCTCTTCCGTAAAAGCTGCGCATACATCCTCCCACATCTTGCTGCCGTAAGCAGTCTCGATGGCGGCTACAGTAATGCCTCCTTCTTTGGAATCTCCTGAGGACTCTCCCTCAGCGGGCGCTTCCTCTTTCTTGCCGCACCCGGCAAACATAGACACGGTCAGTGCAGACACTAAAAGGATACTGAGTATCTTTTTCATAATTCTTCTACCTCCTGTTATAAATTTGTGTTTCTCAGGTTCTTGTGACCTTCTTAACTATTCGCATTAAGTATAACAACCATACCTGTTTTTTCCAACACCTATATTGCTTACTTTTTTATATATCTTGCTCGTTTTGGATATTTTTGCGAAAAAATCCTTATATTTTCCTATGCGTCTATACAGGTTGACGGAATCTTTTCTTCTTCTATTTTCTTATTTTTGATAGACTCCACGTATTTTTTGTATATCAGGAGCTTGCTCTTGCCATTTTTACAATTGAATATTATAATAAAATCATTATGCAGGACATATATCAAAATATTTTTTTATACATATTGTCTGTCACTTTATTTTTATTGCTCTTTTTATACTATTCACATGATATCTCAGGGGCAGCATTAGACATCCGCCCCGCCAAAGGAGGCCGTTTTTATGAGTACCAGCCACTATGTCCTTGATCCTCTGACAGTTACCCCGGTAGACCGCTCCGTCACCAAGCTTCTCTATGTCAGCGTCACCCGCTACAGCCCCGAGTGGCATTCCATCCTCCACACCCATCCATGTGCCGAAATGTTCTTCGTCACAGGAGGTTCCGGTTTCTTAAGTCTCACAGATAAGACTGTACCTATCGGCCGCAATGACGTGATCATCGTCAATCCCAGCACAGAGCACACGGAAATCAGTTCCGAAGACAAGCCCCTGGAGTACATTGTTATGGGCGTAGACGGACTGGAGGCCATTTCCGGAGATGACGGAGGGGACGGATATTCCATTATCCATTTCCAGACCGACGGAGACCAGATCTTGTTCTATCTGCGCCGCCTTTTAAAAGAAATTGAAAATAAGCTTCCCGGCTACAGTACTATCTGTCAGGATTTGCTGGAGGTGGTACTGCTCCTGCTCATGCGGCGCAGCCAGTTTACCGTCACCTTCGTGCCGTCCGTCCATAAATCCAGCAAGGAATGTGCTATAGTGCGCCGTTATATCGAAAATCATTTCAAAGAGAGCCTGACTCTGGATGACCTGGCTTCTGTAGCCCATGTAAGCAAGTACTACCTGGTCCATGTTTTCAGCCGGGAATACGGCACTTCGCCTATCAATTACCTGCTGTCCTGCCGGATCCAAGAGAGTCTGTACCTTCTGGCAGAAACCCGTATGTCCCTCTCTCAGATCTCTGTCATGCTGGGCTTTTCCTCTCCCAGCTATTTTTCCCAGAGTTTCCGCAGGATCCAGGGAATGAGTCCCATGGCTTATCGCAGCCAATGCCGGGATTCCAGTAAAGTCTAACGTCTTTTTGATGTTTCTACGGCTGTATAGCTCCATTTGACAGGGAGCATATTCAAATAAACATCAATATCACCCTGGCTGCTGACAACTATTTTATCTAGAATCTGCTTATAAAACTCGTCTTCATACTCAACACCAGCGATAAGCTCATGGACGGCTTTTTCAATCTCACGTACGATCTTGTGCTGTCCTGTCATTGTCTGCTGCTCATCAATACTGTCAAGGACAGATTGAAGCCCTCTGATCTCAGCCTCGCACTTAGACCGCGCCGCAGAAAATTCTTCTTTGTCTATATCTCCGGACATATAAATATCAATCAGTCTCGTCTGCCTGTCCTCAGCATCTTTGATCCGGGATCTTAACTTGTCGGCATCCATACCCGCCATATCCGCAGCAATAATCGGCTTAATAACTGAAAGCAGATGATTTGCAATCTTTTCCTTATTATATTGCAGGCTCCTGGTGACAAGGCACATGATATGGATCACATCTTCGTTGCGGATTGTGCTGCCTTTGCATCCGATCTGATTCCCCTCCTTATCAACATGAAGCCTTCCATGCTTCGCTGCCTCATTGCAGCGCCAAGCTTTGTAGCCGCTTCCGTTTTTTCTTGTCTTATATCTTGCCACATAGCTTGATCCGCAGAATCCGCATCTGATCTTCCCGGAAAAAAGATAACGATTGCTGTATTTTGCCCTTCCCTCCTGAGACAAAGAGCGCTCCTCTAAAATGCGGTTTGCCTCATCGAACACTGCACGGGGTATAATAGGCTCGTGATGGTCTTTGATAATGATAAATTCCTCCTGCCCGAGGTTTACTTTCTTTTCATGGGAAAGAAAATCAGGAGTATAGGTTTTCTTCTGTACCAGATCACCGCAATATTTTTCATTGCGGATAATGCGCAAGATCACTGTATTGTGCCACTTTTTCACACGGCCTGCCGGCCGCACCCCTGCCTCACGAAGTTCCCGGGCAATGACATGGGAGCCTTTCTTCTCATTGACAAATTTATGGAAAATAAGGCGGACGATCTGTGCTCCCTCCTCGTTGATATACATCTTGCCGCCGCGGACATCATAGCCCAGCATATCCCTTCCGAATACCACGCCCTCTTCCATCCGGCGCCTCTGCCCCCATTTGACGCGTTCGGAAGTCTTACGGCTTTCCTCCTGCGCAATCGAGGACATAATGGCAAGCCGAAGCTCCGCATCGCCATCTAAAGTATTGATATTATCATTCAGAAAGATAACACCCACCCCATGTTTTTTAAGATCACGGGTGTAGTAAATACTGTCAAGAGTATTTCTCGCAAAACGGGAGATCTCTTTTGTAATGATCAAGTCGAATTCGCCACTGCTGGCGCACGCGATCATGCGGTTAAATTCCTTCCGTCTCTTCGTATTCGTGCCGGAGATGCCTTCATCTGCAAATATTTTGTAAAGCTCCCAATCGGGATTGCGTTCAATATACTGCTTAAAAAATCTGCGCTGGCTTTCAAAAGAATTCGCCTGGTCTTCATTGTCTGTAGATACACGGCAGTAGGCGGCAACTTTTCTCTTTTCTTGCCGCATTTTTCTTTCTTGATTCAGGGCCTCATATTTATTTATCAACAGAAAATATCTCCCTTCTTTGACTTCTAAACCTCACATCTGGTTATGTAAAAGCGTCAGGCAATTATACTTGACGCCTTTTTTCCTGATTTAAACGATATTGTTTTTCTAGTTCAAGTACACAACGTTCTTGCTGTGATGCGGTCAACAGATTCCGTTTTTTTAGTGATATAAGGATCGCTCTCTGAAAATTCATAAGAAATGCTGCGTATTCCCGCTCATTCAATTCCGGAACAAGCTCGCCGGCATAAATAAATTCTCTATGCTTCAACAGGCAACACCTCCCTCATTCTCAATGTATGAGCGAATGATTGTACCATATAACGAGAGGGCTAATCCTTTTTTCGATTTGTATCCTTATCAAGTATTGTAATTTCCCCAGTCCGAGAAACTGCCGCTTTTTCATTTATATTTATAAACAAATCAAATGATTATCTCAAAAAACTAATGAATGCTCCTGATTTTAGCCACTTAATTTTAATCTCAAAATCATTAATTATTCACATTATACAAGTAATAACGTGCACTTTTCCTTTGTTGATAATTTCCTTTTATCAAATAGTCTTTAATTATTTTCTTATCGTCATCCGTCTTAAATTCCAATAATTTTCTTCGTAAAGTATCTAGTGTATCTGAACTTGAATATTTTCCAATTTCTAACATTAGAGCGTCTACATCAATTGCAATTGCAATTGATTTCTTATCTTCAGTAATCTTTCCCTTTGGATATAGCGATTCAATTGCAAAAACACTATTAAGATAATGCTGAGATAAAAAACCATAATCTTTAATAACTTTTTGAGAGACTTTCTCCTTCCTATGAGCAATGCCTTTTCTAAGCAAATAATATTCCCTTAGTTCATTAAATAAACTCTCCTTAAGTGATTTAAGTGCTTTTAGAATAGAGTTTTCTGTAACAAACATCACCAAAGTTTTAGGAATAATAAACATACGTGTTTTATCATTATCTTTCAAACTGACCATATTTATATTTGATTCCATAAACAATTTTCTAATCTGTTCTTCTCCTAATAAAATATAACCATTATCACCATATGGTTGTTCCCCATGTAACAAGGTAACAACTTCAAATATTAATAGATATCCGTTATCCTCCAAAATAGTGTATATATCAGAAAAAGTTTTTTTCCACTCCTTTATATCAATTTCATGCAAAACGTTCATTAAAATAACACAATTAAATTTTCTATTTTGTACTTGAATTTCGTCAATGCTTCTAAACGCCTCGCACTCCAAGTCTGCAGGTTTCTCATGATATCTATCATAGTAAAAATACTTTATTTTTCTTCTTATATAGTTTTCCGATTCTCCCATATAATTTATTGTTTTTCCCAACCGTCCTCCTCCAGCACCATAATCTAGAATGGTAATATTCTTTTTTGATTTTCCTAATGACTTAATATAACTCAAAAATTTTAAAAATTGTTCATCTTTAACGCTTACTTTTTCAACTATCGTAGGTAAATAAAAACATTCTGCTATAAACTGATAATATTTCCATGTATCCCTAGAAATCAGAAAATCATTTAATAATTCATTTTTCCCAACTATATTTTCAAAAATATCATTATATAATTTACTATTATATGTTTGTACTACCCCTCTTTCAATATGTATTATTTCATAAAAATCAAATAACGGAATTAAAAATATAGAGTGTGTTGCAATACAACACATCTCAACTGCTTCCTCGCTCTTTAAATAGTCTATAAAACTTATTAAAGCTTTAGGATGGAGATGTAACTCTGGCTCGTCTAATAATACGACTAGCTTTTTAGAATCATCTTTATTGTATTTAATAATAATCAGAAGAATACATAAATAAAATAACGCTAACTCTCCTGGTGACATCTGTTTTAAATCATCTTTCAAATTCTTTTCACTTTCATAAATACTTGATTTTACAATTATCTCAGACTCAAACTTCAAGTGTCTGCCTATTAAAATTTCTAATAATACATTTAAATCATCTCGTATCCTTTCAGCACGTTCTTTTCTAACACTTTTCTTATATCGAGAATATTTATCAATATCTCTTAACAATTCTATTAAAAAATCGTAACCATGTTGTTCAATATACTGAATAAAATTACCTAACTCTATACTTTCACCCTCAAAAATCATCTCATATAAAGGTATTTCATATTCTTCTTCAGAAATACCCATTCCAAAATTTGCATGCATATCAGGAAAATATGCGTAAATAATAGACATATTCCCATACGATAATCCATCCCTTAATGCCTTTAACAATCTTGTTTTTCCAGCACCATTTTTACCAATTATAATGTTGAAATCTTTTAAATCTATTATCTCAGAATTCATAATTCCGTACTTCACAAAAAAGTCTTCTCTTATCTTCATTGTAGACCTCCAAATCATGCTGTAACAAATAACTCTACTGATTTATCATTTGATAACGCGTCAAAGCCTCTCTTATCGTTTCAACCTTTTACACCGTTAAATGTTTTCTCAACTGCTTCAATTCCTCTACTACATCTTGAGTATCATTCATCAGTAAGTCCAACCTCGTCTTATGGATAAATCACTCTTTCAATTCTTCTGACAATATTATTGAGCACTACTTTGCTCTCACTCTCGCTGAACTTGACTTTTACATTGATTATGTTGTCGTTTTTAGAAAGTATAACACCCATTTTTGAATAATTTTATATTGAAACTTTACCAACATATTATTGAAAAATTAAATATCACTATATCTACCTTTACAACCACACCCCCATCAAATCTTTCACCCACTTTTGCACTCGCAGTATTTTCGCATATTCCATAAAGTTCGGTATATTCTTTTTCGGGTCTTTTACATAACCCTGAACTGCCTTGTTAAAAATCTCTTTATCCATTTTATTCATATTCCGCAGCACATCACAAATGGTGCGGTCACGGTCATAAATACGAACCTTGTAAAAGTCTATTTCCCCCTCTGCTTCACCGAGCGTAACCAGAGTAGATTCTACACGGTATGCTTTGATAAATGGATAATCAATTTTCGTTCGCCGTTTTGATACATTTTTATCTATGGCAAAATTCCATTCCGCGGGAGTCCTATCACTATATTTGTAATAGAAAAGGGCTGTTTCCATACAAAGCACTACATCGAGGAACAATCGATTGATGATCACAATTTCACTTTCTCCGTAATCTTCTATCCAGTAATAGTAACCTCTCTTAATTTTTTCTATCAAGACCTCCTCCAGAAGTAGCTTTATATCTGCATAATATAGCTTAGAAACAGTAAGTTCAGCAGTAGTCATAACATAATTGTACTGGCAAAACAGTTTTCTCAAAGTTTCAATGTCCTTTTCCCGAAACATTTCTTCACCTCTGCTTAACTCCCCATATCAAATCATTATTTGAACACTTTACTGTATTATATTTATTTTTCAGTACTAAGTCAATAATAGTAAAGTGAACGCTTTTGAATCCATTGAATGGGTACTTTACTACAAAAAATCAAATCTTATTAAAACGACACTATGGATATTTATCCCTCTCTCTGTGCCTATAATTTCAATAGAATAAAGCTTCCCGACATTTCCCGCATCCTCATTTCCATCATACTTCTTTATCCTCTCAAATGTCGAAAAGCTATTTATCGGAAATCCCACTGTATCATGCTCGTCCCAAAATACAGTAAGTGGAACATTACCGCCGCGTCTGTAGGTACAGAAGAACTGGCCCATATGGAAATTATTTGTGCGATCGTCCACCAGCTCACACGGGATCTTACTCCGGAACAGATAGAAAAATCGGGCTTTGACAAATATTATGTGGATCATACGCTGGCTCTCTGGCCGCAGTCTGCGGGCGGCACCCCTTGGACGGCAACCTATTTCCAATCCAAAGGAGATCCGATTACAGATTTGCATGAAGATATGGCGGCAGAGCAAAAGGCACGCACCACCTATGATAATATCCTGCGTCTCGTAAAAGACCCGGAAATCTGCGATCCGATTAAGTTCCTTCGGGCACGCGAGATTGTACATTATCAGAGATTTGGTGAAACAAACCGGGAAGATTGCAGTAAATGAAACCACAAAAAATACAATCACTAAGACGCATATCCACACGCCCCTCAAAGCTGTGGACTTCGGCTTTCACATAAAAAGAAAGGACGAGCCTATAATGCCAGTATTCAGAGTAGAAAAAATCAAAGATTATACAATTATGCCAAACATACACTTACGCAACCACCTGTTATCCCTGCGGGCAAAAGGATTGCTCTGTCAAATGCTATCCTTGCCCCCGGAATGGAATTTTACCCTGCATGGGTCTTTTTGATTTTTAATTGGATTATCCCTATCGCATGAAGGGAATAGAAAAGAAATGAGGTTGATACAACACAGATATTCATTTATGCCTTAATTACCCTTTATCAATGGCAAACAGCCAAGTCAAGGATTTACCGCTTTAGCGGCGTTTACGTCCTTGACTTGGCTGTTTGGCGTTGATAGTCTGGGAAAAGCATAAAAAAGAGTTTGTCGGGCTTGCCTTTTTGCTTGCTGAAGATATGGAGTAATGGAACGCCGGGGAATGGCAGCTTATACAGTGCCATTCCCCGGTATTTTTAGTTTCAGCCGTTTTTTTGCTTATATTCTGTCCCCCATGCCACCATAGCGTCTAAAATAGGTTTTAAGCTATATCCTGTTTCCGTTAAAGTATATTCTACCCGTGGCGGTACTTCTGGATATACTTTTCGGGTAAGCAGCCCGCTATCTTCCATTGAGCGCAAATTAGCAGTTAATACTTTTTGAGATACATTCCCAACAGATTTTTTTATTTCTCCAAATCGTTTTGTACCGTCTAATAAATCACGGATAATCAGCACTTTCCAACGGTCACTGATAAGCATTAAAGTTGTTTCTACCGGGCAGGCAGGTAAATTTTTTTCCATGAAAACCCTCATTTCTTCACAATAGTTTCTTTTTGGTAACTATGGCACAATAAAGTGCTTACTTTACGTTTTCACTCTACGGATATATTATAATCTTGCAAGCGAAAAAAAACAAGCCGCAAAAAACAAAATCAAATTTAGGAGGACAAAACTATGAAAATCGCAGTTATTTGTGCAAATGGCAAAGAGGGAAAGTTAATTGTTGAGGAAGCTATCGCAAGAGGGGCAGACGTTACCGCCGTTGTCCGTGGCGAGAACCAGTCCGCAGCAAAAAAGGTCATTCAAAAAGACCTGTTTGATTTAAACGCAGCCGATTTGGAAGGTTTTGATGTTGTGGTTGACGCTTTCGGGGCATGGACGCCGGAAACCCTGCCGCAGCACAGCACTTCTCTGAAACATCTTTGCGACCTTGTAAGCGGCAAGGAAACAAGACTTCTTGTTGTGGGCGGCGCAGGCAGCCTGTATGTAAACCCGGAGCATACCGTACAGGTCATGGACGGGGCAGACTTCCCGGAAATATTCAAGCCGCTTGCTTCTAACATGGGCAAGGCTCTTGACGAACTCCGAACCAGAACTGATGTAAAATGGACGTATATCAGCCCCGCCGGAGATTTTCAGGCAGACGGAGCAAAGACCGGGAAATACATTTTGGGCGGCGAAGAACTGACCTTAAACTCTAAGGGAGAAAGCGTAATCAGCTATGCCGACTATGCGGTTGCTATGGTTGATGAAGCGTTAAATGGAAACCATGTTCAGCAGAGAATTTCAGTTGTAGCAGAATAAACAGGTCAATCATTTTGTCAAATGCCCGCGCTCTCTGCCCCCAAAGGCAGGGGGACTTCTTACAGGAGGAAATATGAGTGCAGAAAAGTATTTGCAGATGATAGAACCATTTCCCGGTCACTTGCGTGATTGATATTATGTTATCAGATAAAGACGGACTATATTTTCTGACAGCCAAAGGAAAAGCCTTTTATGAACGGCTCAAAAATCAGCCTTTTATTTCGATTACAGGAATGAAAGGGGATGACACTTTATCCAGTAAATCTATTACCCTGCGTGGGGAAGTGCGGGAAATCGGTCAGCAGCGGTTATCAGAAATATTTGAAAAAAATCCTTACATGGAAGTCATTTACCCGAACAGGGAAAGCCGTACCGCATTGACGGTATTCCAAATCTACAAAGAAAGCGGGGAGTATTTTGATTTAATCCGCAAACCTATTTTTCGGGAACAATTTTCATTCGGTGGAATGGGAAACCATGCGTCCTATTTTTTGTTACCGATAAATGCAACGGCTGTAATCTCTGCGCTAATTCCTGCCCGCAAAACTGCATTGATATTTCCGCCTGTCACGCAAAAATAAAACAGGAACATTGTCTGCATTGTGGAAAATGTAAAGAAATATGCCCCTTGCAGGCGGTAGAAAGGAGGACGTTATGACACAGACAGAAAGGCTTACTTTTCTGATAAACTATCTTCAAAGTGAAAATAACGAATTAAAATCAATAGATATTCCTGCACAGGACACAGCAAGGAAACGTCTGTTACGTTCCCTTATGAACATTCGACCGCCAAAAACAGTTTCAAAAGAATTTTTGGAAGTGCAGGACGCATATTTACAGGAAGAATGTACGAAAAAAGGTATTATTTCATTATCAGATATTCCATTGGCCGGGCCGGGAATTTATTTATGGCAGGGCGATATTACCCGTCTGTCCGCAGACGCTATCGTAAATGCGGCTAACAGTGCCATGTTAGGCTGTTTCGTTCCCTGTCACGGGTGTATAGACAATGCGATACATTCTGCCGCAGGCGTAGGGCTTCGTCTGGAATGTTCCCGTATCATGGAAAAGCAAAAAACAGAAGAACCTACGGGAAAAGCAAAAATCACAAAAGCCTATAATCTTCCATGCCGTTACGTTCTTCACACTGTCGGTCCGATTATCCACGGGGCAGTTACCGTCAAAGACCAAAACCTGTTATCAGACTGTTACCGTTCCTGTCTGGAACTTGCAGCAGCCTATCATTTGAAAAGTGTCGCTTTTTGCTGTATCTCTACGGGAGAGTTTCATTTTCCCAATGAAAAAGCTGCCGAAATAGCAATACAGACGGTACAGGACTATCAAAAGGAAAATCAAAACAGTCTGGAGGTGGTTTTTAATGTATTCAAAGACAGCGACTACAAAATCTATAAGCAGTTATTGGGATCATACGCAGGTAAGGCGTTCCATAGAAAAAGTGAAAAAGAAAATCGAAAATGCTGACGCTGTTGTAATCGGCGCAGGTGCAGGACTGTCTACTTCTGCCGGATTTACTTATTCCGGGAAACGCTTTGAAGATAATTTTGCGGACTTTATAGAAAAATATGGTTTTAAGGATATGTATTCCGCAGGCTTTTACCCATACAAGACATTAGAGGAACACTGGGCGTATTGGAGCCGTTACATTTTTATCAACCGTTACCAAAATGCGCCGAAATCCGTTTATAGCGATTTATACAATTTGGTAAAGAACAAAAATTATTTTGTACTGACAACTAATGTAGACCATTGCTTTCAAAAGGCGAGCTTTGACAAACACAAGCTGTTTTATACACAGGGCGATTATGGATTATGGCAATGCGGGGAGCCCTGTCACGATAAGACCTATGACAATGAAGCCATTGTTAAAAAAATGGTTGAAGAACAGGAAAATATGCGTATTCCGTCTGGGCTAATTCCCCATTGTCCCGTATGCGGTGCGCCTATGTCAATGAATTTAAGGGCAGATAGCACCTTTGTTGAAGATAGCGGCTGGCATACAGCGGCTAAGCGGTATCAAGACTTTATACGCCGTCATAAAGGATTAAACATTTTATATCTGGAATTGGGCGTTGGCGGCAATACGCCGGGAATTATTAAATATCCGTTTTGGCAGATGACATATAACAATCCCAATGCTGCTTATGTATGTATCAATTTATCAGAAGCCTATATCCCGACAGAAATCAGAGAGCAATCTGTTTGTATCGGTAACGATATAGGAGATGTTTTGAAACAACTTGCAATAAACACATTCTAAGATAAAATACTAAAAGGGGGAGGTGGTATCATAGGTAAAATGATATTGCTGACACTTAATGAACAGGAAGAAAAAGTAATAGACACAATCATATCGGCAATAACTGATTATATACAGTTTGAACCTACGCAGATTGCCCCCGTTTCCGTGTTATCTTTTCCGGGACTGGAAATAAGGCAGAGCCAACGCCGGGTACTTCAAGACGGCGAGGAAGTCAACCTTACCCGCCTTGAATACAGTACCCTTGTATTCCTTGCTTCCAATCCCGGCATTGTCCTCACACGGTCACAGATATTTGAAGCCGTCTGGAACATGGATAGCGATAGCTGCCATTCGAGCGTTGGAAATGTGATTTGCAACCTGCGGAAAAAGATAGAGCCGGACAGCAAAAACCCTACCTACATAAAAACCGTGTTAGGTGTCGGCTATAAATTCAGCGGAGATTTCCTTATTGCACTACAAAACGCCCTGGAATGCCCTTAAAACACTACCTGCGCACGTTCTAACTGTCTGTATTTGTTTTCCGTATTCATATTTCTATAAGGGTTTGGGAATTTCCCAACAAATAAAAAATCTATAAGTCACTTTACATGTGAATAGCAAACATAGGGATTGAGTACTCAATCCCTATGTTTGCTATTCCGCCATTCTAAACTTTTTATAAAATTTCCCAGAAACTTTGCCATTTTTTACCTCCCGTGCGTAGTAAGTAGTAGAGGGGAAGTTTACGCTATTCCCGTATAGTGTACTTGCCACTTCTCATAAAATTTAGGGAAACCGTCAAAGGAGAAAGTTTATGTCAAAAACAAATAACTCTCCTACACCCGATACCCAGATACGCAAAGACAAAATGAGGCTGACAGTTACTAATATCTACCCCGCCTTTCAAAAAAAATCAGAGCAGGAAACCCGGCAGGAAATCGGGGTACGGCTCTATCAGATTTTTAAGAAATATGCGTAAGTCCCTTGCAAAACAGTCATGGAAACGATATGATCGTTTTGTGGATATGCGTCTTACGTTTTAGGAGGTAGATAAAATGTACGACGCATTATATGCAAGACAGTCAATCGAAAAAAAGGAC